>NZ_JACRVZ010000001.1:0-887500 GCF_018812145.1 Gluconobacter sp. P5E10 | reverse complement strand
CCTCCTGCCGGACAAGCGACTTTATCTTCCGGTATGGTGGTGAAGAGTTTCTGATCGCGTTGGTTGAGACGGATATAAAGAGAGCGTTCCAGGTTGCGGAGCATATTCGTGAAAACGTCACGCATATTCTCACTCAGCCAACAGGTTCTTCATTTTCCGTGACGGTTTCGATCGGAGTGGCCACATTTGATGGACATCCGGACTATACCCACCTCATCGAAGATGCTGATCGCGCCCTCTATTATGCCAAAGCTGAGGGAAGAAATCGAAGCGTCATTGCTACCGATGCTTTAGCCAGCCTTCCGCAGCTTCAGTAAATTTATACTCTAGGAAAAACACTCTTATCTGAATTTGTGCTTACACGAATTCAGATAAGAGAAACGCGCCTCAGAGCTTACTGCTCATTCATTGCTGTATTCAGGATCGCAGCAAGACGGACACCTGCCTGCTGCAACCGAAGCTCGATGATCGGCCAAGCAAGAGCTGTATAGGCGTCCTTAATATCTGCCCCTTTAACCTGGGGAAGTGCGCCATAAGCGACAGACCGTGCCAAGGAATGGCTTTCGTCAGCCCAATCAATAACGGCATGGCGAACATCACCACCAGAAAGATCAGCTACCCAGTATGCCGTCTCATCAGGTGTGATAGTCGCCCCCAGTCGAGTGGCTTCATCACGAGCACGACTGAAGTCGATAGAATAATGAGGCCCAACAACCAAATTGGCCTGCCGGTCCAGCACGCCTTCATCCCATAGGGCATGGAGATTCATATGCCCATTTGCGGTATCGCCAAAATATGAAAGGCGGATAGCATTCCCGCCTTTATCGTTATTCCGCTCCGCAGCATGCAACGGCTGATGCAAGTCACCAACCAAGTGTACAACCCACTTCAAAGCATAAAGCCGCCGCTCCGGAGAGGCCGAGTGATCAGCAAGGGTTTTTTCCAGCTCGGGCAATTTCTCAACAACGCAGTTTCCATCCGCACAGTCGCGGGCCTGGTCATATGCTGGCTGAGAAACATCTGTATCAACGTAATGCCAAAGCAGCGTCTTCGGCTCTCCGCCCTTCTTTTTAGGAACATGTCCAATCGTATCTGGCCATGATGCGACCTGATCCAGCGTTTGATGACCTTCCATTGCCAAAAGTGCAGTTGTTGCTTTCGCAGCCGCTGGCGTCAGGCGATCCTGAGCAATATCCGCGACAATTGCATGGCCATACGGTCCCCAGGCGAACGCCTGAGAAGTCATTCCTATCGTAGCGGCACAGAGCAGAGGGACAGAAAGAAGCCAGGAGCGCATAAAAGAACCATTTCGGACGTTATGAAGTCTCATTGCTTTTCTCACCCTTCCGAAACACTCACAAGTGACTCTCTTGGTACACTGAACCGATTAAAATGACCGAACGGTTCGGCCTACCCCTTCCCTCATGGCTTCTGACCTCGTAGAGAGGATAAGGACTAAAATGACTGAAATGGCGTGACGCAATTGCAAGAGCCACCTGCCCCGCTAGACCCATCTCAATCTCCGCAGTGGAGCCTTACGTCAGAAGGGAACAGCCCTCTTCTGACACTTCGGGGTGTGTGGCTGGCAAGAACAGGAAACATTCCTCAGTTTCCGAAAGACGGACTGCGTGCAGCGCCTGCTGGAAGCACCCTCACTTTTGATATGTCCCCCATCACCGACTGGGACACAGGGCTGATCGCTTTTCTTTGGGACATCAAACGCAGCGGGCACGACAGACATATTACTCTGGATGCTCAAAGCTTACCGGCCCCTGTAAGACAGCTTCTCGAACTCTTACCCGACGCCTCTGATGGCCCCCCCCCCGCGCCCGCCAAGCGTCTGCCCGTTCTCGAACGGATTGGGGGCCACACGATCAGTAGCCTCACTGAAATCGGCACCGTTACGAGTTTAGGTGGGATGACCCTACGCGGGGGGCTCCAGGCCCTTACAGGGCGAAGCCGGATGCGTCTTTCAGATCTTCTGAGTGACACTGCAAATGCCGGCCCTCAGGCATTGCTGATTGTAGGCATCGTCAATTTTCTGATTGGTGCCATTCTTGCATTTGTTGGGGCGGTTGAGCTTCAGAAATTTGCTGCCGGTATTTACGTTGCAAGCCTTGTTGGCATCGCCATGGTTCGTGAAATGGCCGCCGTCATGACCGCCATCATCATGGCAGGACGAACCGGAGGCGCCTACGCAGCGCGCATTTCCACCATGCAGGGCAATGAAGAAATTGATGCCCTCAACGTCTTCGGCATCCCAACATCCACGTATCTGATACTTCCGGCAGTTCTATCGCTCGTTATCACGATGCCATTTCTCTACCTCTACGGCTGCCTGATCGGCATGCTTGGAGGGTTCGTGGTCGCGATTTCCATGCTGGATATTACGGCTGCTGGCTATTTCCATCAGACAATCACGTCCTTCGGTATCGGCCAGTTTATTTTTGCATTTGTTAAAAGCATTGTCTTCGGTGCCTTCATCGGGCTGACCAGTTGCCGAATTGGCTTGAAGGCCGGACGATCAGCCGCTGATGTTGGCATCGCTGCCACACGGGCTGTTGTGGTGGGAATTGTCGGGGTCATTGCGATTGACGCCATTTTCGCCGTTATCGCCGACGTGCTGGGAATCTGACGCATGACCGATACCAGAAAAACCGTTCTTTCAATGCAGGATGTCACTCTCGCATTTGGACCGAAGGTCATTCAGAAGAACATCTCTTTAGAAGTTAAGAAGGGCAGCATTTTTGCCGTTATGGGCGGCTCTGGCTGCGGCAAGAGTACACTTCTGAAAAGTATGATCGGCCTGCTTCGCCCCACGGCTGGAGAATATCAGGTCGATGGCGAAGATTACTGGTCTGGCACTGAAGCAGAACGAACAGAGCTCAACCACAGGTTCGGCGTTCTTTTCCAAAGCGGCGCTTTATGGAGTTCCATGACTCTCGGGGAGAATGTCGCTCTTCCCCTTCAGATGTTCACGGACCTCAAGCCAGATGTCATCCGGCGGCTCGTAGAACTCAAACTGGGGTTTGTAGGTCTTCTGCCAGCCATCGACATGTCTCCGTCAGAAATCAGTGGCGGCATGCGGAAGCGTGCTGGTTTGGCACGAGCAATCGCACTGGATCCGGATATCCTGTTCTTTGACGAACCCTCTGCAGGTCTGGATCCAATCACTTCGGCCCGCCTGGATGACCTGATTCTCAACCTCCGAGATGGTCTCGGCGCGACCGTCGTTATCGTCAGCCATGAACTCTCCAGTCTGTTCCACATCGCCGATGACGGAATATTCCTGGACGCAAAAAGCAAAATCCCCATCGCACACGGCTCTCCAAGGGACCTGCGCGACCACTGCGACGAACCTCAGGTCCATGCTTTCATGCATCGGGAACGCAACGAAGAAGGACGCAATTGATGAACAAGCAGGCTCTCGTAGGCGCCTTTGTTGTAGGTGGGATCGGTCTTGGCGTGGCAGCTTTTGTGCTGTTCGGCAATTTCCATCCCTTCACCCGCATGGAAAAAGCTGTCCTTATTTTCCATGGCGCATCGTCCGGGCTGTCGGTGGGTGCACCCGTTACCTTCCGTGGGGTTCAGGTTGGCGCGGTCGATAAGGTCGTTATCGAATATAACCCGCAGACGCGAGACGCCTATATTCCGGTCTATGTCACGATGCGGCCAGACAATATTACCCTGACAAACAGTAGTGCCCACCATTTTCCAACAATCCGGGACCTCGTCTCTCAAGGCCTTCGCGGAGAAATGAATCTCAAAAGTTTTGTCACGGGCTCTTCAGAGATCGACCTCGATTTTGCGCCTGATACACCAGCGGTCATGCATCCTGACATCGCTACCCTCACGGAAATTCCGACAAAACAGTCTTCCATCCAGGCGATGACCCAAACCCTGCAGAACCTGCCGTTCAAGGAACTTGGCGACAACGCCAACGCGACCCTTGCCGCTGTAAGGGAGCTTTCTGACAAGCTGGACAGGGATATGCCAACCCTGATCGAAAGCATTCGTGCGACATCCGACCATAGTCGCGACATGATCGATGCGAGCAGAGACCTGGTTACGCACCTTCAACCGGAGCTTGAACATACCCTCAACAGCCTGAACCGACTGGCTGATGCCGGGTCCGATCAGTTGACTGCACGTGGAAAAGAGCTCCAAGCCCTGCTGTTAAGCAGCAATCAGACGATCCAGAAAGCGGGTGAAAGTCTGAACAATATTCAGAGCATTACATCTCCGCGCTCAGCGGACAGGGCTAACCTCGAAGCGGGCCTCCGCGATATCGCAGCAGCAGCCTCTGCCCTACGCGGCTTTGCAAACGATGTTGAACGTAATCCGCAACTTCTTCTGACGGGACGCCACTGATGAGACTGCACCTCGCCTCGCTCACTCTTGCTGGCCTGCTCCTCAGCGGCTGCTCCTCTCCACCAGTGCGGTTTTATACGCTCGGCGCGCCCGCCATCGGAAATGATCTGGCGGCCAGCACCGCATCAGCAACCGTATTAGCTGTCGATCCTGTCATTGTTCCTGACTACCTCGATAGTCAGGACATCCTTGTCAGAAATGGAGACCTGCTAGATCGCAGCGCAAATGGCCGATGGGCCAGTCGTCTGTCCAGAGGCATTACAGATCTCGTGACAGCGCAGCTCTCTCGCAGTTGGCCTTCTGTGTTCGTCACAACACATCCGACAGCAGGCTCTCCACAAACCCGGCTGGCGATCACTATCAACCGGCTGGATATCACGAAGTCAGGTCAAGGTACGCTAGAAGCAGACTGGTCCTTTGTCCCTGCTGACGAGCATCACCCGGTTGTACACCAGCGCGCCAGCTTCAGCACTCAGGGATCAACAGCCACAGATGACGGGATCACTGCCGTGACACGCGCGCTCGTCGATCAGCTTGCCGCCCAAATTGGAAATTCGTCCCCCGCAATGTGAGGGATTTTCAAATTTATAGAGGCCTTGAAAAAGGCCTCCTCTTTGATCTGTCTAGGCTTCTGGCTGCGCATTCATCAACGCAGCCACAGCATCCCATGCGGGAGCAGCATCAGCGGCGCCATGACGTGTCGTTGCGAGCGCCCCGCACGCTGACGCAACCCGGACAGCCTCGGAGAGCGACTTTCCCTGCGCCAGAGCAAATGCCAACCCGGCATTGAAACAATCCCCAGCTGCCACAGTATCAATGGGCTCTATGTGAAATGGCGCACTGTGACCGCTGCGTGTTCCATCATGCCAGAAAACGCCCCGGCTTCCCATTTTTACAAGGACGGATTTCACGCCCTTTGCCAGAAGCAAGTCCGCAGCCCTCGCCGCGTCTTCTACAGTTTCTGGCCGAATGCCTGTTAGCTGAAAAGTTTCACTTTCGTTCGGGGTTATAATATCGATTTCCTGCCAGAGCGCATCCAGAAGCCCCTTTTCCGGCGCAGGTGCCGGATCGAGCACAACTATAGCGCCCTTGATCCGCGCTTTACGGGCGGCTGCCAGAACTGCCTGCTGAGGCACTTCAAGTTGCAATAGAAGCACTGCCGCGCGCTCAATCCAGTCCGAGGCTACGGCAACATCGGTTTCATCGACGGCCATGTTTGCACCACCAACAACGGTGATGCAGTTTTCTCCGCTCCCATCTATCCCGATCAGCGCAATTCCCGTGGCATGAGAAGCATCTTCTCGCAGCGGAGAAAGATCCACCCCAAAACGCTCCAGCTCCTGGCGCGCCTGCGCACCAAAACCGTCCTGCCCTATACGCCCTGCCAACGCGACCTGAACCTCGGAACCGGACGCCAGACGCCCAGCCGCGGCCGCCTGATTGCTACCTTTACCACCGAGCATGACGGCATAGCTTTCACCATGCACGGTCTCTCCGGGAAGAGGCAGGCGAACGGCCCGAGCAGTTACATCAATATTGATGCTTCCGAAGGACAGAATCAGAGGCTTTGAGTTCGGCATCGGTTTGATCTCAGAGAATTCGAGGAATATTTCTTTAGCATTGGGGGCCAAGAGGCGTCAGCAGCAAAGGAACATCTTGTTTCCAAGGGCTTTTTTTTCGCATTTTTGCCCCGACAGCTTCGACGTTGTTTTTTACTAAAAAGTCGTGAATTTTCGATATTAATGGTTTCATTACTAGGATAGGGTTTCGCAGGCCTTGGGGAAACAAGGGGGCCTTTTACCGGCGTTTCCACAGCAGAACCAAAAACATTTTAACTGACAGGGTAAGTCTAATTATGTCCTCTGCCAATCGACAGACATCCTCTCGAACTGCCACGAAAAAGGTAGCGTCCGCCTCTCGTAGCAAAAAAGCCACCCCTGTCGTTCTGGAGGCCGTTATCGAAGAGTCTCCTGTCGTGGTAGAGCCAGTTGAAATCACGGAAGAGCCTGCAAGCGGCCCATTTCTTCCTGACCTTGTCTGTGCTTTCGACAAGGCGTGGTACATGCGCGAATATCCGGATGTCGCAGCATCTGGCCTGGATCCGGCAACGCATTATCGGGAAGCCGGATATCGGGAAGGCAGAAAACCCAATCGCTTTTTTGACCCGGAAAAGTATCGTGCAGCCAACCCGGATTTAACGGAATATGAAGATGATCTTCTGATGCACTTCATCTTCTACGGTCTGAACGAAGGTCGCAGCATCAGCTAATCCCTCTTTAAGCTTATTACACAGCGGGGCGCAGACATCCGTCATTTCATGAACCCATGCGCCCTGCGGCTTGCCCTTCCCTCCTGAACAGAAGAGAGTTGTATCTCCGAACTCTGTCAGGAGTCCCTGTCTCGTGAAAAAATCTCGCCCCCGTCTCGCTATCGATATGGATGAAGTGATTGCTGACGCCTTCACCGCTCAGCGCCTGTGGTACCAAGACACGCACGGATATCGCTGGACAGAAGACGAGTTGAAAGGGCACCATTTAGGGGATCTGGCAACTCCGGAACACGCTGCGGGAATGCAGGCACTTCTGCACGAGGGACACTTCTTTGCTGACCTTGAGGTCATGCCCGGCGCCACGGATGCGCTAAAATTTCTAAGCCAGCATTTCGACATTTTTATTACGACAGCCGCGATGGAATACCCGGCATCCTGTGCTCCCAAGTTCCAATGGCTTCAGAAACACTTTCCCTTTATTCCCGCTCTGAACATCGTATTCTGCGGTCATAAAAGTATTCTTGCTGCCGATTTCCTTATTGATGACAACGTACGACATTTTCAGCATTTTCAGGGACAGGGCATTCTGTTCTCTGCTCCACACAACCTGAATGTGGAATGGTCTCCGCGGGTCGCCAACTGGAAGGATGCCGTTACATATCTGATGCAGCATCCAGAAACAGAAGCTCCATAAAACGCGTCTTTGCAGCCTCAATCCCGGAAATTACAGCATTGTAAGCTAATAGGCTTTTTTGCTTTTGGATTTGTGGTTCTGTTTAAGATACAGGTTTTCACCCTAATTTTTTCAGCTTCTGGTCAGTGAGCACATTCCGTTTATGTCCACCCCTTATCGCGCTGGTGCGTTTCGCCTCTCCCCTGAAGATTATCGCGCGCTAACGGATGCCGCCCAAGCAAATCCAGAAGCATACTGGCAGGATCAGGGAAAAAGGCTGGACTGGATTCAAGCGCCATCCAGCGCGCAGGACACCGGGACGGGATGGTTTTCAGATGGAACGCTGAACGCCAGTTTCAATTGCCTGGATCGGCACCTCAAGACCCGTGCAGATCAGCCGGCTCTGATCTGGCAGGCAGAAGAAGCGGAGCACATCATCCGCCTCACATATCGTGACCTGCATGAACGCGTATGCCGTCTGGCGAATGTTCTGCGTGAACACGGTATTCGTCGGGGTGACCGCGTTGCAGTTCACCTGCCAACAGTGATCGAAGGCGTCGTGAGCATGCTGGCCTGCGCACGGCTGGGTGCCATCCATGTCGTGCTGTTCGGCGGCTTCTCGCCTGAGGCTATTGCAGACCGGTTGGCCGACAGTGGCGCCAGTTTGGTGATAACGGCGAATGTCGGGCGGCGTGGCGCGAAACGCATTCCTTTCAAGACGACAATGGACTCTGCTTTGAGCCTGCGTCCCGACAGCTTGTCGGTGAAGCACGTTCTGGTTGTTAGTGTCACAGACGAACCCGTCCCCATGCAGGCAGGCCGTGATGACATGCTCAATCCACTGCTGACATCGGCTTCGGCGTCCTGCCCAATTGAAACGATGGCCTCTACGGACCCGCTGTTTCTACTCTACACGTCCGGAAGCACAGGCAAACCAAAAGGCATTGTCCATGGAACAGGCGGGTACCTGACCTGGGCCTCCTACACACACGAACTCGTCTTTGATCATCAGGCAGGTGATGTGTTCTGGTGCACGGCTGATATCGGGTGGATTACCGGTCATACCTACGTAGTTTATGGCCCGCTCTCGAACGGTGGCACCGTTCTCCTGTTCGAGGGCATGCCGTCTCATCCGAAGCCCGGTCGCTGGTGGGATGTTATTCAGGCCCATAAGGTCACCACATTCTATACATCTCCCACTGCCATTCGTGCCCTGATGCGCGAAGGAAACGATGTTCCCCGCGAATACGACCTGACCTCTTTGCGCGTTCTGGGAACTGTCGGTGAGCCGATCAGTCAGGAAGCATGGTCCTGGTTCGATGATGTCATCGGTGGTGGGCGTTGTGCCTTCGTAGATACTTGGTGGCAGACTGAAAGCGGTGGCATCCTGATTTCGCCCGTTCCAGGCGCGGTCAAGGAAAAGCCCGCGTCTGCAACACTCCCACTTCCGGGCGTAAATCCCATCCTGGTTGACGACAAGGGACATCCGCTGGAGGGCGCAACAGAAGGTGTGCTCTGCATTGATGGATCATGGCCAGGTCGCGCACTGACGATCTGGAACGACGATGCGCTCTTTGAAACAACGTATCTTCGCCCCTACCCCGGCCATTATTTTACGGGCGATGGCGCACGACGCGACGAAGACGGCTATTACTGGATCACCGGCCGGGTTGATGACGTCATCAATGTTTCTGGGCATCGCATCGGCTCTGCCGAGATTGAAGATGCACTGGCTGCAGAACATGCGATTGTTGAAAGTGCCGCAATTGGTATTCCGCATGACCTGAAAGGTCAGGGCATCGTCGTGTATGCTGTGGCCCGTGATCCGTCCCATCCTGACTTGGAAATGCTTGCCGTTCGCGCCATCGCTGCGAAAGTCGGGCGTTATGCGGTGCCCGAAAAAGTATATATCGTCCCTGATCTTCCGAAGACGCGCTCTGGCAAAAATGTCAGACGCCTGATGCGCAAAATTGCCTGCGGCGAGACTGATGGCCTTGGAGACCTGTCCACTTTGGCTGATCCAGAAATTGTGGAAGTTCTGATCGCTATTGTTCAGGGCTAACCAACCGGCACGACCAGCTTTTTCAACAAAAGCTGGTCGTTGTCCTGCGAGGTCAATGTGATGGAGCCTCCCTGGCGTCGAAAGCTTCCGCCATCATGGCGAACCGATGTTCTGGCAGGGCTTTCGCTCGCTTTTACAAACATCCCGCAGGTCCTTGGTTATGCCCGCATTGCGGCCATGCCATCCGTCACCGGGCTTTATACAGTTCTTCTGCCTCTTGTGGGCTTTGCCGCCTTCGGCTCTTCCAGACATCTTCTTGTCGCGGCAGATTCCGCCACTGCGGCCATTCTCTCTGGCGCTGTTACAGCCATGGCTGCACCAGGAAGCGCACACTACATGGCGTTGGTCAGCGCTAACGCGCTCCTTGCCGGAATGCTGCTTCTGGCCGCCAGATTATTTCGCCTCGGTTTTTTGGCAGACTTTCTTTCTCGAACAGTCCTTGTTGGCTTCATGACAGGGGTCGGCGTCCAGATCGCCATTTCCATGTTTCACGACATGCTCGGCATCCAGATGACATCGCATAACCCCGCGATGCAGGTGGTCGAAACTCTTACTCAGGCCACTCATCTCAACCTGACATCCACCCTTACCGCCGGTGCCACCGTGGGCGGCTTGCTCCTTCTAAACCGGTTTTTCCCACGATGCCCTGCCGCATTACTGGCCGTCGTTGGCGCTATTCTGGCAGACAGAACAGTCCCATTCCTGACGCGGAATCTCCCGACGCTTGGCCCTATCCAAAGCGGACTGCCGACCTTCCAAATGCCCATTATCAGCTGGAATGAACTGCTTGCGCTTTTTCCTGTGGCAGCCTCATGCGTCTTCGTCATCATCACCCAAAGCGCTGCGACATCCCGCGTGTACGCAACACAGTTCGACGAAGAACTGAATGAAAACAGGGATCTGACGGGATTGGCAGCTGCCAACATACTTGCAGCAGTCAGTGGTACCTTCACGGTTAACGGCAGTCCAACCCAGACAGCTATGGCGGTACGAGCAGGTGCCCGGAGTCAGGTGGCACAAGTTGTCTTTTCTCTTTCCACCCTGGTCGTGCTCCTCTTCCTCACCACGCCTTTGCAATACCTTCCACAATGCGTACTCGCCGCGATTGTCTTCACTGTCGCGCTGGGAATGATCGAAATCCGCGCACTGCTCTCAATTCGTCAGGAAAGCCCGGGAGAGTTCTGGCTTGCACTTGTGACGGCGGCAGTCGTTGTTGGCGCTGGAGTAGAACAGGGCGTACTCACCGCCATCGCCCTGTCGCTGTTTCGTCATGTGCGCCACAGTTACGATCCTCACACGGCCGTTCTCCAGCCATTTACTCCTCAGGGCACACTGGAAGCCGTTCCAGCCCGCGGCGGCCTGGAGAGCGAGCCTGGGCTCATCATTTTCCGCTTTTGTGCTGACCTGTTCTACGCCAACTCTACTCGCTTCAACCGAGACATCCTGACGTTGCTTAGCGATGCCCCGCACCCCGTTCACTGCATTCTCATTGAATGCAGCCCCATCACGGATATTGATTATTCGGCAGCCAACGACCTGCACCTGTTACTCGCAACACTCAAACAGAGGCAGGTGACGATGATTTTTGGCCGTGTAAGCCAGGATCTCAGGGCAGATATGAACCGACACCATTTGATAGTCGCAATCGGTCCAGAAAATATTTTTGAAGAACTTCACACTGCCCTTGCCGCCGCCAGGCGTTATACAGACGCGACAAACCATACACCGGGCAGCTCCGCTCCCACACACACGCCATCATGATGACCTTCTGGACGACACCAAGATGATATTCCCCGCTTACTGGAAGACCGTCGGACCATGATGGATGGCGAACAGGACAAGAAAAAAGATCTCGGCAGGCGGCAAAGCAAAAAGGATCGCACCGCGACGGCCCTAGCGTGGGAGGCACTGCGGCTGTTTTCTACTCAGGGATATGAAGAAACGTCTGTCGAGCAAATCGCCGAAGCTGCCAATGTCTCCCGCAGAACACTATTCCGATACTTTTCAGGCAAGGGAGACATCATCCTCGCCTGGACCAGCGACATGACTCAGGCATTTAATGATGCGATTGCGTCTGCCAGTCCGGATGCTTCGTTGCAGGACATGGTCCTTCTGGCCCTTCTTCCGGTTGTTCGACGGATCACCGCCAACCGGGAATACGCCTACGCGCTCGTACAACTCCTTGAGCACGAGCCCGCACTTCGGAGTGTCAGTCTGCAAAAATATGAGGAATGGGAAGAGGCGCTTGCCAAAGCCCTCATGGACCGCCTCCCCCCCACAGATATGCCATCATTGGCAGCGCGCCTGATTGCGCGGACCGCGATTGCAACTTATCGCACAGCTGTAGACGAATGGATGAAGACCGAAGGCCGCACAGATCTGGAACATATCCTGCGCCGTGCCTTCACGTTCCATCCTCTTCTCTGGATGGAAGACAGCCCTCTCAGCCTCGGCTGAAAGGGCTTTATTGCCTCAGAGATCCAGTTCAATCGTGAAGTGATACGTCCGTGGCAGGCCAGCAACCGCAGAGTTTGTAGCGCTTCCACCACCGTTGATGCTCGACGGGTAAACAGAAGCCCAGTAGCTCTGGTTCGTGACGTTATCGACCCCGAAGCGGAACACAAGAGGCTGATGATAAACGTGCGTTGCATAGCGCGCGCCCAGATCCAGCGTCACATAAGACGGAGCAAACGTGGTGTTATATACATTGGCCGCCCGGCGCCCCATGTAATGCACGTTCGCATTGACAGCGCCGCCTTTAAGAAATGGCAGTCGATAATCAATCAACATGTTCGCCATTAAAGGCGGTACGCCAACAACCTGCTTGTAGGACGTCTTGGCCACACCCGTGTTCAGCAGTTGAGCATCCAGCCACGTCATGCCGCCCAGGATGCTCAGATCCTGCGTCAGATTTCCTGATGCCTGGAATTCAACGCCGTAATTCCGCTGCACACCGTAATTGGAATAAACATACGTAACAGGATCTGTATAAGCGAACGGGCGAGACATTCTAAAGCCAGCAATATTCAGCTGCAGTCTCTTGGCCACCAAAATCTTGTAACCAACCTCATACTCTTCTGAACGCAGAGGAGCTGTCACTTCGTTTTCATTCACAGCACCTGCCGGCGCCGAAGTACCAGCCTGCAAGGACCGCCCCCAGGTGAAATAAGCCGTCTGATTGGCTGCCGGCTTATAAAGCAGACTTGTCATCGGGCTAAAGGCAGCGGCACGGCTGTAGGACGACGTTTTCGTGCCACTCGTTGCATAGTTATTGGTGCTCAGCCAACTCCAGGCCAGCGTCCCCATGATGGACCAGTGCTTGCCCAGAGAAATCGTATCCCCGGCCAGCAGGGACTGCGTCATGGTATCGGCAGATTTATAACGTCCGGAATAATAAGGCTGTGCACTCGGAAATCTCTGTGGGTTACCAATTGTCGCCTGTCCCAGAGTCAAAGTGCCGGTCGATGACGTCGGGTTGTAGTTCCCCATGACGTAGCCGTTGGTTCCAATCTCGATCTGGTGCTTCAGTGGGCCCGTATGGAACGATCCATTCAAATAAGCCGTATTGCTGCCCGCCACGAAATCATTCGCCGTCGTCGCAGCTGAGATTGTCTGACGGTAAAGTCCCGCAGAGTTCAGCAGCTGGTTACCCGTACTGAAAACATTTCTGGCAGCATTCTGCCACATCCCACCCAGCTTCAGGCTCCAGTCATCATTGAAGTGATGAATGATCTTCATCAGGGCAGTATCGGTTTCCATGTTGTAACCGGCTTGCTTCTGACCGTATCCCTTCTGGCTAAGATCCGGAGCATCCGGTAGCTGAATCGTCGTTGCATACGAAAAGCCACCCGGATAGCCGCGCTGGGCATATGTGTACTGGCTGGCATCAATCTGGATGACTGTCTTCGGTGAAAGGTGAATGTCGAAATCACCACTCACCAGGTTACGCCGAAGGTGAGAGTCTGCGACGTACCCCTCTCCGTTCTGGTTCAACAGGTTTAGCCGGTAGCCGAACCACTTGTTGTGGCCGACCCGACCTGAGACATCGAGGCTTTCCATGGGTGCCCCAATGGAATCAACACCCACAACAAAACGCTCTGTCTGCCGGTCTGTCGGGCGCTTCAATGTGAAGTCAAATGTGCCCGCTGGATTTTGCGGACCATACACCGCACCAGCCAACCCATTCAGAACCTGAACACTATCAAACTGCTCCGCAGCATAAGGTGTGGTGATGACCATGTTGAGGCCATCCATGCGCGTATTGGCAATAACGTCGCCCTCAAACCCACGGGACTGAGGCCGACTGGTATTCGGATCACCACGCATTTCAAGCTGGGCAGATGGCACGAATGCAATCAGATCATTGATGTTTCTGGTCTGCTGGTTAACCAGAACGTCGTGGGGCACCACCATGACAGACATCGGCGTATCCAGAATGGATCGCGTACCAAGAGGGCCAAGAGAGGCTTCCTTCGTACGGTATTCTGCTGCCGTGCCACTTCCGTTACGACGATGAACAGTGATATTCTCAGGTTCAGACGCGCGTACAGACTTCTTCGCGGCCGCTTCCGGAGTAGCTTTTTCTTTGGTTTCTGCCGCATAAGAGGGAACATTGCCCATGACAGATCCAGCCAGAAGGTACAAAGCCAGCCGCGAGAGTTTCATGCCTGAATCCTGTTCGTTGTTCTAAATTCTCCGCACCTTCTACATTTTGGCACTCAGTGCCACAATTTGAGTTTGCTCAAACTGCCTGATGTGGCGATCTTTTGAGGCGCACTGTCTCTTCAGAAACACAGTTCGTCATGGTCTGCATTCCGGAGCGCCGTTCTCTTAACTGGGATGTGCTGCTGGAAACCGCCAGAAAGCGGCTTTCTCTAATGCCCGATGTATCGTCCAGGCCGATGGAACACCATGAGCACACTACTCATGGCAAAAGCGCTTACGGCTGACAGAACGGCCTTTTCCCACGGCAAGAAGAAAGCAGACAGCGTCAGAATGGCTGCATCAATCATGATCTGAACGCGGCCGGCGTTCAGGCCACGGCTTTTCTGAAGCCAGAGCGTGATAACGCCTGTCCCGCCTACACCCGCCTGATGACGAGCCAACGAGAGAATACCCATCCCAATCACTGTTCCGCCGAATATCGCTGCGAACAGAGGCTGGACATACGCAAGTTCCATAACGCTCGGAATAACACTCGCGAGGGCAGTAATACCAAAACTGGCAATCGTGGTCTTAAGCGCGAAACGGGCACCCATGGCGCGAACGGCAAAAAGAAGAAACGGTATGTTGATGACCGTGAACAGATTTCCAGGCGTCATCGGCACGATGTAAGACAACAGCAAGGCAATACCTGCCACTCCACCGGTCACAAGCCCGGCCTTGTGCAGACACATCAGCCCCATCACAATCAGAGAACAACCAATCAGAAACGCGTAGACATCTTCTGCGTGGGAGTGACGCAGCCCTGGGCCATAAGGCGAAGTCATATCCGGAAATCCAGTCGCTCGACGGCTAAAAGCTTTAAAAATAGCCGCGTCAGATCCATGAGAATTTTCGCCAGATAGTGTAGTCTTTGCCCCCTGCACAGCCCCTTTCATTCCAAGAGAATATTGTTTCAATCGGGCTTCCCTGATCTTGTTTGAAACTGCTGATAGCAAGCCGTTTTACGTATGTTTGGAAACACGGTTTTCACAGCCGGCGATTCTTGGAACCGTGCCATTATGAACGCGCTGAGATGACACATTTCCTACGATACCGGGTTCGATAGCCGGGCATTCGCGATATGCTCGTGAGCAACCTCCCCTTGGCGAAGGCAAACCGAGAGAAATTTTCCGGAAATCTCGCAACAAAGTCCGAGGTTTTGTCTCTCTGTTACAATGGTGACCAATTTTCGCCACATCGGGAGACCTTTGATGGCGCATTACGAACGGAGTTTTTTATGTCCACCAAGACTAAACGATCTGTAGCTCTGCTGATGGGCTTGGCACTCGCTATCGCCCCCACAGTAGCTAGCGCTCAGGGAGGTCCAGGAGGCGGCCGTGATGGCGGTGGCCCGGGTGGCGGCGGGGGACATCGCGACGGAGGTGGCCCGAATGGTGGTGGAGGACATCGTGACGGCGGCGGCCCAGGCGGTGGCGGACGCGGCCAAGGGGGAAATGGTTATCGTGGAGGCCCCGGCGGGGGCGGCGGTGGTTTCCGTGGCGCAGGCCCTCATCGCGGCATGTGGCGCTCTGGTGATCGTTACAATGGCGGGGGCGTTTTTGTTGATAGCTGGCACAGATACCCCGGCCTTTATGCCCCACCTCCGGGATATCGCTGGATTGATTACGGTGGAAGCTTTCTCCTCGCCGCAATCACAACGGGCATCATTAGTAACGTCATCATGGGCAATGTGAACGGCCCGGCGGTGGTCGCTCCGACGCCGTATCCGAGCTACGGGCCTACCCCCGCTCCATACCCCGCACCTGGATACTAATTTCCAGGTTTGACAAAAGGCGCGTTGCAGACGACGCGCCTTTACGAACTTTTTCCATAATAAACATCATAGACGGCCATCAGATATCGGTGGCCATACGCCGTCAGAGACGGACTGCCCTTGCCCCGCGGTGAGAACCAAGAGCCAATTGCTTGAATTAATTCAGCGGCTGCGGAGGCTCTTCCAATGGAGGAGGCTCTGTTGGCAAAGGTGACGGCGGCATTGGGGGCTGAGGCGGTCGCGGGGTTGGTAGATCAACCACCCCTGCACTGACCGTCTTCAGACCAAACGGCGGATATGGCGAAGGCCCTGGCTCTTCGGGCAACTCCACATCGGGCCATTCGTCTGGCTCTGGCGTTTCCTCTTCCTCAGATGGGTCATCAACCATCGGGTCACCATCTGGAAATAATGGATCCGTCGTACCCGGATAATCCATTCGGAAGACAGATTTGGAAAGTGATGTGCTGATCAGGATCGACATGTTCGCCTCCTACAGGGTGAACACTAAATTCTTCACCACAGCAAAGGTTCAAATTATCTCAAAAGAAACCTGATAGGCGCATGATATATGAGCGCGCCGGGAGAACGGAGAAGCAAAGCGACGGAGGTCACTTTCTTATAATATACTGCATGCCTCTCCAGTGACGGACACGGCGGTATTGGAAACGGCATCCGCACACGTCAGTTTTCTTTGCGGCCCGGATTGTCCCGTAGTACACTAGCCCTTATGCGCTACCTTCCTCTTTTTGCCCTCATTTCTCTTTCCGCATGCTCATCAGCCCCGTGGTTGACTGGCCAGACTGACAGCCATTGTGTGCGTGAGCAGATGTTTACCGGGACACAGGGCAATCCTCTTCCCTTTAGCCATGCCATGCAGGTGTGTGCGGTCGCAGCGCAGAAGAGCAACGACGGGCATCCAAGGCCTCTCGATCTTAGAGACGATGCGACACTGCAGGCGATGGCAGAAAACCCGGATTACAACACGACCTCTGCCTCATTTGTTCACCGAGAGGCAAAAACGAAGGTTCCAGGCGGTGTTCGAAGAGTGAATATCGACTAAAAACTCCCTACTCAGGGGAAGAGGTATGGACACGAAATTTTTCAGGATGCGAGAAATAAAGCAGCTTTAATAAGATTTTTATGCATAAAATTCATACAAGTAGCGGGCATTATCTTTTATAATCGCAACAAATAAATATACGCTTTGAATAGTATTTTACAGTCTGAGTAACATTTTATTTTACTCCATTCAGATGTTTTCCCTTGCATCTCAAACGCAATACCCCCATTGTCTTTTTAGCGGGTGCTTTTACTGGGGTAACCGGCGCATGTTGCGCCATTCTTTCTCCGTAAAAGTTATGATTTCGTGTGTGTTTTGTGCACGACCGCTATTGTTAAAAAAGGAGCCTCGTTATGGCAACAGGCACCGTAAAATGGTTTAACTCCACCAAAGGCTTCGGCTTCATTCAGCCGGACAATGGTGGTCAGGACGCGTTCGTTCACATCTCTGAACTTGAGCGTGCCGGCATCCATACCCTCAACGAAGGTCAGCAGGTCTCTTACGAGCTCGAAGCTGGCCGTAACGGCAAGACGTCTGCAGTAAGCATTAAGGCTCTTTGAAGCTTTAATCAGCAGCTCGTCTGTGCGAAAAGCCGCTCTTCGGAGCGGCTTTTTTTATGCCTGAACGCCAAATCTTAATTTAGGCGTATATGCTCCTTAGCCGCGTTAGCGATGCACTTCCCTACAACTCGCCAGTTTCAGATTTTTAGCGCCCTGAAATAAATACAGAAAAAATATTTTACGTGTCATCAAAGGTAGAAACAGATATGTGCAAATATAATTTTATTGTCGTGTATCTCTACTGATTTGAAGAAGGTTCTGTATGGCGCTATCCGCTCAAAAGAAAGAATGGATGGGTTTATTCTTTGCAATCTTTCTTGTCACGACCTTAGCAATATTTGGGTGGATCGGATGGCAGAAAGTATCTGGGGACGATTCCATCACACATGTCACCATCGCAAAAATCGTCTCTGTAGACAAAATCAATGCGGGTTTGGGTGCACCAACGTCATACAAAATAACGTATGACCTGCACGGAACAATGATCAGTAATTATTTTGCGGATGATTGGTACCAGACACACAAAACAAGAAAGCATTTTCTCGTCACATACAGAATGTCGAACGGTTACCATATCGACAGCATTCGCTAATATCGAAATTTACAATCCGCAGAGAGGGCTATTCGTCGCCCCCTCCGCACAGTGCAGAATCAGGCCAAGCCTTCTTCCTGCAGCGCCCGCTTTGCAGACGGACGAGACATCACTCTCTCCCGCAATGCCCATGCTTTGCGGTGATGAGAAATATCCAGTTTCTTGAAAACAGCCCACGTCAGGATAACAGCCGCGTAAGCGTCGGCTTGCGTGAAGTCGTCTCCAAGCCAGTAAGCTTTGTCATCAGACAGCATATCCTCGAACTGCGTCATCCGCCGATGGATCTGTGCATGAACAGACTTCTCAGCCTCCTCCGTCAGGTTGGGGGCAAACAGGCCACCGAATGCGCTGTGCAGATCACCACAGAACCCGAGAGCTTCCTGCAGTCTCGCTCGTTCCAGGGAGCCGTAGGCTGGACGAAAAGCCAGAACGTCCGAATGATCTCCAATATACTGAAGAACCGCCGAATTCTGGGTTAAAACAACACCCGGCTCAATCTCGATTGCCGGTACGGCTCCTCGTGGATTGATGGCAAGATAATCTGCGCCGGTCTCTGTTTTCTTCGTGGTCGTATCTACTTTTTCAAGCGTATACGGCTGACCGATTTCATTCAGAATAATATGCGCTGCAAGCGAACACGCACCAGGCTTATAGTAAAGCTTCATAATCACTTCTCCATTGCGCGAAGACGCAGGGAATAGAATGATCTTATTCCTCATCCGAGAAAAGGCGGGAAATATCCCGCCTTGTTTATGCGAGAAAAAACTCAGGGCTGCTTTTCAAAAGCTCCGGCAATTGTCAGGCTAACGTCATCGCCGACATAGGGAACATACTTTTTGACGCCGAAGTCACTGCGATGGATTGTTCCAGTAGCCTGGAAGCCAACCGTATAGGCCTTGTCCATCGGGTTCACACCAGCGCCAACGAAGTGCACATGCAGAACAACCGGCTTTGTGATGCCATGGAGTGTCAGATTACCACTGACAACAGCATCTTCAGCACCTACCGGGGAAACTTCCGTCGAGACGAAAGTCGCATCCGGATATTTCGCAGCATCAAACCACTCATTGTTTTTCAGCTCATCCGTCAATACCGAGCTGGATGTCGCCACGCTGGAAACCGGAATTGTCACGGAAAGCTTCGATTTCTCCGGATGGCTGGCATCCAGCTTCAGGCTGCCACTCACGTTGGAGAACTGTCCCGAATAGTAGGAAAAACCAAAGTGCAGGACTGAAAAATTGACCTGGGTATGGCCAGCTTCAACCTTATAAGAGCCACTCTTCACATCGGCCGGCGCAGCGGCAATGGCAGTAGTGGATACCGCAGCGCAAGCAAGCGCTGCAAAAGCACCAGAGAGTATTTTCTTCATGGGAAGATCTTTCTTTTTTGAATTGAAACAGAAGCAAGTTCAACCGAAGCGGAAGCCGGACAACGCCTTCCCCATGACGGTATCACTATAATCTCGGACACCCGGGTCCGTTCCTGCCGCCCCCGCCACAAACATCAATGGTAACAGATGCTCGGCCTTCGGATGGCAGTCTTGAGCAAACGGAGCATCTGTCCATCGTGCCAGCCGGGACGAACGCTGGTTAGGCTCCTCACTTACAGCCCGATAAAGCCAGTCATCGAAATGCCGGGACTGCTCGTCAGCCTCTGCGTCTGGACGCAGGAAACGTCGCAGATTGTGATACGTCATCCCCGCCCCCACCAGCAGCACGTTTTCATCTCGTAGCGGGGCCAAAGCTCTGCCGATTTCCATCACGTCCTCAGCCGTCACATTCAACGGCAAGGAGATTTCAACGACAGGAATATCGGCCTTTTCGAACGCCAGCATGAGCGGAATGAACACTCCGTGGTCAAACCCACGATAGGCATCTCCACCACTCGCAATTCCAGCCTTTGCAAGAAGCTTCTGGATGTATTCAGCAAGCTTCGGAGAGCCTGGGGCCGGATACTGGAGCTCATAAGTGTGGGCAGGAAAGCCGTAATAATCATAGATCAGTTGGGGATGGGTACCGGTTGTCACAGTAACCCGGTCAGTTTCCCAATGCCCTGACATGACGACCAAAGCAGCGGGACGCTGAGGCAACGTAGCAGCGACCCCACGCAAATGCTTTGCCATTCGATCCCAGATATCCGGCCAGTCCATGAAAAAGCAGGGACCACCCCCATGAGGAATAAAAATAGCAGGCTGGCGTTCTATCGGCCCTGTCTGCCTCGAATTATCCGTCATGAGAAACTCCGTCGTCAGTCGATCTGCCGCGAAGGTTGTCATCAAACTCCGACAACGATAATCCTGACTACAGGAAAGTCATCTGGCACCAGGAGTGTGAAGTGCTCGACCGGATTACCAGTATGCAAGCCTTTGTTAGGGTAGTGGGACAAGGAAGCTTTGCTGCTGCGGCACGGTCTCTGGGCCTATCCCAGACGATGGTGACAAAACACGTTTCAGCGCTCGAAGCTCATCTGGGTGTGGCACTTTTCCATCGCAGCACGCGCCGCCTCTCATTGACTGAACCTGGGCAACTCTATCTCGATCGGTGCCAGAAACTCCTGAGCAGCCTTGAAGACATGGAGCAGGAAGTCACCGCAGGCGCAGCCGAGCCGCGCGGGCTGCTGCGCATGAACACGCCCGTATCTTTCGCCATTCGCCATGTCGCACCCCTCCTACCGGAATTCAGCCAGAAATACCCTTTGGTGACAGTCGAACTGGGCGTGGATGATCGCCGCGTCGATCCTATTGCTGAAGGCTGGGATTTAACTCTCAGGATCGGTCATCTGTTGCCCAGCAGCCTCAAAGCTCGGCGTCTGGCGCATATCAACTTCACGCTTTGTGCCGCCCCCTCCTATCTGGCCAAACATGGCACTCCAGCCACGGTCAGTGACCTCGAACATCACACCTGCCTCGGCTACACCCTCAGCGACCCCGTGGGCACCACACGCTGGAGTTTCGGACGCCGGGGAGAACGGACCATTCCGGTCAAAAGCAGCCTGCGCTCCAATAATGGAGACGTCCTACGCACGGCAGCATTGGCGGGCCAGGGCATTCTTTATCAGCCAACATTTATTGTCGCCGATGAGCTTCAGTCAGGCCTTCTCAAACCTATCACGCTCGATACTCCCTTGCTGGAAGGGCCAGATCTGCATGCAGTGTATGTGCCCACAACGCACGTACCGCTCAAAGTCCGAGTGATGATCGATTTTCTGGCGGCACGTTATGCGCCCGTTCCTCCATGGGAACGAGCAGGTCATCAGTCCTGAAGACGATATCTGGCTCTCACCAGAACATCCTGTTCAAGCATTTGCAGAACGTCCCGCTGCTCCTGAACACCGACAAGAACGACCACTCCGCGAATTGTCGACCTCGCCCCCGTCACATGATCCTGAA
The DNA here is from genome assembly GCF_018812145.1 of Gluconobacter sp. P5E10. Classification (NCBI taxonomy): domain Bacteria; kingdom Pseudomonadati; phylum Pseudomonadota; class Alphaproteobacteria; order Acetobacterales; family Acetobacteraceae; genus Gluconobacter; species Gluconobacter sp. P5E10. Next base: position 866,047 of record NZ_JACRVZ010000001.1, on the reverse strand, counting down.
AAACTTGGGCCAAAACCATCGACAACCCTTCTCGCGAGCAGCAGGAACACCCGATGCCGTGTCTCTTGCGAAATGGAGAGGGTGCCGGCATGGACACTACGTCTGACCAGCCCTCTCCCGGTACGTCCGCTACAAGAACGACGTCTGCCCTGCGCGATGACGGCCAGTTAGAAAGATCCGTGACGACCGAGAGAAAGAGCTGAGACATCAGTTATTCAACCGGTTGCTTGGCGCCGCAACAGGGTGGCGCCCCCATGTGTTGGTGACAATAACGCCAGCCATAACAATGGCACCGCCAACGAGTGTCCGGAACGTCGGAATCTCGTGGGTCAGAATATAGGCCAGAACCATCGTGACAGGCGGGAGCAGATACAGCAGCGCAGCGCCCCGCGTAGCTCCCAGATGCCCGATCACAAAAGCCCAAGCAGCATATCCGATTGCGGCGGGGAAAATGCCCAGTTCCAGCACGGATGCCCGTCCTGCCCATGATGCATGAGAAAAGCTGGCCAATCCTTCTGGCAGCCATGGCAGCAGGAACAGAGCACCACTGATCAAAATATAAGCGATCGTTGTGAGAGCACCGTACCGACGGATCAGCCCTTTCTGAAGATTCGTGTAGAGCGCTCCGCAAACAGCGGCTCCGAACACGAACGTCGCACCTGAACCGAAAGACAATCCGCCAGACTGCCCTTGGGCGATCAGGACAACACCAGCAAAACTAAGAATGGATCCTGCCCACCCCAGAAGAGACATGCGCTCACCAAGAAACGCCATGGCAATAAGCCCGGCCATTAGAGGCGCGGCACTGATAAGGAGGCTCGCGGCCCCCGCGGAGACTGTTACTTCGCCGCAGTTAAAAAAGATATTGTACAGCGTGATGCCCACCGCACCGCATCCCAGAACCTGCGGAATATCCGCTTTCTGCAGGCGAGCAGGACGTTTCCAGAGCAGCCAGCCACCCGCAGCAATCGCGGCGATGGCATATCGTACGGCCGCGAGCGGGATAGGTGCGAAGTCATGCAGGGCAATACGCACAACCGGATACGCACTAGCCCAGGACAGAATGGCGACTGCTATAAAGAGTGGAAGGAAACGACCAACTGAATTTGTCATTGCTGTTCCGCGAGAAGGGATTCCCAATTCAGGGAGATGCACCACATATGACAGGCCTGTTAAAAGAAGGACAGGACAGATCCGGTTTGCCAGCAGCTTCCCTCAACCGTTATACAGGCAGGCCTCCATGCCGGGCCCGATCGCCTGGCATAATATTCTGTCCTGATTTTATTCCTGAAGAGCGCCTCAATGTCCTCACGTCCCCATCTGCTTGATGCCCTGTCAGACCAGGTTCTGCTGTGTGACGGTGGTATGGGATCGCGCGTGCAGATGCTCGATCTGGAAGTTGAGAAAGACTACTGGGGCCAGGAAAACTGCACGGAAATCCTGAATCTTTCCCGCCCTGAGCTGGTTCGCGAAATTCATCGCGGCTATTTCGAAGCTGGCGCGGATATGGTCGAGACCAACACGTTTGGTGGCTCGATCGTCACGCTTGCTGAGTTCGACCTCCAGGACCGAAGCCGCGAAATTAACCGTGTTGCTGCTACACTGGCCCGAGAGGCGGCAGAGACCTTCTGCGACGGCCGCCATCGTTACGTCATGGGCTCCATCGGCCCCGGCACAAAACTGCCAACACTTGGCAACATCGATTATGACACGCTTGAAGCCGGGCTGATTGAACAGTGCCGTGGCCTGATTGACGGCGGTGTCGATGGGTTCCTGATTGAGACGTGTCAGGACACGCTCCAGATCAAAGCGGCCGTCAACGCAGCCAAAGCCGCACGGATCGAACTCGGGTCGGACGCTCCCATTTTCGTACAGGTGACGGTTGAAACCACCGGCACCCTCCTCGTTGGACCCGACATCGCTGCGGCAGCCACAACCGTCAACGCGCTGGACGTCCCGTCTTTGGGACTGAACTGTGCGACCGGCCCGCAGGAAATGGCAGAGCACGTCCGCTGGTTGTCTGAAAACTGGCCAGGCCTGATTTCCATGCAGCCCAATGCCGGTCTCCCGGAACTGGTAGATGGTAAAACGGTCTATCCTCTCAGCCCGGACGAAATGGCTGTGTGGATGGAGCGTTTTATCCTTGAAGATGGACTCAACCTGATTGGCGGGTGCTGCGGAACGTCCACTCCTCATATCCAGGCTCTGGACGGCATGCTGCGCCGCGTGGGTCGCGAAAAATACCGTCCTGCTCCGGTCAAGCGCAGCACGATCTGGATGCCGTCTGTATCCAGCCTCTACTCGCAGGTGCCGCTGCGGCAGGAAAACAGCTACTTCTCGATCGGCGAGCGCTGCAACGCCAACGGCTCCAAGAAATGGCGTGAACTTCAGGAAGCGGGCGACTGGGATGGCTGCGTCGCCGTCGGCCGGGAACAGGCTGCCGAAGGCTCCAACGCTCTGGACGTCTGCACGGCATTCGTTGGCCGAGACGAAGTCGCGGAGATGAACGAAGTCGTCACGCGCTTCACGTCATCCGTTAATGCGCCTCTGGTCATCGATTCAACCGAGACACCAGTCATTGAGGCCGCTCTGAAGCTGCATGGTGGCAAGCCGATCATCAACTCAATCAACTTTGAGGATGGTGAAGATCAGGCGCATGCCCGCATGAAGCTGGCAAAGAAGTTCGGCGCCGCGATGATTGCCCTGACCATTGACGAAGTGGGCATGGCCAAGACGCCAGAAGACAAGCTGCGCATTGCAGAGCGTCTGGTTGATTTCGCCTGCAATCAGTACGGGCTGCCCCAGTCCGACCTGATGATCGATCCGCTGACCTTCACCATCGCGACCGGCATGGAAGACGACCGTAAGCTCGGCGTCTGGACGCTTGAGGGTATTCGGATGATCCGGGATAAATTCCCTGACATCCAGATCGTGCTGGGTCTTTCGAACATTTCCTTTGGTCTGAACCCTGCGGCGCGTGCTGTTCTGAATTCAGTCTTTCTGGACCATGCCGTAAAAGCAGGCATGACCGGCGCGATCGTGCATGTTTCAAAAATCCGTCCGCTGCACCTGATTGCGCCGGAAGAAGTGAAAGTCGCGGAAGACCTGATCTTTGACCGTCGGACTACCGATTATGATCCGCTCCAGAAGCTTCTGGAGCTTTTTGCTGGCCGGAAAGCTGCGGATGCCGTCAAGAAGCGTCGTGCTGAAACGCCCGCAGAACGCCTCAAGGACCGGATTGTAGACGGGGACCGTAAAGGCATCGAGGACGACCTTGATGCCGCCATGCAGGATATGGCCCCACTCGACATCATCAACACCGTTCTGCTGGACGGCATGAAAGTCGTAGGCGAGCTCTTCGGGTCTGGCAAAATGCAGCTTCCGTTTGTGCTGCAATCTGCCGAGACCATGAAAACAGCCGTAGCGTGGCTTGAGCCGCACATGGAGCGCAAAGAAGGCCAGCATCGCGGCACGATGGTTCTTGCTACGGTGAAGGGTGACGTCCACGACATTGGCAAGAACCTTGTGGACATTATCCTGACCAATAACGGCTATCAGGTGATCAACCTCGGCATTAAAGTGCCCTTGGCTGACATGATGGCTGCGGCCAAGGAACATAATGCTGACGCTATCGGCATGTCAGGGCTTCTCGTAAAATCCACCGTCATCATGCGTGAGAACCTCGCGGAGATGAAACGGCAGGGCTTCGATGTTCCCGTTATTCTTGGTGGCGCGGCTCTGACCCGAAACTACGTCGAAGAAGAATGCGCCCTGTCTTACGGAGACGGCGAGCCAGGCCGCGTCGCATACGCCAGAGATGCGTTTGATGGATTGTCCCTGATGGACAAGATCGCGCAAAAAGAGTTTGACGGCTATCTGGGGGCGATCCAGAGCCGCCGTGCGGGCAAGGCAAGCCGCAAGAATGCACGTGCTCCGGAAAGCGCTGAAACGCGTGGCTTCGGCACAGTTGATCCTGCCGCCGCACGGGAGCGTCGCAATCGGATCTCAGGCGAACTGCCTCCTCTCACGCCACCTTTCTGGGGCGCACGGGTTGTGGAAGCTGCGCCTAACGCCGTGCTGCCGTTCCTGAATGAGCGCTCACTCTATCAGTTCCAGTGGGGCTTTCGGAAACAGGGACGCTCCCTTGAGGAGTTCATGGAGTATGCGAAAATGGAACTTCGCCCCGTCCTGAAGCGCATGCTGGCGCTCAGTGCGGAGCAGGAAATCCTGCGCCCGCAGGCCATCTATGGATACTGGAAAGCTGCTGGTGACGGAAACGACCTGATCCTGTTTGAAGAAGACGGCAAGACAGAAGCCGCACGCTTCACTCTGCCCCGCCAGCCAAAGGACGACGGCGAGTGCATCGCGGACTTCGTGCGTGACATCAATGATGAGCACCGCGACGTTGTTGGGCTTCAGGTTGTTACCGTTGGGCAGAAAGCATCAGACCTTGCCCGGGAATGGTTCGAGGCCAATCGCTATCAGGATTACCTCTATCTGCATGGCCTTTCGGTCGAGATGGCGGAAGCCATGGCTGAATACACCCACAAACGGATCCGGGCAGAGCTTGGTTTTGCAGCGGAAGATGATCGTGACATGGAGAAAATGCTCTCCCAGTCCTATCGTGGGTCACGCTATTCCTTCGGCTATCCTGCCTGCCCCCGCCTTGAAGATCAGGAGCCAATCCTGCGCCTTCTGGATGCCGAGCGCGTCGGGATTTCCCTGTCTGACGGGTTCCAGCTTCATCCTGAGCAGTCAACGTCTGCTCTCGTGGTGCTGAATCCGCGCGCCAAATACTTCACTGTCTGACTCAACGGAGAACCACGGTCATGGCATCACAGCAAATCGGCGGGCTTCTTGCCCAGCTTCGACTCATCAACGGTGAACGTGGCTTCTTCGCCAACTTTTTTGGCCTCTTCTGCGTGGCCTGTCTTTTGGGATTGGCCAACATGTTCAGCCGCTCTGTCCTGCACGCAGATATGGGATGGCTGCTTAAACCACTCATGGTGGTCATGGCCCTGTATTTCTTTCTTCCCTATCTCCTGCTGCTCATCATTGACAGACGCACCACCAACTAACGTTCCGTCATCCTACACTTCCAAAAAGACGCCCCAATATGGGGCGTTTTTCTTATCTGCACTCCGTGAGAGTGCCGCATATAGATTGTCTTTTCAGCTGTCGGATTTATAATAATTTTACAAAATTGAAGATTTTTCATTTCGGATATTCCATGACGGTTCTTTCCCCCTCCGCAGAAGAACGCCTGCACACTGTTCTCTCCCGGCTTGAAAGACGGTTGGGCAGCCGGATCAGCAGGTCCCCTTCTGTGCTGGAAGAACATAGTCACGGTGAAGCCATGGAAGCAGCTCGCCTGCCTGGAGCCGTCATCTTCGCTGAGAGCACGGACGATGTTTCAACCGTTCTGAAGGAATGTCATGCCTCCCGCGTTCCTTTAGTCGCGTTTGGTGCTGGCACTTCTGTTGAAGGGCATGTCACGCCGCCAGAACACGCCATCAGCCTCGATCTCTCCCGCATGACCGGCATTGTGGAGATAAACCCGGAGGATCTGGATTGCCGCGTACAGGCTGGTCTCACCCGACAGGCTCTCAACACACAGATCCGCGATACCGGACTTTTCTTCCCCGTCGATCCGGGCGGTGAAGCTACTCTGGGCGGCATGTGCGCGACCCGCGCTTCCGGAACGGCAGCCGTGCGCTACGGCACCATGAAGGAAAACGTGCTGGGTCTGACTGTCGTGCTTGCGACAGGTGAAGTGATCCGAACCGGCGGTCGCGTCCGCAAGTCTTCCACTGGTTATGATCTGACGTCCCTCTTCATCGGCTCTGAAGGCACGCTCGGGATTATTACGGAAATCCAGCTCAAGCTGCATGGCCGCCCTGACACCCTCTCCGCTGCAGTTTGCCAATTTGAATCCTTGAACGATGCCGTTCAGACTGCAATGGAAATCATCCAATGCGGCATTCCGATTAACCGTGTGGAATTAATGGATAGTGTTCAGATGGATGCATCCATCCGATACTCCAAGCTGACCGGCTATCGCCCCCTGACAACGCTATTTTTTGAATTTGCTGGCGCCCCTGCTGCCGTACAGGAACAGGTGACAGCGACCCAGGAGATTGCTCTCGCCAACAATGGACTTGGTTTTGCCTGGGCCGAAAGCGCGGAAGACCGGGCTCGTCTGTGGAAAGCGCGCCATGATGCGTACTGGGCCGCAAAGGCCATCGATCCAACCGCCCGGGTCATCTCAACAGACTGCATTGTTCCAATCTCACGACTGGGGGAGCTGATTGCCGGTGTCTCAAGCGACATTGCCGCATCCGGTCTTAAGGCCCCTCTTCTGGGCCACGTCGGAGACGGAAATTTCCATACGCTCATCATCACCGAACATTCCCCGGACGGCTATGCTCAAGCCCTGGATCTGGACCGGAAAATTGTCGGTCGGGCGCTGGCTCTCGGAGGTTCCTGTAGTGGCGAGCACGGGGTTGGACTGGGGAAACTGGAGTTTTTGGCTCAGGAGCACGGTGAAGGCTCACTCGGCGTCATGCGTGCGCTGAAGAATACGATGGACCCTCACCATATTCTCAATCCGGGAAAGCTGCTTCCCAACGGGCCCGTTTATCGGGGATAACACAACCCTTCTGATATTCTGCTTTTACGGACCCTGCCTGCAATGTCTTCAGCTTCTGCCGCGTTCCCGGATGTCGTTCTGATTGGAGGCGGCATCATGAGCGCAACGTTCGCCGCCCTCCTCAAAGAACTGTCCCCCGAACTCTCCATTACGCTGTTCGAGACGCTTGAACAGTGTGGGCAGGAAAGTTCAAAGGCCTGGAACAATGCCGGGACCGGGCACGCAGGAAACTGTGAACTGAATTACACGCCGCAGCGTGCAGATGGCAGCGTGGATATTTCCAAGGCTCTGGCGGTCAATACCGAGTTCGATATCTCCCGCCAGCTCTGGGCGCACTGGGTGCGGACGGGCCGCATTGCAGATCCGGGCACATTCATTCACGCCTGCCCTCATGTCAGTCTTGTCTGGGGCGAAGCTGACGTTGCTTTTCTCAAAGCGCGCTACACCGCCATGGCTAACCACCACTGCTTTGACGGGATGGAATATAGCGAAGACCCTGCTGTTATTGCGAGCTGGGCTCCTCTTGCGATGGAAGGTCGGGATCTGTCTATTCCTGTGGCGGCCACCCGCATTAAAAGCGGAACGGATGTCGATTTTGGGGCCCTGACCAGAAGCCTTCTCTCTGGCTTGCAGACCGCCCCCGGCTTCCACAGCTTTTATCGTCATCGCGTTACGGACCTGACCAAAACAACCGATGGTCGTTGGCGTGTCACTGCGGTCAATATGCAAACCGGGGTACACAGGACTGTCCTGACGCGATTTGTCTTTATCGGCGCAGGCGGTGCAGCACTACCGCTCCTTCAGAAATCCGGTATTCCTGAAGCACGCCGATACGCAGGCTTCCCAGTGAGCGGCTTGTGGCTGCAATGCACCAACCCTGCCATCACGCAGCGCCATCATGCGAAAGTTTATGGAAAAGCGCCCGTCGGATCTCCCCCGATGTCTGTCCCACATCTGGATACGCGGGTGATTGACGGGAAATCCTGCCTTCTTTTTGGCCCGTATGCGGGTTTTTCCACCAAGTTTCTCAAGAGCGGCTCCTGGAGGGACTATTTCCACTCCTTGAACAGCAGCAACATCATTCCCGCCATGACCGCAGGCAAAGATAATCTTTCGCTCCTGAACTATCTGGTGCGCGAAGTAACACAGAGCGACCACAAGCGCTTCCAGTCGCTTCTGAACTTCTATCCTCAGGCTGATGAAAGCCAGTGGACGAAAATTGTGGCCGGGCAGCGTGTTCAGATCATTAAGCCGGACAAAGGTCTTCATGGTGTTCTGCGCTTCGGCACAGAGCTGGTCCGCAGTTCCGATCAGTCGCTTGTTGCAATTCTCGGTGCATCGCCGGGCGCATCCATCGCAGCCTCAGTAGCGCTGCAAGTCGTGGAAAAGTGCTTTCCTCAGAAGATTTCTTCAAATGAGTGGCTGCCACGTCTTAAACAGATTTTCCCCGCCTATGGGGTGGATCTGAAACAGAACGCTGCCCTTTGCCGTGAATTACGTACGAGCACCGCTGCGACCTTGAATATTGATGCCTGAGTGCGTCTAAAATTGTAGAAAAGCATTCATCCGTTGTGTATACACAATATTGATGCATAACCGTATTGCTCTTTTCCGGGCTGAACGAGGTCTGTCGCGTAAAGACCTCGCTGAAGCCGTACAGGTTAACCCCCAGACGATCGGCTATCTGGAACGCGGCGATTACAAACCCAGTCTGGAACTCGCGATGAAGATCTGTGCGGTTCTGAAAGCAGAGGTCGAAATGGTTTTCTCTCTGACGCCATTTGATTCACTGGTCGCACAGATGCGCAAGCGTATGGAGGCTGGAAAGCAGTGACATTCTCTCCTCGCCCCACTGACAAATTTTTCAGCGTCATGGACAATGTAGCCAATATCATTGGCCGTCCTGTTTTCTGGCTTGGGGGACTGTTTCCAGACGGGACACCCGTGTCACCGACAAGCACAATTCCCCTCTGGAAACCTGTCACGATTGCAGTCTGCGCGACCATACTTTTTCCAAGCGCAATATTTCTGCTGAGCCCCGGCTGGATGATGTCAGTATTCTTCGTCAGCGGAACGTTTCTTTTGAATATTTGCGCCCGGATAAAACTGCAGCATCCTTTATACAGACTGAGTGCTTGGGACAGGGATGAACGAGAGCAGCAAACCATCCTGATATGCCGAAACTCTGCCCTCATCGTGATGAGTGCAGGAGCTGTCATTATGCCTCTGTTACTGGCTTTTACGCTCATTCATGACCAGTTTCAGCTGAGCCAACTGAAAACAATCAGCCTCATTACTCAAGCTTTCCTCTGCCTGAATTATCTTGTGACCCTCGCGTCGGCAGCACAAATTGGCACACTCGCCTGGCTGGAACGCGATCAGCCATCATCACCGGATGCCGCCTGAAATTCCAATTTTTCCTGGCAAGCCCAAAATATAAAAAAGGCCGGCCTTCGTCCCCCGACGAATAGACCGGCCATATCAAGCAGACCTGAAGAGCGGTCAGGCTGCCTGAACTGTATCAACCTTTGGCTTGCTGGCGCGCACTGGGGCAGCACTCGCTGCATGTGGCGTCAGGGTGCGCTGAACTGCATTCTGCCAGCCGTCCAGCATGATGCGGCGCTGTGCAGGATCCATACGCGGAGAGAACAGACGCTCCTGCGCCCAGGTTGCCGCAACTTCTTCCAGGCTACCCCAAACACCAACATACAACCCGGCAAGGAAAGCAGCGCCAACGGCCGTGGTCTCAACGTTTACAGGGCGCTCCACATCGGCCTTGAGCATGCTGGCGAGGAACTGGGCAAACCAGTCGTTAGCGGCCATGCCACCGTCAATACGCAACGTCTTGGCCCGCATCGCACCGTCCTGACGCATGGCGTAAACGAGGTCATAGGTCTGGTACGCAACAGATTCCAGCATCGCGCGGGCAATGTGTGCCTGCGTCGAGCCCAGCGTGAGACCACAGATCATGCCGCGTGCTTCAGGATCCCAATGTGGCGCGCCAAGCCCAACAAAAGCTGGCACCATGTAAACGCCATGGCTGTCCGGAATACGGGTTGCCATATCGTCGGTCTGTGAGGCATGCGTGATCAGTTGCAGACCGTCACGCAGCCACTTGATGCCGGCGCCTGCCACGAAGATGGATCCTTCGAGAGCATACGTCGTCTTGTTGCCAATCCGGTAACCAATGGTCGTCAGCAGACGGTTATTGGACTGAATTGGCTTCTCGCCTGTGTTCAGGAGCATGAAGCAGCCCGTACCATAGGTCGCTTTCGCCATGCCTTCTTCAAAACATGCCTGCCCGATCAGAGCAGCATGCTGGTCACCCGCCATACCACCGATCACGATGGATTCACCAAACAGGTCAGGCTCTGTTTTGCCGAACAAGCCGCTATTGTCCTGGACTTCAGGCAGAAGCGCACGAGGCACATTGAACAGGTTCAGCAGTTCATCATCCCACTGAAGGGTGTGAATGTTGAACAGTGAAGTACGGCAGGCATTCGTGATGTCGGTTGCATGGCGTTTGCCACCCGTCAGACGCCACAGAAGGAAGCTGTCGATCGTGCCCGCAGCCAGCTCCCCTGCTTCAGCACGCTTGCGGGCACCTGAAACGTTATCAAGAAGCCAGGCAATCTTGCTTGCTGAGAAATAGGGGTCCAGCAGAAGGCCCGTCTTATCACGCACAATTTCTTCAGCCCCCTGCTCACGCAGGCGATTGCATTCCTGAGCCGTCCGGCGATCCTGCCAGACAAGCGCATTATGAATGGGCTTGCCGGTCTTGCGGTCCCAGACCACGACTGTTTCGCGCTGGTTGGTAATGCCGATCGCAGCAATCCGCCCAACACCACCAGCCGTGGAAATCGCTTCACGCGCCGTCTCGAGAACATCTTCCCAAATATCTTCCACGTCATGCTCGACCCAACCCAGCTCAGGATAGTGCTGGGGGAATTCGCTACGTGAAATGGACACGGCGCGGGCATTGCTGTCGAAAACAATACTGCGGGTCGATGTCGTGCCCTGATCGATCGCGAGAATGTAGTCTTTCTTTGCCATGCTACTTACTCCGGAAACGGACAGATCAAGAGACCTTGTCGATGACGGGACCTGTTGAGGCAGGTACGGAAGGGTTCGAAACAACGAGCACAGGCTCGGCTAGGTTTAGCGCTTCAGATGATGGCGCAGATGCTACCACAGAAATCCGAGGCATGAAGGGGCGAAGACCATACTGGTAGATCGCGGCGCCAATCGGACCACCGACCATTGGCGCTGCAATGGGCACCCACCAGTAGTTGGACGGAGCCGGAATGGCAGCCTGCCCCCACCCTGCAAAGAAGCAGAACAGGCGTGGACCAAAGTCACGAGCCGGATTGATGGCCCAGGCTTCCAGATACCCGGCAGACGCACCAATAATAGCAACGAGAAGACCAATGATCAGCGCACCGGAATTCGCCTGCGGAGCCTGCGTATTGTACTGGCAGGTCACGGCGAAAATACCGAACACCAGAATACCGGTCAGAACAGCCTCGTCCCAGAACGCATGAGCGACACTGATGAAATCGCCCGGATGCGTGAAGAACACACCAGCAGAGCCGCCATCCAGTGCACGCGTCAGGCCATGAGCCGCATTGTAGTGGTCAATGACCGGCACATAGAGCGAGTACACGAGTGCCGCACCCGCCAGGCCACCCAGAACCTGAGCACCAATGTAGGGTACGACCTTCTTCCATGAGAACCCACGGAAGAGCGCAAGTGAGAGCGTCACAGCCGGGTTGGCGTGCGTGCCGCTGACTGCCCCGGTCGCGTAAATCGCAACTGTAACGGACAGCCCCCAGACGATACAGACGCCCCAGTAGGCCGTCTTGTACGGGCTGGGATCGTAAAGCGAATACATGGCAGCGACGCCATCTCCGAAGAGAATGATGATGGCGACAGCAAAGAACTCAGCAAGGAGTTCACCAAGGTAGCGTTTATTCTCTGACATGACCGGATGTCCGACATGAGAATTGAAGGAAAGATCAGGCGACGTCCTGCCGCCATGTTCCGGAGGTCTCGGAGCCAGCCGAACGTTCTGTCCCGGCACGCTCCTCGATATAGGTCTGGAGTGCGGCTTTCTCGGCATCGGTCATGAACAGACCCAGCTTCGAGCGGCGCCACAGCACGTCCTGCGCAGACCGTGCCCATTCGTTGTCGATCAGATAATCGACTTCGCGCGCACTCAGTGTCTTGCCGAACCACTGCCCCATATCGGCTTCTGCCTGCGTAGCGATATCAAACGCCCGCAAACCGTAATTCCGCATGAGCCGCCACGCTGTGTAAGGGGCCAGATGAGGCGCATACGCCTGCAGCTTCGCCACCTGGCGGTCAAAATCAGCCGGTGCAAAATCCCCGCCAGGCAGTGGCGTCTCTGCAGTCCAGGATGGACCGCCGAGCACGGGAAGATGTGGAACCAGTTTCTCAAGTGCATGCTCGGCCAGCTTGCGGAACGTTGTGATCTTGCCGCCAAAAACAGACAGGATCGGTGCACCAGACGCATCAACATCCAGCACGTAGTCACGCGTTACAGCGGAGGCATTACCAGAGTTGTCGTCATAAAGCGGACGAACACCGGCATACGTCCAGACCACATCATCCGGGCTGACTGACTTCTGGAAATAGCGGCTGACGCTCTCGCAAAGATACTTGATTTCATCTGCCGAGATTTCAACCTTCCCAGGGTCCTGCTCCCAAGGAACGTCCGTCGTGCCGATGAGCGTGAAATCCTGCTCATAGGGGATAGCAAACACAATCCGCTTGTCCGGATTTTGCAGGATATAAGCCTGCTTGCTCTCGAACAGGCGCGGCACCACAATGTGGCTTCCTTTAACGAGACGCACCTTGTTACGGCTTTGCACGCCAACACGATCCTGAAGAAGCTCTGCGACCCATGGTCCAGCTGCATTCACAATGGTCTTGGCCTGAACCGTCCGTTCTTCACCACTGTCGCGGTCAAGAAGCGTTGCGGTCCAGAGCTGTGGCCCGCGTTCAGCTTTCACAAGTTTGGTGCGCGTGTTGATGGAGGCCCCCAGACGGGTGGCATCCATGGCATTGAGCACAACCAGACGACTGTCCTGCACCCAACCATCGGAATATTCGAACCCACGCACGTATTCGCTCTTGAGCGGGCGCCCTGTCACATCCGTACGGAGGTTCACCGCGCGCGTTTTCGGCAACGTCATGGTCGTGCAGAGGTGATCGTACAGGAACAGGCCTGTCCGTAGCAGCCACGCAGGACGCAGCATCTTAGAGTGCGGCAGAACAAAACGCATCGGCCAGATGATATGCGGCGCAATCTTCAACAGACGCTCACGCTCAATCAGGGCCTCGCGCACCAGCCGGAACTCGTAATATTCCAGATACCGCAGACCACCGTGGATCAGCTTGGTGCTGGCAGAAGACGTATGGCTTGCAAGATCATCCTGCTCGACAAGGATGACCTTCGCACCACGGCCTGCGGCATCACGGGCAATGCCGCAGCCGTTAATGCCCCCACCGACCACAAGCACGTCATAAGGCGCGCTGTGCGGACTTGAAGGCGAAACTTCACGAATCGATGACATAACAATCTCCTGCCACCACGCTCCAAAACGAGCATCTGATGTTCGTTTTCGCGCATATTGAACGATAAAGTAAAGAGGGATCTTCGATTTATAACAGATTAGTGTTCTTTTTTTCGCGCACTACTGTGATGTTTGAGCGATATGTAGCGTCACATTTGCCGCTTCCAGCAGCGCCTGAAATGCGTCCGAGACGGGGCGATCGGTAATCAGATCGTCAATATCTGCCAGTCCACCCACGCGCCCCATGGGCTGCCGACTGAATTTTGTATGATCTGCCAGCAGCAGAACACGGCGAGAATTTCGGATAATCGTACGGGCACACTGAATTTCATTCAGGTCGAAATCCAGCAATGTCCCGTCATCTGCGATACCGCTGATACCGATGACGCCGAACTCTGTCCGAAAAGAATCCAGGGTCTCAATCGCAGCAGCACCCAGAATTGCACCATCTTTGGGCCGAAGCTCTCCCGCCGCGATCACGGTTCTAAAATCAGGTCTTCCGGAAATAAGAGACGCGACATGGAGGTTGTTAGTCACGACCCGCAGGTCACGATGTCCACCCAGAGACCGGGCAAAAGCCTCGGTTGTCGTACCAATATTAATAAACAGGGACGAACGGTCAGGAATAAGAGACGCCGCGCAATGGCCGATCGCATCCTTGGCCTTCAGGTTCAGAATCTGCCTTTCATTGTAGGCGATATTTTCAATGGTGGAGTTCGGTGTCGCTCCACCGTGATGTCGGGTCAGAAGCCCCTGCTCTGCCAGAAACCCAATGTCCCGCCGAATGGTTTGAACCGCCACATCGAACTGCTGTGCCATGTCTTCGTTCGACACATAGCCCTGACTGCGAACCAGTCGGATGATCTGTTCCTGCCGAGGGTTGATCCTGATAGTGGGGTTGCTCATGCACACTGACCTGAAATGATTTCCAGGACAGTGTGACAACACGAACAAAAACGCGCAATCACGAACTTTGTCAGCGACAGAACCCGTGACGCTTTTTAATCACCCCACCATTAAAGACATTTCAGATTTCGATATTCTGAAGAACCTTGAAGCCTTCAAAGACTGGCGGTCCCACGGTCAGCACTTTGCCTTGTCCGGCGCCAGCATGAGCAGCACGGAACTGCTCAGACTGTGTCCAACCAACAAAGGCCTCATAAGATTCCCAGACCGTATGAGACGCATAAAGAACATGATCTTCTTTGGCGGGCCCCTGCAGGAATTGAAAACTGACAAATCCTGGAACGGTCTTTAGCAGGACTTCCCGCTCCAGCCAGCGCTGCCGAAAAGCATCTTCGCTATCAGGTCGTACTTTGAAACGGTTCATTGCAATATACATGGTGTCTCTCTCTTGTTGATATCTTCCGGCATGACGAGATCATGCGGAACAACGAACGGACGCCCCGTGCTGCAATGTTGATGAATGCAGCCATCAGGAATCCCAAAAACGTCGTGGAGGAGTTCAGAAGTCAGGATGTCACGGGGGAGACCGTGTGACTGTATCCGCCCCTGATGCATAACGACGATACGATCGGCACAGGCTGCAGCCCAGTTCAGATCATGAAGAACCAGCAACACGCTTCCACCATGCGCCGCATGCATCTTTGCAATCTGAAGAATGAGGCGCTGCCGTGCCATATCCTGTGCGGACAAAGGTTCATCCAGCAACAGACAGCCGGGCGCGCCGTTCCGCGCTGCGGCCTCAAGCTGTGCCAGCACTCGCGCAAGGTGAACGCGCTGCCTTTCTCCGCCGGATAGCGTCATAATGTCGCGTTCCATGAACGATGACAGCCCGACGCGATCCAGCGTGTCCTGTGCAATCGCGACACGCTCAGCCATCGGGCGGCCCTGCCCCGAAATAGCTGTCCCCATAAGAACCAGTTCCAGCGCCGTGAAGCGCGCGCGCATCGGACACTCCTGGGGCAAGAGTGCCCGGCGGCGAGAAAGTTCGCCCGCAGAAAGCGATCCAATTTTTGAGCCATCAAAGCGGATCTCACCGCCATGCAGCGGCATCAAGCCGCATGCAAGCTTCAGGAGCGTACTTTTGCCCGCGCCGTTAGGCCCTACAACAGCAACGATTTCTCCGGCCGCGAGCGCCAGATCAAGATTGTGAACAATCTCACGACCACCCGCTCTGGCTGAGGCGTTCTGAATTTCCAGTGTCATGATGGAATGTCCGCTCCATGAATGCGACTCAAGAGCCAGACAAAAACCGGGGTCCCGAGTGCTGCGGTAATTATGCCAACAGGCAGTTCCGCGGGAGCCGCAACCAGTCTGGCAATCGTATCAGCCGCAGTGAGAAGAATAGCCCCAAGAAGAGCGCTCCCAGGCAGAACCAGACGGTGGTCTGGACCGGTTACCAACCTCACAAGGTGAGGAACCACAACGCCAACAAACCCAATGGCGCCCACAAACGCGACTACCGGCCCAACGGACGCAGCCACCCCCAGCATTGCCAGCCGTTTTGTCCGCTCGACAGGATACCCCATCAAAGCAGCATCCGCTTCACCAAGAAGCATGGCGTTCAGAGGAACAGCGAGACGTGTCGCAATCACGCCTGCAAGGACAAGAAATGGCGAGAGCAGGCCAATACGTTCCCAATTTGCTCCAGAAAAACTCCCGAGAGTCCAGAACGTCAGATCCCGCAGAGCCGTATCATTGGCCCGAAAAATGAGAATGCCAGTCAATGCACCAGAAAAGGCTCCGAATGCGACACCAGCCAACAGAACAGTCGTGACAGAGGTGATGCCAGCGCGGGTCGCAAAGACGTAAAGAAGGAGTGTGACGAGAAAGCTGCCCAGCATTCCAGCCAAAGGCACGGCCCAACCGTTTAGAAACCCTGACTGAGCCATATCGACGCCCAGTACGATGACGCACGAAGCAGCCAGAGCGGCCCCGGAAGATACACCAATCAACCCCGGATCAGCCAATGGATTTCGAAAAAGCCCCTGCATCGTTGCACCCGCAGCCCCCAAAGCTGCACCTGCCATCGCGGCGAGCACGACACGTGGCGCACGAATATGCGCGATCACCATCCAGGCCAGATTTCTGGTCGCAACGTCAGGTGCATGCAGGAGCGTACCAATGCCTGCCCCGCTTGCACCAACCTCGACTGCGACCAGCATGACAAGATTTAGCAGCGGCAGAAGCGATAGTAAGATCCAGCCCGCATGCACGCGCATTGCCCTCACGCAGGATGCTCCGCTTTCGCCATCAGTCGTGCCAGATCCAGCGCAGCTTCGGGCGTTCTCGGACCAAATCCCAGAAGGCGCTCCCCTTCCATTTCTACAATGGCTTTTTTTTGCCCCGCTGGCGTCAAACTAAATCCGGGATCGCTCAAGAGAGCTTTGCGGATATCCTCGCCCCCTTGGTTCATAGTGAGAATGATATCGGGCTTCAGGGTTACAAGGGATTCCGTGTTCAGAAGCTTGTAGCCCTGCAGATCCGCCCCAACATTGACGCCTCCTGCAAGCCGGATAACGGCATCGGCAGCCGTGCCCCGCCCCGCCGCTAGCGGACGGTTATTCGTCATGCGCATAACAAACAGGACGCGCGGTGACGCAGCATGTGTGTCGCGCCAGTTTTTAAGAGCAGAAAACTTCTGCTGAATATCCTGAGCAAGCTGCGTGCCTGCCTGCTCACGGTTCACAACTTTTGCCAGAAACTGCGTCCGGCCAATAATAGCGTCGGGCGAAGGCGTTGAATCTACGAACACAATGGGAATATCTGACGCCACCAACTGAGACATGGCATCGGCTGGGCCTGCTGCGTCCATCGCAAGAATGAGATCCGGCTTGACGGATAAAACCCCTTCCGAGGAGATGGCCCGCATATAGCCCAGAGATTTTTTATCTTTCAGTGCGGCTTCCGGCCAGGTCGAAGTCGTATCAACGGCGACAATTTGATCGGCTGCACCAAGACGATAAAGCGTCTCGGTGATTGTTCCCCCAATGCAGGCAATTCTGGAAGCGGCTCCCAGAACAACCTGACGACCGCGACTGTCCGTCACCGTCCGGGTTGCTGCATGCAGGCAGGATGGCGTCAAAGCACTGGCACAAACCAATGCAAGAAAATTGCGGCGTTCCAATCCTGATTTATTCATCGCCCCTGCCCTTCTCGTATCGGCAGACATTCGCCGCCGAAAAAATACGATATCATGCAATCAAAAGTCATTCTCATTTAAAGACTAACTCTTTCATTCTGACTGGCGGAGAAAATCTCCTCCGAGTTCAAAGCGGCCATCTGATCCAGACAGCTGGAGAAGCGGGCGAAAGCCTCCTCAGCAGCCGAAACACAAATTGCCCGATCCAGATCAGCGCTATCAATCGCCGCCTTAAACGTTTTCCACGACAGGCCCCGACCTTCCGGTGCAGGAGCCAGGTGCCGCGCCCCGAAACTTTCTGTCAGCCCAAGAGACATTGCCATCTTGGACAGGATATTCGCGCCCAGCTTCGATCCTTCAGCAACGTATAGCCAACCTACGGCAACCGAAGGGTTGAACGGAATCACGTTCCCACGATGCGCCATTGGGGCTGCCAGACCCAGATCACGCATGTCAGCTTCCACCCAGGGAAACCGGTTGCGTGTCTCAAGATCGGGAAGAAGATTTCGTAACATTTCGTTTTCGTAAATATTTGTCATATCTCTCAGGAAGATATACTGAGACAGAAGAAAGATCCGATACCCGTCCAGACTGGAAAAAATTCCCATGGACATGATCTTGTGATCGGTCCGGTCATGAATGGATTTTGTCTTTTCCCGTAGCGCCAAGGAAAGCGTATTGTCGGTGAAAAACGCGCTCATATCCGCCATTTCTCCTTTTAATCTCAGCTTAGATGAATACCTGAACCGTTGGCTCCCTTCCCCACAGGAAAGAGTCGACGCGGGCTCTGTGTGGCATATTCATCCCCCCGCTTCAATGAAAATGAGAATCACTATCATTTAGATTGACGCCATGAAATTCCACCGCCATTAGATGCGAACAATTCTCATTTAAAGGTGTAAGTTTCCATGAGCAGGCAAAGCGCTCGTCCAACACGTTTTCTGCGACAGTCCATGCTGGCAACGTCTGCGCTCGTCTGCATTTTTGCAGCTTTATCATCTGCTCAAGCCCAAACGAGCAAAGACTCTGAGAAAGTCACTGATGCAAAAACAGATGGTATTCCAGCACATACTGGGGCAGCCCCTACAGTTCAGCTCAAACCCCTCCATGTTCGAGGGCAGGCTGCTGCAGACATCATTGATTCCATGAAGGTTGATCCGGATGCGGACTATAGTGCCGTCGGAAAGCCGCGTGTCATGACTACAACGACCACGCTGAAAACCCTTCAATCCCGCATGATTGACAGCATTTCGGACTATGCTCGTCGCGTGGACGCGGGAGTGAATTACAACAATAACAATCTCAGCATTAATATGCGTGGGCTGGATCAAAACCGCATTCTCACCACCATAGACGGCATTCGAACAATCTGGGCGAATGACGGCGCACGTGGTGTCAGTGGAGGTGTTTCGTCCTATGATTTCAATTCTCTTGGCTCGATCGACATCGTCAAAAACGCGAACTCTGGCTTTTTCGGAACAGGTGCGCTCGGCGGTGTTGTTTCACTCAAGACACTGGACCCGGAAGACCTTCTGACAGGCAACAAAGCCTACGGCGGCCTGACCAAACTGACATATGATGGGTCTAGCGAGAGTGGATATCTCAATCAGGCCCTTGCTGGACGTTACCATAATACAATGATTTTAGTTCAGGGCGGCTACCAGACTGGCAGCCAAACCGGAAATATGGGCGGCACAGGCGGCGTTGGGTCCACGCGATCAGACAAAGATCCCGCTTCCTACACGCAAGGAAACTTCCTGGGTAAAATTCACCAATACGTGGAAGGCGGGCATCGCTTTGGCTTGACCGGTGAAGTATTTGATCGAAATTATAACGAAAATACCCTGAGCAGTATTAGCTCAACATACAGCCGCTATCACACACTCGAAGAAAGCAAGCGCACGCGCGTTTCCGGAAGCTACGATTATAAATCGGAAAAACCGACAGCCTTTATCAGCGAAGCGCATCTCATTGCTTATTGGCAGAAGGTCAACTCAATCACAGATACAGCCGCCAATCGTCTGACATCGCCCATTGGCGAATATGATCGGGACAGTAATCTCGCTGTCCAGTCCTATGGAACGACGGGCTCAATCACGTCCAATGTTTTCACCGGCCCATTTCATCATGTGATTACCCTTGGCGGAGAAGCCTACATCACAGACACAAGCCAGTATGCTGCTGGTCTCGATAATTGTACGGCACAGGTCTATGCGTGCAGCTTCTTGCATGTAAACCAGTCTGATATGCCCGACGTTCACGGAACTGACCTCGGGGCAATTGTTCAGGATCGTATTGGTTTCGGGAAAATGGAATGGCTGCACGTCACACCAGGCTTCCGCTTCGATCACTACAGACGTAGCCCGCAGGATACGCCCAGCTACACCAAAAATGCAGCGTATGAAGGCACACCAAACGGAGCCAGTGGCTCGCATTATTCCCCGAAGGTTCTGGTCGAAGCTCGGATCCTGAAAAACCTGACACTTTACGGACAATACTCCCAGGCCTTCCGTGCTCCGTCTGCGACAGAAATGTATCTGACCTATGGTGGTACAGGCAGCTACGTCTCAATCGGAAACCAGAACCTCAAACCGGAAACCAGTCGTGGCTGGGAGGTTGGCGCGCGATATGGGGATTCTAAACGCGGTGCCACAGTTTCGTTCTTCGATAATTACTATCATAATTTCATCGATACGATCACAACAACAGCGGCAGCAGCCGGCATCGGCGGATATTACCCGTTTGGTGTTTTCGAATACGTTAATCGCCAGCATGTTCGTATCTACGGTGTAGAAGCACGCGCTAATTGGACTTTCGCCAATTACTGGCAGGTATGGACGTCCCTTGCCTATTCTGATGGTCAGGATACCGATGAACATGTGCACCTGAACTCCGTTGCACCATTCCGGGGAATTGTTGGGGTTGCCTATAACCGAGAGCACTGGGGCGCGAATTTCTCCACAACATTCGCGGCGGCGCGCAACAAGGTGCAGAACATGGCGTCTAATGTAAATAAGACACCGGGCTATGCACTCTTCGATTTGACGGGTTGGTACTCGCCGAAATTCTTCCCGAACCTCCGTGTTCAGGCAGGCATGTATAATATGTTCAACAAGCGTTATTATAATGCACTGGATGTGCCTGACAGCATCAGTGTCCCCAAGTCCTATTACACACAGCCTGGCCGTAGCTTCAAAGTCACGACGCTTATCAATTTCTAAACGTCAGTAACCAGTTCTGAAGCACCGTGACCCACGCCAGAACACGTCACGGTGCTTCAAAAAAAACCAAGGGTCTCGCACCCAACCCCAGCTTTCACTGTTCGCAGTACCTTACGACTGGAAAGCTGGATCTCAGTTAACGTTCCATCATCTTCATTTGCCACAAGCACAGTTGTTCCATCTGGACGGAAAGCAGCGTCCATTGGCTTCTGCCCAACCGGAACGGGGTACTGGTCCCACTGTGGCAGACTGATCAATGTCACAGTCGGCTCAAAATCTCCGATAACCAGAAGCCATTTTCCATCGGGACTAAGGCGCACAACCTGCGCACTTTTATGATGATGCTTCAGTTCAACTTCCTGACGCAGCTCTCCCGCATCCACATCCATAAGAAATAAAGTTGGTTTGAGCGCATTACTGACCACCAGGAATTTTTCATCCGGCAGATGATCGATGCCAGCAGAGGGCGCGGGCAGAACGATCGTGCGCCTGACGCTGTCATCACCAATACGAAGAACGGTCAGCGTCGCATCTTCTTCGTTTTCGGTAACAATCAGCTTACGCTGCGGAAGGATGGTAAGCCTGTGTGCATTGCGAGAAAATGCCTGCAGGATATGGATAACTCTTTTCGTCTCCGGATCAATCACTGCCACAGCAGAACTGTTCTCACAGCAAACATACAGCAACCCGTCCGGCCCAAACCGTAATGTATGCGGTGACTCAAGGGGTGTCAGATCAATGTCTGAAATTTTTGTTCTGGCATACAGATCTATAACGGAAACAAAATGGTTTGGTATGGGATTGTTGCCGTGAAAACCATTCCCATACGCTGGAACAAATGCAATCCCGCGCGTCTCATCTATAGCCAGCTCATGCGGGAGACTTGGCATCCCCCCAATATGATCCAGCACTTCAAGCGTTGTTGGATGCAGGAAAAGAAGCTGTGCCCCCTTCTTGTCCACAACAATTAGCCCGCTGCAATGACTAAGGGTCATAGGACTGTCCTTGCTCTTATTTGTGTCAGGTTACTCCCGATATAAAACAATATAAGAGGTATTTAGTTTTGAATGGTCTGGTCAGGATGCTGTCACAAAAATGCCAGCCCTAATAAAAGCCCAGACCAAGTGTTTTGTAAAAAACGCGTCAGAAATAACTCACAGCCGATAATTCTTCTGAACGCAGAAAAAAGTCTTATGCCATCATTGCCATGGGGATTTCAGCAGACGGAATGTCTGCGATATGCAATTTGACACCTGCCCCCATCATTCTGTCAGCGATCTCTCCAGAGAGGCCTGAGTCCGTAATAACGGCATCAAAATCCGTCAGGTTTGCCAGATGATTTAGCGCGCTAATTCCAAATTTACGGCTATCCACCATTAAAACGCGGCGATCAGCCATGTTCATGAGCGCACTCTTGGCTTTGATCAGATCTTCGTCCTGATGATAGGCAGAAAGACCGTGAATAGCGGAGGTAGACATGAATAATGTGTTGATCCGAAGCGACGTAACGCTGCGTTCACATAAAACGCCGAGGAATGCATCGAATGTTGGATTGTAACGCCCACCCAGTGCAATCAGGCTGATGTCACGAGACCGTCCGATTTTCGTACTGATTCCCAGACTGTTCGTCACAACTGTAAGCTGACCGATTGCTGTCAGGCGTTCGGATAGAAAGCGCGATGTTGTGGAGTCATCCAAGGCAATCGTATCGCCTTCTTCGATTAAGCCAGCAGCAATCGCTGTAATACCAAGCTTTTCCTGCACAGCCTGTCGAGCACGAAGCATGATGCTGCTTGCTGCTACAGCATTCGAAAGCGTCGTAACGCTTTCACCAACTTTACGGATCAGGCCCTGTGTCGCAAGCGCGTGCAGGTCACGGTTCATGGCTGCACGGGTCATGGTGAACTGAACAAGCAGATCCTGGATCAGAACACAGCCATGCGCCGTAACGTAATCCAGAACAGCTTGACGCCGTGCGGACAAAGCACGGCTTCCATGAAGGATATCGGGCATCATGCAGGTGCTCTTTCCTCGATCACACGATCAATCAGCTTCTCGAAGTCTGGAACGGACCAGCCTGCGCGCCCTACAAATACGCCATCCACATTTGGCTGGCTCACGTAGCTGCGGGCATTATCCTGCGTAACACTTCCGCCATAGAGCAGCGGTACGCGATCGCCGATATCCTTGCCGGCTATCTCACACAGAACAGCCCGCAATCCAGCATGGACTTTTGCAACACAGTCGGTGTCGGCGGCGCGCCCGCCTGCACCGATGGCCCAGACCGGTTCGTAAGCAATCAGAATATTTGGAAGGTCTGCATGCGCCACGTCATGCAGCGCGATTTTGAGCTGACGGGAGAGTGTCTCTGCCGTAACGCCAAAATCATACTCTTCGAGGCTCTCGCCAATGCAAAGCAAAGGACGCAAGCCATGACGAAGGGCGGCGGACATCTTGCGACTGACAGTCCAGTCTGTTTCCGCAAAATGCTGCCGACGCTCCGAATGGCCGATCAGTACGATATCCGCACCGCACTCTTTCACCATGCCGGGGGAAATTTCACCCGTCCAGGAGCCGCTCTCTTCCCAGTGCATATTCTGTGCGCCGACAAGCACGTCCGCACCTTTCAGAACGTTCGCAACAGCCTGCAAGGACGTAAATGGTGTGATGATGAACGGCTTCACGCCATCCGGCGCTCGATATGCCTTAAGCGCTTCTGCAGCAGCCAAGGCCTCGGCAGGTCCCTTGTTCATCTTCCAGTTCGTACCGATCCAGACCGTTTTGCGAGTCACCATTCATCTCCCGACAAGAAGGCAGCGACCATCGAATCTTGATCGCTAAACCCAAGCCATGTTTAGCGTTAAATCATAACACTCCAAAGACATGAAGTTCCGAAGGGAGTGATATTTTCAATTCAACTCTCCGTACCTGCTCTCCAGCAAAGATCTGAAGGCAGGTACGAAGATGCTGAAAACAGGAACTTTATTGCCTCTGCGAGTTTTTTTAAGCTGCCCGCTCCAGCAGAACGCTTTCCGTCACCTGACTATCAGCATCCGCTGGGCGCAGGGTGGCAATGCCCTTGCGGGCAAGCCCATCATGATAGAAATGCGTAGCTTCGTTAGGAGAGAGGTCTCCATCCGTGACGCGACGCATCGCTTCAATCAGCAAGAGCGGGTCCGCTGCATCCACAATCTTGCGGCCAAACAGTGCAGCTCTGGCACCACTGTTCTGGGCTTGATGAATCAGTTCCAGACAGTCACGCGTCGTGCCGCTTCCACCGCCCATAATTCCCACGATAACGCTTGGGTCGTACTCGCACAGTTCCGCAAACGCCTCGCTGCCATTAAACGGCACCTTCAGGAAGACAGGCTTCTCTTCCTTGCGAAGACCCGCAAGCGCACGGGTAACCATATCGTTCAGGAACACTCCGAAATCTTCAGGAGCGATATGCCCTTCATTTGGGTTGAAGACTTCGAGGAAATAAGAAAACCCGTTGATCTTAGCCTCTTCGCGGAACCGAGCGAACTCTTCCAGAGCCAGCGTATCCTGGTCAACATCGCCGTTAAACGTCATCGAATAGAGGCCAAGGTTTGTCTGCGCCCGCTCCAGTGACGCGGAGCGAAACGGAACAGACTTCTGGGAGCGATAATGCCCACCCCGTCCACGCCAGAGGTCTGTCGTATCGTTGGCACGAATTGCCGTCTGAACTTTGGTCCCGTCAAACGCATCACGCTCCAGCAGATCTTCCAAAATGGAGACCGAGGTCAGCATGATGTCCACAATATCCTGACGGATAATGGACTGGATCTCTGACAGATATTGCGGCCGCGTCCGGAACAGAGACTGTCCGGCCCTAGGATTGCGGCGATTACCCATCGCGCTGATCCCGGCTGCCATATCTGAGTCCTTGGCGTCAGCAAGGATGAAATCATAACGCGTGTCTTTGCCAGCGCGCATGCGTGCAATTTTTTCTTCGTAACGGTTCATGGCTCAAGCTTTCAGAATTTCCGGGGTTTCAGCCGATAGAAGGAACTCACCCTGAAGGTTGTGGCGCTGCTGCCCTTCCCTCCAGGCGTCCTGAGCCTGACGTGCGGCTTCCCGCTCATCCCAGCCCAGCGTTCCTCCAATGATATTTGCAACTTCCAGCACGACTGCTGGCGTCATGGCGCCACTGAGTGCAATGGTCGTACGGCGGTAAAGAACGTCCGACAGACGGCGAACCAGTTCATTTTCAGCAATGAACATAAGTTCGCGACGTGTGTAGGAGGGGAGTGTCCGAAGAGGAGCATCTGCCGCCTCCTGACAAAATCCCGCGATCTTTCTGGCCAGCGTTCCGTACCGATCCAGCAGCACGGACGCACGCGGGCGCGGCAGCCCAAAAGAACTCGCAAACCTGTCCAGATAGGCTGTGTGCTGATCTGCATCCGGGAAGCCACGGCCGCCGCCGATGGCTAACTCCTGCGTTGATGTGCTTCGTGGGTGCCCCAGCAGCGCCAGTACACGATCCGCGACTTCTTCGCCCAACCCACGGAAAGTCGTCCATTTCCCACCCACGAGAGACAAAACAGGCGTTGCACCCAGTTTGTCTTCATGAACGATGTGATCACGACTGATCGCAGAAGGATCGGCAGCATTGGTCGCTGGTAGCGGACGAACGCCGCTATAACGGTAGGTGACCTGCTCGCTTCCGATATGGAAACCGGGAAACAGATCGGCCAGCATCCGCAGCATGTAATCCTGCTCCTCGTCCGTACAGACAGCCTTGTCTGGATCGTCGATCCGGATATCGGTAGAGCCAACCAGGACATGACCAAAAAACGGATATGCAAGACAGATCCGTCCATCCGGTGTCCCGAAATAGACCATCCGGCCCTTCAGTTCCCGGAGCAGGTCATCATGCTTTAACAGCAGATGAGACCCTTTTGTGCCGCCAATATATTTCGTTGGATGACCCAGGATCGTATTGATCTGATCAATCCACGCGCCGCCCGCATTAACCAGAACACGCGCCTTTACCGTTCTCACGTCATCGGTGAGCACGTCTCGCAGGACGAGTTGTCCGCTTTGGAAAGTCTCTGGGACAACATAGGTTACCGCCTCACAGTTGGGAGCCGTTTCCAGCGCATCCTGCACGCATTCATATCCGAGGCGTTCAGGCTGCGTGATCGCAGCATCGTAATACTGTGCTGTTGCCACAACATCCTTCGCCATATGTGGCCATTCACGGCGCGTTTTCTGGCTGAGGGAAAGGGAATGTCTTGGCATGACGCGAGCGCGGCGCCCCAGGAAATCGTAAATCTGAAGCCCGACTTCCAAAACCAGCGCGCCACGATCCGTCATTTTGCCGCCAAGGTTCAGGAAGCGACGAAATGATGTGACGATCCCTCCAAGCCATGTGCGGATCGGCAGAACAGTCGGCAATGGCCGAACGAAATGCGGGGCATTCCGCAGGAGCAGATTTCGCTCCAACGTCGACTGCGCCACAAGCTTGAACTCGCCCGTTTCCAGATACTTGATACCACCATGGATCAAGCGGGATGGTGCGCAGGATGCCCCTGTACAAATGTCGCTGCGATCCAGAATAAGCGTCTTCACGCCCTGAAGAGCCAGTTCACGAAACAGACCAGCGCCATTAATGCCAGCCCCGATAATGACGACATCAAATTCGGCATTATCCGGCACGGCTGAAAGTGTCTTCACGAATGCATTTCCTTCGCGATTTCGGCTGAGAGCGCATAATTCAAGACGGGCCCCACCGGGGTTTCCGGGGCGCTACTGACTTCGCTACCGGCCTCGTACAGACCGGACCAAAAAGGTTTCATCGCCAGCGTCAATGCAACGTATCGGCGATAAATGCCTTCATAAATCCGTGCGCGAGCGGGGCCCGGCTGATAGATATTCATAGGAATTTCCTGAGCAGCCACAGCTTCCTCAAGATTTCCATAAAGCCCAACAGCAACACTTGCCGTCAGAGCCGCGCCCAGGGCTCCAGCCTCCCGAACGCTGGAAATTTCGACTGGCATGTTGAGAATATCCGCAAACATCTGCGCAATAGATGCCTGACTGCTACCGCCGCCCGAAACACCAAGGCGATGCACATCCCCTGTTTGACGCAAGGTCTCAACATGCTCGCGATGGTTGAAGATTGTTCCCTCAATCATCGCCTGAAACAGATCAGCTCGATCATGCCAGGACTGCACGCCGAACAGAGAGGCACTTGCTGGCGCTTCGTAAGGCGAGCCAAAAAGAAACGGATGATACAGCGGTATCGGTCGTTCGCCGCGAGAACGCCCAAGCTTTGCCTCAACTTCCTTAGTGAGAACCTGAGCTGCCTCTTTTTCCTCTGGAAGAAGCATGCGCGCGAGCCATTCCAGATTACTGGACGATGCAGGCGAGATGGCCATGCAATTCCACAATCCACGGCGATAACCCGCCCGGCAGGACCAGCCATCGCCTATGACAGGGCGACTGCGGAAAATTTCATTGATAGAAAAAGTGCCCGCCGTGATCGAAAGATCGCCCGGCCGCGTGTAGCCTGACCCCACGGCGGCGGCTGTTACATCATGCAGCCCGACGGAAACCGGCGTTCCTTCGCGTAGGCCGGTCGCACGAGCAGCTTCTGCCGTGATCGTTCCACCCTGGTCGCAGGACAGTAGCATTTTAGGAAGCGCACCGCGGATTTCGCGCAGATCCAACGCCTCAAGGATGCTGTCGCTGTAGTCCTGCGTGTAGAGATCTGTGAAAGATGTGCTGGCCTCTGTCAGATCTGTCGCAATTTCCCCGGTCAGACAAAGCCGGATCCAGTCTTTGGCAAAAAAGACGGTGCCAATGGCCTGATAACGATCAGGTTGATGGCGCTTCATCCAGGCCAGCAGAGTTGTTGCGGAGTAAGGGTACGGACGCTGCCCGGCGATAGGGACGATCTTTTCCAGTCGCCCTTCTCGCTTCCACTCATCATGAATTTCTGTAGCCCGACTGTCGAGCGACATAATCCCACGGCCCAATGGTTGACTTGAGCGGTCAAGAACGAAAAGTCCATCGCCGTGCGCAGTGACCCCAACGCCAGCAATATCCTCACCGCTCAGTCCAGAAACGTCCAAAGCTTCCCGGACTGCCTCTACAACAGCCTGCCACGCCTCATGCATATCCCGCTCAACGTGGCGGGGTTCATCCGTATGCTGGGGAACACGACGACGGCCAGTCCCCACAATTCCACCTGTCTTCGAGAAGATGACAGCCTTCGTCGTAGTAGAACCGCAATCGATCCCGATCGTGAAATCCTGGCGCATTTCGCCCTCCGGACATTCTCGCCATCAGCTTTAGCAAATCGCCCAACTGATAACACCATAAATGTTATTATTAGGTGATATAAGTGTTATCATGCCTTCGTCAATGTGATAAATATCACTTTCGTAGCGTCAAGAATCTTTGTGTGATTAATCCCGTGAAAAGCACACCGCAGAGCCGATCAGAACATTACAAATTTGGTCAGCGCTGGTATGTAGATGTCGCGATGCCATAATTGGCCTTACCCGGTGACAAGGATCTTTTTGACAGATGACTGATGGTTCGGGCGTTCCAGCTACCTCTCCCGCCGTCCTTCTCAGCAAACGCCGGGATAACAGTGCCCGTCAGCAACAGATCCTCGACGTCCTTCTGGAAACAGGAAGTGCCACAATTGAGAATCTGTCTGAGCGTTTTGACGTCAGCAGGATGACAATTCACCGTGATGCTCACGCACTGGCAGCGCAGGGTCTGATCGACAAACTGCACGGCAGCATTGTTCTCAAGAATCGTGTCGTCACTCAAAAAACAGTCAATTTCCGAAAATCACGCGCGCCCGACCTGAAGGAATCAATTATTCAGCGGGCCATTTCGATGATTACGCCGGAGCAAATTCTTGTTCTGGACGACTCTACAACGGTCGCAGCGATGCTGCCGCTCCTTCCGGCTCTCGCTCCCCTGACTATCATTACGAATGCCGTCGGCGTCATTCAGGCGCTTGCCCCCTATCCCAACCTGAAACTGATTTGCCTGGGGGGCGACTATAACCAGCCTCGGAACGCATTTTTTGGTTTGGTCTGTGAGCAAGCAGCAAAGTCGCTGCGCGCCAATACGATGTTTCTTTCCACGTCGATCATTCACAACGAAACAGCGTTTCAGAACGATCAGGACGTTGTGAAAGTCAAACAGGCACTCATGCAAATTGCGGATCAGACCGTACTACTGGTCGACAGCACAAAATTTAGAAAAGGCGGCCTGCACCGCCTCGCCTCACTCAGCGATTTCGACGTTGTTCTGACAGACTCCCAATTGAAGCCCGCTATTCGCAAAGCACTTATTCAAGACGGAATTCACGTCGAAACATGTGGCTAGGAACATAACGGCGCCAGTACAGAGCCCAGAATAGCAAGGCAGCTGCGCAGACAAAATTCCGGCAAAGATGCCGTAGCTCAGTAAGGTACTGAAACGATGGCAGTGCATTATGAGCTTCTCGCACTGCCTCAGGCCCATTAGCGCTCCGCTAGTCTTCTAATAAGACACTGCACCCTGACGCGCTATCGCTAACACCGTCACCGCCGAAAGCTTGTGACAGTGTCGTCCCGGTGAAGCACCGCATATGCTCGGAAATCAACGAGAATCGGAGTGAGTATTGCATCGCCTCTACCTCCATTCAGAAAATGGAAGTTCTCTGGCGCCGACTTAATCTTCACAAATCCGCGAACATAAATTCAAGCCAGAAATATAAAGTTTCCACTGCACCTGACGGTCACGCACCCCGGATGCAGGCACTATCTGACAGAAACCCTCGACACAGCTTACCACCCATGGGTATCTGGGATAGAATGGCGCTTTACCGCCAATCAGAACCATTTCTGGCACGATGTTTCAAAAAATAACACATTCTGAAAAAACGAAATTAACGATATATTGACGAAAAAAGCAGGCTTCGCGTATCACGGCGTGAGAGCTTCTTTGAGACACAGGAGATGCTGAAATGTGCGGCATTACGTTAAACGATTTCCTGAGTGTCACGAGATGGACACCTGCAGATCTGGCCATCCAGATTGATCGCCCTGAAAGCGATGTCGAATGGTGGCTCGATAATCATGACCACGTCCCTGAGCGACTAAAGCTCTGGATGAGTAAGATCGTGGACACTTTCCAGAATAATCCCCCTCCCAAAGGCTATGCCATGGAACGGTCCAAAGGATGTCTGTTTAACGATGATCCCTCTGCGACTGTGGTTTGCTCTATTTGTCGCTTCAAAGGAAAATGTCATCTCACGTAATGTCGGCCTCAGCGTAATTTTGCATCGACAGTATTGGTCGACGAAAACTGCGCTAGCCCTTTTTTAAGCGCAGTTTCGAAAGCGGCGAGAGTTTCCGGGCCAACGTAATGTTCAATGCCCTCCGCATCGATCCGGGCATTTTCTTCGCTAATTCCCAACGCCAACAGAAACGCCTCCACAATTCCGTGCCGATGACGGGCCTTGTGCGCCATCTGCTGGCCAGCATCCGTCAGGAAAACGCCCCGGTACGGCTTTTGTGTCACCAGCCCTTCCGTTGACAGGCGAGCCAGCATCTTAGCCACCGTTGGCTGAGACACACCAAGACGACCGGCAATATCGACTTGGCGAGCTTCCTGCCCCTCAGCCAGAAGATCAGAAATCAGCTCGACATAATCTTCTACCAGCACCTTCTGCCTGGCAGCTCGATTGGCCCTGAACCCTTCTGAGTGAAGTTGCATGTCCACGAGGGATTTCTGCTTTTTCTTCTTCTGTTCCATTCTCAAGAAAACCGCTCAATCAATTATTCCCGACCGAATAAAACATTCTTCCTGTTAATTCCAGAGGCCTCTGAGCGATCTTCTTCAGAAGAAAAATAAGACAATGTTCATGAATATAGCATATTGCATATTTTACGGTTCCAAGCTTGAATGACATTCTGATGTCCGACCAACGCTCCGATGCCCCCACTCATAAGTCCGCCCCCAGCAAAGCCTGGCGCTTTTCGCGTCATGACGATGCGGAACGACCAAGCCTGCCTGAGGTGTTTTCAAGCGTTCGGGTTCCTGAAGGGTCAACAACGTGGCTGAAGCGATTCCTCGCGTTCGTTGGGCCCGGATACATGGTCTCAGTTGGATATATGGACCCAGGAAACTGGGCGACGGATCTGCAAGGAGGCGCGCAGTACGGCTACACGCTGCTCTACGTCATCATGCTTTCCAACCTGATGGCGATCCTTCTCCAAGCTCTCTCTGCACGCCTTGGCATCGCCACCGGTCGGGATTTGGCACAAGCCTGCCGTGACCATTTTCCCCCTGCACTGAACGTAGTGCTTTGGCTGGCATGCGAGTTAGCGATTATCGCGTGTGATCTGGCTGAAGTGATTGGAACGGCCGTTGCATTGCAACTGCTCTTCGGCCTCCCTCTTTTGGGTGGCGCGCTCCTCTCCATTCTGGACGCCTTCATAGTTCTTCTGCTGATGGGCCGCGGCTTCCGGTATCTGGAAGCTTTTGTCATCGGCCTTCTCTCAATCATTGCGCTTTGCTTTGGGGTACAGCTCGTTGCGGCCACACCACCCGTTGCAGCAATCCTGAAGGGCCTTATTCCGACGCCGGAAATCGTGACCACGCCAGGAATGCTCTACATTGCGATTGGCATTATCGGTGCCACGGTCATGCCGCATAACCTGTATCTGCATTCGTCTATTGTACAGACGCGGGCCTATGAGCGAACGCCCGTTGGACGTCGTGATGCCATTCGGTGGGCAACATGGGACAGCACAATTGCCCTCATGCTCGCGCTATTCATCAACGCGGCGATCCTCATTGTGGCAGCCGCAGCTTTTCATGAGACAGGCCACCAGAATGTGGCCGAGATCGAAGATGCCTATCATCTTCTCTCCCCCATTCTTGGGCTCGGAATAGCCTCTACGCTTTTCGCCCTGGCACTGCTGGCTGCGGGCACAAACTCAACCGTCACCGGAACACTGGCCGGCCAGATCATTATGGAAGGCTTCTTGCGCCTCCATATCCCGCATTGGGCAAGACGACTGCTGACCCGCGGCCTGGCGATCATTCCCGTCGCGGTGGTAACTGTGCTCTACGGAAGCCATGGCGTAGGCGCTCTGCTGATGGCCAGTCAGGTCATCCTGTCCCTTCAGCTTCCTTTCGCAGTCATTCCCCTTGTGATGTTTGTGTCTGACCGTCGCAAGATGGGCGAATTCACAATCAACCGCTTCATGACCGCACTATCATGGATCGTCGCGGGTCTTATTCTCATCCTGAACTTTAAACTTCTGTACGACACTCTGGTCGGCTGAACGACACCCTAGAAAAATTGAGAACCAGCTATGGCAACAGCATTTTTGCGCTCAAAACTCACCCCTAAATATAGCAAATGCTATATTAAAAAGCATTCTGAAAACTCGAGAATTTCAACTGTACCTTTTCGGATAGTAATTGCAGGAACCACGCTCCTCACAGGGCTCCTGGCAACTGATGTGTTTGCTGCCGATAATGCGCCATCTAGCGAGCCCCAAAAGAAGATTTCCAAAAAATCTGAAAAGAGAGCTATTCAAACCAAAGACAAACCTGCTGAACACGTCACTGTCATGGGGCACCTCGATCAGGCCCGCGGACGTATCTTCCCCGGCCTGGGCGCAGTTTCCTACGGCATCGATCAACGACAGATCCAGGCTACGCCTCAGGGGCAGAATGCTTCTTTCAGCCAGATTATGCTCAGAATGCCTGGCGTCGTGCAGGACAGCTACGGAGAAGTGCATGTCCGAGGCGAACATGGCGGCCTGACTTACCGGGTCAACGGTGTCCTGCTTCCCGAGGGCCTGAATGGTTTTGGTCAGGAACTGGATACACGCATTATCCAATCGGTTGACCTGCTGACGGGAACCCTCCCCGCTCAATTCGGGTTCCGTACGGCCGGCATTGTGGACGTGCATACAAAAAGCGGGTCCACCCTGAAAAATAACCAGCTTTCACTCTATGGCGGCAGCTACAACACTTTTGCACCATCTTTACAATTGGGCGGTTCGAAAGGGCGCTTTGAATATTTTACGACGCTGTCCATGAACCGAAATAATATTGGTATCGAGAACCCAACCGCCTCTTTCCGCGCAACGCATGACACAACGCAGCAGGAAAAGGCGTTTGGTTATTTTTCATGGAAGCTGAACGACACCGACCGTATCTCACTCCTGACAAGTGCATCTTACGCAGATTTTGAACTTCCCAACACGACCGGCCTGCAACCGGTTTATCAACTTGCTGGAACAGACTGGTCACACCCCTCTGTACAATCACGCTTTCTGGATGACAGCCAGACCGAGCAAAACTATTACGCCGTCGTTTCATACCAGCACAGCGCTGACAAACTGAACCTTCAGCTTTCACCTTATTTTCGTTACGGGCGCATCGATTATACGCCAGACCCGGCTCGGGACCTTATTTTTCAGGGTGTGGCTGAACACGAGGTCAATGACTTTACAACTGGCGGCGCACAATTCGATTTGTCTTATGATATCGCTCCGCACCATACCCTTCGGGCCGGTCTTCTGGGTCAATACACCTCCGAGCGCCTCGATACTGACTCTCTTGCATTCCCCGTGGGTGACGATGGCCAACAGACGTCGTCTACCCCTCTTCGGCTGATAGACAACACGGGCAACTGGTCCGTTGAAGCTGGTGCTTACCTTCAGGATGAATATCGCATTACCCACAAGCTCACTTTCAATTATGGTATTCGCTACGATCGGTTTGCATCGTCTTTTGGAAATGAAGGACAACTCAGCCCGCGCGCCAACCTGGTGTGGAAGCCGTTCCGAAGCACGACCTTGCACATCGGCTACTCCAGGTTCTTCGCACCGCCTTCTCCGCAGTACGTTTATCCCTCAACACTGGCGCGTTTTGCAGGAACCACAAATGCCGCAGCCAATTTGACAGATACGCCCACGAAAGTTGAAACTTCCAATTACGTGGACGCTGGCATTCTCCAACATATTACCCCCGAATTACAGATTACAATCGACGCCTACAGCAAGTGGGCACACAATCTTACAGATCTTGGACAATTTGGCCGTGCTGTTATCCTTGCGCCATTCAGCTATCGCCGAGGTCACGTCTATGGTGCAGAGTTTGGAAGTTCCTGGAGGCGCGGCCCCTGGTCTCTATTTGGAAATTTCTCGTTTGTGAAAACGGCAGCTCGGGAAATAAATTCCGCCGAATACCAGTTCGATCCGGAAGAATTGAGCTACATTCGCGCACATGCCATCCAGTTAGACCATCAGGGACAGTATACCGCCAGCGCTGGCGCATCCTATTCCAGCAAGCATCACCTGGCTTATATAGATTTCCTATATGGATACGGCCTGCGGAGTGGCTTTGCCAATCTTGAGAAACAGCCCCAGTACGACATTTTTAACGTCGGATACCAGTACACCTTCACCCGCGTCCCGCTGGGGCATGATCTGAAAGTTCGCGCTGACATCGTAAATCTGTTCGACAAACGCTACCAACTTCGAGACGGTAGCGGCGTCGGCATTTATCAGGCGCAATACGGACAACGACGAGGCACTTATTTCTCACTCGTGTCCGATTTCTGAAAACACCCTAGCCTCAGGCCCGCTCAGGGTCTGAGGGAAATCCTTTACGACGCAGCACAGGCTGACCGGCCTCGGGCCGCACCGCCCAGAGCATCAAAAAGGCCCCATAAAGAATTGCAAATGCATCTACTGCCCAAGCTGAATCCTGCATGTGTGATAATGGTGTAACCACAAGTGCGGAAATCGGCATCATCCATGTCAGGATTGCGGAAAATATCAGTAAAATGCGAATAGCTTCCCGCTCCTTAAGCCAGAACGCCACCCCATTGCACAGCAGAAAAACCCCAAAATAAACAAGCTGCACAGTGACCGTTTGACTGCTCGCGGGCAGCAGAGGCGCCGCGCATAACACAGCTGATATACCGGCTACACACCCAAGCGAACATCCGATCGTCAACGCACAGAGTATTCGTGTTGATTTTGTATCCTCTACACGTCCTGTTCCGCGCTCACGACGCCTGCGCGACACCACCCAGAGCTGGTTCCCCGCATAGAACATAAATGCGCCACCGAGCCCGAGAAGCACATATCCCCACCGCACACTCTCTCCGCCAAAACTGCCAAAATGCAGAACGAAGAATGATGTCAGCACGGACTGCGACCAGCTCTGATGACCGGGCATATACTCCGTCGACACGAGCCTGCCGCTATATGGATCGACGCCTGCAAATCCTCCCCCCGCACCACGCGCGCCATAGCGTGGGTCTCGTCCCGTTATTCTGAGAGCCAAATGGCCACCATGAGCGCTGCTATAAACCAGAGTATCGGGAATGAACCCCGGCGCTTGTGTCGCAACAGTTTTAATAATCTGATCTGGGTCGAGAGGCTTCCGTAGCTCTGTGGTTGCTGCATGAGGGCGTGGCCCATGCCCAGAACCTGCTGCACCATGCTGAGCCTGAGGGTGTTGTATCAGGAGCGCCTGCTCCGCCATGTAGATCTCATCATGAAATGCAAACACCACTGAGGTGAGCGCCATGATGATATGAAAAGGCAGAGAAAACAGGCCCAGCATACTATGCATGTCGAGCCACATTCTTTTGACGTTTTGACCCAGGCGAATTGCAAACAGGTTTTTCACAATCCCTGGAATAACGATGAGTGTCCCTGAAATCAGGGCCACCGCATAAAGCAACGCGACCACGCCCATAAGGAGCCGCCCGGCCTCATGAGGCATGGAAAGCCCGACCTGCTGATGAAGCATATTGATGAAATGTGCGGCCTGTGAAGGCTCCTGACGCACCGTCACCAAAGAGCCATCGGGTGCCAACGCTGAAAAATTGGCGAAAGACGGGCCGTGCATCCGCTCTGGCATTCCCCAAATCAAGGACGCGGGCTGAGAAGGCGTTGGATGCAAAACAATCGTATAATTACGTTGCGCTTCCGGATGCTCAGAAAATGTCTTTTCCAGCAATGCTGGCATTTTCTCCAGTGTTACTGGCGGCGGCAAAGCCACTGGTGCCGAGGCCCAATCCTGCAAAGGCCGCTCGAACATCGTTACTGATCCGGCATAAAATGCTACAAACAGGAAGAGGCCACAGACAATTCCAACCCAGCTATGGATTTCCCGATACATGCGGACAATATCAGCGCGGATTTTCACGACATCATACTCCGCACACCCATATAAATAACCCAGAAGACAGCATTCGCTCCTCCAAGGATTGCCCACGCACGCCAGCCTGATCGAAACAGAAAGCAGGTCCCGAGAATCCCCGTCCAGACCGGAACTACGAGCCACATCAGGAACTGTGAACCAACTGCCCTGGGTTGCCCGTCAACATGCACGAGCAGACCCAGAATGCCCATCAGGGCAAAGGAAAGCGTAAGTCCAAGGACAAGACCGGCGCTCGCTTTGGGAAACCAGTTCCGACTGCTTAGCATCACGGGAGTGGATGTCATGACATCCTCCTTCGCCAAACCGCGGCAGCCAGAGGAACCAGAGACCAGACAATCATGATAAGCGTCAGAAACTCGGAAACTGCGGTACCACTACCTTCGCTTGCGAGCAGCATGAGCAAGGACACACAGAGCAGCGTGCTTCCGGAAATCATACAGAGCCGAAATGCTGGACGCTTCTTACGCAATTGTTGAGCGGGCGATGCCATATAGAGCATAAGCGTACCACCTGCCCCTAGAATTCCCGCGGTCCATATCGTTATCATAACGTTTTACTCAAATTACCAACGATATTCCAGACGAGCAGTCAGATTACGACCCTGCCCATAATAGCAGGCGGACACGGCTGTGCAGGTCGCGACAAAACGCTTATTGGCGATGTTTCGGGCATTAAACGAAAAGGACAATCCTTTGTAGCGCGGATGCGCCGTTGCGAAATCATACCGAAGGAACAAATCGAACAGCGTATAATCCGGAATATGTAGTGTATTTGCCGTATCCCCGTAGCTTGTGCCTGTATAACGGACACCACCGCCGAGACCGACACCCGCAAAAGTTCCATGCTGGATGCGCTGGTCTACGAAGAGAGACGCCATCCACTTTGGGGCCTGTCCAAGATAATTGCCGACCTGAGATGCCGTATTGGAGCGAGTAATCTTCGCTTCACTGCGAGTGCCGGTAAAGATTACCGACATGTCCCACGGCAGGTTTGCCTTGCCTTCAAGTTCCAGTCCACGAACCCGGCCCTGCCCTGTCTGAACCAGGCACGTTGATGTGCCACAGAGTGTGCCGTTCGGATCATAAGTCGTCATGTTATTCTGGGTAATCTGGTATCCACCAAAAGTGACGTAGATACTCTTCCTGTACTGATACCGAATACCGCCTTCATACTGATCGCCAGTTGTTGGCTTGAAAGCCTTCCCTCCCAATGACGTGGATGGATCAGAAACTTGTGGCTGAAACGACTGAGCATAACTAAAATAGGGCACGAGACCGTTATCAAACATGTAAACGGCACCTGCTCGCCAGGTGAATGCATTGGAATTCGTGATGTACCGAGATTTCGTCACGACATTGAGCGTGTTATCGCGCGCCCAGTCTTGACGTCCACCAATCGTGACCCGAAGGCGGTTGAACTTCAACTGATCCTGAAAATAAATTCCGTTCTGGCTGCTGATGGTTGCCGTATAGACCTGCGGGCTAAGATTATCTGAATACCCAGCACTCCCACGTGCTTTCGGATTAAAGATATTCAGGATCGGCAGAACATAAGAAGACGCCACCAGATCGCGACTATGGCGCCAGTTCGTATAGAAATAATCAGTGCCAACCAGGAGCAGATGCCGCACGGGACCTGTACGGACATGACCTTCAAGTTGCGTATCCGTCGTAACACCCTGAGACTGTCCCCGGCCTTCTACAGCACGCCGATTAACCGTTTCGCCTGCAATACATCCAGCCACTGTCGCCGCATATTTGGCTAGCGTATCGCCAGAAAGCACTGTCGCTCTGTAAAGCGTGTTCAGATACGTGTAGCGAGTATTGTTTCGGACCGTCAGGAAACGGTTGAATTTATGCTCCAAAAATGAGCCTGCCAAAGCCTGGTTTCGGTCAAACGTATCCCAGTTCGGCTCACCAATATTCGCATCATTCGCGATATGGCGACCCTTGGATGCATACAGCGTGCCCGTTGCTGGCAGGAACTGGAATGTGGAGCCACCCTGATCCCGCTGATACTGCGCAAGTAAAGTCCAGACAGTCTTGGGTGTAATTTTCCAGGTCAGGCTTGGAGAGATGTAGTAGCGGCCAGTCCGTACTTCATTGACCTGAGTGTCACCATATCGAGCAAGCCCGACAATCCGGCCTGTCAAAGCCCCATCATGCGTCAGTCGGCCAGACACATCCCCGGAGGCCTGCCCCTGCCAGTTGGACAGGTTGGTAAATCCGCTGCTCTGTAGAAAGAACTCGCCTTCGCTCTTTTCCGTCGGACGCTTCGTCACAAGATTAACCACGCCTCCTGGTGCGGTCTGACCATAAAGGGCGCCGGAAGGCCCTTTCAGAACCTCAATCTGCTGAAGTGCGAACGGATCAAAGGACGTTCTGGTCCACTGGCCGCCTGATGGCAGACGCAACCCATCGACAAAGTTATTATTGGATGAAAATCCACCCGCACCAAACCCCCGGACAGACACTTCATCCACTCGACTGTCGATGCCGGATGGCTCAGCCTGTACACCCGCAGTATAGGCCAGCGCATCCGCAATTGACGGAGATGCTCGCAGTTCGATTTCTTCACGGCTGACGATGGAAATGGACTGAGGCGATTCAATAATCGGTGTGCGTGTCTTTGTCGCAGAAGACGCGTGGGACATGCCAGTCGCCGTCACAACAATAACTTCGGCTTTGGACTTTGGCGCCTGCGGCTGTCCGGTCTTCTGAAGTTGTTTCTGGCCCCTGGACTGAGCTTCATCCGTAACAACAGACGTATCTGCACCTGCAGCGGCGGAAGTCAGTCCTGCCAGCACAAGAGCGGGAAAGACAGTATATTTGACGACAGAAGAAGACATGCTGGCCCACCGAGAGAGGATCGGAACTGGAGTCCTCATATTTGCAATTGATAATTATTGTCAATTAGATGTTATGACGGGAATTGCATCAAAGAATGCCTAACCCCGGCACGGTCAGATCCGTCTTAATAAATATTCTTGTTTTTCAATTACATAAAAGGAGAACATGCTATCGCCGGTTCAGTGACTAGCGCGAAAAACGTTCCATCCCGTATGCTGAACAAGACGCTCAAGGGCACGTGTTCCCAGCAGTGAATTGCCCTGTGCATTCAAACCCGGTGACCATACCGCAACCGACGCCACACCGGGAACAACGGCTAGAATACCACCCCCAACGCCTGACTTTCCTGGCAACCCAACCCTGATCGCAAAAGAGCCGGACCCGTCATAATGTCCACACATCATCATGAGAGCGAGTACGGTCTGGGCATTTCGCGTGGAAATGACGCGCTCGCCCGTTCGGGGATTAATTCCGCCCGTCATCAGGTAGGTGCCCATTTCCGCAAGCTGCCTGCAACTCATGGTCAGCGCGCACTGATGAAAATACAGATCCAGCGTTTCATCAACGGGATTATGAATATTCCCGAAGGTCCGCATGTAATTGGCTAGAGCCTTGTTGCGAAATCCCGTTTCTTCTTCCTGCCGCGCCACATCCCGATCAATCAGGATGGTATCCGGATCTGAGCTCATGGGCTTCAGGAAGCCCAAAAGCTCATTCTGCGCGCCGTCCAAGCCATACTGGGACGTCAGAATATCCGATACGACAATCGCCCCCGCATTGATGAACGGGTTTCTCGGAATGCCGTTTTCACTTTCAAGCTGGATGATCGAATTGAACGCACTGCCCGACGGT
The DNA here is from genome assembly GCF_018812145.1 of Gluconobacter sp. P5E10. Taxonomy (NCBI): domain Bacteria; kingdom Pseudomonadati; phylum Pseudomonadota; class Alphaproteobacteria; order Acetobacterales; family Acetobacteraceae; genus Gluconobacter; species Gluconobacter sp. P5E10. The sequence goes on along the minus strand of NZ_JACRVZ010000001.1, from coordinate 826,538 downwards.
TCCTGCCGCAGGCGGCTCCACAGCCCGGCATCCACCGCATTAAGCGCGAGCGTCAGGCCGAAGACTTTTGAAACGCTCTGAATGGAAAAGGCTTCTTCAGCGTCCCCAACAATATGGCTGCCGCCTTCTGCATCGATAATGGCCATTCCAAACCGACCGAGATCGACGTTTGCCAACGGCGGAATATAGTTTGCCACCTGCCCCCGATCTGTCTCGGCACGCATTTCCTCTGCGATTTCCGTGATAATAGCGGTCAGTGACGGCATAAGGGGTCATCTCCAGTTCAGGCGCTTGTAAGACCTTTCACAGAGTAGCCTATTGAAAAAAGGCCTTTTTTAAGAACAGGAGCCATGCATCTTACGCGCAGCTCTTTATTCAGGGTGAAACAACGCGGTGACGAACGACCTCACCCACAATCACAAGCGCGGGTGAAGAAACCTGTGCTTCTGCGGCCTGAGCCGCCATTGTTCCGAGTGTTCCTGTCAACACGCGCTGTCCGGGCTGGGTTCCCCGTTCCACGATGGCTGCCGGCCAGTCTGACGGCAGGCCATTTTTTACTAGACCAGCCATCAGAGCTGGCAACGTCGAAATTCCCATATAGATAACGACAGTCTGACGGCGATCCGCCATGTCATCCCAAGGCAGATCCAGCACGCCATCCGCCCGCGCGTGCCCTGTCACAAACAGACACGCCTGAGCACAATCCCTGTGTGTCAGGGGAATACCTGCGTAAGACGCACATCCGCTGGCAGCGGTAATGCCCGGCACAACACGAAAAGACACTCCCGCGTCCACCAGGGATTCAATTTCCTCGCCACCGCGCCCGAAGATGAACGGATCGCCCCCCTTCAGACGCAGAACTCGTTGACCGGCTTTCGCGTGACGGACCATCTCGCTGTTGATTTCGGACTGTGGCATCGCATGGCGATTACGCTGCTTGCCCACAAAAATCAGCTCCGCGTCACGTCGAACACGTTCGAGCAACACTTTGGGCAACAGATTATCGTAAAGCACCACGTCAGCATTCTGCATGAAGTGGAGGGCCTTCAATGTCAGAAGATCGGGGTCGCCGGGGCCGGCCCCCACAAGCCAGACCTCGCCAGCAGCCCGCTGTGCTGACAGGAGCACATCAAGCACACTGTCAGCCCGGACCTCATCGCCTGCCAGTGCAGCTTCTGCGCCTGCTCCGTCCAGAAAATCTTCCCAGATCCGTTTCCGATCCTGAACTTCCGGATATTGTGCGGACACCCGCGCCCGGCGCGACTGCATATACGCGGCGAGTTGCCCCGTCCCATGCGGCATCCAGCTTTCAATTTGTTCTCTCAGGCGACGCGCCAGAACCGGTGCTCCGCCAGCGGTTGAAATTGCAACACGTACAGCCCCACGCCGAACCTGAGCAGGCGTAATGAAGGTGGACGGCTCCGGATCATCAACAGCACAGACTGGAATATTTAACGTGTCAGCAAGAGCCGCCACTACGCGATTGACGCTCCGATCGTCTGTTGCCGCATAGACCAGACGACACCCCGGCATGACAGTCTGTAAAATATCAGCGTCAACGCGACCGCCTACATGCCGCGCCAATCCCGCATCCACCCACTCCTGAACAACGGCATTCAGGGTTTCCGCAACAATCTCGATCTGCGCACCATGATCGAGCAAAAGCCTGCCTTTGTTGACAGCAACTTCGCCGCCGCCAACCAGCAATACACGTGCGCCCTCCAGACGAAGGGAAATGGGAAACCAGCCTGTCTCAACCCCGGATGCGGGCATCTCTATATCCATGTGCGTTCAGAATAACAGTTCCAGAACGGAACGCTGTTTCTCTTCCCTACACGGCCACCCCGAACAGGCAAAGACAGGATGCCCTCAGAAAAACCCAAACTGCCTTGAGTTCAGGCTTCTCTGTAAACGGTAAGGGTCAGCGGTGCCCGTACCCTCCGCCACCACCAACGTAAGGTCCGCCTCGGCCTTCGTGATGATGATGTCCCCGTCCATGATCGTATGGACCGTAGCACGCCATCAGGGGGGCCATGATGGCAAAACCCAGCACCATCATTGCAAGACGCTTCATGGGAAAATCCTTTTGAAAGACTGAACCGATAAGATTTCTATTCAGGAAATATGGCTGCTTTCCGGCGACAGTTTCCCTGATGTGACGCGGCAAGCCCTTGAAGAACCGCTTGCATTTCTGTCCTGCACGGACGGGGAGTTACCATTTTAACCATTTTCGCATATAATTTCGCACGACTGTAGGACAACCGTTCGCCTGCACTCGCCCCAGGAGCGCGACATGATGGCTGAATTTATCGTCAAGGCGATCAAATCGATTCAGAACGGTATGGGTTTTCCAATCCTTCTTGGAATCCTGGTTCTACTCGTGATCGCCGGATATCTGGTGCTTTACGCGCTGGTGATGTGACAGGACGCCATCTCTCAGGATCAGGCCTGACTTTGGCCTCAAATTCCCAATCGTCAGGACCTATTTTGATGACCACACACGAGATCAAGAAGCGTCTCGATTTTCTCCGCGAAGCCTCCAAGCTCAAAGATGTGCTCCGCCGTGCTTTTACTCTGGGTGGCCAAGCTGAAAGCACCGCAGAACACACCTGGGGTCTATGCCTTCTTGTCATGACCTTCGCTGACCAGCTTGAAGGCATCGATCTGCTGCGCCTCCTTAAGATCTGTATTCTCCATGACCTGGGCGAAGCCATCCATGGCGATATTCCGGCCATTTCCGTTGAAGCTTCCAGCAACAAATCCCAGCAGGAACGTGAAGATCTCCTGACCGTGATGGCCCCTCTTCCCGAGCATTTAAAAGAAGAGTTTCTTGAGCTTTGGGATGAGTACGAAAATGCCTCCAGCCCTGAGGCCAGGATGGCAAAGGCTTTCGACAAACTCGAAACCATTTCCCAGCATAATACTGGCATCAACCCGCCAGACTTCGACCATGAATTCAATCTGACTTATGGGCGCCGCTATACCGATCACTCAGCATTAACCCGTGCGATCCGGGACGTCATTGATAGTGAAACCATGCGAAACGCTGAGAAAGTCTGAACACACGCTGATTGTTTCGGAGAATTTTGTTTCTCGACAAAAAGAAACAGTTTCCCCAAAAATACCCCACTATGGTTTGCGCGTCAGGGAATGACTTGACGATCCTTCGTTGCTCCAGACACAAACGGAGCTCATAAACTTGCAATTCCGGGAGATCGGCAGGCCACAGCATGACCAGCCACCATTCTGGCACTCCAGCCGCTACCCGCTCCCGATTAAATCTTAGAAAACTGACGTACTGCGGTTTCAGCGCCGCCCTCTCCTGCGGCTCAGCCTGGGCACAAAGTACCAATACGGCGGGCACAACCCCATCCAACGTATCCGGCAGCACGACATCCACAACGGAGCATATCGTCGTTACCGGCCATAAACCGGAAGGAGCCGTCATTGGTGCGCCAAAACCACTCATGCAGATCAGCGCAGATGAGATTAAATCCTATGGCGTTGATACCGTAACGGATCTGTTGAGCACCATTTCGCCTGAGACACGCTCCGGACGGGGAGCAACAGGAAATGCTCCCGTTGTTCTCTTAAACGGCAAACGAATTTCCGGCCTTCAGGAGGTTAATGACCTTCCCTTTGAAGCAATTGCACGGGTGGAAATTTTCACGGAGGAAGAAGCTCTCCGTTATGGCTATGCGGCAGATCAGCGTGTCGTCAACATCATCACCGTTAAGCACTTCCGGTCCGTTCGTGCGCGCGTATATGGCGAAACATCTACGGATGGGGGTGGAGAAAATGGCGCTCTTTCCCTCAGCTTCACGCGCTTGCAAGACGAACGGCGCATCAACCTCAGCGCTCGTTATACGGCCAGTTCATGGCTGAGAGACAGCCAGCGCAACGTGGCTCCCCCGGCGGCAAACTCACTCTACGCCACACAGGGCAACCTCAGTACGTCAGATGGTACCAGCCTGGACCCTGCCCTTGATGCTCTGTCCGGACAGACCGTCACTACGGCAGGAAGCCCATCCTTGCCTTTCGGGCAGGCCGCAACGCTGGACGATCTTCTTCCCTACGCAAACAATCCCAATACCAGCACGAATGCCTCAGCGTATACGCTTCAGCCACGCAAACACGAATTGAATTTGAACGGGGTTTACGCTGATCGTATCACTGAAAATATCAGCTCGTCTCTCAATGTGAGCTTTGATCATCAGGATCAAATCAGTCTGCAGGGGCTACCTCATGCGGTACTCACGCTGCCTGGCGGAAGTTTCTATTCACCATTTACCCAGTCTGTTCAGCTTTTCCGCAGCTTTGGAAACATCGGCCCGCTTCAACAGACCGCACACACCGAAACAGGACACGCCGGCCTTAATTTTAATGGCGATCTCGGGGACTGGAAGTGGAATGCCAAGGGCAGCTACGATTACACTCAAACAGTCACAAACAGCCAGACTGGGCTGTCGCTCACAACGGCCCAAGCAGCCCTGAATTCCAACGACCTTTCTTTCGATCCATGGGCAACAATTTCTCCAGCCTGGTTAGGCACGCGCCTCGTCAATCACGGTCGCACCACAAGTAATCAGGGTCAGATCAGCGGACTGCTCTCCGGTCCGGTTTTCACGCTTCCTGCTGGAGATGCTTCCACCAGCATTGCAGCAACGGGAACACTCAGCCAGCAAAACGCTATATCCACCGTCAATACCGTGACATCTCGCGCGGCCATAAGCCGAGATATTGGTACAATTCGGATCAACGGCGACCTTCCGATCGCAAGCCGAAAGAACCACTTTCTGTCTTTTCTTGAAAAGCTGGATGCCAATGTGAACGGTGCGGTCAGCCAGGTCTCTCACTTCGGAACATTGGGAACCGTCGGTGGGGGCGTCACATGGGCACCTGTCACATGGATCCAGCTGCCGCTCTCCATCACTGAACAGACAGAAGCACCCGCAGCCTCCTCCCTTGTGGCGCCCACAATCGAAACTCCGAACGTCACAACATACGACTATGTGCGTGGAGAGTCCGTTCAGGTCACGACTGTATCTGGCGGCAACCGGAACCTGCGGTCAGCCGATCGACATGAAATCAGTCTTGGTGCCATCCTGTCCCCTCCGTTTCTGGACGGATCACGACTGCACATCAATTACGTGCACGACAACACACATAACCCGGTTCTGTCTCTACCCACTGCCACCGCAGCCATTCAGGATGCTTTCCCGGATAACTACCAACGAGATGCTGACGGCGTTCTGGAACGTGTGGATTTAAGGCCAGTCAACGCCGACTATGAGAAGCGGACAGAATGGAACACCACTTTCTCGCTGTCACGTCCCTTCGGAAATGAGCCTGACAAAGCGCACCATAAAGGACGGCCAGGCAATACCACGCAGGGTCGGTATTACGTTGTCCTGACCCAGGTCTGGCGGTTAAACGATACCGTACGATTACGATCCGGCCTCTCCGCTATAGACCTCCTAAACGGCGGAACGATAGGTGGCCTTGGCGGCAAACCCCGTCATGAAGTGGAACTTCAGGCAGGAGCTTATCGAAACGGTATTGGCATCAGGCTGGACGGCAAGTGGCAATCAGGCACATCAACTCTGGGCAGCACGTCCGCAGGCAGCCTGTATTTCAGTAGCCTCGCAACCCTGGATTTTTCGGTTTTCGTCACTTTGGGAGACGTCCCCCGCTGGAAACACAGCGACTGGGCTCAGAATTTTAGAGTCATGTTGTCGCTGGATAATGTCTCAAACAACCGCATTCACGTTCATAACGGAACCGGCGCTACACCGGCTGGATACCAGCCTGCCTTCATGGATCCCATGGGGCGGACTATCGGGTTGTCCCTTCGGAAATCGCTCTAAAATCGCTCATCACGGCTTCTTGGCACTGCCGTCCAAAGATGTGCGCGAAAGTTAGATGACACACTGACACAGAACGCGAGCTTTCGTTCAAACAGTTGAGATCCTTGCAAATCTGCAAAGTTCTCGCGTGGGGGTCTCGCCCCAAAACGGTTCATGTTCATCTCTCCGTGGAGGTGAATGCAACGTTTGGTCATAAAATGTGAGTTTAGATTTTCTCTTGAGACCCTATGTGTGAAGCAGATTTGTGACAACGATTTGACAGCCATGAAAGTTTCCTGCGCCTGATGTCGGCCGAAGAACCGCCTTTACAACTCCCGAAAGTGGCCGGTGTCCGACGCGTCATGAGCAATGTCGGCGTGCTGCTTGGAGGACGTGTCGTGAATGCGCCCCTGAGCCTCCTCCATATCTGGATGGCAACACATTTCCTTGGAAGTTATGGCTTTGGTCTCATCGCCATGATGTACGCCTTCGCGCGTACCATGGGCGATCTGGTCGATTTCCAGTCCTGGCAGACAGTGCTGAAATATGGCCTTCGCCCGCTGACGGACGGAGACCGGAAAGGGTTCCAGCGCGTCATAGCGTTCAGTTTTCTGCTGGATGGTCTTGGAGGGTTTCTTGGGTTTTCTGGCGGCCTGTTCATCAGTATCTTTGCTATGAAAATGCTGGGCTGGCCGCCAGAAATTCACCAGACAGGAACAATATTCTGCCTGTCGATCCTATTCATGGCATCCGCCACCCCCACAGGTCTTCTGCGCATCTTCAACAGATATGATCTGATTTCCATTCAGGGCGTCGTCGCCACTTTCGTTCGCGTCGTGGGTACTTTTTTCCTCGCCCTAAAAGGCGCGTCCGTACCAGCATTGGCGTTCGTGTGGATGTTCGCCGAATTTGCAGCCTGGGCAACACTCGGGTTTATGGCCGTCCGGGAGTTGATCCGCCGAGATCTTATGCGTGGCCTTACAAAAGAACTACGCGATCTGATCCCTGACCTGCTGAATGGGCATTTCTTTCGAACCCATCTCGGTATCAGGCGCTTTGCGCTCTCCACAAACCTCAATTCTGCCCTAGCTCTGACTTTCGGGCATATTGGAACGCTTGTAGTGGGAGCGTTCGTTGGCCCCGCAGGTGCCGGGTATTATCGGGTAGCCAGCCAGATTGCCGCAGGGATCGCCAAGCCAGCCGCCCTGATTCAAACAACTGTATACCCGGAAATGGCACGCCTTTGGCGTGATCGCGCGACAACAAAGCTTTACCGCCTGACCATTCAGGTGGCTCTTGCCGCAGGTGGGATCGGGACAGTTCTGCTGGCCGTGACCCTTCTGGCAGGGCGCCCCCTTTTACAGCTTTATATCGGCCCAACAGGTGCAACGCAGACGATGCCAGTTACACTCTGGCTTCTCGCGGCGGAAGTTGTTGCTGTCTGGGGCCTTCCGCTCGAACCCCTCCTGTTCACAACAGACCGTTCCGGCGCTGCGACATCTGCGCGTTTCCTGGACTTTCTTGTATTTTTTCCGGGGCTTGTTCTCGTTGTCCGCAGATACGGTCTCGATGGCGTTGGCCCCATTACACTCTGCGGGGTCATGCTCCTGATCGGACTTCAGCTTCTTCTGGTTCTTCGTAAGCCCTCTCTGCGCACGATTTCCCAGCCATGAAAGTCGTCTTTCCCTTAATCGCCCAGCGACACCAGACGCTACACGCTCTACCAATCGCACTGGAAATGTCAGCCCGACATCCAGAAGTCGCGGTCCATATTGCGTGCCTGACAGCAAGTCATCTCGAACTCGCGCGTTCGTTGGCTACGCTTTATCCGGAGTCTCGCGTTCAGTTTGACCTGCTTCCGATTTCAGATGCACTTCGGCATCGGATTGAAGCACAGGGGCTACGAGTCCTTGACCGCCTCATGGGGCTGTTTTTCTCCCGGAAGTATTTCAAGGGCTTCGATGCCATCATCGTTCCCGAAGCGACCTCTCTTCAGCTTCGACACATGGGCGTTCGTACCCCCCGTATGATCTGGACAGGCCATGGGGCCGGAGATCGTGCCATCGGCTTTGCCAAGCATCTCAAAAAATTTGATTATCTTCTGGTTCCCGGCCGTAAAGTCGAAGAGCGGATGCTGGAAAAAGGCATCATCCGTCCCGGCTTCTATCACCGTGGCACATATGCAAAGTTTGATCTGGTTCGCCGGATGCATGCACGTCGACCACCGCTTTTTAATAACGGTCGCCCGACAATCCTGTATAATCCGCATTTCGTGCAGCGTTTCTCGTCATGGCGCATGATGGGCAAGAAGCTGCTTGATTTTTTTGCAGCACAGGATCAGTACAATCTGATCTTTGCTCCTCATTTCCGGCTGTTTGATAACCATCGCCCGGAAGGAGAAGCCCTCAGACGAGAATATGCGGGTCTGTCCCATATGCTAATCGACCCAGGGAGCGAACGAAGTATCGACATGACCTATACCATGGGCGCAGACCTCTATCTCGGGGATGTCAGCAGTCAGGTGGCGGAATTCATGATACGACCGCGCCCATGCCTGTTTCTCAACGCTCACGAAGCAGCCTGGCAGGATAACCCCAATTATCAGTCTTGGACGCTTGGCCCGGTGACGGATAATATTGCCGATCCTGAACAGGAAATCATGAAGGCGTTCGACACACACTCACGTTTTCTTGAGACCCAGCGCCAATATGTACTAGAGACATTCGAAACTTTGGGCGAACAGCCCACGGCACCCGCCGCAGCGGACGCCATAGTTAACTTTCTACACAAGGCCGCCTGATGTCCGGCGATCCTAATGGAGCTAGTCTAGGTTTGACCGAGGACACCCAGAACCCAACTCTTCCCTCCGCTCCGACGCCGAGCCGCTCTGGCCTGACCAGACGGTACGGGGACTTCACGAGCTTTGCCGCAGCCCTGGACTATGCAGCCCAGGGCGAGAGTGGATTCAATATCTACTCTGGCCGCGGACAACTGCTGGAAGCCTTGCCGTATCGAACGCTCCGCGAACAGGCAATTTCCATGGCCCAGCGTCTGCTTGGCCTTGGACTGGCAGCAGGGGACCGGGTGGCCATCGTCGCAGAAAGCGATGGTGACTTTGCCCGTATCTTCTTCGGTTGCCAGTATGCAGGGCTTGTTCCAGCTCCGCTGCCGCTTCCTGTCGCTTTTGGCGGACGTGAAGGATATGTTTCCACCCTCCGTGGCATGATTCAGAGCGCTACAGCACGCGCTGTTGTGGTTCCGGACGTGATCGGAAGCTGGACATCGGAGATCGTTGAAGGGCTGGATCTGGTTTTCGGCGGCTCCCCCGCTGACCTCTACCGTCATGCTGAAGCCAATGTAGAGCTTCCGGAAATCAAATCCGAAAATCTGTCCTATCTCCAGTTTTCATCCGGCAGCACGCGTTTCCCAATGGGCGTTTCTGTCACTCAGGCTGCTGGAATGGCCAATGCACGCGCGATTGCCCGTGACGGTCTCAAGGTTTATCCCGCAGAAGATCCACGCGATGATCGCTGCGTGTCCTGGCTGCCACTCTACCATGACATGGGCCTGGTCGGGTTTTTCCTGACTCCCCTGACATGCCAGTTGACGGTTGATCTGCTGCCGACCCGCGAATTCGCACGTCGCCCCCATGTGTGGCTGGACCTGATTTCGCGCAATCGCGGCACAATCGCCTACAGCCCCTCTTTTGGCTACGAACTGTGTTCGCGTCGCAGTGGCCAGGCCGATTTGGACCTTTCTTGCTGGCGCATTGCGGGGATCGGCGGCGACATGATCCGCCACCATATCCTCGAAGGCTTTGCCGAGCGTTTTGAATCCAATGGATTTGATGCCCGCGCGTTCGTTGCCAGCTACGGTATGGCCGAAGCAACCCTGGCTATCAGCTTTGCCCCGCTCAACACCGGCATTCAGACCGACACGATCGATCTGCGCACGCTGGAAAAAGACGGCCTCGCACAGCCTTCTAATGATCCTTCTCACGCGCTCCGCACTTTTGTGCTTTGCGGTGAAGCCCTTCCTGAGCACGAGATTGAAGTCCGTGACCCGCTCGGTAACATTCAGCCTGAGCGCCATGTTGGCTGTGTTTTCGTCCGTGGACCGAGCCTCATGTGCGGCTATTTCCGCCGCCCTGAAGAGACCGAAGCCGTTCTCGATGCTGATGGCTGGCTGAACACTGGCGATCTTGGCTACCACCTGAACGGCCAGATTGTCGTAACGGGCCGCGCCAAGGACCTTATCATCATCAACGGCCGGAATATCTGGCCGCAGGATCTGGAATGGTCTGCCGAGAGCGAGATCAGTACCCTCCGGTCCCGCGATGTCGCAGTCTTCTCCCTGGAAACGGAAACAGGCGAGAATATCGTCGCACTTGTTCAGTGTCGTGCAACCGAAGAAGAAAACCGCAACACGCTCCGTGATGAAGTCACGAGCCTGTTCCGCCGTCAGCATGGTGTGGACGTGCAGGTTATTCTGGTTCCGCCCCGCACCCTTCCACAGACGTCTTCCGGCAAGCTGACGCGTGCCCGTGCCAAGACAATGCTTCTGTCAGGTCAGTTCGATCTGCAGACCGAGCCAACCAACTCCGCAGCCTGACGGACACACCTGACCGCTTTTCCTCTCCCTGCTCAGGGAGGGGGTGGCGAACAGACGTGCTTTGACGCATAAAGCGCTCACAAACTGCATAGTAAGACCGAGAGTTCAATTCCATGACTGACAGCGTCGCCGGCATCTCCGGAATGATCATAGAAAAGCTGCTTGCCAACCCGAAAGTGCCACGGGACATCAATGGCAACAGCAAGATCGTCGAAGATCTGGCTTTTGACAGCCTCGCCGTCATGAACTTCGTCATGGAAATTGAAGATGAGCTGGACGTGTCTGTCCCGCTCGACAAGCTGGCAGATATCCGCACCATCAACGATCTGGCTGCCTGCCTTCATACACTGAAGGCAAGCCACGCGTGATTGACATCTTTGCAAAACACGCTGCCCTGCGGGCAGCCTATGACGGATTGACGGCGGTTTCGCCACGCAACCCGTTCGAGGTCGTGATTGAACGCCCACTCTCAGCCACGGTTGGTCTGATCGAGGGGCGCGAGACGCTTCTGTTCGGAACCAACAATTATCTGGGCCTCAGCCAGTCAGGGCACGCAGCGGAAGCCGCGATTGAGACAGCCCGCACAATGGGCGTCGGCACAACGGGCTCCCGGATTGCCAACGGCACCTTCGGCCTGCATCGCAAGCTGGAAGAGCGTCTCGCCTCTTTCTTCGGCCGCAAGCACTGCATGGTATTCTCTACGGGATATCAGGCCAACCTCGGCACAATTTCCGCGCTGGTTAACAAGGACGATGTGCTGCTTCTGGATGCAGACAGCCATGCCAGCATTTATGACGGTGCAAAACTGTCTGGTGCGCAGGTCATCCGCTTCCGCCATAATGACCCGGTCGATCTTGAGAAGCGCCTTGCACGCCTGAGCGATCATCCTGGCGCCAAGCTGATTATCGCAGAAGGCATCTATTCCATGACGGGGAACGTTGCCCCGCTGGACAAGTTTGTCGAAATCAAGAAGCGCCACGGCGCCTACCTGATGGCTGATGAAGCACATTCCTTTGGTGTGCTGGGTGAAAACGGTCGCGGCGTTGCAGAACTCCAGGGCTGTGAAGACGGCATCGACTTCGTAGTCGGAACCTTCTCAAAGTCGCTCGGAACAGTGGGCGGCTACTGCGTCACGGATCATGATGGCGTTGATCTGATGCGCCTCTGCTCTCGCCCGTATATGTTCACAGCTTCCCTCCCCCCGGAGATCATCGCGGCAACGCTGGCTGCTCTTGATGATATGGTTGCACATCCAGAACTTCGCACCCGCCTCCAGGACAATGCTGCACGTCTTCATGCCGGGTTGAAGGCCGCAGGCCTACAGACCGGCGAACATGTTTCGCCGGTAGTTGCCGTAACGCTGGAAACGGTACCTCAGGCTGTCGGGTTCTGGAATGCCCTTCTTGAAAACGGCGTTTACGTTAATCTGTCTCTTCCGCCCGCAACGCCTGACAACCGTCCGCTGTTGCGCTGCTCGGTTATGGCTGCTCACAGCCCTGAAGAAATTGATCAGGCAACCGCCGTCTTCAAGCAGGTTGCCAAGCATTTCCGAGGCTGAGTACGGCGTCGCTTAAAACGCAAAAAGGGGACTGTTCCAGACAGTCCCCTTTTTTATGGGCTTTATCCTGAGAAATAACGTCAGGCGGCTTTGCGCAAACGTTTCATACGTAAAAGCAACGCAGGCAAAGTGAGCAAGGGATGGCGCCGCTCAAACTCAGAGAGGTCCAGATCAAGCCCTGTATGACGCTGGATTTTCCACGCCAGATAAGACGCACCGTTTTCAAAAGTAAACGCCGCTTTCACAAGCCGGGCAACGTTTCGGGGCTTGCCTGACGTCCCAACAAGCGCCCAGCGCCGTGCTGCGCGTTCGCGCAAAGGGGGCGACACGGCCGGCTCAAGCATTTCGCCCACTGCAGAATAACCAAGATGCGCTCGCGCCCATCCCAGGGTCAGCATGCTACTGAACCGTGCCTCTTGGCCGGCAAGCAAACTATTGCCTCGCCCCTTTTTCTCAACACGCAATTCTGAAGCGTACGTGTGAGCAAAAAGGGTCCGCCAGTACTCAAGCGCCGTCATATGCGGCGCACCCAAGAGGGCAGCCCAGCAGGACGCAGTCGTTACACACCGCGCTAGCAAGCCCAGCAACATATCCGCTGCATGCTCGTCCCGAACCCACACCAAACGTACAGGCTGACAGAACCGTGCCCATAGTGTTGTATCGAGCGCGCCAAGTGACGTACGGTCTTCGAACTGCTCCCGCGACAACACCGCAATCTTTGCGCGCAACGTGCGATGACCGTCTTTGAATTCGGCGTAACGGACATTTGGAGGAAGAAGCAGGTTGCCGGTACGAGCGACCATACTGCCCGTAAAATCCTTTGAGCTTTCCGTCACAATATAAAAATCGAGAATACCGTCCGGGTCCGCTGCGCGGAGCACCGAACCATAAAACAGAACACCCAGAGGCGGACGTGGGAAAGCACGAGCCAAAGCATCGGCGAAAGCTACAGCGCCCTCATCAACCGGCGTTGTAAGCTCTTCAATCAGGAGTTTTTCAAGTGCATCAGGCATGGAGGAAACGGAAGGCTGGCCCACGTTCAAGTCGAATACGCCCGCTCTCGGATGGTGAGAAAACCTCTCCGTCGAGGACAAAGTCACTTCTTGTTTCAAGCATCATGTCGTCCGTTCGACCACTCACATAGTCAGGATGCCGCCGCAGCCACCGGGGCGCACGTCCACACAGAAGCGCAGCCGTCGCACGGGCAAGGTTTTCCGGGTAGGCGCTGACATCAAGATATCGCAGACCTTCCACATTCGGTTCCGCATCCCAGAACGGCCAGATTCCATGAGAAAGCCGTGACAGGCCCGTTGAAAGGAACATGAAGCTGTTCCCGTCATAAGCGTGGCCGGACGTCTCAACCCGTAAAGGCTCCCCCTCCAACCAGCTCTTGCGGCTTTTACGAAACAGGAGACTGACAACGGTGCTGAAGAGCGTAAAGCCTACAGCCAGATCATGGGGGGCAAACCTGACAACTGCTGGGGAATGCGCCGTACGAACAGCGCGCGCATAGCCCGTACACCCTCCAAACAATCCGAGCACTGGCTTGCGGTCTGTGTCTGGCCAAGAAAGACAAATGGGTGTGCGCGTACTCGATCGCATTGCAGCCCCTTGTTGCAAGCGATTGATAGCCTCCATCTCCCTCAGCCCGAACCCGATATCCCCAGCAATGAGATTGGTGTTCCCTGATGCTATTACGGCGATATCAGGAAGGCGATCTGCTGGATATGCACGCGCAATGGCTGTCAGCGCAGCGCTGATTGTTCCGTCCCCACCATCAATGGCAATGGTTCGGACTCCCTGCCTGCAAAGGTAATGAACATGTTCGGTCATCCCTTCACGACTGTCTGATGGAACGAAATTCTCTCCGAGAAGCGCCTTGGCCTCCGTAGCGAATACGGAACCGCCGCGCCGGTTCTTACGGCTGCGAGCATTATGAATAAGGGCAAATCGCACTATAGGGGGAATTCTTCGTTTTTGTTCGGAGCTATGCGGGCGGGTCTAGCACGGCTATGATGTTTCGGCCAGAATGCGAGCTTCCCCTTCCGGCAGAAAGACTGACAAGGCTTCATTTCCTCCATGCCCCATGATCTCCCCGCAGAAACGTCTTCTCAGCGGGAGACGTGCGCCGTCGTTCTGGCCCATCTCTCGGACCCTCACCTCCCACCTCCTCCGGTTCGCTGGTGGGAAGCTCTAAACAAGCGGGCTCTCAGTCTCATTTCGTGGAAAAAGCATCGTCGGCACGTTCACCTGGCGGCTACATGCGCGGAAATTGTACAGGATATTGCCAGAGCCAACGTTGATGCCATTCTTGTCAGCGGAGACCTGACGAACTTTGGCACGCCAGCAGAGTTCACTCTGGCTGCCGAATGGCTGGAAAAGCTCCCGGCGCAGGCACTGGTCATCCCGGGCAATCATGACTGCATGATCCGTCAGTCCCCTGAAAAAGGGATCCTGCAATGGGAGAAATGGTCTGCGGCGACTTACCCGTACGCCCGCATCCACAACGGCGTTGCCATTATCGGTGTGAACTCTGGCATCCCCACCCCACCGTTCATGGCTTATGGCCGGGTTGGTCACAAACAGCTTGCCCGACTTGAAGATCTGCTGACGCAACTGGGCGATGCAGGACTCTGTCGTGTTATCATGATCCATCATCCACCCCGAAAAGGACTGGTGCCATGGCGGAAGTCGCTGCTTGATCATCCCGCTCTGGCAAAGCTTCTTCAAAGAACCGGCGCTGAAATCGTTCTCCATGGGCACTCCCATGACGCGACCCTGACCCACATCGCCGGGACTGAAATACCGCTTCTTGGGGTCGCATCGGCATCCCTGACAGACAAACGTGCTCATCGACAGGCCTGCTGGAATCATCTGACTATTCGCCCCCGAAAAAGCGGTTGGACGATTGATCTTGCCCGACATCGGCCGGATGGGAGCATTACGGAGCAGGCCTCCTGGTTCCGCCCGCAAGGTACGCAGGCATGAAGCAGCGCGCCTCCATTCTGGACAGATATCTGCTGTGGCAGATGATGCCACCGTTCGTTATCGCCCTCTTTGCGATGCTCGTGGCGCTCCTTCTGGAACGCCTGCTCGTCCTGTTCGATTATCTGGCCTCAGCCGGAAGCTCTCTGGCGACCTGCATCGCACTCCTGACAGACCTTCTGCCGCATTATTTCGGGATCGCTCTTCCAGCCGCCCTCTGCATCTCGGTCTTTCTCACCATCCATGGAATGAGCGACAATAACGAGATTGATGCACTTCAGGCTGGCCGTGTATCTCTGCTGCGGATCAGTCGGCCCTTCATGATTGTTGGCCTGCTGCTGGGGGCCGTGAGTGTGCTGCTCTACGGCTATATCCAGCCGGTTGCGCGATACGATTACCGGGCGGGCTTCTATTTCGCGGCTCATACCGGCTGGGCACCGCATCTTCAGGCGGGAATGTTCGCGTCCACGTCTGATACAGCAGTGATGACGGCAGACAGCGTCAGTCATGGTGGCACCCACATGAGGCGTGTCTTCATCCGGGAAGTGAACAAGAATGGTCTTGCTCACATCATCACCGCCCGCCGCGGTATGCTCACAATTTCAGATAAAACCCGCAGCACCCAGATGGATCTCTGGGACGGTGAAATCGTCGACGATCCCTTCCCCGGAGCTGCTAATCACAAACCGACGGTCACGCATTTCTCGCATGTCGTTCGCGTCATTGATCACCCTGCAAAAGAGACGACCTTTCGCTCTCGTGGAATTGACGAACGGGAACTGACGCTTTTCGAGCTCGCACATGACCTTCGTTATGGCGTACCCGGTATCGAATATCGGACGCTTCGTGCGGAAATTGATTTCCGCATCGCGCATGCCCTTGCCATCCCGTTTATCCCCCCCTTGGCCGTGGCGCTGGCCATTGGCTCACGGCGCAGAAAGTCCGTGTGGGGGTTGATTGCGGTTTCGGGCATTCTTGTCGGGTTTGACCAGATGCTCATGTTTGGACATAGCCTGGCTGCGACGGGCCGCCTTCCCATCTGGCTTGCCATCTGGGTGCCGGAAGCGCTCTTCTGCATTGGCTGTCCCGCCACTCTGCTGCGCCGGTCGCGCGGTTCCTGGAAACGCCGCAAACTGGTTCGCCCGTCATGACCGCCCACGCACCACACTATGTTCTGTATCGTTATCTGAACCGTGCACTTCTGGGGCGCTTCATGCTCTGTGGTGGCGTGCTGGTCTCGCTGCTTGAGATCCTTGCGCTCCTTGAAAAAACGACGCCCATTCTCAACCGAAATCTGGGCTTCAAGGGCATCCTGACATTTGCACTGCTGCATCTTCCTGCGCTCAGCGTCGAGATCATGCCTCTGGCATTCATGGTCGGGGCACTGTTCCTCCTGATGCAGATGACGCTGTCGTCCGAAATGTCAGCCCTTCGTGCAGCCGGACTTTCCACGATCAATCTCTACAAGCGATTTCTGCCGGCCATTCTGATTGTGGGTTTTACCGGAACAGCCATGCAATACTGGCTCATCCCCCCGTGCGAAAATGCGCTTGCAACATGGTGGAACAAAACGGACCCTGATGCAGCGAAGCCCGACACGCCCTCAAAGCGTATTCTCTGGTTTCGTGCTGGGCCGACTCTTGTCCGTATCGGCCAGTTTGCGCACGGCGGAGCATTCCTGCGGGATGTTACTATTTATCACCGGGACCCGGGTGGCCTTCTGACAGGGACCGAGCACGCCGCGACCCTGACGTATGACGGCAAGGACTGGCACCCGACCGGAGCGCAGGATCTCACGCTGACGGATAATGGCGCTTTTGTAAAAATCACTGGTGGTGACAATAATTTTGCCATTCCGGCGACGCCATCAATGATCATGACGTTATCGGAAGATAACGCTGCCGTGACCCCAAGTCAGATCGGAGCCATCCTCCACAAAGGGGCACCTGCCAGTCTTCCCCGTGCAACATACCGCATGGCACTCTTCAGTGGCATTATTCTTCCGTTTCAGGTCGCAGTAATGCTTTTATTAGCGCTACCAGTGATCTATATCCCCCCTCGGGCAGGACTTCGAAACCCGCTTCCGGTCTATGTGCTGGCCGCGGGAATGGGCTTCGTGATCCTGCAGGGAATGATTTCCGCACTGGGCAATGCTGGAACGCTTGCCGCGCCACTGGCTGCCTGTGCGGGCCCACTTCTGGGCGCCCTTCTTGGGCTGACCTGGGTCCTGAGGATGGAGGAAAGATGAGCAAGTCCAAACCATGGCAGAACATGTCGTCCCTCCGGACGGGGCGCAGCTTCGATCTCGGAAAGATGTCGCTGCCTCAGTTGTGGATTGCCTATCTCACCTACCCCACCATCCTTCTGTATTTCGTACTGATCGTTGCAGCAGCTTTCGGAGCACTCCACTTCTCCCATAACCTGCTGACAACGCTGATACCCGTTCCTGTCGTGATCGTCGTGTATCCACTGGCCTGGTACATGATCCATCGCTTCATCCTGCATGGACGCTGGCTATACCGGAACCACTGGACCGCTTCGCTCTGGAAGCGCATCCACTTCGATCATCACCAGGACCCCCATCTGCTGGATGTGTTGTTTGGATCACCCCTGAACACCGTCCCGACCATGGGCATCATCACCATGCCGATCGGATATCTGATCTGTGGCTGGAGTGGGGCATTCTGCGCCCTGTCCACAGCCCTCGTGATGACCTGCATTTATGAGTTTTTTCACTGCATTCAGCATCTGGCCTACAAGCCGCGCTGGAAGTGGGTTGCCCGGATCAAGCAACTTCATGTTCTCCATCATTTCCATGATGAAAATGGCAATTACGGGATTACAAACTACGTGCCAGACCGCTTTTTTGGTAGTTTCTACCGTGAAGCCCGTGACCGCGCACGCAGCCAGCACGTCTTCAATCTCGGCTACGATCTGGATGAAGCCAGACGCTATCCCTGGGTCATGAACCTTACAGGGGCTCCGCCCAAAGATCGTCCTGATGGGGCACGCTCTTCCTCCGACAACAGCCGCACAGCGTGAGCCTTCCTGTTCTCGTACTCGCTGGTTCTCGTGACGGTGAGCGTGATGTTCTGGCACAACTCGGGAAGGTCTCGCACAAAGCGCTCCTTCCAGTTGGTGGCCAACCCATGCTGGGTCGCGTGCTACGAACACTGGAGAGCATGCCTGATCTTGGGCCCATCACGATCAGCATTGAAACACCAGACCGTATCCGGGACATTTCCGGCCAAGCCCATGTTCTCCAATCGGCACCGTCTCCCAGCGAAAGCGTTGCTGAAGCTCTCAGCAAGGTCGGGACGCCCTGTCTGGTGACAACGGCCGATCACGCGCTGCTGCGTCCAGAATGGATTTCAGAATTTCTTGGTAAAACGGCTGGATGTGATCTTGCCGTGGGCGTCGCTCTTCGGGAGACTGTAGAGCGAGACGTCCCGACCACGAAGCGTACCTATATTCGCCTCGCAGATATGAGCTTTTCCGGATGTAATCTTTTCTGGATGGGCACGCCTCAGGCTGCGGAAGTAGTCGAACTGTGGAAGCGGCTCCAGAAAGACCGCAAGCGGCCTCTGAAAATGGCGCGAACACTTGGGTTCGGAACACTTTTTCGGGCCCTGACAGGCCGCCTGGATTCCTCCGCTCTGTGTCGTCGGATCGAAGTTCTGACGGGGGCGAAAATACGTCTCGTGCCGCTTTCTGACGGTCAGGCCGCCGTAGATGTCGATAAGCCTTCTGACCTGACACTCGCTGAACAGCTTCTGGCACAACGGTCTTCATGAAAATTGCCTACGTCATCAACTCGCTCGAATGCGGTGGCGCACAGCTCCCCATTCCGGACATTGTCTCCGTTCTCCAGCAGCGAGGTGGCGAAGTCACAGTTTTCAGCCTCGAAAAACGTGATGGACTGGCCATTCCCGTTCTGGAAAGCCATGGGATTGAGGTTCGTGTGCGGTCAGGCGGCAACAAAGACCATTTAGCGGCCTGGCGCTGGCTGCGTGATGAAATGGACGCATTCCAGCCGGATCTGATCTGGACGTCCCTGACCAGAGCTACGCTCCTCGGCCAGCGCGCAGCCAACAGGCTTGGTGTCCCGGCAGTCCACTGGCAGCATTCTGCCCGCCTGAAATCTGCCAACAGCCTCCTGCTCCGGCTTTTGTGCCGGAAAGCGAAGCTATGGATTGCAGACTCCCCTACGGTTGAAGATTTCGCCCGCAAAAGTCTGGGACTACGGAACCGCGTTCTTTCCTGGCCAATTTTCCGGGCCAATCCTCACAGCCCTACAGCAAAGGCCTGGCGCAAAGGACAAACCGTCCGTATCGGGAGTCTTGGCCGACTGCATGCCGTCAAAGGGTATGACCTGCTTTTCGAAGCACTGGATCTGCTCCGTGACCACCCGGACCTTCCCCCCTATCGACTGTCTTTAGCCGGAGACGGCCCAGAAAAAGAAGCACTGGAGCAGATCGCCAGGGAGAAAAAACTCCCGGTCGATTTTCTCGGACATTGCGACAAGCCGTTCGAATTTCTGTCGACGCTGCATCTATATGTTCAGCCGTCACAGTGGGAGGGCATGTGTGTTGCCGCCCATGAGGCCATGGCCTGCGCGCTGCCCGTAATTGCCACGCCGGCCGGCGAAATCCCTCACACCATGGAAGACGGACATTCCGGTCTTGTGGTCCCGTTCAACAATGCCCCGGTTCTGGCCAGTGCGATTGCTGAACTCATCATGACACCGGGAAAGCTCAAACCCATGGGGCGCCTCGCCCGAGAGCGCGTTCTGGAGCGGTTCGGCCCGACGGCGTTTCTACGTCAGGGAAATGCCGTTCTGGACCGAATTCCTGGCTTTAACCCAGCCCCAGACGACGCTTCACATTCATAAGATCCCGACGTGGACCAATTCCAACACGCTTGACGTCAACAAGCGTCACCTGCCCAGCGGCTGAAAGCGTGTGGAAACCATCCGGAAAACGGCGGCGCAGCACGGCAGGCGCATCCAGCACATCACTTGGTGTCACTTTCGGCAACCCGCGCTCAAGCCCTTCAATCTTCAGCAGACGCATGCCACGGCCATAAGTGTCACGGCAGTCTTGCGTAGGCAGAAAGAGCTCTCCATCGACAACAACCGGAGTACCACCCGGACGCGCTCCCGCACGGTCACTCAAAAACAGTCCAAGATGTTTCCAGGGCCCCGTAAGACTATCTGCTACGGAGATGTGCAGAGCGCTTTGTCGCTCGTCTCGCGTGCCTGCGGGCGTCCAGAACATCCACCAGCGCTCGGCATAATGGAACGGCGTGGCGTCAATTGCAGCCTCTCGGAAATCAAATGTTTCGACCTTTTCCCATTCCAACGGAAAAGCTTTGGCCCGATACAGGGTCAGGCGGCCTGAAGCACTGGCCTCGGGCAGCATATATGTCTCCCCGCCATGCTCAAAAACGTACGGGTAGGACAGATGCCAGTCCTCACACAGGACAGGCTTTTGCTGAATCAGCTTTCCTGTCCGGTCATAGACCAGAACATCAATGGTGCCTTTGGGGGACCGATAGTCAAAGGCTTCCGCAAAAACATGCAGCTTTCCCTCTCGCCAGAGACCAAAAGGATCGGCCAGAAAACGGTGATCTCCGATATCCGGCAGGGTTGTCACCTCAAACCCGTTGAGACTACCCGCTCGGATCAGGTCCGCCAGAGGAGCGTGGATAATGGCGCAACGCCAGTGGTCCGTGCGTAGAAACGGCATGCCGACTCTCCTTGAAAAACGCGAACAGGGGCAGACGTAAAGCGCAGATCCGGGCAATATGGAACCATGAGTTCGGTCCTTTCCGAGATCCAGCCTGGTTTCCCTGAACGACAGTTTGCCATCCGGCGTGCTGTTTTGGGGCTATGTCGCGCCATGGGCTGGGCAGCAATCAACGAATTTGCTCTTCCCTCGGCCGGGCGTCGCGCAGACGTGATGGCCCTCCTGCCGGATCACAGCCTGTCCTGCATTGAGATCAAATCCGGACTCCGCGATTTCCAGACAGATCAGAAATGGCCGGATTACAGGAACTGGTCGGACAGGCTGTACTTTGCGGTGGATGATGGCTTCCCACTGGAGGTTCTGCCTCCGGACGTTGGTATTATCACTGTCAGTCTCAGCATGGTGCCCAATAGCCTCTTCCACAGTGTGGTGGCAGAGTGCGCCATCATCCGTGATCCCGCAGAACATCGGATCGCACCGGCACGTCGACGGACAATTCTGCACCTGTTTGCCACCACGGCCGCCAGTCGCCTCATGTCTCTTGAGGATCCGGCCATCACTGCATCCCTGCGCGCAGCACGCCGCACAGAATAGGATATGTCCATGAGTTTTGACCCTGTTGCCGTCCGTCTTGAAGCCGCCCGCAGTGTGGTCCGGGACGCAGCGGCCCTCGCCCTTTCCATGCGCCCTCAGCCTGGTGGCCCGACTGGCACCCTTAAAGGCCGCCAAGACTATCTGACGGAAGCAGACGGAGCGGTTGAAGCGCTCGTCAGCCGTCGGATTCAGGAACTCTTCCCAGAAGATGGTTTTCAGGGCGAAGAAGGCGGCCTGACACGTGAGGGGCAGTTCCGTTGGGTCGTGGACCCGATTGATGGAACCTCCAATTTTGCACGCGGGCGAGACCGGTGGTGCGTATCGCTGGGTCTGCTTGAGGGCAATGTGCCCGTTGCTGGCGTTATTGAGGCCCCGGCCCTCAATGAAGTTTTCACTGCTCAGAAAGGCAAAGGCGCCTTTCTGAACGGAAAACCCATCAAAGCCTCCCCTATCAGCAACCCGCAGGAGGCCATGATCGAAATGGGATGGTCCTGCCGGGTGTCGACCGAACTGTTTGGAGAAAAAATCGGTGCCATCATGTCTCTGGGCGCCATGCCGCGTTCAGGTGGGTCCGGAGCCCTGGCACTGGCGGACGTCGCATGTGGCCGCAGCGATGGTTATCTGGAAATCGTGATCCAGCTTTGGGATGTGGCCGCAGCACTGATCATTCTGGAAGAAGCAGGCGCTACTGTCTCTCCGTTTCTTCAGACGGGCGGCCTGACAGGGGGAGCCACTATCCTTGCGGCTGCTCCAAGCATCGCACAAATCCTGTCAAACGCCGTGAAGGTGGAAATCTGACACGACCTGTTGCCCCGCACTCGTGATTTGGCCTCATTTCACGCATAGTGCGGGACAGATCCATTTTTGCCGTTAGCAGAAGGTAAGTTTTATGACCCTGTCCGGTCTCCTGCGTTCGACCGTTCTTGCCGCCACAGGGTGTGCAACGCTCGCTGCGTGTTCTGGCACCACCACCACGACAGCAAGCGAACAGCAGATCGTTGTAGATAAAGCGACGCTGGCTGTTCAGGACCTGTTTGCCAAAACAACCTCGACATCCCGCTCACAGCAGCTTCTGGCGGAAGCCAAAGCCGTCATGGTGTGCCCGTCTGTTCTGAACATGTCTTTCGGTCTGGGAGGCTCTGGCGGTCGCTGCGTCCTCATGAGCCGCGATGCGCGTGGGTCATGGTCTGATCCAGCATTCTACCGTCTGAGCACGGGGTCTCTGGGTGTTCAGGTTGGCGTCCAGAACTCCGAGATGATTTTCTTCATCATGTCCCAGCGCGGCA
This sequence comes from Gluconobacter sp. P5E10, assembly GCF_018812145.1. NCBI lineage: Bacteria > Pseudomonadati > Pseudomonadota > Alphaproteobacteria > Acetobacterales > Acetobacteraceae > Gluconobacter > Gluconobacter sp. P5E10. Next base: position 803,911 of record NZ_JACRVZ010000001.1, on the reverse strand, counting down.
TTCAGGCCCTGCTGGATAGCCAGTTCAAGTTTGATGCGACAGCATCCGCCTCTTTCGCCACGATCGGAACTGGTGTTGAAAGCAGCACGGCCGGAGCAAAGAATACGGACATCTATGCGGCACAGAAGGCTCAGGGCCTTTATGCGGGCGCAGCCCTTGGTGGCTCCAAGCTGACAGTGGATAGCGGCGCGAACCGCGCTTACTACAATCAGGCTGTTGGTCCTGAAGACATTATCGTGACGATGCGCGTCAACAATCCGTCTGCCGATCCGCTTCGTCGCATGATGATGAACATTGCGAAACTACCAACGGCATCCACGGCCCGCTCAACAAGCGCAACAGCTCCAGCCTCTCAGGGGAGCACGTCAACGGATATCGACCCCGTAAGCAGCAGCCCTTATCCCAGCAATTACGACACCTCAAAGCCTTACAGCACCCAAACACGAGGTGTGCAGAGTTCATCTCTGAACCCTGTGAAGTAAGACAAAAAAAGCCCCGCACACGAAAATGCGGGGCTTTTTTTATTGTGGGACGACTGGGATTTTTTCTCGGTATGCGCGGATATTCCGGTCCTGCTCCTGAAGCGTCTCAGAGAAACTATGACCACCCTCACCCGTAGCGACGAAATATAACGCCTTTCCTTCTGCTGGATGTGCCGCAGCCTCAAGAGACGTCTTGCCCGGTGAGCAGATTGGCCCCGGTGGCAGGCCAGTTTCCAGGTAGGTATTGTATGGGCCAGGGACCTGAAGATCATCATGCGTCAACGGGCGGTCCAACGTCCCAAGACCTTCGCTAAGGCCATAAATGACGCTTGGATCCGTCTGAAGGCGCATGCCAAGTTTGAGGCGGTTCAGAAAGACGCGCGCCACCATTGGACGTTCAGTCGGCACCGCTGTTTCCCGCTCGATCAGGGATGCAAGCGTCACCAGATCCTGCGGGTTCTGTATCAGACCATCCAGAGCTTCCACATCCCGCTTGTCCCAGATGGACTGCACCTGAGCGTCCATCATGCGCTTCAGGCGATCAACCATGGATTGCCTTGCAGTGCCACGAACATAGGCAATCGTCTGAGGAAGAACGCTTCCCTCCACAATTTGAGGAACGTCTCCCGTCAGGAACGGTGCTTTGCGAAGAATATCCGCAATCTTCAGCGCAGTCAGACCTTCAGGAACAGTCAACTGATGGGAAACAGGTTTACCATGCCGCAAAATTTCCAGCACATGAGCCACAGATGCTCGTGCGGGAAACTGAAGTTCCGCCGCATGAATCTGTCCATCCCGATGCGTCAGGAAGGCTGATAGCCGGAAGAAGGCTCCGGAGGACCATGTTGGGGAAAGAATTCCGTCATCCTGAAGAGCTTTCGTAACCGTCGCGTTATTACCGCGTGGAATGACAAAAGCTTTTGTTTCAGGAAGCGGACCAGGGTCAGTGTAATGACCGTATCCGGCCACCGTTGCTGCGACAAAAAGCAGCGGCGCCATAAAGATTGCCAGCTTACGGCCAGCCTTGGGGGGAAGAAGAGGTTTTCTGTTTTCTTCGCCGTCCGGCTGGCTTTCAGGCATAAATCAAAACGACTCCGCTCAGTCCTTGCAGCGCTTCAGGATAATGCTGGCATTCGTGCCGCCAAACCCGAAGCTGTTGGATAGAGCGACATCAACCTTACGCTTCTGAGCCTTCAGAGGCACACGATCGATTACGCTCTCGCGTGCCGGATTTTCAAGGTTCAGCGTGGGCGGCACGATGCCGTCACGGATGGCCTGAAGGCAGAAAATCGCCTCCACAGCACCAGCTGCGCCAAGAAGATGACCAATGGCGGACTTGGTGGATGACATCACCAGGTTCTTGGCATGGTCGCCAAAGAAACGCTCGACCGCATCCAGTTCCAGATCGTCAGCCATGGTGGAGGTGCCATGCGCGTTAACGTAGTCGATATCGGATGCCTGAAGACCACTGTTCTTCAGGGCGGCCTTCATGGCGCGGAACGCGCCTTCATGACCTTCAGCCGGGGCTGTGATGTGATGAGCGTCGCCAGACAGGCCATAGCCGCCGATTTCGCCATAAATCTTGGCACCGCGAGCCTTGGCATGCTCGTACTCTTCCAGCACGACCACACCGGCACCCTCACCCATGATGAAGCCATCACGATCCTTGTCCCACGGACGGGACGCCTTGGTCGGATCTTCATTAGAACCGGTGGAGAGCGCACGTGCCGAGCAGAAACCGGCAATACCCAGCGAACAGATGGCTGCTTCCGCACCACCGGCAATCATGACGTCTGCATCACCGTACTGGATCAGACGGGACGCGTCGCCGATCGCATGCACGCCTGTAGCGCAGGCTGTAACGACAGCATGGTTCGGTCCCTTGAAGCCGTAGCGGATCGAAAGATGACCGGAAATGAGATTGATAAGCGCGGACGGAATGAAGAACGGTGACAGACGACGGGCCTTGCCGCTCGAAACTGTCAGAGAACCTTCATAAATCGTCTGTAGACCACCGATACCGGAGCCGATCATCACGCCTGTGGCGCAGCGATCATCTTCGTTCTCAGGCTTCCAGCCCGAGTCCTCGACGGCCTGGATGGCAGCGGCCAGACCAAGATGGATGAAGCGATCCATTTTCTTCTGGTCTTTGACCGGCACCCAGTCAGACAGCGTGAGACCGCCTTCTTCGGTCGGTCCCTCAGGAACCTGACCAGCGACCTGCGCAGGGAGTTCGGAAGGATCAAAATGGGTAATACGCCCGATACCGGACTGCCCTTCGATCAGACGCTTCCACGTCAGTTCCGCACCCACCGCAAGTGGGCTGACAACACCGATTCCGGTAACGACGACGCGTCTTCCGTTGATTGCATTCCCGCTCATCGATGCCTCATGTCTCACGTTGTAAACGACCATACGATGCGGCCTGAACGCCGCTCCGTGTATCCGCCCCTGGTAATCGAGGCGGGATGGGACCAGCCTTAGACCAGTCCCGAAAGCGCCTTAGGCAGCCTTCTGCTTCTCGATGTAGTCAATCGCGTCCTTGACGGTGGCGATCTTCTCGGCTGCATCTTCCGGGATCTCGACGGAGAAAGCTTCTTCGAAAGCCATGACCAGCTCAACCGTGTCGAGGCTGTCTGCGCCCAGATCGTCAATGAAAGACGCTTCCGGCGTGACCTTGCTTTCTTCAACGCCGAGGTGCTCGACAACGATCTTCTTCACCTTGTCAGCGATATCGCTCATCTGTTTGTTCCTTCTGCCCGTTCAGGGCGTTACAAAAAACTCGTATTGCCGTCTGCCAGTCCGGGAACCCATCCGGGCTTCCAGCGCAGGCCACCTCTCCTTTCGGAAAGGCGTTGCCACCGGCCGAACCGGACATCGGCCTTCATCAGACCGGGCAAAGCAGCGCGCGATTAGCACGCTTTGACCTGAAACGCCAAGCGTCTCAGACCATGGCCATGCCACCGTTGACGTGCAGGGTCGTTCCCGTGACCCAAGCAGCCTCGTCAGAAGCCAGATACACCACTGCCGCGGCCACGTCATCCGGGTTTCCCATCCGACCGAGCGGAATGGAGCCAACCAGCTTTTCGCGGATACCCTCAGACAGCACATCCGTCATTGGCGTTTCAATGAAACCAGGAGCCACAACATTGACCGTCACACCACGCGGACCAGCTTCCTGAGCCAGAGACTTGCTCATACCAACGATGCCAGCCTTTGCGGCTGCATAGTTGGCCTGACCCGCATTTCCTGTCGTTCCAACAACAGACGCGATGGAAATGATGCGGCCAGCGCGGCGGCGCAGCATACCCTTAAGGGCAGCGCGGGCCAGACGGAACGGGCTTTCCAGATCCACCGTCATGACCTGCGACCAGTCACTGTCCTTCATGCGAATGGCGAGCGTATCGCGCGTCAGACCCGCATTGTTCACCAGAATGTCCAGCGGAGCCCCGGCCACTTCTTCAGCCTTAGCCACAAGACCATCAGCTTCAGACGCATCCGACAGGTTAGCAACCGCAATATGCGTACGCTCACCCAGGCTGTCTGCCAGTTCCTTCAGAGCCGCTTCACGTGTGCCGCTGAGAACAACCGTTGCGCCGAGCGCGTGAAGCTGACGGGCAATAGCTGCACCGATGCCACCGGATGCACCCGTGACGAGTGCGATCTTGCCAGAAAGAGAGAACATGGTTCGTTGTCCTTACAGAGCCTTGAGCAGGGCTTCGATTTCAGCAGGTGTGCCAGCATTGTCCGTGGCAAGATCAGGAGCAATACGACGCGCCAGACCGCAAAGCACCTTGCCAGCTCCCAGTTCATGCATGTTTGTCACGCCCATGGCCGCCATGGCCTGAACGCTTTCGCGCCAGCGGACCGTTCCCGTAACCTGCTTCACCAGAAGGTCGCGGATCGCATCAGTATCCGTGACCTTCGCAGCAGTCACATTGGCAATAACCGGGACGCTTGGCGCATTCAGTGTAGCCGTTGCAAGTGCTTCGGCCATTTCACGACCGGCAGGCGCCATCAGTGACGAATGAAACGGCGCGGAGACCGGAAGTTTCACAGCCCGCTTGATGCCACGCTCCTTGGCAAGGGCAATAGCGCGATCCACGGCATCCATGTGTCCAGACACAACAATCTGGCCACCGCCGTTATCATTGGCGATCTCAAGGATCTGCCCTTGGGCTGCATCTTCGCAGATGGACTGCGCCTGCTCAGCCTCAACTCCGAGAAGAGCTGCCATGCCGCCCTCACCTGCAGGAACAGCCCGCTGCATTGCCTGACCGCGCAGACGCAGCAGACGGGCACCTTCAGCAATACCGAGCGTGCCAGCGGCAGCAAGAGCAGAATATTCTCCAAGAGAATGACCCGCCAGCAAAGCGGCCTTGTCTGCCAGTTTGAAGCCACCTTCGGTTTCAAGGGCACAAACAGCAGCGAGCGATACGGCAAAAAGTGCCGGCTGCGTGTTCTCGGTCTTTGTCAGTTCGTCCGCTTCGCCGGAGAACATCAGCTTTGACAGATGCACTCCGAGGGCATCGTCAACTTCCTGAAAAACGGCGCGGGATGAAGCAAAGGCATCATGCAGGGCCTGCCCCATTCCGACTGACTGACTGCCCTGACCCGGAAAGACAAAAGCGTGAACCGACATGGATCCCCCTGCTGGCATGAAAAACAGGCTCAGGGTGATGCTGTTTCACACGCGATCTGTCAAATTCTGCGTTATCTGTCAGGTGTGAATGTCACGTATACCTCACCCGGAATTTTAACCCGTACCCGGCCAAAGGGCTTGCTGGAACGGAATACCGTATCCTCTGCATAGTCCTGCGGTCGAAGCAGAACAGTCATTGGCTCCCTACTCACGTTTGACGCCAACATCCGGACGGTGCCACTCGTCACCGCCTCAAAATTTGCTCCCGGAGCAATATCTATCTTGAGCCGATGAGCATCCGGCATGAACCAGGACAAGATCACACCCGTCAGATCACGAATGCACGCATTGACCTGACGCAGCCAGTGACGAGCCTCTATGCCGGTAAATGTCTGCGACGCAGGCAACGCGACCACCAGAGACAGCTCCGTTCTGACATTATGCCCAATGGCTTCTGTCTGAAGGACTGGCGGGTTCTCTGCCTTCAGGCGGTCTGTCAGCGGGAAATGCATGTCCCGGTCCTGGCCGAAGAACAAAGGGAGATCCCCATCCCGGCTATGAACCATAAGCCGCGCTTTTGAGGGGTAATCATGGTCAGGCAGCAACTCGCCTGTGAAATGAAGTGAAAGACCCTCTTTTGCCGCCTGCGGAAAGCGCTCAAACCGCTCATAGATGCGTGCGATGTCCTGATATGTCGCAACGCGCACGTCATGTCGGCCAGCGACAATGAGATGCTCCTCGGAGGCACCGTGCGCCTCGTGAAGCCCGACACAGGAAAGGAATGCGATGAAACATCCCGTCAGAAGACGATAGGTCATGAATTTACTTTACAACAAATGATGTCCTATTCAATTTTTTGCAGAACAATCAGAACCTGCGGCAGCCTTACCGGATTATCCAGATATTCGATCAGGCGAAACATCCCGCCCCAAGCCTTAAGAATATAGTTCCGTGGTATGATGGCCTCTCCATAATGCGCCTGAGGCTGAGGACGCTTTGCAGACGCTGCATGAAGAAAGCGTCCGGCTTCAAAATGTGAATTTGCCTGCGCTTCATCCACAAAACTGTTTGCACAGGCTTCATGCCATGGATGCTCCAGTTGCATTCCAGAAGCACGACGCAAGCGCTGCTCTGCACAAAATGACAGAAACCGCCGGCTCTGCGTTGTAAAAACAACCAACCCATCTGGCTTCAGAAGCCGATGAAACTCCCTCATCCAGTGGCCGGCCAGAAATTCATCCAGATGTGAAAATGTTGACCAGGACGTGATCAGATCCAGCGTACCGGGCACGAGCGGCAATGGGGGCACCAGCCCTGCCTGCAAGAAGGGAAGAAATGGATTGGCGCGCCGTGCCGCCATGAGAAAGCGGTCCGTATGCTCGACACTGACGAGGGACTGGGATCGCACATCTTTCATGAAAAGACGCGCCATCCGCCCCCACCCACATCCGAAATCAAGAACGGAAGTCTCAGGCCTCACAGGCCTTCCCGCGTAGGCGCAATACGCCTTTATTTCCCGATAAAAGACATGCGCCTCATGAATCGAAACTTCCCCATGATGCCCATGAATTTCACGCTGAAGATCATCCGGGGGGAACTCAGGCATCCGAACGCCCCGCACCTCGTGTCCGCCAAGGGACGAGACCAGAACATGCAGCCATTCTTCATCCGCAAGCCCGTGAAAGGCTTCAAAAACAGCATCCGTCCTGTCGGAGTGGGTCATTCTTCTACCGTTACGCCATGTCAGTAACGATTTATTAACGCACTTCCACCAACAAGAGAACCAAGCCACCTACGCATGAAAAATCCTGCCCCGCGCCTTTCAGATACACAGCAAGAAAGAGTTCTCACATAAACTGGATATGGCTCTTAAACCCCAAAAGAGCCGCATCCCGCAGATTGTATTGGGCATTCGGGTGAATGTAATATTCAAACAAAGGCGTAAAAATCACACCCTTCACAACGTGGATAGCGTAGTTGAACTCCATCACGACAGCATCCTGCTGAACACCTGTCGCATGATTGGGAAGTGATTGCCCTTTCCGGATCAGCGCAGCTTCACTTCGGCTCACACCGGATGCAATCTTGGTGTAGGTCAGCGAAAATCCGAGCGTATCATAGGGTCGAGACTTCAGAAATCCGCGGTTAATCAGTGCACCATAAACGAGATACCGGCGCAGGGATGTATGGGGATCATTGTAAATAAGCCCCGTCATCGCCGTCAGGCCTGAGCCCTTTGCCAGATAGTGCAGCAACTGCTGATCTAGCATGACCCAGGTTGACCAAGACGCGCTTCGCTTTTTATGCGCAAGTCCGCTCTCGGCATAAGAACCGTCATACAGATCGTAATAGTTGTCAGTCTGCGGCGTACTGAAGAGCTGGGCACCGAATTTGTAATGGCCCGGCAACGTGCCATGCCCGAAAACCGGTTCCCAGGCTGTTTCAATCGGTGCCGCATACCCGATGATATTGGCCCCATTGAATTTGAATCCGGTCCGATGCTGATAGACCTGATAAATCCCGTTTTCGATCGGATACACCCCCGTCTGGACATAGACAGACCGCACCGGCCGTCCTCGAACCCGAAATCCCCAGGTCGCAGCAGGATAGCCAGCGTCAAAATTCGTGTCCGTAATCCCTTTAGGACGACCGCAGAAACTACCGTTCTGGAAATTGCAGAACAAAGGGCTCGCCGCAAAATCTGAAATTTCTGACATACGGCCAGCGGCGATCGCCAGACGCCCACCGTAAAGCGTTTCTTCCCCGTACATATAGACCAAATGCACGACAACATTYCCGCCACCGCCATAATCTTCGGAAGCATGATTGAGCCAGTCACCAAACATGCGATTGGCCGTCGTACCGTATCGCCCCACCGTAATCATGTGCGTCGCAAAACCACGCAGACCAGCAAGCTTTTCCCAGTCAACATCAAGCTGCATGGCATACTGGCCCGCATTGCTCGCGCCCTGCTTGTAGTTTTCAAACCCCGGCGTTGTTCCGCGCGTCGGCTTCGTTATCGCTCCGGCAAATTCATTTGTATTATCGACGAGGAAATTGATGCCACGCTTACGCAGCCAGTCTGACAAAGGATTGGAGACGATAGCCTCAGGATGGGAAAATGCTGGAACGGTTGTTTCACGCGATGCGTGCACAGGAAGAGGCGTTGAAACCAACTGACTTGGCGCAGATCCAATATCGCGGTCCATGACCTGAGCAAAAGCAGGCAGCGATACGAAAATACTGAAAAACCACACGAACCATGAGCTTCTCAGAGCATAACCCAGCACACGAAGATGCAAATCTGGCGCCCCTATTTGAACAGGAATAATGTTACATCACGACCTCTGAAACGAATTGCGCCCGATCCAGAGTGAGCATGCAAAATCCCTACGCGACGGAGCATTGTAGCGTAATTAACATTTTAGAATTTCTCGTAAATTTGATTAATAATTCACAAATATAAAATAATTAAAATATTTTTTATTATTCGCTTTAAAGTAAAAATACTTGTGTAAGTGAAGTAAATATTATATTAATATTCAAATATCTACAAAATCGTTAATTTAGAAAATTAGTTATGTAATATTTCTTTCACATGAAACACGTTTGCGTGCCTATTTTCGAAAACATGTCTTTTTTTGTGGAAAATCAAAGCCTGAAAGCAGAAGACGTTTACTATTCGTGCGAACCACATTTCGTGGCGCATGAAGAGAGAGGAAATTTCTGCATGTCTCTTTCTGGTAAAATTGCCGCTGTAACCGGGGCGGCTCAAGGTATCGGCAAGGCCATCGCTCTTCGTCTGGCGCGCGAAGGAGCTGACATCATTCTATTGGATGTCAAACAGGAAACCGTTCAGCAAGCCGCCAAGGAAGTTGAGGCTCTTGGTCGGCGTGCTATCGCTCTAACGGCTGACATCAGCAATCGCGATGAATTTCAGAAGACCCTGAAAGAAGCCTCCAGCCAGCTTGGCGGCCTCGATATCATGGTCAATAACGCCGGCATCTGTCAGGTGAAGCCTCTTCTGGACGTCACCCAGGAAGAAGTTGAGAAGATTTACCGCATTAATGTTCAGGGCGTGATCTGGGGTATCCAGGCTGCGGCCAACATTTTCAAAGAGACCGGCAAGAAGGGCAAGATCATCAATGCCTGCTCCATCGCTGGCCATGAAGGCTTTCCCCTTCTCGGGATCTATTCTTCCACAAAGTTCGCAGTTCGCGCACTGACGCAGTCGGCCGCCAAAGAACTGGCCGCCTTCGGTATCACCGTGAACTCCTACTGCCCGGGCATCGTCGGAACGGATATGTGGGTCGAGATCGACAAGCGCATGTCTGAGATTACCGGCGCTGAGCTGGGCGCAACGTACAAGAAGTATGTTGAAGGCATTGCGCTCGGACGGGTCGAAACAGCGGACGACGTTGCTGGCTTCGTCGCATTCCTGTCGGGCAAAGATTCCGATTACATTACTGGCCAGTCCATCCTGATCGATGGCGGCCTCGTCTACCGCTAAGGCTGTAGATACAAAAAAGGGCCGGAGAAATCCGGCCCTTTTTTGAAATCCTCAGGCATCCCGCGGAATAAGACGTCCACGCTGCCATGCTTCCGCAGCATCATCAGGGTCCTGCCCTTCAACGCCGATGTTATAATCCAGCGCACTCATGACCTTGTTGCCGAGCATCATCTCGGACAATTCGTCAAGAAGATCCGTGTCTGCCTTGCGGGCTACATCTTCCCGCAGCACCATGCGCGCAGACATTTCCCCGCCGAGCAGCTTGTCAGGGTCCTCAACCAGCGTCAGCAACGCGGTGTGGAACACCGCATGTGGCTGAGTGGCGACCACAAGCGGAGATTCGCCGTCTGCCTGCGCCTTTTCCAAACGACCGATCAGAGCGGCCTCCCCCACAACTTCAAGCGGCAGGGAAGAAAGGGCTGGAAGCTGCTTGAGTGCTTTTTCAAGAATTTCGCGGCTGTCCTCCGCAACGATCACCCGATCCACTTCGGCTGATGTCAGCGCATTGACAGGACCGAGCGCACGGAGCGCAGCAAACGAAATCTGCGGCTGATACAGATCCCCGATGACACGAAAGCCAGGCCCAGCGAATTTTTCATCGCGCGGGAACCAGGCAGAGACCAGAAGATCGACTTCGCCCTGCTCCATGGCTTCCGCCACATCTTCAGGGTCGAGGTCCACAAACTCGACGTCCACCTCATGCGCTTCGAGAACACGGGCGACCGCACTGGCACACCCGGCATGAAGCGAGGTGTACAGATGGCCGATCGTCATTTGCGTCATGAGGCAGTCCGTCAGTCAGAAAATTGAAACGTGAGACCGTGGATAAGCCTCACGCTTCATTTTGTCACGACCCTTACCAGATCTTTACGCGCTGATCCGGGGCCAGATAGAGCTGGTCGCCCTCTTTTACGCCGAATGCATCGTACCAAGCGTCAATATTGTGCGCTGGCATGTTCACACGCGTTACGGCCGGGGCATGCTCGTTCGAAAGCATCTGCTGGCGCAGCGCATCCGGACGATCCTTCTCACGCCACACCTGTGCCCAGCCCAGGAACACGCGCTGATCGCCTGTCAGGCCATGAACGGTTGTCTGCGGCTTGCCATGCAGGGAGTCATGATAAGCCTGCAGACCGAGGTTCAACCCGCCGGAATCCGCAATATTCTCGCCCATGGTCATTTTGCCGTTCACGTGCGTGCCCGGCAGAGGCTCCTGCGCGTCATATTGTGCACCAAGACGATCGGCCAGCTTCTGGAAGGCATCCGAAGATGCTTTGGTCCACCAGTCATTCAGGCGGCCATGTTCATCATAATGACGGCCCTGGTCGTCAAAGCCATGGCTCATCTCATGACCGATCACGCCACCAATGGCACCGTAATTCACAGCCATATCGCCCTTCGGATCGAAGAACGGCGGCTGAAGGATGGCAGCCGGGAAAACGATCTCGTTCATCGTCGGATCGTTGTAGGCGTTCACAGTCTGCGGCGTCATGCCCCACTCGTCACGATCCACCGGCTTGTCGAGCTTGTTCAGCTCATGCTGCCAGTTAAACGCGGCGCCACGCACAGCATTGCCATACACGTCGCCCTTGCGAACTACGAGGTTGCTGTAGTCCCACCACTTTTTAGGATAGCCAACCTGAATAGCGAAGTGATCCAGCTTGTTCAGAGCAGCCTTACGGGTCTGCTCGTCCATCCATGTGTTGTGCTCAAGCCGATCATGGAAGGAGGACTTCACCTTCTGCACCAGCTCTGTAATCTGAGCCTGTGCTGACGGCGGGAAATAACGGGCAACGTAGATCTTGCCCAGAGCCCAGCCCATGGCGCCATTGGTCACGCGCGTCGCACGCTTCCAACGCGGAGACTGCTGCGCCACGCCCGACAGGGTGCGACTGTTGAAGTCAAAGGACGCGTCAGAAAAATCATGAGACAGATAGGCTGCAGCATTATCTGCCAGATGGAAGGCTAGCCAGGCCTGAAGTACGCTGTAATCAGCCTTCTTCAGAACGCGGGACATGGCTGCGATGCCATCCGGCTCACGCACATCCACCTTGCGATCGGCAATATTTTCGGCCGGAAGCCCTGCAGTCGTCAGGAACGTGACCCAGTCAAAGTCTGGAGCGATCTTTTGCAGCTGCGTGACCGTCATCGGGTTGTAGAGCTTGAGCGGATCACGCGTCTGATCGCGGGGGATCTCAACCTTGGCAAGCGCCGTTTCAAGATCGACGACAGCTTGCGCGTTCTTGGCTGGATCAGCCCAGCCCACAAGCGTCAGCATCTTCGCGACGTAAGCCTGATAGGCCTTTTTCTTGTCGGCAAGCTTCGGGTCTGTGTAGTAGCTGATATCGGGCAGGCCCAGGCCACCGCTGACGCCAATGCTCATGCCCTGATCAAGCATGAGCATATAATGTTCCGGATCTTTCTGATCTTGCTCGACGCCAATCTGGAACGTCGAGAACGCCATGGAATTCAGGGACGTACCAAACGCTTCGGCCAGGCTCTTGGCATCACTGACCTTGCGGATATTCTCCAGATCCACAGCAAGCGGCTTGGCTCCCAGAGCATCAACGGCCTTCTGGTCCAGATAGCTGGCGTAGAAAGTGCCGATCTTGCCCATGTCGTCAGACGGCTCGGCAGAAACGTGCTTCTGTGCTTCGCTCAGGATCGCCTTCTGGCGCTCCATGGACAGTTCGTACAGAATACGGAACGGCCCATAGCTGCTCATATCGCCTGGAATTTTCAGGTTCTTGAGGTACGTGCCGTTGGCATATTCGAAGAAATTGTCGCCCGGCTTAACGCTATGGTTCATGCCGGCTTCATCAAAGCCCCAGCCTGAATTGTAACCGGCGGCCTGTGCACTTGCGGCTGTAAGGCCCATAGCCAGCGCAAGTACACTCGCACCTTGCGTCAGGTGGCGTTTAACAGAAACTGTAGTCTTCACATTATGCCTCATGTTCTGGCGATCGCCGTAGCATGAGGCATAAAAGATCATTTCGTCAAAAGGCCATCCATACAAACGGAGACTTTTTGTTACTTCCCGCTTTTGCGGGTTGTCTTGCGTGCTTTGTCAGCGGGTGCGGAGACAGCCAGCACGTCATAATCAAAGACCATAACCTTATCGAGATATGGCCCGGCAAATTCCTTGAAGGCCTCATGGGCAGGGTCAAAGAACGCCGGATCTGTCACGACGGGCTTGCCAACATAGTAGTTCCGGTCCCCTTCAGAGCGGAACGTTACGAAGAACGCCTGCTGCAGGCCGCCCTCTACACCTTCGCCACTATTCTGGAACCCGGTCTCAATGCTCACCACAACGGGGCGGCCGTCCGGGCGGCGGCTGTCTTGTGCAAGATGCAGAAAACGGCCGGACACTTCTGCACGCTGTGCCGTCGTGGCGTCCTTCTTGTACCGGAACATCACCATGTGCCGCACGGTGCCAACATGCCAGTCCGCCGCTGTAAACTGCGCGTATCCGACCTGTCGGGCAAGCTGCTGGGAGGCCACCGTTGCGGCTGCCGGTGTGTCGCTTGTCACCGGGCCTGATGTCGCGATCGGCAACGAGTACGGATCTGCTTTGGCTGAGAAGCCCTGCGACAGCCCTGCGATGGACAGAAGGGCAGCTGCTCCCCAGATAAAGCGACGGGACAGAAGTGGTCGAACGTCCATTCTCAAGCTCCAGTTACAAGACAGAAAATGCAGCCCTTCATGGCACGAAATTGCCTCTTCCGTCTTGTGAATTTCCGTAAGTCTGACGAACCGTCAGGCCGCAATCTGGCGCTGAAACGATTTGCGACGCCACTGGATCAGTCGATACACCCCATTCGCTGCCAGCTTCTGCCAACGGGAATGCGGGGTGAAGCCGATTGTCTTGAAGATCATCGCCGTCACACGATCAATGTGCTTCTGCTGGTAGAATCCCATGGCTTTGGACATGTAAGCCGCAATGCAGCGCTTGTGATCATAGGGCATGTCCGGGGATTCATTGGTCGTGTGATAGGCGGACGCCAACTCATCGTCCTCACTCTCGGTTACACGCCCAAGAGCAATGCGCGTCCGTGCCCAGACACTGAGCTTCTCGCGCTTCAGATAGCGATGCATGTGATCATAGAAGAGTTTGAAATGCCGGTATTCGTCGGCGGCAATCTGCTTGCAGATAGCTTTCAGCAGGGGCTCATCTGTCGCATCCGCCAGCGCCGTGTAAAAAGACGACGTTCCCGTCTCGACCATACAACGCGCGATCAGTTCACCCGTGCGGGACCCGCGGATAGACGCATCGACGTCTGCATCAATCTTGTAACTTGCGCGATAGCGCTCAAACGCCTCTTCATAGTCCCAGCTCGGATCTGCCAGCATGGCCCAGCGGCCCAGAGCATCTCCGTGCTGAACTTCTTCCACTGCCCAGTTGGCTGTTGCTGCGCTGAAATCCGGGTCTCCCACAAAGACGTGTCTCAGATATTCAGCGTAGTCCAAGCCATTCTTTTCAACGACTGAAGCAGACTTCACCAGAGGAATGATATCCGGGTCCACGCGGGATGGATCAAAGGAATCCCAGTCCATCTGCTCGATACGCCAGTGTTTCATCGCTTTGCCTCGTCCGTTTTCCGGCTCATAATCATGACGATGAGATGACACGCCGGGGCCATTTTGGGTAGGTGTGACGCAACAACGTTGGAGAAAGCCCCGTGACGGCTCAGAAAATGACACAGCCAGACGTCCGCCACGACTGGACGCGCGCTGAGGTTGAAGCGCTGATCAACCTCCCCTTCCCGGACCTGATGTTCCGCGCCCAGGAACTGCACCGTCGTTATTTCGACCCCACAAAAGTGCAGATTTCCACGCTTCTTTCGATCAAGACAGGCGGTTGCCCCGAAGACTGCGCCTACTGTCCGCAGAGCGCCCGACACGAAAAAAGCGTGAAGGCCGAGCGTCTGATGGCCGTCGAAAAGGTGATGACCGAGGCGCGTGCAGCAAAGGCAGCAGGCGCAGGCCGATTCTGCATGGGTGCTGCCTGGCGCTCCCCGAAGGACCACGATCTCGACTCCGTCTGTGAGATGATCGAGGGCGTTAAATCCCTTGGTCTCGAAACATGCGTCACGCTGGGAATGCTGGACTCCGTACAGTCTCAGCGCCTGAAGGATGCCGGGCTGGATTATTACAACCACAACCTCGACACCTCTGAGGAATTCTACGGCTCCATCATCTCCACCCGCACGTATCAGGAGCGGCTCGATACGCTGTCAAACGTGCGTGATGCCGGCATTAATGTCTGCTGTGGCGGAATCGTGGGTATGGGCGAAGATCTGTCCGACCGCGCCGGCCTGCTGATGACACTCGCCAACCTGCCGAAGCATCCCGAGAGCGTACCCATCAATCTGCTCGTTCGCGTTGAAGGCACACCGTTAGGCGAAGCTGAAGCGGTCGATCCGATCACATTCGTTCGCATCATCGCTACAGCCCGCATCATGATGCCGGAAAGCCATGTGCGTCTGGCGGCAGGGCGTGAAAACATGACCGATGAGGCACATGCTCTGTGCTTCCTCGCAGGTGCCAACTCCATCTTCTGTGGTGAAAAGCTCCTCACCACGCCAAACCCTGCTGAGCACCGTGACCGTCAGCTTCTGTCCGCTCTGGGCATGACGCCAATGGTTCAGTCTGAAGCAGAAACGGGAACGCTACGTCCTGCCGTTCCAGACGTTGCTGCCTACGAAGCGGCTCTGTCCTAACCGACAAGGGCGAGGCATGCTGTTTGCGGTGCCTCGCCCCATACATTGCTGATTAAGCTTTTAGACGCGCCGCAATATCAGCCACACGACGGCCATAGCGCTCAGCCGTCAGCAGATCTCCCTTCTGAACGCCATCGACACCCGCATTTGCTGGAGCGCGCGCCAGAAGACCGACTGAGCCACCCAGATTGTTCGGATCGTCGCCCGTTGCCTCAAGAGTGTTGGACGGCGGAATTCCCAAACTCACCCAGATGCCACCATGCTGGGATGCAAGTGTTTGCAGCGTAATCAACGTCACCTGCTTGTCCCCGTTCGGACTGGCGGAGTTCGTGAAACCACCGAACACCTTGTCCTGCCAGCCTCGCGTGAACCAAATTTTGGACGTGGCATCTGCAAATTTCTTAAACTGCCAACTCACATTCCCCATGTAGGTTGGCGTTCCAAAGATGATGGCATCCGCGTCATCCAATGCGGCCCACTCTGCCTCGGTAATTTCACCATCCGCGCTAATTGCCACGAGTTGAGCCTCAGCTCCCTGCGCCACATGCTCCGCCACCACTTTGGTGTGCCCATACCCTGAGTGATAGACGACCAAGACTTTAGACATCGTTCCTGTCCTTCGAACCAAGAGATCAAACATACAATGTGATACGTGGTATCCATTGGAAACCAACACCCTTTCTGGTATTATGTTGGAAAATTCGGGGCAAGAAGGCACTTTCAAGACACATGGTAACCTCGCAGAAACCAGACACGCCGGCACGAAACCTCTGTTTCAACGTCTATGCGAAAGAGTGTCCGACCCGCATGGTGCTGGACAGGCTCGGTGACAAATGGGCCCTTCTCGTGCTGGACCGCCTTCAGAATGACGTTGTGCGCTTCAATGCCCTCAAGCGGGACATCAATGGGATTTCACAGAAGATCCTGTCTCAGGTGCTGAAAAATCTTGAACGCGACGGGCTTATTTTAAGGCAAGCTTATCCAACCGTGCCCGTCACTGTTGAATATAGCCTCAAACCTCTTGGAGAGACCCTGATCCAGGCTGTTTCGAGCCTCACGCACTGGGCTGAAACCCATATGGCTGACATTCAGGACTCTCAACGTCTTTACGATGAAGCAAAAAACAGCGCGCTCTGACGTTTTGGACCTTTCATAAAGCCATTTTTCAACTTTTCCCTTGGCCTCGTAGCCGTTCTTTCCTAAACCCTCGCCCTTCGCGAATTCGGGACGGGACCAGCCAAAATGACGACGCAACCTCTTAAAGCGCCAAAAATTCGCGTCGGCATCGACTTTGGAACGACCAATAGTGTCGTCGTCATCGCAGATGAACAGGGCAACACGCAGCCTGCCATCTTCAACTTCATTGACAGCCCGTCTTCCGAAACCTGCCGCACCCTGCTTTGTCTCTGGATGGATCAGGAGGGCAATCGACGCGTTCTTCAGGACGCTATTGGGCTTGATGCCATCGAGGCCTATCTGGATGATCCGGCAGAAAGCCGCCTCATCATGTCCATGAAGACCTATCTGGCTCAAGGCTCGTTCCGCGAAACACGTGTTTTTGCCTCGACCATGACGCTTCAGAACCTGATCGCCCGGTTCCTGCGCTCCCTGATGGACAAAGCCGGCATTACACCAGAGCAGGTCAGCACAACGATCGGCCGGCCCGTGCGCTTTGCGGGTGAACTGGCCGATGACGATCTGGGTGTGAAGCGCCTGAAGGAAAGCTTTGTCGAGGCAGGTTTTACTGAGCCGAACGTCGTGCTTGAGCCCGAAGGGGCTGGCTGGCGCTTCATGCAGCGACTGGATGCACCAGCAACTGTGCTGGTAGGAGACTTTGGCGGCGGCACAAGCGATTTCTCTGTCATGCGCTTTGACCCCCATGGCACACCGCGCACCGTCACGCTGGGTCACTCCGGTGTCGGGATTGCAGGAGACCAGTTCGACTTCCGTATTATCGACAATGTCGTCGCGCCAGCACTTGGTCGGGACACGACGTATCGGGTGATGGGTGGGCAGCCTCTTCCCGTCCCTATTGAATGGTATGCGAGCCTCGGGCGCTGGCATCGCCTGTCCCTGATGCGGACCCCTCAAACCCTTCGCAGCATTGCAGACGTCGCAAAGACGGCCTCCGATCCGCAGAAGCTGCGAAATCTGCTGCGTCTGATTGAAGATCAGGAAGGCCAGAACCTGTATCGGGCGATTGGTCAGGCCAAAAGCGATCTCTCACGGCACGACAGCACGGTCCTGAAGTTCAGCCACCGGGACCTGAAAATCGAGCAGACCATCACGCGCGCAGATTTTGAAAGCTGGATCAAACCCGATCTGGAAAAACTCGCAGCCGCCATCGACGATGCCCTGAACGTTACAGGCCTCGGCATTGACGATATCGATCACGTCTTCCTCACCGGCGGCACGTCTTTCGTTCCGGCTGTCCGAAAGTTGTTCACGGATCGCTTTGGTGAAAGCCGGGTCGATGGCGGATCAGAATTCGTCTCTGTCGCTGAAGGTCTAGCCCTGATCGAAGTGGAAGCAAGAGCCTCGGCCTGAATGTTCAGGCCGGGCTACTGGTCAGGCGATCTGGAGAAATGGGGCTCATCGCGCGGGCAGAGACAACGGCCTCACGGAACGTTCCTTCCAAAGACAACTTGAAGGCCACATTCGTATTTCCATAAGCCCGGGTCGTGAGACAGACACCGGAAGAGGTGAAAATTTCCACGACCGAACCATCTACGAAAATATCCAGCATATTGCGGGCGGCCAATGGCAAGGGTGCGGAATCTCCATTGGCCATCAATTCTTTTCCGGGCCGGTATGGATCGTAATCGAGTTCCAGAAATGGCCCCTCCCCTCCAAATATCAGGCGCCCGGCCTCGGTTCCGATAAAGGTCAGACGAATTCGGCCATTCGGTCCATCGGGAGCGGCCCAGGATGAGGGCGTGAGTCGGCGGAAATGCGGGCCTTCCAACGCTGCCAGATTGGGATGGGGTGCAAGACGCAGAGCCGCATCCCCGTCAGCCGTAAGAACCCGCGGTAAAGACATGACACCACTCCAGCCCGCTTCCATGGCCCCATGACTGCGCTCAGGCTTTTCAGGCACCCAACCCCAGAGAACGCGCCGTCCGTGCTCATCTAACATGGTCCGTCCGGCATAGAACGAGCCATATCCAAGCGGCTGAATAATGCGCGGATGAAATGCGCCTTCGCTGTAAATGCCTGAGGCATAATAAACAGTACTGCCCAGCGAGTAGATCAGAACCCAAGTGTCACCGAGCACAAAAAAATCCGGGCATTCCATGGCATCGTCGTAAGAGCCAGCCTGATGCGTGGGGCCATAGAAAACAGTGCGATAGGTCCAGTCTTTCAGATTTTCGCTATCGTATTTCAGAATGACGCCACCCGGACCAAACTCGGATTGCCGAACGCTGGCGCCGAGCAGCATGTGCCATCTCTCGTGATCCTTCCAGACGAGCGGGTCGCGAAATCCATCAACATGCAATCCCGGCGGAGGCTCAGACAGAACCGGGACGGGGTTCTGCTTCCATTGCATCATCTGAAGATCAGATGTCGCCGTGCACTGCACGGATGGCTCAATCCCCGTGTAAAAAGCGATCGCCTGATCTTCAACGATCACAACGCAACCACTGAAAACTCCAAGGGCATCTGGCCCCCCGGGGACAGGGCTCATCGCAACGGGTTCGTGATGCCAGTGAACGAGATCAGAGCTGGTCGCGTGGCCCCAGTGAATGTTTCCAAACGCAGCCTTGTCCGGACCCCACTGATAGAACATGTGATAACGACCATTGACCCAGACCGGGCCGCAGGGATCGTTCATCCACCCATAAGGGGCAATCAGATGATATTGAGGGCGCAACCGATCTGCAGCCATAGCGGCGGCTGACGGGAGACGATAAGGCCGCGCCTGACTCCTGTGCGTCAGCCTCAGAGCGAGCAAGGCCACTCCAGACCCAAGAACCATTCGTCTGGATGTAGGCCTCATCTTCTCTCCTTCTCGTTCCGATTTCGTTACTATCGAATGAGAGGGGCGGCTCTGGCAATGACGGAAAAAGTTTTTCCTTGATCAGCGAATGGCTGCTGCAGGCGCACTCACGGCAGAGACCGTGATGGAGGCTTTCTCCACATGGCCAGTCTGCTGCACACTTCGGCTTGAGAGTTCCTGCTGTCGTAAAGCGGCAGCGGTGTTCATGTCACCCTGTGCTTCAGCAGCCTGAGCCGCGACAAGCAGAGCACGCCGCATTCCCTCATAGTCCTGCGCATCCCGTCTCTTCTGTGTCAGGGACATGGCCTGTTCCAGCGCAAGTGCTGGCGCATGATTCAGGAGTGCCAGACGGGCCGCCAGATCCTGATGATCCAGCATAGCAGTAGGCTCTTTTGAGGGAGCCAATAATGCTTCCATGCGGGTCAACTGCGCTGTATCACCCTGATCCGAAGCCCCCAAACCAGCCAGATAAGCCGCACGATTGCGAATACCCACATCAGGCGACTGAAGCGCCACGCGCGCGGACGCCTCAGAACCCGTCAGATCATGCTGCCGATAGAGCGCTGCACTTCTGACAAGCTCCAGATCACTGGTCTGACTGTACTGACGCAGCCTCAGGGCTTTTCCGGTGCGATCGAGCGCTGTCAAAGCATCGGCAGGCTTGTTTTCTTCCAGCAGGGCCGTCGCAAGATTGAAGCCCGCATCATGGATCTGGGCAGCATCATCCCGGATAAGGGCACGGTCCATCGCCGCACGGTACTGACTTTCGGACTGGTCCGGATGTCCAAGCTCAAAAGTGCTCCGCCCGGTGTCCATGGCGTTTTCATAAGCCTGGTCCGGATCAGGGCCCTTCGTCACAGACGAGCAACTTGCCATGGCAAGACACAGCAGAATCATACGCTTCATGGACGGACAGCCTCCGCTGGCAGACGATGACTCGGAGCTTTCTGCGCTGTACCACCCAGCAGCCATAGGCCCCTGAGCTGATCTGTCAGCTTGCGGAGGCTATTGGCACTCGCTTCCGCCTGCGTGATGAGCGCAGGAAGCTGGGCCGTTGCGGCGCTGGTATGGTTAATCGTTTCCTGCACCTGCGGCATGCTCTTGCGAAGAGTATCCGTGGCCGATTTGGCATTATCCATCGTGCCATCAGCTTTCGTCATGACACCCCCAAGCTGCTTTTCAATCGGCTGAAGGCGGGCAATAACTTCTGTAAGATTTTCCAGCGCCTGATTGGCTTTCTGAAGGGTATCATCCTTCGAGAGAAGGCCGCCAACCGTGCCCTTGCCAGCCCGCATGTCCGTCAGCATGTCGTTGACCTGCCTGGTAATGGCCTGAACGCTATCCATTGCAGGGACGAGTTTGTTTCTCAGGTCCGTAACCGTCTGGGTAATCACGTCTGCCGGGTTTGCTTCTACCGTTGCGTTCAGCACGGCATAGCCCCAGTCCATGTCTTCCCCACGTCCACGGCCTAACTCGATATAGCTGGCACCGGCCACCACGAAACGATGCCGGATCACCGCAGCACTATCCTGACGGATGAAGGGCACAAACTGTGGCTCGATATAGCCCTCGGCATACATGCGGCCAGTGCTGTTCAAATCCAGATGGCGAATTTCACCGGCATGCACGCCCATGATCTCAATGTCGTCACCAATAGCCAGCCCGGCCACGCCGGTTTCCGGCAGGACAAAGTGGATCTTCTTTTCGGGTGTAAGCCACTGCTTGAGAAAGCCGGCTTCTGCCACAGCCACAGCAAAGAGGACGATGGTCACAAGGACCAGCAATCCCACCCATTCATCCGCATAGCGGTTCTGGAAAAGCGGGCGGGCAGTGTCAGGGCGGCGTACGCGAAACATCAAGACCCTCGCATCGAAAACAGTCCATCATCATACAGTCGGAGGCGAATGGTCGCATCCGCTTCATACGCTCCCCAGCCGCTGTCATTCGGGGCAAGCCAGACAACAGCACAACCCCGGTCACGCGCATCCGTCAGCGCAGACAGAAAGGCGTTCATGAGCGGAGGGTTGGCACTTCCCATCGGGTTTTCCAGCAGAAGAAGTGCAGGCTCCCCCAGAAACGCACGCACGCAGTCCGCGCGGCAACGATCCAGAGGAGACAGTTTGCCCGGAGAAACGACCGGCAGGCCGGGCAGACCAAACTGCATTCCCAGTTGCACGGCCTGTTGCATCAACCGTTCCTCGGGCACCCGAGTATGATGCAGCTGTGGCCAGAGAATGTTCATGTGAGTGCCATACAGGTCGATCCACCCGCCATTGGCCACCATCCGCCCGATCCGCCCCCGCAAGGCCGCAGCCCGGCGTTCATCCAGATCAGACCATTCAAGCCCCATGCAGCGGGCAATCCCATCATCCAAGTCCACTAGCCCGACACACATATCGGCAAAGAGGCTGGCCTGCTGCATATCCCGACATTCAATCAGGGCGCAGTCACCCGGATTCAAACGCAGGTTATAACGGACAGAGGCCAGGCCACTGCCGTCAAAGCGTGGACGAGCATCCAGCAACTCCAGAATAGGATCGAGGATGTTCAGTTCAGCAGGCGGGACTGTCTTTTCGTCGGCCATATCAACCGAGCCAGACGCTGAGGACGACATTAATCGTCATGATGGACAGAATGCCACGCGCAAATCCTCGAGGCATCAGAGACGACAGATCGTCTTCGGTTGTTGCATCCATTCCCGACAGGCACGAGCACACACCCACCGCAAAGCCACTGAAAATGAATTTGGCCGGAATGGCGAAATAGTCGACCGGGTGCATACTGCTCACCACCTGATCCAGAAACGCCCAGACCGGCATGGTGATGACACCTTCAACACGGCACACCGCATAACCGACCAGCAATGCCGTCAAACTGAAGATGATGCCTAGCGTGAACCCACTGATGGTCATGGCGAGACTTCGCGGAAGCAGAAACGCCACGAACGGGTCAATCCCCATGCCCGTCAGAACACGCATCTGACCACCCGTCGTCAGGGTACCCAGTTCCGTCAACATCAGCATCCCGGAACGCCCCAGAAGAATGACGCCAACCAGCACCGGAGCAATCTCCCGCACCATCACGGTGGACAGGATCGAGCCCGTCATCTGGGCCATCCCGGCAAAACCCAGCCAGTAAACGGCCTGTGCCACAATCCCGAACCCTGTCAGAGCGGCCGTCACCAACACACTCAGAAGACCGCCGCCTGTGGCCTGCTGAAGGGAATGCCAGAATTCGATCCGCACAGTCCGGCGCCATGACGTCGGTGACAGACCAACACGAATAACGCCCCAGGAAGCACCAATGACCATCAGGGTGAACCGCATCTGGGTCCGGGTAAAATGCCCCAGAGTGCCCAAGGCATTCTGCACGCGCGGAATACGATCGAAGCGGGTTTTCATCGCCGCCCTGCCAGAATGAAGCTGCGGGTCACGCCGCTGTTTGGCAGATAGAACATGCCCCGGGCTCTGAAGAGGAAATGCTCCCGAAGCTGAAGATAGGCCTGTTCCGAAACCTGAATTGTCCCGGCATCTGGCGCGCTGGCAGCCAGAAGCTCAGCCACATTGATAGCCTCGCCCCACAGATTAAAGACGGACGGCTCCTTGCCGAGCATCGCAGCCATAACAGGCCCAACATCAATGCCCACGCGGAAGACCGGATCAATATCTACGGACGCCAGCAGGGACAGGCAGGCTTCACGGATGGAGACCGCAGCATCTGCCAGACGCAGCACGGCACCTGGATCGGGCTCCTGCGAACATCCGCCAACCAGCACCAGACGGTTACTCACCACCTGAACAGAGAACAGGCCTGTTTCTCGGGCAATGCGTTGAATATCCTCGCTGAGCGACGAGACAACTTTCATGGCACGTTCGGCGCTGTGGCTATCCATTGAATAAGGATCAGCAAAGGAAATCACCATAACCGGCACCTGCGGGTAAATCCCACTTGGCACCACGCCGTCCTGAACACCCGAACCTGGTGGCAGGAGGAAGCCCTCATCGTAACGCGTGTCTTTCAGCTCATGCGACACGCTCGGACGCGCCCCAGCCTGCTGGTCGCCCTGATCCAGAGCCTGAGAAAACCGTAGTGCCACGACAGACGAAACAATCGCGACAATATGCTCCATCGCATCTGCTCTGGAGGGGTCTTCCAAAACAATAACACCAACAGCCTGATGCCCACGCATAACCGGATGAAAGACGAGCGACTTGGCCTCGACGGATCGCATGATGATGCGCTGGAAATTCTGACTGCGCTCATCCTGACGCGCATCTTCAATGAAAAGGGAATGCCCTTCCATCAAAGCATCGAAAAGCTTGCTGTGCTCGCGTTTCGTAATCTCGATGCCCGTACTGTGAACATCCCGCACGGGATCAAAAGCGTCCTCGCACAGCAGACGTTCTCCGTCCGGCAGCAATCGCCAGAGGCTGGCCCGACGGGAGCCGGTCCGCGCTGCCAGAGCTTCGGTCAGGATCGGGACATCATGCGACGCTTCAAACAGATCCGGGGTACTGGCAATTTCATACAAAGAGGCATTTTCCGCGCGCATCTGCTCACGACCAATTTCAAGCCGTTTGCGCAGGCGTTCGATACGCCGCCCCTGTATGATCAGACCAAGCGCCAGCAAAGAGGCCAGCCCGACGACCAGTGCCGAAAACCAGAGGTTCTGACGGCGCGCCGTAACGGCAAAATCCGAGAAGTCGTTTTCTGGCGCATTCAGCAACAGAACCCAGCGCCTGTGCACGAAGGGGAGCGTTGCGGCGATGGTCACGTAATTCTTGTTGCGCGCCGTCACGAGGCCCGGCCCCGGTCCTTTGACCCTGAAAGTATTCAGAGCCCGAATGAAAACAGGCTGCGTCTTCGGATCAAGCTGCATATGGGCGGGATCGAAGGACGGCTCCGCCCCATCCTCGCCCATATTATGCCCGGCGATGATCTGCCCCTTCATGTCCACGATCACAGCTCGACCGCTGCGACCAACCTGAAGCTCGTTAAGAAAAGACGTCAGCCGGTTCAGGGAGATATTGGTAGCAAAAACCGCGTGGTGCCCATCCTTCATCGGGAAGGCAATGGACGCGGTGATGGTAAACTCGCGAGCCGCTAAATATGCGTAAGGGTTGGTCCAGTAGAGCGCTCCGTCTCCCCGTCCAATCCTTTTGATGGCGCCCTGAAACCATGGACGCGCCGTGACATCATATTTGTCAGCCGGATCAAATGCCGTGCCCAGATACGTGCCATTCTGGTCCACGTATGTGTGCCGATAGACCTCATGACCATTCTCGACCTGAAAATGGGTCTGCTCGTAGTCCTTACCGTGCCGTGTCACCATCCAGAACTGGCCCTGGTCACTGGCCAGATAAAAGCTGTCCACCTGCGGCGTATGAGCCAGCATGGAACGGCCATAGAGCATGAACGAGTCTGGTGACGCGTCCGTCAGCGGTGAACCAAACATGTCTGGGGCGATGCTGGCGCTGTCAGATGCGGGAGACAGATAATTCCGGACCTCTTCCGTCACATACTTCTGCTGACTGCGCAGCAGGTCCGAGGAAAGCGCAATCGCGCCCTGACGGGTGGTCCGATAGTTGTGCAGACTGATCGCAATAATGGCGGCAATGACCAGCAGCACACCAACAATAGGCCCAAGAAACTGCAGAACCTTTTGCCGGCTACTGGCTGGGCTACGTGTCGGATCAACAATCTCGGCAGCTGACAAGGGCGTGTTACTCCGGAAGCACGGATAGTCTGATGGTATTTCTGACAGGCTTTGACATGCCAATATCTCCTGCCGATTAATCTACCGCAACCCATACGATACTGAACGAACGCTCGAACCAGCAGGTTTTTTGCCTGCTTCCAATAAACTTTCGTCAATTCTTGCTCTGTACAAAGAGACAGCTTAATCCGTATCGTACAAGTCCTCTTTTATTCGTCTTCAGTCGGCAGCATATCATACTGCCCCGCCTTTCATTCACGCATGCCCCGGTGCCTCCCATGATTGAACTGCTCCCCCACCGCTCTGTTCTGACTTTTTCAGGCGCTGACAGAGCGTCATTCCTGCAAGGGCTGATCACGAACGACGTTCAGTCCCTCTCACCTGGTAACGCTGTCTGGAGCGCCCTTCTGACGCCGCAGGGAAGATGGCTAAGCGAGTTTTTTCTCTTCAGCGATGGCGATCGCATTCTGATGGACTGTCCGTCCGAGCATGCAGAAATGCTGGTCAAAAAGCTGTCACGCTTTCGTTTGCGCGCAGATGTCAAAATTGAACTGACAGCACTGCATGTCATTGTTGGTGCCACTGAGACGATACCACCTGAAGCGCTCTGCTCCGCGCCCGACCCACGCTGCGAGAATGCTGGGTGGCGAGCGATTGTCTCCCAGCCACCTGTCGAAACCCCACAGGGCCATGACTGGCTGGACCGACGCCTCACTCTTGGCCTTCCCGACACGGACGACTTCGAGAGTGAAAAAACGCTCGCGCTGGAAGCCAATCTGGACCTGCTGCACGGCGTGTCATGGAAGAAAGGCTGCTACATGGGGCAGGAGTTAACTGCCCGCACCCACTATCGTGGCCTTCTCCGCCGCCGCATCCTGCCAGTCACGGTGAAAGACGGTACTTTTCCGGAAATAGGCGGCATTCTCACGATGGGTGACAAAGAGGTCGGTGAATTGCGCTCACGTCATGGATCGCACGCTCTGGCCCTCCTCCGGCGTGAAGCGTGGCTGTCGCCAGACCTTGCTTTTGAGGGCAAACCAGTCTCCGTTGTGTGGCCTGATTGGTTCCCTCTGGAGATGCGTTCGTGACCTATACCCCGCCTGCCCCCGCCGTCGTCGATGACATTGTCAGCCAGACGAAGTTCGATGCGAATGGTCTGATTTCCGCCATCGCGCAGGATACGAAAGGCGTCATTCTCATGCTCGCGTGGATGAATGCGGATGCTCTGCGGGAAACGCTTTTGACGGGACGTGTATGTTACTGGTCCAGGAGCCGACAGTCTCTCTGGCGCAAAGGCGAAACGTCAGGCCAGCAGCAGCATCTTATTGAAGCCCGACTGGACTGTGACATGGATGCCGTGCTGATGATTGTGGATCAGACTGGTGTCGCCTGCCACACCGGGCGTCGCAGCTGTTTTTATCATGGCGTCACACCAGACGGGCTGCGCGACACCACACAGCCCGAAATCAGCACCAAAGAACTATACGGTCACTGACTGACGTTAACCGGCACCGCTGCTCCTGGCAGCGGCCAACCCGGCATCATGAACGTTGCCGGGCAATTGTCCTGCACCTGCGGGGACGAAAGATAAGCACCATTCCCCGGGAAGACTGAAAGCTTCTTCGGGTCCAGAGTGAACCAGAACTGCGTCAGGACAACTCGACCCTCGTGGTCAGGCTCACACTGAAACTGAAGCGCTCTTTCCTCCCGAACGCCCGTGAGTTGCACGAACATCGACAGCAGATCGTCTTTCTTTACCTGAAAGCCGCTATGCTGTGCGAGCCACTGTCCATAAGCTGAAGAAGCAAAACGATCCCGCAGGATCATGGATGTGACGAAGAACTTGTCAGCGTCATATCCGAAACAACGCGCATGCTTGGTATATTCATGCACATGCAGCGGGTGCTTGAGGTGTGGCACAACGCTTGCCAGCGCATTCTCAGTGGCAGGCTGAAGCTTTGGCGGCGCGTCGTCATGGTCATAAATATCGCACCCCTTCATCCACCACTGCTGCACTGGCACTGCCTGCGCTTCCAGAGCGTGCGGCTCGGATGCCCAGAGCCCATGTAGCCCGATCAGATGGTTATGCGGTTGCCCTGTGAGGCATCCTCCGCCCGTTGCACAAAAGCCGGGCTGCCAGGTCAGGGCCAGTGTATCGTGGCTGAAATCCGCATGCGTGACAGGGGTCAAAGCTGGCCCAACAGGAGCCTGAGACGAGACACAGCCCCCCAGAACAAGCAGGGCGGCAACTACAAGACGTCTCATGCCTTTAGTCCTTTGGCGTGATGGCTCAGATGATCAGCAATGACGGTCTGGATAAACCAATACGAATGGTCACTGTCGTCATGCCGGCGCATGTCCAGCGCTTGCCCACATTCTTTTGCCGCTTCAACAAGGGCGTCTGGACGGAGGTCAGCGAGATACTGATCCTGAAGCCCCTGATCCACGAGAATTGACGTTGGATGCTTATGCCCGCTCCGCAGCAAAAACGTGGGATCACATTCCTTCCACTTCGCAGGGTCTCCGCCGAAATAGGCATCAAAGGCTTTTCGCCCCCAGAAAATAACGCTGGGATGACAGATGGGCGCGAGGGCTGAAACTGTTTTCCAGAATTCCGGATGGTTTAGGGCCTGATTGAGAGCCCCCATGCCGCCCATGGAATGGCCCAGGATCCCGCGTCGATTTCCATCCAGCGGAAACAGGCTTTCGGTCAGAGCGGGAAGCTCCTTCCGGATGTAGCTTTCCATCCGGTAATGGGCACTCCATGGCTCGTGCGTCGCATCCACGTAGAACCCAGCCCCGGTTCCTAAGTCATATTCATCATCTTCACCGGCTGTTCCGGTGTTCCGCGGAGACGTATCAGGTGCCACAAGCGCAATGCCGTGTTCCGCAGCGAAACGAACGGCATTGGACTTGATGAGAAAAGTCTCGTGCGTACAGGTCAGACCGCCGAGAACATGAACAACCGGAACCTTTTCGCCTGCCAGAGCCTCTTTGGGCAGAAAAATCCCAAAAGTTGCAGGTACGCCCAGTTCAGACGACTGATGCCTCAGAAAACGGACAGACCCGCCACAACAGGCATGCTGCCCAAGCGTCTCAACATCAGTCATGCTCAATACTCCACGACGCTGCGGATGCTCTCGCCGCGCGTCATGAGGTCAAAACCGTGATTGATTTCGGAAAGTTTGAGTTTGTGGGTGATGAGGGAATCAATGTCGATCCGTCCATCCATGTACCAGTCCACAATCTTGGGAACATCCGTGCGGCCTCTCGCCCCACCGAAGGCTGAACCGATCCAGCGGCGACCCGTCACAAGCTGGAATGGGCGCGTGCTGATTTCCTGCCCTGCCCCGGCCACGCCGATCACGCAAGACACACCCCAGCCACGATGAGCACTTTCCAGAGCTTGCCGCATAAGGGTGACATTCCCCACACATTCGAACGTGTAGTCTGCGCCGCCGCCGGTCATCTCAACCAGATGCCCCACCAGATCACCGTTCGGGCCCAGGTCCTTGGGGTTAACGAAGTCCGTCATGCCGAACTCGCGGGCCATCTGCTCCCGGGCCGGATTGACGTCAATACCGATGATGCGTGTCGCCCCGACCATCTTAGCGCCCTGAATGACATTCAGGCCAATCCCGCCAAGCCCAAACACGGCGACAGTCGATCCCGGCTCCACCTTGGCCGTGAACATGACTGCCCCGAGGCCAGTCGTGACACCGCAACCGATGTAGCAGACCTTGTCGAACGGAGCGTCAGGACGAATTTTCGCAAGGGAAATTTCCGGGAGAACCGTAAAATTCGCGAAGGTCGAGCACCCCATATAGTGATGGATGGGCTGACCCTTGTATGAAAACCGGGATGTCCCATCCGGCATGACGCCCTTGCCCTGCGTGGAGCGGATGGACGTACACAGATTGGTCTTGCGAGACAGGCAGGACGGGCACTCACGACATTCCGGAGTGTAAAGCGGTATGACGTGGTCGCCCGGCTTCAGATGTTTGACGCCTGGCCCCACTTCCCAAACGATGCCCGCACCCTCATGCCCGAGAATGGCCGGAAAGAGGCCTTCCGGGTCCTGACCAGAAAGCGTGTACTTGTCCGTGTGACACAGACCAGTCGCCTTGATCTCGACCAGAACTTCACCCGTTTTCGGGCCTTCAAGCTGCACGGTGTCAATTTCAAGAGGCTTTCCGGCCTCAAAGGCAATCGCGGCGATGACATCCATCTGAACTGGCTCCCTGATATATGTGTACAAAGTGTCTCATGAGGGAAACGGGACGCAAGAGCCGCGTTACGCTTTACACTCTTCTCATGCCCTAACACTTGATGCTCGAAAGGTTTCTTTTCCGGTTCGAGTGGCAAAAGAGTGCAAGAGAGTGGACATCTTTTGGTGTTGGCCGGTCACACTTTTCACGGTTAGTTTCACCGGCCATACCGTTTTCAGGCAAGGAGCACAGGCTTGATCGTCAATCGCCAACACGGGCTAGCCATTCTTTTCAGAGAGTCCTTGCCACCTCTTCTGATTCTGGCGCTCTGGGACCTCGTGGTCGTCATTCTCTTCCAGATCTATCATCAGGAGTGGATGGACCAGCCAGCGCTGCCAATTTCTCTCATGGGCTCCGCACTGGCCATTTTCCTGGGCATGCGAAATAACGCGGCCTATGCCCGGTGGTGGGAAGGACGAACCCTCTGGGGCTCCATCACGAACAACTGCCGGTCGTTTGGCCGTGAGGCTGCATCCCTGCTCGGCGGCCGGCCCGATCTGGCCAGATTGATGGCAGCCTACCCGCACGTCCTGCGCGCAGCTCTGCGTGGCGACAAGACGGGCGAGGAAGTAGATCGCCTCCTTCCGTCCGACATCCGTGAAAAAGTCTTCGCCTGCTCCAACACGGCCAACGCCCTGCTTTACGAAATTGGCCTTGGTGTACAGCAGGAAGTGGCTCTCAAGAATATTGACGGCGCCGTTCATGGCACCGTGGACCGCATCCTGTCTGATATCGCCAATGCGCAGGGCGGTCTTGAACGTATCCGCAATACGCCGCTTCCGGTGCAGTATTCGGTCATTCCCGAAATCGCGACGCATCTTTTCTGCATCATTCTGCCGCTTTCTGCCGTGCAGACCCTTGGGTGGATTACGCCGCTTGGTTCCAGTGTCATCGGGCTTCTGTTCCAGATGCTGGATCGCAGTGGCCGTGACCTGCAGGAACCGTTTATTGCCAGCGTTCATGCCCTCCCGATGCACACGATGGCGCGGACAATCGAGCGTGACCTGCTTCAGCCGATTGGAGAGCCTGCTCCTGGCATCATTCAGTCCAAGCACGGCGTTCAGCCCTGATTGGACATGATAGTGCAGGACAGGAGGGGGTTTTTCTGGTATCATCCGTGGCTATGAACACCTTCAAGACCCCCCCGAAGGGCGGCATGACCGACGAAATGGCTCGTGCCGCAGCCAAGTACACCGCTCGTCAAACCGACCCTGAACACGGCACTGACCCGTTCAGCGAAGGTGACTCCATCGTCTATGCCGCCCATGGCGTAGGCCGCGTGGAAAAGATTGGTATGGTCGAAGTGGCCGATACCATGATCGAGATGATCCAGATCTCGTTCCCCGGCAACCAGATGATGCTCCGCATTCCGCTTGCGAAGGCCCGTAAGGCTGGCCTCCGCAAGATCGTGACGCGGGATATCGTGGACAAGGCGATGACGGTCATCAAGGGCAAGCCGCATGTCAGCAAAGGCATGTGGGCCCGCCGTGCTGTCGCCTATCAGGAAAAGATCAACTCCGGTGATCTGATCCAGATTGCGGAAGTTCTTCGTGACCTGCGTCGTAACGTCGACAGCCTTGATGGCAGCTTCTCCGAGCGTAAGCTTTTCGAAGCTGCACAGGAGCGCTTTGTTGCGGAAGTTGCCGTTCTCGAAAATACGGACCCCGCAACGGTCCTCGAGAGCCTGACCAAGACCATGAAGGCCGCCTGAGCCTTCCAGAATTCTGTGATGTTTTCGCGTAATTACGAAAACATCACAGTTTGAAAAGCATCCTTCAGGCCGTTTCCGCGTTGGCGACACGGAAGGCCGCTCCCGGATGCCCTATCCCATCTTTAAATCACTGACGTTCAAGGAGAGGTGAGGACCTATGCCCGCCCCTTACAGCAATCGTTTCGCCGGCAAGAAAGTACTCGTTACGGGTGCGTCCCAAGGTATTGGTGAGGCAACAGCCTTACGCTTTGCAGAAGAAGGCGCTCAGGTTGCGCTGAATGGCCGCAAGGAAGACAAGCTGATTGCTGTCCGCGACAAGCTTCCAAAGGTTTCTGGCGGTGAACACCCGATCGCCACGGGTGACATCTCTAAGGAAGAAGACGTCCGCCGCCTGATGCGCGAAAGCATTGAGGCCATGGGTGGACTGGATGTGCTGGTTTGCAATGCAGGCTACCAGATCCCTTCCCCGTCTGAAGACATCAAGCTGGAAGACTTTGAAGGCGTGATGGCCGTCAATGTGACGGGTGTGATGCTGCCCTGCCGCGAAGCCATCAAGTACTGGCTCGAAAACGGCATTCAGGGCGCGATCATCGTGAACTCCTCTGTGCACCAGATCATCCCGAAGCCTCATTATCTTGGTTATTCCGCCTCCAAGGGCGCCGTGGGCAACATCGTCCGCACGCTGGCTCTGGAATATGCAAGCCGTGGCATCCGCGTAAATGCTGTTGCGCCTGGCGCAATCGTGACGCCGATCAACATGTCCTGGATCAACGATCCAGAGCAGTACAAGAACGTGGCTGACCACATTCCGATGAAGCGCCCGGGTGAAGGACGTGAGATCGCGGATGCCGTCACATTCCTGGCCGCCGAAGACAGCACCTACATCACTGGTCAAACCCTCTTTGTTGATGGCGGCCTGACGTTGTATGGTGACTTTGAAAAGAACTGGTCCTCGTAATTTATGACATCTTCCCTCACTGTTCTCATCATTGAAGATGATTTTCTGATCCGGACCTGTCTTGTGGAGTTTCTGCAAGACAGTGGGATTACAGTGAGGGAAGCCAGTAACTGCGCGGAAGCCATTGCCTGTATTTCCGCTGAACGCAGCCTTGATGCTCTCGTGGCAGATATGTCTCTTCCTGATGGCGACGGCATGAGCCTCAGCCATCAGGCCAGAGAAAAATGGCCTGATCTCCCCGTGATTTACATTAGTGGTCATGGGGACCTTCGGCGGGATGAAGCCTCTGACAATCCGGCTCTGGCCCGCTTTATCTCCAAGCCTTATTCGCTTGCAGCCATTCTGAAAGCACTTCGGGAGATGGCTGAACCTGTTTCAGGATAACACTGTGACGGCTAGCCAAAGTACTTCTACGACAGACGGTGAGGCCCTCACCCGCGCTGAAAACGCCATACAGGCAGGCAATCCGAAACAGGCACTGGACATTCTGCGGCCACTCCCCCCGAGTGACGCCGTTCATCTGGTGAAGGGGCGTGCTTTTTTCCGTTCCGCTCAGTACGCGCAGGCTGCAATAGAGCTTGAATCCGCGAGCAAGCCTTTCGGCGGCCATGCCATCACTGCCCTCATTGAGGAAGCAGCCTCCCTCCGTCGCCGGGCTGATCTGCTCCTGCTTATCAAGGAGTGCCGTCGCCTCTCCCCGCAAGACACACGCCTTCTGGATGCCTACGGCACCATTCTGATGCATACGGGGCGCTTCGATGAAGCAGATGTCGCCTTCCGCGAGAGCCTGCAAAGACGCCCTAACGATAAAAATACCCTTAATCTTCTCGTCATGAACCTGACGGAACAGGGCCGGTTTGACGAAGCGTTGTCCATTATGGATGACCTGCGCCGCCAGCATCCGGAAGATTGGAAGATCGGCTGCAATACCGCTGCAATCCTTAACAACATCGGCAGGCTGGAAGAATCAGCTAACGTCTATCGAGAGACCATTCCGCTCGCTCCATACGAACCAGCCCTGCGACTGAACCATTCCATTGCCATGCTCAAAAGCGGTCGAATGGCGCAAGGATGGACAGAACATGAGTGGCGCTTTGGCGTCCCCGGGCACACCAACCTGCCCAAAGACACCCTCCTGCCCAACATTTCCCCGACTCTCAATCTTCAGTGCAAGTGCGTGCTCGTCACGCAAGAGGAAGGATTGGGTGATACGTTGATGTATCTTCGATACATCCCTGCGCTGGCACGAACAGGTGCAGTTGTGCACATCTGGGGATCTTCAACACTGGCAGATCTGTGCCGTCGCGTTGAAGGGGTAGCCGTTGTTCAGCATGGCGGCGAGGCCCCTGCTTTTGACTATCACTGCCCCTTCATCAGTCTTCCCCGCGCATTCTCGGCCACACCTGACGCCATGGGCGCTCCCGTGCCTTATCTGAGGGCTGACCCTGGCAAGGCGTCTCAGTGGAAGAAATCCCTGAAGGCGGATCGTAACCTGCGTGTTGGTCTGGTCTGGGCCGGTGGCGCACGCCCGGAAAACACTGGCGCGCAGATGGTGGACCGTCAGCGGTCAATGCCTCTTGCGGCGCTGGCACCCCTCGCGAATGTAGAAGGCGTTACGTTCTACTCCCTGCAGAAAGATGACGCAGCGCTTCAACGCCTGGATTTCCCGGCCCCGCTGGTGGACTTCATGCCCCAGTGTCTGGACATGGACGACACAGCTGCCCTGGTGTCCTGCCTTGATCTGATTATCTCCGTGGATACGTCCATGGTTCATCTGGCTGGAGCGTTAGGCAAACCGGTCATCATGATGGACCGTTTCAACAACTGCTGGCGTTGGCTTCACGAGCGCGAAGACAGTCCTTGGTATCCACAGATGCGGATCGTCCGCCAGACCCGTTTCCGGGAATGGTCGGACGTCGTGACCCGCGTGAAGGCCCTTCTGGAAGACGCCGTTCACGCTCAGTAATCAAATCCGTAAGACAGACCCACACTTGAGCCGGGATCGTTCTCGGGCGTGGTAAAGCCTGTCACCTGGCCGCCCGTCCCGACTGTCGTATTGAGCTTCAGCCGCTTGGTCAGATCAATCTGGACTTGAGCCTGCGTACCGGAGCCAGAGGTAGCCTGTTTTGCGCCGACATACACGCCCTTCATGACGTATTTGCCCGCTTCAACGCTGGTCCCACCGTTATCAACGCCACCACCGCCACCGACAGCCAGTCGGTCCAGGCCGAGGGCATTCCGCACCTTTCCAAGTGGATCGAATGATGACCCGCCGGCAAGCTGTGCGACGGCGGCAGCAAGCTCTGCAAGCTGCGTCGTGGAAAGTGAATGGGCATCCGTTCCAAACAGCAGAATGGCCATGACTTCATCGCGAGGCTGAGTTGGTACAGACGAGAAGTCAATTTTCGGCGCACTGGCATAACCCGTGACAAGAAGGCTCGCGAGCGTTCCCTTGGCATTACGGTCCGCGCGGAAATCAAGTGTCGGGTCCAGCTTGTGATTGACGCCGGTTCCATTGAACGCGACGCGACCATGTGTGAAGTTCAGATTAATTCCGGCCAGATTGAAGTTGCCCCGCTTGAGATCGAAACCCCCTGTA
Source organism: Gluconobacter sp. P5E10 (assembly GCF_018812145.1). NCBI lineage: Bacteria > Pseudomonadati > Pseudomonadota > Alphaproteobacteria > Acetobacterales > Acetobacteraceae > Gluconobacter > Gluconobacter sp. P5E10. Next base: position 769,308 of record NZ_JACRVZ010000001.1, on the reverse strand, counting down.
ATGGACGGGGCACTACTCGTGCCGCGTACATGCAAGCGGCCCTGCATTTCCGCATCCAGGCCATGCCCCTGGACCACAAACTGTCCCGGCGAAATCACATCGATCCCCAGCCCAATAATGAGGCTGCTGGTATTGTCAGGCGCTTTCTGCCCCGGCCGGACTACGTCAAGCTGCGCGACCGATGCTGGCATCGAGTTCGGAATATTGACTGTCACGCTTGGCAGGACAATCTTCCCATCCACATCCACACGCGTTGTGGCCTGACCGTGGATGTGCAGGTCCGTGTTGATGACGGCTGTTACAAGATCACTTGAGACAGGGCGGGCCTTGTCGGAAATAACCTTGATGTCCACCGGTAGACCGGGACGGAAAATTCCAACCGTACCGTCAAGTGCGATCGTTCCCGGCCCCGCGTGAGCCAGAATATGCTCCAGCGTGAGGCTATCGCCCGAAGCGACAACGGCGCCATTGATGTCCGTCAGACGAACGCCCTGTGCATAGTGGTCAAATGAAACGTTCTGGAGCTCTACACGCCCCGTCGCCCGTGGCTGACTGGCCGTGCCAGCAACGCTCAGATTGATGCCAACCTGCCCTTTCGTTGCCATTCCACTCGCACCGAGCACGCCATTGGCAACGGAAAGATCGACATGACCTGTTGTGGCCAGTGCAATCGCTCCTTCTTTGGAAAGAGGCGCTGTTCCTCGAACAGCCAAGGCAACTTTCGGCCCGGCTCCAAGCGTCACATCAACTTTAGCCGTTTTTCCGGCCAGACCGATATTGGCCAGAATCTCAGCTGCTGGCAGTGATGCTGCGGGACCGGTCTGCATTTTCAAGCCATGCGCCGTCAGCGCGACAGCCCCGGTAGGAGCGTCAATCGTTCCCGCCAGATTGGCCTTTGCTGAAATGATACCACTGGCAGCAAGTTCGGGGGCAAAAGGCTTGGCTATGGCAGGCGTCAGTCGGTCAACTGTCGCCGTCAGAGCCAGACGAGGTTTGATGGACCCGGCAATATCAATCGTTGCAGGCGCAACACCCTGCGGAGCCAGTGTCGCCCGCAGATGATCGACCCCCATGATATCTCCGAAAGAGACATTCGCAGGGCCACCCAGCCGGATATACTCTTCCTTGGCCATGGCCGTCAGACGGTCCACGCGCACCGTCTTTTTGGGCAGGTTGAGCAGAACCGCCGCATCCACGTTGGCCGGAGAACCCATGACGTTCTGAAAGGCGCCATTCAGGGTCACAGCCATGGCGGACTGAGGACCTTTGACTGTGGCATGAGCCTTGCCGGTGATGTCCTGAGAGCGAACACCCGTTAGATCCAGTGTCAGATCTGGAGCGGGATCGTCAATCGGGTTGGAAATCGTTCCTTTTAGATTGAGAGCCTGCACACTGGCCTGAGCCATGGCGAGTGCACCGTCCAGTCCCAGCTTGACCTGCGGTGGCGTGCCCTGCGGTTCAGTCGTATGGATGGCCAGCGCCAGATGACCTTTGATGGCCTGCCCAATCAGTCGCTGGAAATCCGAAAGATTTTTTATGCTGACGTCCAGATCGCCCAGCGGCACTTTCGCGCCATTCGGGAGGCGGAGTTTCCCCTGCCCCGTCAGGCTGTTCCAGCTCAATTTGTTCAGATCGAGATGGAAAGCACCGTCATCCGTTTTCTGAACAGCCGTATCCAGCGCCAGCGGGGCATGATCCAGTGTTCCATGTGCCGTAAGGGTACCTTGTGGTCGGCCGGGCAAATGCTGGAAATCAGCATCCAGCGCGACTGGGCCCTTGGCGACATCCTTGGTGCCGAACTCACCCTCGAGCCCTGCTTTGACAGCCAGGTCATCGGTAGGGCCATCGGCCGTTGCCGTCAGGGTCATGCTGCCCAGAAGTGCTGGGCTGGCCTGCCGCAGATCAGGAAGAGCAACCGTTGCTTTGGTTTGCATCGTGTTGCCATGCGCCAAATCAACAACGGCAGACACCAGAAGATGAAGCGCCTGACCGTCCAGACCAAAACTCTTCACCGTCAGAACATTGGCGGGTGACTTGCTAAGCTGAAGCGCCAGATGACCATCCTTGCCAATCAGATGGAGAGCCTGTGGCTGACCGCCCGTAACTGAGATCGTGCCTGAGCTCTCGAGTGTCAGATCATCATGATCGGTCACTGGCATGGCGAAATCAGCCGCAAGGGCCGCGCTACCACTCAGATCCGTACTTCCGATCGCAGCAAGAGGATGCAGATCTGGCAGCGCCAGTGTCACATGGCCTTTGGACGCCGGCTTCACATCAACATTGGCTGCGACGTGCATCAAAGGATGGTCAATCCTGGCGACAACCGGAAGTGTCGCTGCCAGAGGATGAGCCGTCACATCCAGTGTCAGAGGCGCCGAAGCCAGAAGCGTTGGCTGGCTTCCGGGAATCCGCAGGCCATCCAGAGCGGCTTGCAGATGTGCAACGGTATCTTCTGGCTTTGCGGCTTCCGTGCCATCGAACGTCGCGTGCAGATGGCCGATGGATGCGCCACCCGCAGTCAGAGCATCAATATCCAGCAGTCCCTGTCCGGCAGGAGCCTTGAGCGGACCATGTAGATCCGTGTTCAGGGCAATCGCATTCCAGCCAATGCCCGGCTTCAACGTCATCGCAGGGGCATTGGCCTTGACGTGCAGGTTTGCGATGTTGGTGTAGAGATTGATCTGCCCTGTTGAAGATGCCGTGATCGGTCCAGCACTCAGGCCGAAATCAAGGGCCGCCGCCGTGCGAGGGCCTGCAAGGTTCAGATGCATGTCCACAGGATCAAGCTGCGGAAGCTGTCCGAGTGTGGTTGCAAAGCCGTTGACACCTTCCTTGAAGGTAACGGCGAGAGCCAAACGATCTTTCGGCGTCTGGGCTGAAAGCGTAAGTCCCCCGGCCGCATCCAGACGGGCCAGTTGCAGGGCAATGTCCATCTTGGGCAATGTCTGCATCGTCACGCCATTCAGGAATGGCGCGATAGACGCAATATGAGCGTGACCGTTCAGGCTGAATAGCGTTGCCTTGCCCGTGAAATCAGGACCAATTTCGATCCGACTGACTTTCAGGACATCCAGATCAACCTGAATATTCAGCTTTGATGGGCTGGAACTGGCTTGGGTTTCAGTCGTCTCTACCGTTGTGTCAGAAATTGGTTTGCGCAGAAGAGCGAGGCGCTCAGCGCTCAGAACCTTGACGTGCGCATCCATGCCCACAAGGGACAGGGGCGACCAGCGAAGTTCAAAATTATCCAGTTCGAGCCAGACGCCCTTGCTGTCCTTCACTGCTAGCCGGGCAAGCTTCAAATGCTGCGGAAGCGCACCGGACAGACCGAAGATCTGCACCATTCCACCCGTGAGTGGACTGACCTTCTGTTCAATCAAGCGTTGGCCCGGACCGATATTGATCCCGACAAGAACGACAACCAGCGCCAGAACAACCAGCCCGAGAGGAACGCCAATGACGAGAGAGACGATCCAGAGAATAATCCTGCGGGCGCGCATCAGAACGTCTCTCCAAGACCAATATACAGTTCCCATTTATCGCCGTAGGCCGGTCTGTTCATCGGCAGCGCGACATCGACACGAATTGGCCCGATAGGAGTGAAATAGCGCACCCCTCCGCCATAACCCACGCGAAGTGTTCCCTGCCCGGGGCGGGAACCTGTGCCGACCTGTCCGGCGTCCACGAAGCCTGCCAGACCGAGGTTCATGGGCAGTCTCTGCCTGAACTCAACTGTCCCGGCATCCAGTGAGGTGCCACCGATCGCATATTTCGTGTGACCATATTGCGGGCCTACACCCTGATATCGGAAGCCACGCACTGTAGCCGGTCCACCCGCATAGAGCCGTTGATCTGGCGGGATCTGATACGTCGATGCGCCCTGCACAGACCCAACAGTTCCACGAACCGCGATAACGCTCTTGCCCGGCTTCGTCAGGCCGATCTTGGCCAGATCGAAATATGTAGAGACCTGCGCGGACAGTAGTGTGAAGAACGATGTTCCGTTCTCCAGCGACACAGAAGGTGTGGCAGACAGAGAGGCCCGAACGCCATGTGTGGCCGGGTCAATCGGATTTTCCAGCTGAGTGCTATCGTAGGCCGCACTGAGAGGCGCCGATACGATGAAGTAGCTTCGTGTATCGCCGAACTGCTGGATCTGCTCCTGCATGCCCATCAGGCCGCCGGACACATACCAGAACTTGCCGAGACGACGTCCGATGCCACCACGGATGAGGAAGGCGGTCTGATGATAGGAGTACAGAAGCTGACGAATAGCTTCGACACGCAGACTCAGGTTTTGGTTCTTATGCAGGAAGTCCGGTTTGCTGAAGTCCGCGTAGACATCATAGCCCAGCCCCTGCTGCGCTGATCCTCCAAGACCCGTAATAAGAGCTGTGAGCTTGAGCTGCTCTGCATTGCCCAGCAAATTATGGTGCGTCCAGGTTGCACCGGCACGCCCACCGAGATCTGTCGAATAGCCTGCCTGCACCGCAACAGTGCGTCTTTTTGCTTCCTTGAAGCTGAAATTGACCGGCATGGCCTGAAGAACGCCAGGCATAAGCGTCTGGCTTGCGGGAAGTGTGATGATGGGCGGCGCGTTATGCACCTGAACGGAAGAAAACACGCCGACTGCTGCCAGATCCTGACGGGCCGCTTCAATCTTGGAGGGCTGGTAAAGCTGCCCTTCCCGGATCGTCAGACGCCGCCGCAGAAAGGACTGATGCACACGCTTGAGGTCATCCATCCCGATTGGACCGATGACAACCTTCGGCCCTTTCCCGACACGAAAAACGATATCAAGGGTCTCATCATGTGGCTGGAGATAGGCCAGCGGCGTAGAGACATCCGCGACGGCGTAACCCTCTTCCTGCAACTGGGTCAGCAGGTTGCCCTGGGCAGCCAGAACGTCCGAAGCAATCGCAGGCTGGCCCGCCTTGAGCTTAAAGGCCTTCTGTTCATCAGATGTAAGCTCGACCGGTACTCCCTGCCCCGCGGCCTGCCCGGAGGTATCAACCGCCCCCATTTTGTCGGCCGTCTGAGCTTTACTCGAGACGGGGGCCGCACTTCCTTTGGGGGATGGCGCTGTTTTCGGAGCGCCAGAAACGTCAGGTTGAGGCTCTATTTTCGGTGGCGGTGTCGTCAGGATAATTTTCCCAAGGCGGAACTGGTTCCCCTTGGTGACGGAAATCGTGATGGTGACTTTGGCGTCTTTGGGAAGAGTGTTCAGCACGTCCGGCACGGCCGGATCACGTCCGTCTAACTCTCGTGCTCCTGCCTTGATAAGAATTGTAACCGTCCCGGCATAATACCCCTGAGACTGCAGTGCCGTGTCCACACGGTCATAATCTGACCGGATACGGCCAGCGAGGGCATAGGGCCCGACGGCATGCGTATTCTGAAGCGATTGCAGCTGGGAGGACGCATTTACAGCGGCATCAAGATCAGCATTTTTCGTTGGCTGTATCGTGACCTTGTAGGGAACAGCCTGTTCAGCAGTTTCGCCGGCGACAGGCGCCGTATCTGCCTTGGCCCTGGGCGCATGGCAGCAGACTGCCATTGCCCCAATGGCAAGAGAAAGGGAAACAGCAGATGAGCGACCGCGTGACTTCACCGGAGGTCCTGATAATCCGTTTTGAGAAATGATCGACCCCGAAGAGGCCGAACCACGAAAAGCGAACCGATCGGATGTGGCCGCATACCCTTGTGGCAGTACCCCACGACGCACTGTCAAGTCCATGACAGAAAGACCTTTCGAGGCAGGTATACAATGTTCGTAAGACAAACGAGATTGTCTCCAGCGCCTGAAATCCTTATCACTCAGCACCCATGCCCCATCCTGATGCTCAGCCACCACTCGGCCGCCGTCGCCATAACCGACCGATCATTGACGAAAGTGTCAATTTTCCGGTCGAACAGGCAACGACCCAGTTCTCTGCTTTCAGCCGCACTGCCTGTGTGGCAAGGCTTGCAGCTGTTCTGATCTGGGCATTCTGGGTCTCTATCATCCAGTTCGTACTCATTCGCCTTCCTGGCTCCGGCAAGATTCGGGTGCCTCGGATCTTCTGGCGCATGATCAGCCGTATTCTCGGCTTGCAGATCCGCATCGTCGGCACGAGAGCCGGAAAAATCCTGAACGCCAAGGACGTCCAGCGCGGAGAACGTCCTATTATTTATGTCGCGAACCATTGCTCGTGGCTGGATATCCCTGTTGTTGGCGGCACGCTTCACACTGTTTTTGTTGCGAAAGGTGAAGTTGGCTCCTGGCCATTGATCGGCACCATCTCACGGCTGGGCAGAACAATATTTGTAAGCCGCAACAGGCAGAATACTGGCAAAGAGCTACAGGAAATGACCGAACATCTCTGGAATGGAGATGACATCGTTCTGTTCCCTGAAGGAACATCGACGGACGGCTCCCGTGTTCTGCCCTTTCTGTCCTCGTTTTTTGCCGTCGCAAAGCCTGGACGGCTTGATCAGGCTGGCATGCCAAAGCCTCCACCAACGCTCGTCCAGCCTGTGTCTATCGTTTATGATCGCCTGGAAGGGCTGCCAGTTGGCCGCAGTCGCCGATCCGTTTTCTCCTGGTACGGAGACATGGATCTGACGCCTCACCTGTGGTCTTTCTGCCAATGGCGCTCGATGCGGGCCACAATTCTGCTCCATCCACCACTAGACCCGGAAAATTTCCGTTCCCGGAAAGAGCTGGCAAACGCCACATTCAAGGCCGTCAGCGAGGGCGCGGCAAAGCTCAGACAGGGACTTGTTCCTGACGACCAGAACTGAGCCCGAGTTATCTTTGGACCAACCCAAGGTTTGTCTTGACTTGCAGGCGAGCGCCGCGTCACTTTCAGTTTCATTGATGGGAGCAATTCAGCGTCCATCCGGAGATGGTGATGCCGCTTCAGGCCAGTCTGACATGCCGGTCCAGTCTCATGTTTGACCTTTCCTCTGTCAGGATGGGCTTGACCCCGCTGCCCGCAGCCCTGATGTGTGTGCCTGATATTGCCAGCCCCGGATTGAAACCTTGACCACCGAGACTTCCGCCTCCGCGCCCGCCCCTGCCGAACGTGCCCGTCATGGCCTGCATGTCATTACATGGGGCTGTCAGATGAACGTCTATGACAGCGCGCGCATGGCCGATGTTCTACGCCCTCTGGGATATGGCCCTGTCGACACGCCTGAGGCTGCTGACATGGTGATTCTCAACACCTGTCATATCCGCGAACGGGCTACGGAAAAGGTTTTCTCCGAGCTTGGACGGCTGCGCAAAATTCGTGATGAACGCATTGAGAATGGTCAGGATCGCAGCATCATTGCTGTCGCTGGATGTGTGGCACAGGCCGAAGGAGAAGAAATCCTTCGCCGTGCGCCGTACGTCGATCTGGTGCTTGGGCCTCAGACGTACCATCGCCTTCCGGAAATGGTGGCTCGGGCCGCACGCGCTGGTGGCGCTGTCATTGAAACAGACTTCCCTGCCGAGCAGAAGTTTGACTTCCTGCCCGCCGAAGCTGCGCCGCAATCCTCAGGCAATCTCACTGCCTTTCTGACCATTCAGGAAGGCTGCGATAAATTTTGCTCCTTCTGCGTTGTTCCTTACACGCGAGGCGCGGAAACCAGCCGCCCCGTTGCATCGGTCATGGCAGAAGCCCGCCGGATGGTTGCTGCAGGCGTTCGGGAAATCACCCTGCTGGGCCAGAACGTCAACGCCTATCACGGTGATAATGGCCAGGGCGGAAGCGCAACACTGGCTGAGCTGGCTGCCGAGCTGGGCCAGTTGGATGGGCTGGATCGCATCAGGTACATGACTTCACACCCGCGCGATGTGGACCAGAGCCTCATTGACGCGCACCGTGATAACCGTGCCCTGATGCCTTTCCTCCATCTGCCGGTTCAAAGTGGTTCGGACCGCATCCTGAAAGCCATGAACCGCGGCCACACGGCGGATGAATATCGCGAGAGTGTCCGTCGGCTGAGGGAAGCTCGTCCGGACTTGGCACTGTCTTCTGATTTTATCGTGGGGCATCCCGGTGAGACAGAAGAAGACTTTGAAGCGACAATGCAGCTTGTCCGCGATATTGGCTTCGCCATGGCCTACAGCTTCACATATTCCCCCCGTCCCGGCACCCCAGCCGCTGGCCAGCCTTTTCAGGTGGCCGAAGACGTGAAGACCCGTCGGCTGGCAGAGCTTCAGGCCCTTCTGCGTGAACAGCAGGATGCGTTCAATGCAGACATGGTCGGCACGGTTCAGGATATTCTCATTACGGGGAAAGGCCGCAAGCCAGGACAGCTCTCCGGCCGGTCTCCGTATCTCCAGCCCGTTCATTTCGAAGGGCCGGACCATTTGATTGGCACCATCGCCAAGGTCGCCATCACCACTCGCATGACCAACTCACTTGGTGGAACCCTCATCCGGGAGACAGCCTCCGCTTGCTGACAACACCCCCGACGCGCTCCGTCGCCGCCCCTGGTGGTACCGAAGGCAATCGCACCGTCGCATTGCGCTTCAATGACAATATTCTCCTTCAGAGACTTCTGGGAGATCATGACAGGCACCTCGTCCAGCTTGAGGAGGGGTTCAATGTCAGGCTTTCATGCCGCGGCAACAAAATCGCCATTTCAGGCGAAACGGATGCCGTAGGCCGCGCTCAGGCGGCTATCGTTGCGCTGTACAATCAGCTCGAACAGGGCGGCACCATCGACAGCTCGCAGGTTGATGGTGTGATCCGGATGACTGCGCTGCCTACACGGCATCACGAACGCCAACGCGCTGCTGTTCCGCCAGCCCCACCTTCCAGGCAGCAACAGCCTCGTCGAGAAGCAGGTCAGCACAAACCTGCCCCTCAAAATTTCCAGACCTCTCCGACGTCTGCTCCTCTGACCGATCTCCCGGCCATTCGCACCAAGCGCGGCGTGATTGCTCCGCGGTCTCATGGGCAGGCCGCATATATGGAAATGCTGGGTCGGACTGATCTGGTTTTCGGAATTGGCCCTGCCGGAACCGGCAAAACCTATCTGGCTGTTGCTCAGGGCGTTGCCATGCTTCTTGCCGGACAGGTGGACCGGATCATTCTTTCCCGCCCGGCTGTTGAAGCAGGCGAGCGTCTGGGCTTCCTGCCCGGCGATATGCGGGAAAAAATCGACCCCTATCTTCGCCCGCTTTACGATGCCCTGAATGACATGATGCCGGGTGACCAGGTCGTGAGACGGATGGGCACGGGCGAGATCGAAGTTGCGCCCTTGGCTTTCATGCGCGGCAGAACGCTCGCCCACTCTTTCGTCATTCTGGATGAAGCCCAGAACACGACCCCAGCCCAGATGAAGATGTTCCTGACCCGCATGGGTGAAGGCACACGCATGGCTGTTACAGGTGACCTTAGTCAGATTGATCTGCCCAACGGGGTATCATCTGGGCTAAGGGAAGCCGTCGAGACCCTGGAAGGTATCAAGGGAATCGGCATCACTCGCTTTACATCCGTTGATGTGGTGCGCCATCCGCTGGTCGCCCGTATCGTCGATGCCTATGAACAGAAAGCGCCTGCCCCCCTGGATAATTTCCGGGATCGGCCGCGCCGGGATAACAATGGAACCTCCAAGTCGTCACGCCGGTACTGACATCATCATCGAGGACGCCAGATGGCGCTCCTCGGTCTCTGATACAGAGCGCACGATCCATCGTGCGCTTACCGCCGTCGCCCGTCAGGGTGGCCCGGATTTCAGCCGGTCTCCTGCTCCGTCGATTCTTCTCTCGACAGATCGGATCGTAAAGCGGCTCAATGCCCGCTTCCGCAACAAGAACAAACCCACGAACGTTCTGACGTTCGAGCCGGTCTCTCCCCTTCACGGCGGAGATATCATTCTGGGTTACGAGACAGTCCGGAAAGAAGCGGATGCTGCCCATCGCAGCATTCGCGCTCATCTGTCCCACCTCGTGGTTCATGGGGCCCTGCATCTTGCAGGATACGATCATTATCTTCCCGGCGAAGCCCGGGACATGGAAGGGGTTGAAACCCGCACGATGCGCCAGCTTGGTTTTGGCGATCCATGGCGACAGGCAGGAAGACGGGCATGAGCGAAGACATTACTGACCGTTCAGACGACGGTAGAAAGAATTCCCGCGGATTGTTCGGACTGTTTGGCCGCCGCAACCGTGATCAGGGTTTACGCGAGTCCATCGCTACACTTGTCCACGAAGCCGCCCAGCCTTTCGAAGAGACGGGAGATGAGCCGGAACTGGACAGGCAGGAACGTGCCCTCATCATGAATGTCCTGCGCTTGCGAGACATCACGGCAGATGACGTGATGATCCCCCGCGCAGATATCATTGCCATGTCAGAGAGCATCTCCTTCAACGATGCCCTGGATCACATGCGTCGGGAAAACCATTCCCGTATGCCGGTCTATCGCGGCCAGCTCGACGATATCGCGGGCATGATCCATGTGAAGGATCTGGTGGCTTATGTTGATGACCCTGAGGCATTCGACATCCGCCCGCTTCTTCGTCAGCCGCTGATGATTGCTCCGACCATTCCGGTGCTTGATCTGCTGCTACAGATGCGTCAGCGCCGAATGCACATGGCCCTTGTCATTGACGAATACGGCAGCATCGATGGCCTCGTCACGATCGAAGATCTGATCGAGACGATTGTGGGTGATATCTCGGACGAACACGACGACCCTGTAACGACCCCCTGGGTCGAACGCGCGGATGGCTCTTTCGATATTGATGCCCGTCTGCCCGTCCGTCAGCTTGAAGAGCGGCTGGGGGCTGTTCTCACGGATGCTGAGCGCGAAGCCGAGATCGAGACGGTTGGTGGACTTGTCTTCCGCCTGGCAGAGCATGTGCCAGCAAAAGACGAAGTTCTGACCCATGAGAGCGGGCTGGAATTCCGCGTTCTGGATGCGGATGCGCGCCATATTCGAGCCTTGCGGATGCGGGTGCCGGAAGGCTGGGAAAAGAAGCCCCTGCCCGATACGGGACAGCAGGACGACGAACGCGGGTCTTGACGTCTGAGCCAGATCAGCGTTGTGAGTAGGACATCTTGTCCGTAGTGGAGCCTTGTCCATGACCCTTGGCCGTCGTGCATTTCTCGTTGCCGGGCCTGCCCTTGCGGCAGTTGCGTCATTTTCTTCCGCGCATGCAGAAGAAAATGGACTTCCCTCGACTGATCCCCGGATGGGTCCGCGCGTTCTGGGATCGCCAGATGCCAAGGTTCAGGTCGATGAGTGGTTTTCGCTCACCTGTTCTCACTGTGCTCACTTCGCACAGACCATCTTTCCTCAGATCAAGACCAACCTGATCGATACCGGAAAAATCCGGTATCGCTATCATGACTTCCCCTTGGATCAGGTCGCGCTTCTGGCCGCAATGCTAGCCCGGTCTCTTCCTGCAGATCGCTACGCCCCTTTTGTGGACGATCTCCTGCGGACACAGGATCAGTGGGCATTCGCTCAAAACATCGATCCCATACAGGAACTGAAAAAGCGCGCTGTCCTTGCTGGCATCTCAGCGGCTGAATTCGACAAGATCAATGCCGATAATGCCCTGCGTGAAGCCATTGTGAACCGTCAGGACCGCGATGGTGCTTTTCTTCAGATCCAGGGTACTCCTTATTTCCGCATCAATGACGTTCCGGCACCGGATGTCGTCTCCAGCTATGATGCGTTCGCCAAAGCAGTTGCAAAGGCTTCCTGAATGACCCGTCCCATGATTTCCCGCCGTTTCATCCTGTCCGCAGCACCAGCGCTGGCTGTTGCTGGTACGGCAGCCCGTGCAGCAGATGCGCCGCCGGCCCTGCCTGCCAATGACCCGCGCATGGGACCGCGCATCATTGGCAATCCGAACGCAAAGGTGCTGGTGCAGGAGTGGTTTTCCCTGACCTGCACGCATTGTGCCCATTTCGGAACGGAAGAATTCCCGAAGATCAAGGAACAGCTCATTGATACCGGTAAGATCCGCTATCAGTTCCATGATTTCTGCGGAGATCGCGTCGGCCTGACCGCCGCAATGGTAGCCCGTTCCCTGCCAGAAGACCGTTACGTGCCTTTCATTGGCGCGCTGCTTTCCAGCCAGATGCAGTGGGCGTTCGCTTCGGGTGGCGACCCGATGCAGCGGCTTCAGCAGATGTCGGCTCTGGCAGGCGTCTCTGCCGCGCAGTTCAAAAGCATCAGCGAAGACACGGCGTTCATGCAGGCCATGTTCAATCAGGTGCAGAAGGATGCGGACACCTATAGCATCCAGGGCACGCCATATTTCCGCTTCAACAACACGCACTACGATCAGGACCCGGAAACCTACGAGAAGTTTGCCGATCTGGTCGCCAAGGCGTCCTGATTTCTTTCAGGGCGTTTCATAAACACCAATGTCAACGCACACCACGACGATCAGCCGCCTGACGATCGGCGGCTTCAAAAGCTTCGCCGATGAGGTGCGTGTTGACATCCTTCCGGGCCTGACGGGCATTATCGGCCCAAACGGCTGCGGCAAATCCAATGTCGTCGAAGGCCTGCGCTGGGCCATGGGTGAGACCTCCGCCCGGGCCCTCCGGGGCGGCGAGCTGGACGATCTGATCTTTGCAGGAACAGGCGCACGTTCCGCCCGGAACATCGCTCAGGTCACGCTCCATCTGACCGGCGCGAAGGGTCTTGCCCCTGCTCCGTTTCAGGATGCTGAAGACCTCGAAATCACGCGTCGTGCAGAGCGTGGCTCCGGCAGCGAATACCGTATCAATGGCCGCGTCATGCGTGCGCGTGACGTACAGACGCTTTTTGCTGATCTGGCGTCCGGTGCGCGCAGTTCCGCCATCGTCAGCCAAAACCGTGTTGGCCAGCTTATCGCGGCCAAGCCGGAAGAACGCCGCCTTCTGCTGGAAGAAGCCGCTGGCATCACCGGCCTTCATGCCCGCCGTCATGACGCGGAACTGAAACTCCGTCAGACCGAAACTAACCTCTCCCGTGCGGAAGATCTGCGCCTTCAGATTGAAGAGCGGCTCGGCAGCCTCGAAGAGCAGACCGTTCAGGCCCGGAAATATCGTGAGCTCTCCGAGAAGCTGCGTGAAGCCGAGGTTCAGCTTCATGCCCTCCTGCACGCCCGCGCCAACCTCGCCGTACAACGCAGCAAAGATGATCTGGCCAAAGCCCGCGAGGCTCTTCGTAAAGCCGAGCAGGAAGCCGAACATGCGACCATTGCAGAGTTCGAAGCCCGCAAGGCCACCCCACAGGCAAGAGAAGAAACAGACCTTCTTCGCAGTGCTTTAGAGCGCCTGAAAGTCCAGTCCGAGACGGCGCGGGTCGATGTTACGCGTGCAAGAGAAGCAGAGGCCGAAGCACTGGCGCGCTTCCAGCAGGCGGAAGCAGATTTTACCCGAAGCACGGAACGGCTCTCGCAAGATCAAGCCGCCCAGGCGGCCGCTCTTGCAGATCTGGAAGCGCAGGAAAAGGAACACGCCCAGCTTCCTGAACAGCGCGCTCAAGCCACCGAAGAGCAGAACCGCCTCGCAGCACTTGAGCGCACGCAGGCAGCGTCTCTGGAAGAAGCAGTCCGTCTGCGAGACGCAGAAGCGATCCGTCGCGATGGGCTAAAAAGCGCTCTGGATGCTCTGACAACGCGGCTTGATACTGAAACAGGCGCTCTTCAGGCACTTGAAGCAGAACTGACTGCGCTGGAGAAAAATCGGCCGGACGATGACGCCCTGGAAAGCCTGCGCCAACAGGTCGATGTCGCCATCAATGAGGCTGAAGACGCCCGACAGATCGAAGCTGCTGCTCTCGCTACGCTTCAGGATGCGCGTCTGGCAATGGAATTGCAGGGCCGTACACTCGAAGACGGACGGCAACGCCTGACTGTTTTGGAAAAGACCGAGGCGGATCTGAAGCGTCGCCTTCAGGCGGCGGTAGACCGCCTGTCTCAGGACCGCACCGCTCATGCGCAGACGGCCACTGCTCTACTGACGGATGCACAGCGCGCCGAGCTTCAGGCTCAGCGGGAAAAGACCCTGCAGACATTGGAAGATATTTCCGCTCGGGAACGCGCAGCGCGGCAGGCTCTGGATGAGGCCAATGCGGCATGGCTTGAAGCCCGCGCGAAGGCTGAGGAAGGCGTTCAGCGCCATAAGGGTCTTCTGCGTGCGAAAGACAACGCCCAGCAGGTCGCCAGTCAGGCAGCGCAACGCGCAGAAACGACTCTTCGGGAGCGGGATACCGCCGCGAAAGCTCTCGTACCGGACACTGACGTAGCAGCCCTTAGAGCAGCCGTCACGGGTCTGGAAGCGAGACTGGATGCCCTTCAGGGCGCTCTTTCCGAGGCCGAAAAAGCTCTTTCTTCCGCGTCCGAAGCTGAGAGCTCTACCCGTGAGGCTCTGACCCGCACAGAAAACACGATCCTCCGCCTTCGTTCGGAATGTGAGGGACTGGAACAGACACTCGCAGCCGTCGCCGCGCAGCCGGATCCGTTGGAAGACCGACTTGATATTCCGGCGGATCTGGCACGGGCCGTCGCTGCGGCACTGGCGGACGGACTGGATGCCTCGCTTGCACCCACAACCGTGGCCGCTGACCGTCGGTGGCTTGCTCTCACAGCACTAGACAGCCCACGGATTGATTCCTGCCCGCCCCTCTCGTCTCTGGTTGCGGCTCCAGATGCTGTTAAACGCTGTCTGGACGCTGTTTTCCTGCTGGATGATCCCGGTAGAGGTGCCGCTCTTCAAACGCATCTCCAGCCCGGCCAGGCGCTTGTCTGCCGGAATGGCGCTCTGTGGAGGTGGGACGGTTTCATTCGCTCTGGAGACGCGCCTGATGCCGGAGCCGCCCGTCTGGAGCAGAGACAGCGCCTAACGGAGGCTCGTGCCCTTCTCACGGAGCAGGAAAAAGGTCTTACTGCTGCACAAAATGCTTTTCAGGACGCCCAGCGCACTCGAGTTGAAGCAGAGCAGACCGTGCAGCGTCTGCGATCGGAGCGTTCGGGGCTTGAACCAGAACTAAGCAAGGCCCGCACGCAGCTCTCGTCACGCGAACAGCAGGCTGCGCTGGCCAAAGGTCGATGGAACGAAGCAGAACGTCGTTTGTCAGACGCCGAGGCCGCTGCGAAAAGCGCACGCTCGGACGCTGAGAAAGCCGCGGCCGATTATGACGCTCATCCTTCTCCGGCAGCTCTGACGGATACGGCTGAACAGGCGGCTCAGGTCGTGGAGGAGGCTCGAGCAGCTCTCTTGGCACTGACGCGGGATCTCCAGACAGCCCGGACAGAGGCTGAACAGGCTGATCGCACGTTGGATCAGGCCATTCTGCGTCATGAGACAGCACAGACACGCCTTCAGGAACTGGAAGACGCTCTGACGCGGCTGGAGCGGGACATCGACGGTCTTCAGACTGAGCTTGAAACTGCAAGAACCACGACAGACCGGCCGGACCTTCCGGATCTGGAGCGCCGTGAAGCCGTAGCCCGTCAGCAGCATCAGGATGCCCGGCAGAAACTTGAAGCCGCGAGCAAGACCACGAGCGATCTCCGCAAGAAAGCGGATCGCTTTTCTGCCGAATTGCAAACCCTGGACCAATCTGCAACAGCAGCCCTCGCCCGGCGCACGGCACTTGCTCCACGTGCAGCGGAGCTTAAGGCGCTCGTCGAAAAGCTCACAAAGGACCATCAGGCCCAGGACGCTGCCATTGCAGAGCGTCCAGACCCGGCGCTTCTGGAACAAAACGTACTAGAAGGAACGGCAGAACTGGAAGAAACCCGCACGGCGCTTCAGACGGTCCGGGAGAGCCTGTCTCATCTTGCGTTGGAAGATATGCGCCTGAACGGGAGCATCGCGGCGCTCAGAGGACGACTATCCGATCTTGGTGGACAGATTTCTCAAGCCGTTCAATCCCATGCGGAACTGGAAGAGCGCCGGAACACGCTGGAAAATGCTTGGAACAAAGCAGCCCATAGTCCGGTTCGTCTCGAAGCCGCGCTAAAGCAGCAGGATCTGGATCTTGAGAAGGCCCAGACGGCCTATGATGAGGCCCGCGCCAAAGACGAGGCCACCGATCAGGCTGGTCAGGCTGCGCAGGAACGTCGTCGAGAAGCTGATCTGGCCCTGTCCTCCGCACGCGAAGCCATTGCCCGCCACACAGAACGCGCTGAACAGGCCGTGGCAGCGCGTGAGCGTCTGTTGACGGAAAGCGACCCGCCAGAAGGGGGCGTTTATCCCTCTGACCTGTCCGAGCAGGCTGAAACGTCCACCCGCCGTAGGCTCTCCCGCCTTACCCGTGAGCGGGATGATCTGGGGGCCGTCAATTTACGCGCCGAGACAGAGTATCAGGACGCCAAGCAGACAGCCGAGACCATCGCCCGAGAGCATGAAGAACTCACGGCCGCCATCAACCGGCTACGTGGCGGCATCGGAACCATCAATCGCGAAGGGCGCGAGAGACTTCTAGCCGTCTTCACGGAAGTGGACCGGCATTTCCAGTCGCTGTTCTCACGCATGTTCGGGGGTGGCCGCGCGCATCTGGGTATGGTCGGCAGTGATGATCCGCTGGAAGCTGGTCTGGAAATCTTTGCCCAGCCGCCGGGGAAAAAGCTCTCCACCCTTTCCCTGCTTTCCGGCGGTGAGCAGGCTCTGACAGCACTGTCTCTCATCTTTGCGACGTTCCGCTGTAACCCTGCGCCAATTTGCGTGCTGGATGAAGTGGATGCTCCGCTCGATGACGCCAACGTGGAACGCTTCTGTTCCCTGTTGACCGATATGACCAAGGAAGCGGGTACGCGCTTCCTTGTCGTGACCCATCATCAGCTCACCATGGCGCATATGGACAGGCTTTATGGTGTTACGATGCAGGAACGTGGTGTAAGCCGGGTATTGTCGGTTGATCTGGGGCGTGCTGCCGCTCTTGTCGAAGGCTGAAGTCTTTTTTCTTCAATCGAAAATTGACGTTAAGGCGTTGAAGCCTTTTGATAGACAAAACGCCTTGAAAGACCGAACCCATTTTCGTCGAACCACCTCTCCCCGCCCCAATCATGACGCGAATCCGTGAACACGGTCTTCGTGTGGTGGGAGACGTGCACGGTGATCTGAACGCTTTCCGTCACGCGACAGCGACGGAACGTTTTATCATCCAGCTCGGGGATCTGGTGGATCATGGGCCGGACAGCGCAGGTGTGATGGAGCTCATGCTTGACCTGCTTGAAACACAGCGTGGCCTCTTCATTCTCGGCAATCACGATCGGAAGCTCGGTCGTGCCCTGGAAGGGCGGCGTCTGCGGCGAGACCCACCGCTTGAAGAAACGCTGCGCCAATTTGCCCTTCCCGAGTACGAAGGGCTTCAACAGCGCACTTATGACGCCATTGCGGCGGCCCCGACATGGCTTCAGCTTGGCCGCGCGCTGTTCGTACACGGCGGCTTCCATACAGCGATGCTCTCAGAACCCGCAGTCCCGGGTCTGGGCGAAATGTCCGCGCCCCTGTCTCGCGCCCTTTTTGGCGAAACCACCGGCCGCATGCAGCCGGACGGATATCCCGAACGCCGCCTAACCTGGATCAACCGCATTCCGGACGGAATGACGGTCTATGTCGGCCATGACCGCCGCTCGACTGACGGACGCCCCTGGCGCCGGACGGGGCGTCTTGGCGGCACGGCTGTCTTCACGGATCTGGGCGCAGGAAAAGGCGGCCACCTTGCATGGATCGATATCAATGACTTCTGACAGCTCTTCCGCCCTCGCAGAACTTGAGCGCCTGCGTGCCAGCATCGACAATATCGACGCCGCCCTGATTCATATGCTGGCAGAGCGGTTCCGCTGCACCAAGGCTGTTGGCGAACTCAAGGCGCGTTCCAGCCTGCCCGCCGCAGACCCTAATCGGGAAGCCCGGCAAATCGAACGCCTGCGCCAGTTGGCACGAGACGCGCATCTGGACCCTGATTTTGCTGAAAAATTTCTCGCATTTGTTATTCGTGAGGTCATTCGCCACCACGAGGCCATCGCTGCCCAAGCCAACGGTACCCACTGAATGACCGAACGCCTGCTCCTCATTCTGCGGCATGCTGAAGCGGGTCCTCACCTTTATTCAGGATCGGGTGATATTGAGCGGCCACTGACACCAATGGGCCATCAACAGGCGGCCAGAATTGGTGCCCAGCTTGCAAAGCTGGAGTTACCAGGGCCTGTTCAAGTGCTTTGCAGCCCTGCACGCCGAACACGGGAAACGGCAGAGGGCGTGCTCTCTGCTCTTCCAGACGCGGCTATTCCGCAGCTTGAGAGCAACCTCTATGGGGCTGACGTCGACACGCTTTATGGCTTCATTCACGCCACACCAGAAGATATCAGGACACTCCTCCTGATCGGGCACAACCCGGCCATAGGAACACTGGCTCACGACCTTGCTGGGCCGGCTCTCCAAAGCGATACTTTTGCGGCTCTGAGACATGGTTACGCGCCGGCAACCCTAACTGTCTTTCAGACACAGGAAGACTGGATGAATATCCGGCCTTCCACTGTCAGAGCCAGTCAGGTTCTTACCCCCTGACTGGCGTACCAGCCTCGCTCAGGCGCAAAGAAGGCTGATGCGTTTTTCAGCGGCCTGAGGTTTTACATAGGGGCCAGCCTCAAGAATTTCGACTTCCAGAACACCGGCGTCAGTGGCCGAACGCGCCCCGAGTTCGAGAAGAGCATTGCCATTCGTCCAACGGATTCCTGACGGATCTGCTGGATACCATCCCTCAGCATCTGCGGGCTGGCGCGCCATAAGGTCTTGCATTCCATCTCCATCCCAAAGACGGATCGTTCGCGTCAGAACGCCGAGCATCCGGCGGTCATCTAGATAGGGACCAACCGAATCACACAGCCGAGACGCGCGTGACACCAGACGAACCGTGCGCGCACCCGTCGGAAGTGAAAAGAGGAGCCTTCCTCCGACCTGACGCATAGGAGCAATATGTTGCCCCGAACGTGTTTCAAGATGGAGATCATGTTCACCCGTGGTCTCAGATTCAGACGCCACGTTCAGGCCAAGCTGTTCAGAGCGCTGTGCCAAACGAGCATGGACAGGCTCTACGACTGCCCGATCCGTCTCCAGTGGTGCAGATGCGTCGTGCTCCCAGCTTTTTGCAACAGTCGAGAAGTGAGCAATGCTTCCTGGCTGAGCAAAGCTGTTGCGATTTCCTGTGTCGAGATAGCTCTCTGTCGTCAGACCGTTTGCCACAATCACATCATGGTTGGCTGTCTCGACATGGTAGTAGTCATAGGACGTGATGTCAGTTGCGTAGGCAATGCTGCCGCCATTCACGAGCATACGCACTGGAATGAAAACACCATTGAGATAAAGGCAATGCTCTGACGTCAACAGCAGATCTGTATGAGGAACACGCTCAGACACGGCCCCTTTGCAGATGCGGACCGGATAGCCAGCTTCATCCAGATGGGGCCC
This sequence comes from Gluconobacter sp. P5E10, assembly GCF_018812145.1. Lineage (NCBI taxonomy): Bacteria > Pseudomonadati > Pseudomonadota > Alphaproteobacteria > Acetobacterales > Acetobacteraceae > Gluconobacter > Gluconobacter sp. P5E10. The sequence continues at coordinate 749,905 of NZ_JACRVZ010000001.1, read as the reverse complement.
TTTACGAACCTGTGCTTTCTTGCGTCCTACCCAATTCAGACGTTCAACCTGCTCGGTGCCGTCCCGGATGACCACAACTTCGTCCCCGGCACGCAGGTCTTCAACAACGACCTCACCAGTCGGTGTCTGGATAAGGCTTCCTCCAAGAAAGCAGACCGGGCCTAGCGAAGCGATTGTTGAACCGTCATCATCTTTCGTCAGGGTCACACCATTGCTGCTGTAATCGCCCTGCATCCGCGTGGAATAAACGACATTTCCACCAGAAGTGACGTTCAGATAATAAGCGCCCCCACTACTGACAAAGGTCGCTGTTTCCCCGTCCGAATAGCTCAGTCCATCCAGGTCAATCCGTCCGCCTGACGACAGGATCGTCTCGGTCAGAATTCCCCCGCTTTGCAGCGTCAGGACAGCGCCCGACGAAATAACGGTCGTATCTGCAACCGCTCCGGATGCAACGTAGAACGACGCTCCACTGCGAACTTCAGCATGGTCAACAATCGAGCCAGACAGAGCCGAGAGGGTAGCGCCGGGGTTCAGCTGTGTATGGGTCAACTTACCGCCCGAAGACGTAACCTGCATTCCCCCGCTGCTGACGGCTACATTGTAGGCATGACCGCCGTTCGTAACAGCCTGGAGCCCCCCGGACAAAACAGTCGCGTTGTAGGAATTACCTGCAGACCCAACTGTCAGGGTTCCACCATTGCTGATGGTCAGAAAACGATCTTCCCCTTCGTTAGAAACAGCACCACCGCTCACAACGGTCACCCTTTGAATAGAGCCACCATTTTCAACGGTCAGAATGTTACCCTCTCCGCTGACGGTACCCCCGGAGATTGCCTGACCTGAAGAAACTATCTGAGACATGAAGATCCTGTTTTGACGGAAAAGAAAATCGAAGGTTTTCTAAACCTGACGACGTGAAGAGCGCGGGTTGTAGCCGAAACGCATTCAAAAACACAATTTTATTAACAAAAACTTTAAGGCGCGCGGTTTCACGGCGGTTTTTAGGTTTTTCCGCTTTTTTTGAGGCCATCGACGGCCTGACAGATGGTGTCTCTGGACAGGGAAAACCCCTACACCCTAGACTTTAGTCCTTTCCGTCACTCTGCCAGACAGGCGCCTGTTCCATGCACGATCCAAAGTCCGAAACTGCTACCCTTCATGCTGGCGGCGCTTCCATGCAGGCGCCCCTCCTGAAAGGCACCATGGGCCCGGACGTCGCAGACCTGCGTGGAATCCAACAGAATCTGGGTATTTTTTCCTTTGATCCGGGCCTGACGGGAACGGCAACCTGCACCAGCAAGATCACATTCATTGATGGCGATGCAGGAACGCTTCTTCACCGCGGCTATCCCATTGAAGACCTCGCCCTGAATGCAAGCTTCACGGAAACAGCCTACCTGCTGCTTTACGGAGAACTGCCGACCACTCCGCAGTATCAGGCGTTTCAAGCTGACATGAACACCCACCGGCTGCTCAATGAGCAGATCCGCAATTTTTTCAACGGTTTCCGCCGAGATGCCCACCCGATGGCTATTCTGTGCGGGACTGTTGGTGCGCTGTCCGCATTTTATCATGATGGTCTGGATATTTCACAGGCAGAAGACCGGGATCTCTCTGCCCGCAGGCTCATTGCCAAAGTGCCGACGATTGCAGCGTGGGCCTACAAATATTCCATCGGAGAGCCTTTCATCTATCCAGATGAAGAGATGTCGTTCTCCGAGAATTTCCTGCACATGCTTTTTGCCCGCCCGGGCAATCACTACCGGGTCAATCCGGTTCTGGCGCGCGCCATGGACCGTATCCTGCTCCTGCACGCCGATCATGAGCAGAACGCATCAACCACGACGGTTCGACTTGTTGGTTCTACCGGCGCGAACCCTTACGCCTGCATCTCTGCCGGCATTGCTGCGCTCTGGGGACCGGCTCATGGGGGAGCCAACGAAGCGGCATTGAACATGCTTCAGTCTATCGGAACACGTGAGGGCATCCCTGCTTTTCTGGAGCAGGTTAAAGATAAAAATTCCAGCGTTCGTCTGATGGGCTTTGGCCATCGCGTCTACAAGAATTTTGATCCTCGCGCGAAAATCCTACAGGCGACGTGCCATGAAGTGATTTCCGAGCTTGGCCTGGAGCGCGATCCGCTGCTCGACCTTGCCAAGGAACTGGAAAGAGTGGCCACGGAAGACGATTATTTCGTCAGCCGTAAGCTCTATCCGAATGTGGATTTCTACTCAGGTCTGATCCTGAAAGCTCTCGGGATTCCGACAAGCATGTTCACTGTTCTCTTCGCGGTTGCGCGGACAGTGGGGTGGGTCAGCCAATGGAAAGAAATGATTGAAGATCCGGCCGGGCGGATTACGCGCCCTCGCCAGCTTTATGTAGGGGAAACAAAGCGGGAGTTTGTTTCCATGAGTGACCGGGGCTGAAAGGCCCCTGTCTACGGGCTGGATTAGCAATCGCAGCCCGAAGTCTGGCCATCAGCCTTGCGGACAACGTGATGGTCGATCCATTCCGCAACAAGGCGACGTGCTTCCGTGATGGAAGATTCAGGATGATGGATGCGGTAAAGCGTCGTGCATGCAGCAAAGGCCTGCATGTCCGGCTGACCGACCTCACGCAGTTCCTGATAGGCTGTGACAACGGCACGTTCGCATTTCCGGCCGATCCGGCTGGTTTCGATGCTCACTTTTGATCCTGCTTCAGAAGAGGAAAAACGGTCTTACTCCTTAGGGGGCAAGGCCTGACTGCGCAAGCATAGATTGGGTCTCCCTATAACAGCAACAAGTGCGTACGAATTTGGCACTACCCTTTGTGTCTTGTGGCCGGTAAACCACAGAAAACGACGTCAGTGGAGAGCAGCATGACACAACATGGAGAGAGCCCGATCGCGGGTCGCACCCAGTGGGACCGGGACGCAGCCCTGACCACCGCCCGCATCCTTCTGGAGATCAAGGCCGTCAACTTCCGTCCGGAAGAGCCTTACACCCTGACGTCAGGCTGGAAGTCCCCGGTCTATATCGACTGCCGAAAGATCATCTTCTTCCCCCGCGCCCGGACCAAGATCATGGAACTGGCCGTCGAGAAGATCGGCCGCCACATCGGCTATGAAAGCATCGATGCGGTCGTCGGCGGCGAGACGGCAGGTATCCCGTTCGCTGCGTGGATCGCAGACCGCATGATGACGCCGATGGCGTATGTCCGCAAAAAGCCGAAGGGTTTTGGACGTAATGCGCAGATCGAAGGTGATGTGCCCGATGGCATGCGCACCCTGCTGGTCGAAGACCTGACGACAGACGGCGCATCCAAGATCCGATTCGCCAATGCCCTGCGCGATGCAGGCGCCATCGTGAATCACACCTTCGTCGTGTTCTTTTATGGCGTGTTCCCCGGCGCCCACAAAACGCTGGCAGACATGGACATCTCCCTGCACGCGCTGTGCACGTGGTGGGATGTTCTCGAAGCGTGTGCAGGCGGCGATTATTTCTCTGAAAAGGACAGTGCCGAGGTTCGTCGCTTCCTTGAAGATCCCTGTGGCTGGTCCCGCAAGCACGGCGGTGTTGGCAGCGCCGAAGAAGCGCTGGCGCTCAAGGCCAAAGCAGAAGGCTGACGCCCGTGGGCTCTCCTGCCCTTTTGTCCCGATGCCTTGTTTTTGACTCGGGCATCGGAGGGATGGGTGTCGTTCAGGCTCTGCGCGACATCCTCCCCGCCCTCACGATCGACTATCTGGCTGACACCGCGCTGTTTCCATATGGGGAACAACCTGATGACCGCTTGACCGGCCGCATCGTCAGCCTGCTCGAAGCAGCCTGCCGTGACGTCCAGCCAGATGTTCTGGTGATTGCCTGCAACACGGCGAGCACTATTGCACTGCCAGCGCTCCGTGAACGTCTCTCCATCCCTGTTGTCGGATGCGTCCCACCTATCCGCTGGGCCGGTCGTGTTTCCACGACCCGGACCGTTGGTCTGCTATCCACGTCAGCAACAGCCCGGCGACCCTATGTACTGGAACTGCATCGACAGTTTGCCTCGGATTGTCGTCTCATCACCCATGGTGCGCGCGGACTGGCCGATCTGGCTGAACGTGCTTTTCTGGGCGATGCCATTCCGGATGCAGACGTCGAACGCGAACTGACGTGCCTGTTCGAACAGCCTCATGGCGAGGACATCGATACCGTCGGGCTTGGCTGCACGCATTACACGTTCCTGATGCCAGCGTTTCAACGCCTTGCACATCCCAACCTGAACTGGCTTGACCCAGCACCAGCCGTCGCCCGTCAGGTGCGGACTGTGCTTGAAACCCTAGCACCCATCACAACAGACAAAGTTTCAGCCCCGCCCCGGCTTTTCATGACAAGCGCACCATTCAATGCGCCACGCCTGGGAGCTGCCGTAAGCCGTTTAGGTTTTTCGGAATGGTCTCTTTTCAGCCCGCTCGCACTGACAGCCTGAAAGCAAGGTCTGCGCCAGCCCTGAGCGGACTGGCGCAAAACAGAGCTTTTTAGCGGGCCCGGTTCACCGTGAACTGAACCGTCTCAATCAGAAGGCGACGCAGTTCGCTATCTGGGAAAATGGACAGGGCTTCAACAGCCGCATCTGCGTAGACCTGCGCTCGGGCGATCGTCGTATTGATCGCACCTGTTTTCGCAATCAGGTTCAGAGCGTGAGGCAGATCTTCGTCAGTCTGCTCGCCTTCCCCGATAACGCGCTCCCAGAACACACGCTCTTCCGGTGAGCCAGCCTCATAGGCGGCCAGGACCGGCAGAGTGATCTTGCCTTCCCGCATGTCATCGCCAACGGTCTTGCCCAGAACCTGCTGGTCCGCGGCATAATCGAGAGCATCATCAACAAGCTGGAACGCCATACCAAGATTAGTGCCGAACTGCTCCAGAGCATCCTCTTCGGCATTCGGACGCTCGGCCACAACAGCACCGACGCGGCAGGCCGCCGCAAACAGTGCGGCCGTCTTGCCGTGAATGACTTCGAGATACCGCTCAACAGGCGTCGTGAGATCGTTCTGCACAACCATCTGAAGGACTTCGCCCTCAGCAATCGTTGCAGACGCATCTGACAGGATCGCCATGACCTTCAGGGAGCCGTCTGCCGTCATAAGCTGGAACGAACGGGCGAACAGGAAGTCCCCCACCAGAACGGACGCCTTGTTGCCGAACACGGCATTGGCTGAAGCCAGCCCGCGACGCAGGGTGCTCTCGTCCACGACATCATCATGCAGCAGAGTTGCGGTGTGAATGAACTCCACGCAGGCTGCGAGCCCGACATGACGCTGATGATCAGGGCCTGGCTGATAACCACACAGCCGTGCTGAAGCGAGCGTCAGAAGGGGACGAAGGCGCTTGCCGCCAGCAGCCACCAGGTGAGCGCCAAGCTGCGGGATCAGGGGGACAGGGCTCTCCATCCGCGCGATAATGGCGCGGTTGCAAGCCAGCATGTCCTCTTCGAGATAGGCTGACAGCGCTGACAGTGCGCTTTCGCCACCTGTACCCTGAACCACAGCTTTATCAACGGTCACGGCAGCATCCGGTGCGGCAGAATCCAAGGGTCTTTACTCCAGTTCCTGCACACTATCCCAGGACTGCCCAGGACCGTGCAGGCACGATATGATGTGGCGTATCCCTGCTCGTTCTTCCTGTCTGGAAAAGCGACCAGGCCATATTAACGCCGGACGACAGGTTGGAATGACCATATGAGCGGCAGCAGGAAGGTGGTCAACCCATTGCAGCCCCCTAAGGCCTATCTGAAGAGCACTTCCCCCCTTTCTGAAAACGAAAGGGACGGAACATTGCTCAACGGACGACTCCACTACCGACAATTTCGAAAGGGCTATCGTACGGGGCTTGAGCCCGTCCTGATGGCGGCAGCGGTCCCTGCACGAGCCGGAGAGACCATTCTGGAGGCAGGATGCGGTGCAGGCGCAGGCTTGCTATGCCTTGCAGCACGGGTTGCTGGCGTGAGCGGCATTGGGCTAGAGGCCGATGCGGATACAGTACAATTGGCAGCTCACAATTTCCTGAACAACCCGTTTCCAGACTCGCGAACATCGCTTTCGGCTCTTCAGGCCGTGCTCCCGACAATCCCATCATCCTTGCGAGTTCTGGCTCCGACAGCCAACGGTCGCTTCCATCACGTGATGGCCAATCCTCCTTGGCACAGCGCGCATGGTACGCCCTCCCCCGACGAACGACGGCGACTAGCCCTCAGCGCAGAAAACACCGACCCACAGGCGTGGATCCGCAGCCTCACCCGCTGGGTTCTACCCGGTGGAACACTGACGTTCATCATATCCGCAGCGATCACGGACAGAGCCTGCCACACGCTTTTGGAAAACGGGTGCGGTTCACTCCAGCTCTACCCCTTCTGGCCCAAACAGGGACGGGAAGCGAAACTGGTGCTAATCCAGGCCATCCACGGCGGCAAAGGCATCTTTCGCCTGCGTCCGGGACTGGTTTTACATGAAGAGGATGGCCGCTTTACCGATGCGGCCGAACGGGTTCTGCGACGGGGAGAAAGCCTGTCCGAAAGCTGACTCTCCCCTATCCCCAGATTATTCGAAGACGCTGCCTTCGAAGGCTTCTTCCCAGGTGCCGGACGTAGAGGCACGGGAGTATTCCGTAGAGCGGTTTTCGAAGAAGTTGGCATGCTCAACAGCGTTCAGCATGTCATCAATCCACGGGAGCGGATTTTCTTCCTCACCATAAACCGGATCAAGACCAAGCTGCGTCAGACGACGATCCGCAATAAAGCGGATGTAACGCTTGACGTCTTCCGAGGACATTCCTTCAACCGGGCCCATTTCAAAGGCCAGATCAATGAACGCGTCTTCATGCTCAACGGTCGTGCGGCAGATTTCCTTCAGTTCTTCACGGAAATCTTCCGTCCACAGTTCCGGATTCTCACGAATGAACGTGCGGAACAGACGGATCATGGACAGGCAGTGCAGCGTTTCATCACGCACGGACCAAGAGACAATCTGCCCCATGCCCTTGAGCTTGTTGAAGCGCGGGAAGTTCAGCAGGATCGCGAACGATGCGAAAAGCTGAAGCCCTTCCATGAAGGCGCCGAAGGCCGCCATGGTCTTCGCGATCTCACGCTTGTTGTCGATGTTAAACGACTGCATGAAATCGTATTTATCCTTCATCTCCTTGTACTTCAGGAAGGCCGAATACTCTGTTTCTGGCATCCCGATGGTGTCGAGAAGATGGGAATAGGCCGCAATGTGGATCGTCTCGATGTTCGAGAACGATGACAGCATCATCAGCACTTCAGTCGGCTTGAAGACCTGGCTGTAATATTTCATGTACGCGGAATTCACTTCCACGTCCGCCTGCGTGAAGAAGCGGAAGATCTGCGTCACGAGATGCTGCTCGGCTTCCGTCAACGTACGGTGCCAATCCTTCACGTCATCAGCCAGCGGCACTTCTTCCGGGAGCCAGTGAACGCGCTGCTGGGTTAGCCAGGCATCATAGGCCCACGGGTAGCGAAACGGTTTGTACACCGGGTTCGCAGTCATCAGGTCATAATGCTGCTCGGTCGCTGGCGTTTCGCCAGCATTCGGGGTCGTGTTGCTCATGACCTTACTTTCCTCAAAGACACGTTTTCAGTGCACCTTACCTCTCCTTACGGGAAAGCCACAGACGCACGAATAACGTGTTTTCTCAATATCTTAACCAGGACAAAGGCTTTCCATCAAAGGGCGCTAAGGTACGCAGCCTGTCTGGCCTTTGGGTTTCCTGCTGCTCCAAGCATAGCTTCGGATGCGATCATAGTCACGCGTCACAGCGCATTCTCTTGAAGGACCAGAAGGCTCTAGTTATGCAAAGAACACAATCCTCCCGGCGGAGCTTCCATGCCCCAGAAAACGCGTCGCTTCTGGCCTCGCTCTCACCTTCTCGCGCTGATCTTCCTGCCAATCTGCATCTATCTGCCGGAATGGCTCGGATTACGCTCCAGCGACCCAATGATGACGACGTCACTGATGGTGCAGAACTCCGCCAGTGCCGCGAAGGGACTGATACCGGGACATCCAGGCTGGATCGACGGTTGCGCAGGCGTTTTCGTAGAAGCCCTCGGCCGACTTGTGGCGCACGACTGGGTACATGGGGTCATTCCCTGGTGGAATCCCTACAGCGGTGTCGGCATGCCTTTGGCAGGCGAATACCAGCCTGCCGCATTTTTTCTACCATTCGTGCTGTTTCTGGGGCTGCCGAATGGTCTCCTGATGATGAAGTGCACTCTGCAAATCATCGCGGGCCTGTCCACATATGCATTTTTGAAACAGCTGCGTCTCGATCCGCGCGCCGCGCTGATCGGTGGCCTGCTCTATGCTTTCAACGGCACCTATGCATGGGCGTCGGACGGCCCGTCTGAACCCCTCGCCTTTCTGCCTCTCGCTCTCTATGGCGTGGAACGTGCCCGAACCGGGAACTGGGGCTGGCTTGCTCTAAGCCTAACCTATCTCCTGTTGGCAGGCTTTCCCGAAACTGCCTTTCTTTTAGGACTGATCGCGCTCGGGCTTGCGGTTCTACGCTTTTTCCAGACTGCTCCTGACAGCAGATCCCGCTTTGCCCTTCACATCTGCCTTGGGGGCCTCACGGCAGGTTTGATTGCCGCCCCACAACTCCTCGCTTTTCTGACATTCCTACCCCATGCTGACATCGGCGTTCACGGCGGCATCAATGATGAGACCCTGCCGCATCAGGCATGGTCGATGCTGCTATTCCCCTACATCAACGGCCCCATATTCTACGGCTCCGAATTGGAGGCATGGTATGCCCTAGGAGGCTATTGCGGGCTTACTCTTCCGTTTCTGGCTTTATGCGCCATCGGGGGCAACAACGAGCGAGGGCTGCGCTTCCTGCTGCTCGGCATTTTCCTTGCTGTCGTGGGAAAACAGGCCGGTGTTTCGGGGCTCACTCAACTCGTCGATCTGGTGCCAGGACTTGGGCACACCGTATTTTTTCGCCTTTGCGAACCCATGGTGGAAAGCTGTCTGATCTTTCTTGCAGCCTTCGCCCTGGATGACATGTTCCGTGGTATGTGGCGCCCCAGAGCAATCATCCTGTCTGCTTGTGTGATGAGCGCCCTGATTGTCACGACCTATGGTCTGGATCATCAGTTCCTGACTAAACTTCGCTCGGTTTCCGAAGGACCAGTTTCCTCCCACATTTATGCGGTGGGATCGCTGATTTTTGGCAGCCTCTGCTTGGCTGTTGTGGTTTTTTTTGCAGTGAGCAGGAAACATCCGAAAATTATTGGAACGGTTCTCTTTTGTGAGACCCTTTTATTGTTCGGATTTCCTCTTCTAAGCGCCTATCCGGAACAACCCCATCCAGACCAACGCCTTATTACGGCACTACAGGGTGAAACCGGCCTACAGCGCTTCGTGACCATTGGCCCGATTGAGCCAAATTATGGCGCTTATCTGCGGATCGCCTCTATCAATCACAACGCCATTCCCACACCGAAAGCATGGATCGAGCGCCTGAAACAGGACTTCGGCTCAAAAGTCGACGCCGTAACCTTTAATGGCTCCTATCCTTTTGCTGAAAATGGCGATGCCTTTCTGGAAGCCTCTTTGGCCCAGCATCCTGATCTATTTGCCAAACTTGGCGTGTCAGCCGTGCTGGTTCCTCCGGGTCATGGCATGCCAAGTATCGCGCCCTATCCTCTAGAAAACCGCCAACCAAGCGGCTTTCCTCTGACGCCAAGCGCCCCAGAAGTCACAATCGATATTTCATCATGGGAAAAGCCGGTCAGCCGCCTCGCAACGCTGCAATTGGGCACTTACGCCGGAAACTCGAACGGAATTCTGATTCTGTCCACTTGTTCCGACACGCAATGCGCAACGGGTCAGACACGACTGAAAGAGGCAACAGACAACGGTCTGACGTCGATCGAACTGGATAGAATCATTCCAGCCGATGCCCACACCCTGACATTAAGCCTTAAAGAGGCCACCACAGACATCATGATCTGGTCCACCGTGAAGGATCATGTGGCTTGGCCGCGCATCCGCTTTGAGACAGAGGCTGTGCGCGAAGCCATGATGCCCGTCCTGCACACGGGAACCGGAGATCTCATCCAACTGAAGAACGCTGCCCCCTATTTTGAGACTGAGGTAGCCTGCACCCTTACTCTGAAAGACCGGGAGACGCTTGCCGCAAACTGCCCAGCGCCAACTTATCTTGTTCGTCGCGAGGTCATGCTGCCTGGATGGACGGCCGAGGTGAATGGCACTCCCATCGTCCCGGAAGTGTGGGACGGGTTATTTGAACGTATCCCGCTTCCTGCAGGACCAACCCGGATCCACTTTCATTTTGAACCTCCCGGCGCAACATTCGGATGGATCGCTACAGCAGTGGGGCTCATCCTACTCTGGTTGGGTTTCCGTCGTGTTAGAGCGCCTGACACGCCCTGAGAAGATAAAAAAAATCCCGGCTCCCAAAACGAGGAGCCAGGATTTTTAAACCGATAGTACCAACCTGCCTTACTGACAGGCGAGGCACTCGTCGTAATCGCCACTGCTCATTTTGCCACGCGGGGCAGCCTGCACAGTAGCTTCGTACTTCTCATCGTCCAGAATATCGCTCTTCACGGCCAGCGTGGAGACTGCATCAGCACGCTGCACCGACAGGGAACGGCAGTAATACAGAGACTTCAGGCCTTTCTTCCAGGCCTGGAAGTGGATCTGATGCAGGTCGCGCTTATGAACATCCGCCGGCAGGAAGAGGTTGACCGACTGTGCCTGACAGATGAACGGCGCACGGTCGGCGGCATGTTCGACAACCCAGCGCTGATCCAGCTCAAAGGCCGTCTTGAAGACGTCCTTCTCATCCTGCGTCAGGAAGTCCAGATGCTGAACGGAGCCTTTGCTCAGGGTGATGTCAGACCACACCTTGTCCGTGTTCTGGCCGCGCTCTTCAAGAATCGTGGTCAGATGGCGGTTACGGACCGAGAAGGAACCAGACAGGGTCTTCTGAAGGAAGACGTTGGCACTGATCGGCTCGATGCCGGGGCTGGCATTACCCGTGATGATGGAAATGGACGCCGTCGGAGCAATTGCCAGCTTGTGCGAGAAACGCTCCATAAAGCCGTACTCTTCAGCATCTGGGCAAGGACCACGCAGTTCCGCCAGCTTCTTTGAAGCCGCATCGGCCTGAGCGCGGATATGCTGGAAGATTTTTTTGTTCCAGACCTTCGCCATCACGCTTTCGAACGGGATCATCCGGGCCTGAAGGAAGGAATGGTACCCCATCACGCCAAGACCGACAGAGCGTTCCCGGGCAGCGGCGTACTTGGCACGCGCCATGTCATCCGGGGCACGGTCAATGAAATCCTGCAGAACGTTGTCGAGGAACAGCATGACGTCCTCAATGAACTGCGGATCGTCCTTCCACTCGTCCCAGGTTTCCAAGTTCAAGGAAGACAGGCAGCAGACAGCCGTCCGGTTCTTGCCATGATGATCGATACCGGTTGGCAGCGTGATCTCGGCGCAGAGATTGGAAGTCTTGACCTCAAGACCGGCCAGCTTGTGATGTTCTGGACGGGCGCGGTTCACATGATCCGAGTAGATGACGTACGGCTCGCCCTGCTCCATACGGGCCGTCAGGATGCGGATCCACAGCCCGCGAGCGGACACCTTGCGGATGATGCTGTGATCCTTCGGGGACAGCAGAGGCCATTCCTCGTCCGCCTCAACAGCCCGCATGAAGGCGTCTGTGATCAGAACGCCATGATGCAGGTTCAGGGCCTTACGGTTTGGGTCACCACCCGTTGGGCGGCGCATTTCCGTGAATTCTTCGATTTCAGGATGCCAGACCGGCAGATACACAGCCGCAGACCCACGACGCAGAGACCCCTGCGAGATAGCTAGTGTCAGGCTGTCCATCACGCGGATGAACGGAATGACGCCGGACGTCTTGCCGTTACGACCGATGTTCTCGCCGATTGAGCGCAGATTGCCCCAATAAGACCCGATGCCGCCGCCCTTGGATGCCAGCCAGACGTTTTCGTTCCAGAGGCCGACGATACCTTCCAGGCTATCTTCGGCTTCGTTCAGGAAGCAGGAAATCGGCAGACCGCGGGACGTTCCACCGTTAGACAGAATCGGTGTAGCTGGCATGAACCAGTGGCGCGAAATGTAATCATAAATACGCTGGGCATGGCCCTGATCCGCCCCGTAATAGGACGCAACACGCGCAAACAGATCCTGATAATGCTCGCCCGGCAGAAGGTAGCGGTTGTTCAGAGTCGCCTTGCCAAAATCCGTCAGAAGCGAATCACGTGAACGATCCACACGGACGGCATGATGGCCCGGAAGCTGCACGACATCATCGAACATGTCCGGCGTTTCTTCCCCCTCCCCAACGGCACGCTCGCCAACAGGATGGTCAACAGGCGGAAGCACGTCATGCGGGCGGTCGGCCGTATGTGGCGTGTCCATCGTCACGTCATGAAGTGTCATTGCGCTCTGCTCCGGCAGTCTGATTTTTTCGATTTGATGACCCTCCAATTCCACACCCGCGCCCGTCACTGCAAGCGAACTCTTCTCTTGCAAATTGGAAAGAGCTGTGAATTTGGAGTCATCCATATCTAGGGGCATAAACGATCCACACCCCTATATATTGGGGCAATCGCAGAAAACCGCCATAGGTTCCCATTCATCCCCAAGGGGGCTTTTCCTGAGTGGCCTCACAACCACACCACACTGTTTTTTCACGGCAACGTTTCCTGTCTGGTCACGTTGGAGACAGCATCCCCCAACACGCGGAGAGCGTCTCATGACCATCAACAAGAAAGCTTCGGCCCACTGGAGCGGCACCATCAAGGAAGGCAAGGGCACCATCTCGACGCAGAGCGGCGCCCTTCAGGACCAGCCTTATGGTTTCAACACGCGATTCGAAGACAAGCCCGGCACCAACCCGGAAGAACTGCTCGGCGCGGCCCATGCCAGCTGCTTCACAATGGCGCTATCTTTGATCCTTGGTGATGCTGGCTTTACAGCCGACTCCCTCGATACGGAGTCGACAATTTCCCTGGATAAGGTTGGTGATGGCTTTGCCGTTACGAAGGCCCATCTGACGCTTCGTGGCGTGGTTCCGAACGCAACCGAGGCCGACTTCCTGGACGCTGCCAACAAGGCCAAGATTGGCTGTCCAATGTCCAAGGTTCTCAATACGGAGATCACTTTGGACGCCAAGCTCGCCAGCTAAAGCCTGAAGGCTGGGATCAGTTGTCCCAGCCACACTGCGCATGATTGCGCAGCAGATGGTCTGCCAGAACGCAGGCCATCATGGCTTCCGCCACAGGCACGGCACGGATACCGATGCAGGGATCGTGTCGTCCCTTGGTGCGAACCTCCACCGAATCCCCTGCACTATTGATGCTCGGCACAGGCGTCAGGATCGAACTGGTTGGCTTGATGGCAAAGCGAGCCACGATTGGTTGCCCCGTGGAGATGCCTCCCAAGATGCCACCGGCATGGTTCGATGCGAACTGCGGCCCTGGTGCGATCGGATCAGCATTTTGCTCACCGCGAAGAGCCGCGACAGCGAAACCGTCGCCGATCTCCACGCCCTTTACGCCATTGATGCCCATCAGAGCACCCGCGAGATCAGCATCGAGCTTCCCATAGACTGGCGCACCAAGACCCGGCGGCAGACCTTCCGCGACAACCTCAACAGTGGCCCCGATGGATGAGCCATCCTTGCGAATGGAGTCGAGCAGCTCTTCCCATGGACCAACGCTCGCAGCGTCCGGACACCAGAGCGGGTTGCGCTCCACTTCGTCCCAGTCCCAGCGGGTTGGATCAATGGTCTGACCGCCAATCCCCGTCAGGGCCGCGCGAATCTTCACGCCTTCTCCGACCAACGTTTTCAGCAGCACGCGCGCAACAGCACCAGCCGCGACACGCATGGCTGTTTCACGCGCGGAAGAGCGACCGCCGCCACGATAATCGCGGATGCCATATTTCAGATCGTAGGCAATGTCCGCATGGCCCGGACGATAGCTCTGGGCAATCTCACCATAATCTTTCGACCGCTGATCGATGTTTTCGATCATCAGCGAAATAGGCGTGCCGGTCGTCTGGCCTTCAAACACCCCCGACAGGATCCGGACCTGATCCGGTTCCCGACGCTGGGTCGTGAAGCGGGACTGCCCCGGCCGACGGCGATCAAGCCAAGGCTGGATGTCCGCTTCGGACAGCTTCAGGCGGGGTGGACAGCCATCTACGACGCAGCCAATGGCTGGTCCGTGGCTTTCACCCCAGGTGGTAACGCGAAAGAGTTGCCCGAAGCTGTTGTCTGACATGTCAGTCCCCGGAGCTGACAGCGGCGATGTCCGGAGCTGCCGGGTTCTTCATACCAACCGTATGGTAGCCGCAATCCACATGATGGATTTCGCCCGTCACGCCGCTGGAGAGGTCGGAGAGCAGGTACATGCCTGAACCACCAACGTCCTTCAGGGTCACGTTACGCTCCATCGGAGCGTTGAGCTGGTTCCAGCGCAGGATGTAGCGGAAGTCGCTGATGCCGTTGGCGGCCAGCGTCATGATCGGGCCTGCGGAGATGCCGTTCACGCGGATATCGTCACGGCCGAGATCAGCGGCCATGTAACGCACGGAGGCTTCAAGAGCCGCCTTGGCAACACCCATAACGTTGTAATGTGGCATGACGCGCTCTGCACCGAGATAGGTCATGCTCAGGAACGAACCACCAGCATTCATCATGGCAGATGCACGACGGGCAACGGACACGAAGGAATAGCAGGAAATGTCCATGGCTTGGAGGAAAGCATCACGTGGCGTGTCGATGTAACGCCCGCGCAGGTACTGCTTGTCAGCAAAAGCAATGGCGTGAAGCACGAAGTCGATCTTGCCCCACACCTTTTCGATTTCATCGAACGTCGCATCGATTGCTGCATCATCGCTGACATCACACGGCAGAACCAGATCAGAGCCAACGCTTTCCGCGAGGGGACGCACGCGCTTGCCAAGAGCTTCACCCTGATAGGTAAAAGCAAGTTCCGCGCCCTGTGCAGCACAGGCGCTCGCAATAGCCCAAGCGATGGAATGCTTGTTGGCGACACCCATGATAACACCGCGCTTGCCCTTCATGAGGGTGCCGGTCACGGGAGCCGGGATGTTGTCTTCTGTTTCAGACATTGAAGGTTTCCTGAATCGCGTTGGCGTGTTAGCGCCGTGGTCGCACAAGAGATGCCAGCAAACAAGAGTAACACGACACTCAATGCCTCTTGGACGGCAGTTTCCAGCCGTAGTGTGGATTTCAGGCCCATGAGGCAGGTCAAGGCAACTGCTCCTGCTTCCTCTATATAATGCCTCTGACGCCATAATTCGGAGCCGGAACCTGACAGGGTCTGTTCCGGGACCCCGACGGAGCCGCTATGGTTCTCACATCGCCCTTTCGGGCTGTCCCCGCTGCTTCAGGAGACTTCCATGCCCTCTCTGCCCCTCATCGATCTGACTTCTGATCCATTTGCCCTGTTTGCAGCCTGGATGTCAGACGCAGAAGCGTCTGAGCCCAATGATCCGAACGCCATGGCCGTTGCAACATCCACGCCAGATGGCCGCCCTTCCGTTCGCATGCTTTTGCTCAAGGGCGCGGACGAGCGCGGATTTGTCTTCTATACAAACGTGGAGAGCCGCAAAGGTGGCGACCTGCTGGCCAATCCGCATGTCGCCTTGCTGTTCCACTGGAAGTCCCTGCGTCGGCAGATCCGGATCGAAGGACCGGTTACGCAGGTCAGTGACGAAGAAGCAGATGCTTATTTCGCCAGCCGGTCGCCCATGTCCCGGCTGGGGGCCATTGCATCTGACCAGTCCCGCCCTCTGGATGAGCGTAGCACCTTTGAAGAGCGCCTGAAGGCCGCAGAAGAAAAATATGGCAATGGCCCTATTCCGCGCCCGAACAACTGGACAGGTTTCCGCGTTGCTCCAGACGCCATAGAGTTCTGGCAGGACCGGCCTTTCCGCCTCCATGACCGAGCATTATGGACTCGTGATGGATCTGAATGGAACGTCACGCGTCTTTATCCGTAAAGATAGAGAACACCCTTTTCCCAAGGTGGGGAGCCTTACGTTATGCTTATCGAAATCAAGAACATCCTTCTCCCCCTCACCGGGGCCGACGATCTGGATTCAGTCATGTCGGTGGCCCTGGATTTTGCCCGTCGTTTTGATGCACACCTGTCTGCTGTCGTTGTCGGATCAGATCCGACCGAAGTTGCCACACTCGCTGGCGAAGGCATTTCTGCCGGAATGGTGACGGAAATGATTGATGCGGCGGCCACGGAAGCTCACCGCCGCGCCATCAGGATCCGACACAGTTTCGACAGCTTCGTGCATAATAACGGGCTTCGCCGCGTCGAAGCCTCTAAGATCGGCATGTCCATTGGCGGTGGCGTCAGTGCCAGCCTCGAAGTGCTGGACGGCACGGAACATGATGCTCTCACATGGCGCTCACGTCTGGCAGACATGACGCTCGTGCCCAATCTGATTTCAGCCACTGACCCGCGCGCATCAGAAACACTGCATGCCATTCTTTTTGACAGTGGGCGTCCTCTGGTCATTGCTCCGCCAATTGCTCCGAAAACAGTAGGCAGCCGCATTGCCATTGCCTGGAACGGAACGCCCGAGTCTTCGCTTGCACTCCGCTGCATCCTGCCATGGGCGCATACTGCGGAAGGCGTTCAGGTTTTGACATGCCAGGAATATCAGCGTCGCGGCCCTACGGGCGACGATGTTGTCCGTTACCTGCGTCTACATGGCATTTCCGCTACGACACGCGCTTGCGACCCCATCAATAAGGATGTCGGTGCCGGCCTGTTAAAGGGGGCTGAAGATTTTGGTGCTGATATGCTGAGCATGGGGGCCTACTCCCACTCCCGTCTTCGCCAGATGATTCTGGGGGGCGTGACCCGTCATATCCTTGAGAACATGAAACTCACGGTTCTCATGAGCCGCTAATCATGCGTCCTTTTCGGGAGTTCTGCGTTGAAACAGTCATCTGACGTCACAACCAGAACCCCGGAAGGACACATTATGATCTCCCGACTTGCCGGCCCAGCTTTTTGCCTGAGTGCTCTGATCGCTATGCCGGTGCATGCCATGGATGTCCCGCAAGCGCCGGACATTTCGGCTTTTACGCTTCAGGAGCCTGCCAAGCGTCTGGGCCTGCATCTTGTTCCATCCACGACACTCAGCTCTGGCTACAACACAGCTTTTTACTCCCGCGATCAGCAGACGGGTGCCCTGACACTCACGACTGACGGCCTCCAGCCAGTCATTCGTGGAAAGGTCGCCCCGGAAACGCTTTTGAGAGAAAATACTGCATGGTATTTTCAGCAAACGAATTCTGACATGACAGCGACCGTGCACATTGATCAGCTTCCACGAAATGGAAAAGTGGTCATTGGCCGCCTGGCAAGCACACAGCATCCAGTGGCAGAGCTAAGTGTTCAGGGCGACCGGGTCTTTGCACTCGTGGACAATGGCACATCCAAGCAGAGCGTTGTGGTCGGCACGGTCTATCCGCATCAGACCATTCGCTACGGAATTCATACGTCTCCGAATGGTCTGATGCGCATCATCGTCAACGGAACAGACAATCACTTCTCATTGCCCTCTGCCGCGATAGCACAGGGTGTATGGTTCGAAGCTGTGGCTGGCGAACAGGGTTGGCACGCACCAACTCACTCCGATATGGCCCGGGTAACCTTCACCGGCCTTCAGGTTCATCACGAAGCAGCCTGACAGTCTGTCACAAAGTTTTGCGAGCGCCATCTGACCATGCTACCCGACTGCTCATGATATCGCCCGCTCGCATGATCCATGTCTGGTTAGGTGCCTGTCTGCGCTCCACCCACTGGAATGTCGGAGGCACCAAACAGGCAAGAGCGCTTCTGACGCAAGCTGATCAGGGAACAGTTCTTGCCCTCTGGCACCGTTCCCTGACACTGGCTCCAGCGCTCTGGTTTTGGGCCCGGGCGATCGAACCACGGGTGAAGCTGCGGGTTCTGATTTCCCGCAACGCGGATGGACGCCTTATCGCGGATGCTATTCGTCCTTGGGGAATCATTGGCATTCATGGCTCCACGTCCCGCAAAGGGAAGGACAAAGGCGGCGCGGCGGCACTGAGAGTCGCTCTTCGGGAACTGAAGCAGGGTGCCTTTGTCGCCATTACTCCAGATGGCCCACGCGGCCCAGCAGAAGAGGTGCAGCCGGGCATTCTCGTGCTATCGCGGATTTCCAGACGCCCCATTATTCCTCTGGGTATGGCCTGTAACAGCATTCGCCTGCCCTCGTGGGACGGCCTTACATTTCCACTCCCCTTTGGGCGCGGGTCTGTCGTGGTCGGTGAACCGCTTCTTGAACCGGATACCGAGACGCTCCGTGTTGCACTCAATGCCGTTGCGAAGCAGGCGGAAGCTAACGTCCACAATCAAAATCTTTCCGTCATGGATCGGTTGTGGGGGGGCGTTGGCAGCCTTCTGGCTCCTGCTCTGACGATCATGCTGCGGGTACGTCTGAAGCGAGGACGGGAGCTGCCAGACCGCCTTCGTGAAAGAATGGGTCTAGGGGGCGGTCATCGCCCTGAAGGTACACTTCTCTGGATACATGCCGCCAGCGTGGGGGAGACCCTGTGTGCGCGACCATTACTTGATGATCTTCTGGAAAAGCGCCCAGATCTGCATGTCCTGTTCACAACCGCCACGGTGACGGGTGCAGAAATTGTCAGCCGCCATCCAGAATTCGGGCGCCGCGTCTCTCATCGTTTTATTCCTCACGATGTGCCGCGCTGGTTTGGCCGTTTTCTCACGCATTGGAAGCCGGATGGTGCTGTCTTTGTAGAAAGCGAACTCTGGCCCGGTATTATTGCAGCCTGCTACCGCAAGGCTATTCCCGTCATGCTGGTCAACGGTCGCCTCTCGGATCGCTCGGCTCGCCGTTGGAAAAAAGCCTCAAGCCTGACTGGACGCATGTTTTCCCGCCTTTCCTGGGTTGCAGCCCGAGGCCCGGAAGACGCGACACACTTCCGCTCCTTAGGCACCAAAGCCGTTTATGAAGATGGAGACCTCAAACAGGACGCCTCTCCTCTGTCATGCGACTTCGCTGAATTAGAACGACTTCAGGCCGTGATTGGAAATCGTCCGGTTTTCGTCGCGGCTTCGACTCATCCTGGTGAGGAGGAACTGGTTCTGGCAGCAGCAACACTCGCCAGAGAAAAACAACCCGACCTTCTAACAATCCTCATTCCTCGGCATCCAAAACGTGGCGAGGAACTGGCTTCGCGCTTTGATCTGCCCCGGCGATCTGTTGGGCAGGAGCCGAACAAGAAGACTCATGGCTGGATTGCCGACACATTAGGGGAACTGGGCCTGTTCTACAGACTCGCGAATTGCTGCTTCCTGGGCAACTCTCTCGCGGGGAAAGGCGGTGGCCACAATCCTTTCGAACCACTTCGCCTGGGCGTTCCGACTGCAACCGGCCCTCTTATGGAAAACTGGCGGGAAGCGGTTAACCTGCTGCACGATTATCTTCACATCGTTAGGGATATCGATAGTCTGAACCAGTGGATCACTGAACCTCATGTCACGCCTTCACCCGCAGTGCTTCAGCGCTCCGTGGTGTCCAGACTAAGCCCCCGCATTCTGGAGACACTTGAACGATGAGACTACGGGCTCCGCGATTCTGGTCCGTCCCGAGGGTAGGCCCTGCGGCATTCATGCTGCGCCCTTTGGCAGGAATCGCGATCCGTCTGACCCGTCGCCGTATGACCCGCGAAGGCTACCGAGCCGTAGTCCCGGTACTATGTTGCGGCAACGTGACTGCTGGAGGCACGGGAAAAACACCCCTGACACTGGATCTGGTCCAAAGACTGAAAGATCGTGGACATTCTCCGCATATTCTCAGCCGCGGTCATGGTGGCAGAGAGAAAGGGCCGCTGGAGGTCAATCCGGGGCGTTCGAGCGCCCGTGATGTTGGCGATGAGCCTCTTCTTCTGGCAAAAGCCGCACCGACATGGGTCGGAGCAGACCGGGCCCAGACCGCGAGACTGGCGGTTGGCCAAGGCGCTGATTGTCTTGTGATGGATGATGGTTTCCAGAACCCAGGACTTCACAAGGACCTCTCGGTGCTGGTCGTGGATGGCGTCGTGGGGTTTGGCAACGGGCAGGTCATGCCCGCCGGTCCTCTGCGTGAACCGGTGCTGGATGCTCTGAAGCGCGCGCAGTGTGTGGTCATCATCGGGGAAGACCGTCACGGCCTGCTGCTCACCCTTCCCCCATTTCTCTTCAAAGCTCAGGCCAGACTGGTTCCCGGCCCTGAAATCCGCGGTCTGCAAGGCCGGAGAGTTGTCGCTTTCGCGGGGATCGGCCGCCCCGATAAATTTTTCACCATGCTGCAGGACGCAGGAGTCTCTCCTGTTCGCTGCCTTCCCTTTCCGGATCATCATGCCTACTCGGCCAATGACATCCAGCGCCTTGAAACGCTGCGTCGGGAATCCGGAACCACGCTCGTGACCACAGCCAAGGATGCGGTCAAACTTCCTCCCGCTTTCCGGGCGCAGGTCACCGTCATCAACGTTGAGCTTCTTTGGGCGGACCCAAAAGCGCCGGACTATATTCTGGATCTTCTGTTCCCTCACTCATGACCTCAATTCCACATCGGGCGGAAGCCCTGCTTGTGCGCGTCCTGCTGGGCTGGCTGCGCATTCTCCCCCCTGCGGCCGCGTCCACACTGGGTGGCTCCGTCGCGCGCCATATCGGACCTCTTATTCCCGTCTCCAAAGTGGCCGACCGAAACCTGCAACTGGCCATGCCACAACTGACCCGGGAAGAACGGGGCAGTATCGTCAAAGACTGCTGGGAAAACCTGGGACGCACCGTGGCGGAGTTTCCGCATGTGGGGCGATTGAAACAGAATACGCCGACGGGCCCAGGATGGCGTGTTGAAGGATCGGAATATCTGGAAGCCGCACGCGCAACGGGGCGCCCGGTCATTTTCTTTTCCGGCCATATTGGCAACTGGGAACTCATGCCCCCGGTCGTCGCACGATTCGGGATGCCCTTTGCATCCTTCTATCGGGCAGCCAGCAATCCGATTGTAGATTCCATCATCCACGCCCTTCGCCGCCGAGCTATGCGCATGGATGTTCCAATGTTCCCCAAAGGAGCCCGTGGAGC
Organism: Gluconobacter sp. P5E10; assembly: GCF_018812145.1. NCBI lineage: Bacteria > Pseudomonadati > Pseudomonadota > Alphaproteobacteria > Acetobacterales > Acetobacteraceae > Gluconobacter > Gluconobacter sp. P5E10. Next base: position 728,686 of record NZ_JACRVZ010000001.1, on the reverse strand, counting down.
TCGCTCTGCGCTGAAGCACCTGTCTCACGGCGGGCATTTAGGCGTGCTTGGCGATCAGAAAATGAATGATGGCATCGAGGCCAGTCTTTTCGGTCGTCCCGCCATGACAGCCTCTGCAACTGCCGTGTTTGCCCTGCGGCATAAAGCCTTGATTGTAACCGGACATGTGCGCCGCGAAGGCCCTGCCAGACTGGTACTCGTTGTGGATCCCCCCATTGATCCACAGCCTACCGAGAATCGTCAGGCAGATGTCCTGAAGCTGACACAGCAACTCAACGACCGTCTTCAGGAGTGGATAGAGCAGGAACCCGGCTCATGGCTCTGGCTTCACCGGAGATGGGACAAGGCGCTGTATCGGAATATGACAACAACATGTTGAGCCATGCAATTTTTGCATGGCAGATTTGTCACAGTGGGGAAAGTTTATGTCGCGGAAAGGGGTTTTGGCGTCATTTTAGATTGTGAAAGGGGCCGTTTGGATTTTAGCCTGACCTTATCGCAATCCACGGGCTCCCCCGCCCCGCTCTGATGAGGACTTTCCTGATGGCGCAGGCAACTCCCCTATACGATCTTTCACCCGTTTCGATGGGCGGTAATGTCGTGACGTTGAGGCAGGGTGTTCTCCCTCGTCACCGCGAATATCTGTCGCGGTGGCTGGAAGCCGGAATGCGGATGGGTCTCTTCGATGCAGAAATCACACCGACGGATTCCGGGGTCACGAATTTCGATGGAACGACACCCATTGAGCATGTTCTGGTCTGGGTCCGTGAGAACCCGGATCCAGCCTACATGCTCCGCCCGCAAGGGATGCGCTGGATCCTGATCGATCATCTACGCAATCATGAACTGGGCAGCTATGCCAGCTTTGAACTGGCTCTTCACACCATTCGCCCGGTTCTGCCGCTGGCCGAGACCTACGCAGCCTGAGCCGCGCGGTCAGGATTGCCCCTGACACGCCAGTTGGCTTTCAAGAAAAGCCATAAAAAAAACACGCGCCAATCGCCATGGACGCGTGTTTCTATTTCTGAACCAGCAGTATTTTCTCAGCTTGGACGGACCGCAATATCCCGGGATGCTGGAACAACGATGCGGGCACCACCGCCACGCTGAATCTGGAAAATAGCCAGCGCGCGAGTGACATGACCGTCAGCGCGCAGGCGGAACAGGCCATCCACACCCATATAGCCGTCCGGACGGGTCAATGCCTGAACGGTCGGGCCTCCCTGCTTCATCAGGTTGCCGGCAAGAGCTGCGGCATCATAGGCGAAATCCGTCACAGGTGATGGCGCCTGATGATAAACCGCCTTGTATTGGGCCACGTACCCATTGCGATCCTTGGCATCGGGCGCAGCATACCAGGCACCATGCAGGGCACTGAGCTTGCCATCAAATGCCTTCCAGAGTGCTGGCCCCATGATCTGCACCTGATCTGACGTTACTTGGTCAGCGTGTAGCGCAGTGATGATGCGCCCTAGCTCCACACCGGTATCTGCCAGCAGAAGAGCGTCAAACGGAGGGGGCGGCACCGCTGGCGCAGCAACTGGAGTTGCTGGGGGCTGCGCAGGCGTTGTCGAGTCGGCAGGCGAATCGGCCGTAGGATCAACAGCCGATGGACCGGTCGGCGTCGAAACCACAGGTGCCGGCGGCTGGCGATTGGCAATATCTGAAAGGGATTTCAGGCCATCGTCGATGGTTTGCGCATCCATGGAATGAAAAACGATCTGCGGATCTTTCAGGCCGTCATCCCGGCAGGCCCGCTGTAGTCCTTCCGCCATCGCATGCCCCAGCGCGCTATCAGGCAAAAAGGCTGCAAAACTCTTACGGCCCGTTGCGCGTGCAGCATCCACCATCCGGCGAACCTGCTGCTCCGGTGTCAGGCCCATCACCCAGACGCCAGGACGAGCCTGCGTGGAATCGCTTGTGAACGCCAGAACAGGCTTGCCTGCTTCAACAGCCAGCGGCGCAAGAGCCGCGGTTTCTGTAGCCGTTAGCGGCCCAAGGAGCATGGCATCGCCACGTGTCAGGGCGTCATGGGCAGCCTGAGCTGCGCCACCGACGGCGTTACTGTCATGAACGTCCAGCACAGGCGAGCCTTGTGAAGACAGAGCCAGCTTGGCTGCATCACGCATTCGCGCACCGATGGCACCGTAGCGTCCCGTCAGGGGAAGGATAAGGCCAACGTCATGCGCACCAGGAGCCTGGCCAGAGCCGGGAATTCCACCCACGCCAGATGTCAAAGAGGAGTTTCCGCCGGAGCAGGCGGCCAGCGTCAGGAAGGTTCCTGCGGCCAGCCCAGTGCTTACACCCTTGCGCAGACGGCTCATCGGTCCAGAATAGACCCTTGAGTTCGTCACCGAGGATGCAGATGTCCGAAAAGTCATGTTCCGCTGAAACTCCCTTGAGCGATACGGCTGAAACGTTAACGGCCGCCCCGCCTTCGGAGCATGGCCCGAGAGTGGGGGGACAACTGATATTGGTTGCGACGCCGATCGGCAACCTGGCCGATATCAGCGAGCGCGCAATTGAAGCCTTGAATAGTGTTGAAGCTATTTTATGCGAAGATACACGCGTTACGGCAAAATTATTGATGTCGCGTAACATCTCCACTCCCACACGAACGCTTCATGATCATAACGAGCAGGATCGCGCACCGTTCTTTGTGGAAAAAATGGTGGCTGGTGCCAGCTTTGCCGTGGTGTCAGACGCAGGCACTCCCCTTGTCTCGGACCCGGGCTATCGGCTCGTCCGGGCAGCGATCGCGGCTGGCGTTCATGTTACGGCCATCCCGGGCCCAAACGCTGTCATCACGGCTCTGACTCTTTCAGGCCTTCCCCCTCTTCCCTTCATGTTTCTCGGCTTTCCAGCCCCACGAAGCGAAGCCCGCAAGACAGGCTTCGCGACGCTTCGGGCCGCAGAACAGGCTGGCGTTCGTTCCACACTGATCTGGTATGAGGGGCCGCACCGACTTGTCGAGACACTGGAAGATCTGATCACCGTCTTCGGCCCTGACCGTGAGGCAGCGGTTGGCAGAGAACTGACAAAACGCTTCGAAGAGATGGTGCGGGGAACGTTGGCGGAAGTGCTCGCCCATTTCCAGGACACTGCACCACGGGGTGAGATTACACTCCTGATCGGCCCCTCAGCAGAGGACGACAGCGGGGCAGACGATCTGGATACGCATCTCCGCGAAGCGCTGACCAGTCATTCGGTGAAGGATGCGGCCACTCTCGTGGCGGGAATTATCAAACTGCCCAAGCGCACGGTTTATGCCCGCGCACTGGAGCTTTCCCGCGAAACAAAGGACTGAACGTCAGTCCTCAGACTTCGGGAGCGTGAACAGAGATTGGGATACGCTCCCGCCCATCCTGATGTCCGACAGTGCGATGCGCGTTGTTCGGCCCTGAGCATCCACGACTTCCCACCCCAGAAGAGCAAGTGGTGCTTCGGAGAACATGAGGGTCAGATTCCCCTCACCCGGGCTTTCTGTTTTTTCAACCTGAAGGTTGATCTGACCGTTCTTACGCTCAAATCCTGTTACCGTGACATCGCCTGAGAGCTTCAGATCAGGCCGTAGCAGCAAACCGAGGGGAGTACGGTCCAGCGGCATAACCGTTACCTGTCCGACGCTCCGATCCTGAAAAACGACCTTACCATCATTGGCGACAAGAAGAAGCGGGCTGGGACTGTCATAGTCGAAGCGCATCCGCCCCGGACGATCAAGCGTGGCTGTCCCGGCAACAGCTTTCCCATCTGGTGCAATTTGTTGAAACCGCGCCTGAAGCGTTGTGATCTGCGCCAGCGTATCCTGAACGCGCGCAACCCAGCCCTGATCCACAGGACGGAGTTGTGCGGGAACGGCCTGAGCCATGGCAGGCAGCGGAAGAGCTGCTACGGATATGAAAGCGCTGGCCACAGCCGCGCGGAAGAAAAGACGGTTCATCATGCCTCTGGAACTGCCGATCAGGTCACGGGTTGCAAAAAGCTTCGCACCTGCATTCCATAACGTGTTCCTGCACAAACCGGAAACTGATCGCAGCAGGGCTTAACGCCCTACTCCAATACGTCTGACGTCAGATCGATGCTTCGCGGAACAGCGGCTTCACATTTCCGCCCCATGCACCTTCATACAGGGCAAGCCAGTACTCAGCCTGGTTGGGGCCACCATCTGCAATCAGATGCAGCGGGTCCAGAAACTGTGCTTCGTTGCGAACACGGGCGCGAAGTCCCTGCTCCGCGAGAGCCACAACGCGCTTTGCCAGCGCTTTCAGGCCACCAGGGAAGTCAGCCTGCATGCCCTTGGCAGGAACATCCGCACGGAGTTGCTGATAAACCTCCCAAGGCTGTTCCAATACCAGCTTTTCAGCGGCTTCCAATGTTGCGGCATCGTAGAACAGGCCAACCCAGAGCGCAGACTGGGCAACCATCATCTCCGGACGACCGGCGTCCGCGCCACGCATCTCAAGGAACTGCTTGAGGCGCACGTCAGGGAAAACAGTCGTGAGGTGATCCTCAAAATCACCAATGGTCGGCGTCAGACCTTCCAGAGCAGACTGCGCAGTGCCTTCCAGCCAACGCCGGAAGGAGCAGCCACTGGCGTCGATGTTTTTTCCGTCCCGAGCGACGAAATACATCGGCACATCCAGCGCCCAGTCCACGTATTTCTCGAAGCTGAAATCTTCTGCGAAGAACAGCGATGGCTGGCCAGAACGCTGATTATCGGTATCCGTCCAGATACGGGCGCGATTGGAAAGGAAGCCGTTTGCTTTGCCTTCTACAAAAGGCGAATTCGCGAACAGAGCCGTGGCCAATGGCTGAAGCGCCAGCGATACACGCATCTTGCGGACCATATCGGCTTCATCACCGAAGTCCAGATTGACCTGCACGGTGCAGGTCCGCGTCATCATATCCAGGCCCAGCGTGCCAACCTTGGGCATATAACTGCGCATGATGGCGTACCGACTCTTGGGCATCCACGGCATCTCGTCGCGCGCCCAGAGCGGCTGAAAACCAAATGGCAGAAAGCCCAATCCGAGCTCAGCAGCAGGACCGCGGATCAGATCGAAATGCTCCTGCATCTCGCTCTGCGTTTCCTGCAAGGAGACAACCGGCGCACCGGAAAGCTCGAACTGTCCAGCGGGCTCCAGAGAAATGGACCGCCCTTTCTGGCTGTTCTGCCCGGCCAGACCGATCAGCGCCTCACCGTCGTGGATCGGAGCCCAGTCCGGCCCCTCCAGTTTCCGCAGCAGCGCACCAATACCTTTGGGTTCATAAGGAGGCGCTGACAACGGTGTACGCCCATCGTCCTGCCCCGGCAGTACAAAGCCGAACTTCTCGTGTTCGGTTCCGATCTTCCATTCGGACCGCGGCTTGGAGCCCCGTTCCAGAACCTCGACGAGCTGCGCCCGATTCTCGATCGTTGCGCTATTAGACGTGCCGGGATTGGACATGGCGGTTTTGCCTCGATTTGCGATCGTTGTTCGATATTGATTGAACTTGTAGCACCTCAGACTGTCCTGTCACCCTCAGGCGCCACGACGCAGTGCAAGTCGCGCCAGTCCGGCGCAGACAGCCGTCTCGGCGCGCAGTACCAGCGGCCCCAGTGTCAGCGCATGAACAGCAGGATGCTTCTGAAGCAGCGCCACCTCCGCATCGGAAAAGCCACCTTCAGGCCCAATGAGAAGAGCAGACGCGACCAAAGGACCATCCGCTCCGGGACGTCGCTCAAGAGCCGCAAACAGCGGCTTGTCCTCAGGCCATTCCGCAAGAACGGATTTCAAGGGCTCCAGCGGCTGGATTTCGGGAATATCCAGCCGCTCGCATTGTTCAGCAGCTTCACTGGCAATCAGGGCAAGACGGTCGAGGTTCAGGCGGTGCGTGTTGGTTCGTTCGGTTACGACGGGCCGAAAACACGTCACCCCGAGTTCAGTCCCCATCCGGATAACGAGTTCTGTCGCATCCCGCTTGAGGGGCGCAAACAGCAGTTCCACACCCTCTGTGACCTGAGGTGCGCGCTCTCGCGTTCCCAGCCGCACTGTCCCTCTGTCTTTTCGCAAGGTCTGGATGATGGCATTCCACTCTCCATCTCGCGCATTGAAGACACGTACCGGATCTCCAGTGCTCTGCCGCATGACATTGCCAAGATAGTGGGCCTGACTGGCGGGAAGAGGAAGTTCCAGCCCTTCCGTGAAGGGAACATCCGGCACTTCAAGATAAAGACGGGGATCAGATCGGCTCATCCTTTTCCGATAGCGCGCAACAGCCATTGACGGAAGCGCATCTGCCCCTCATCACGTGCTTTGATGAGTGAAACCCGCCCCCATACCGATATCAGCCTGACAGGCTGGACCGGCCGCCTGCCTGAACCTTGGCGGTCCTACGCACTTTTGGCCCGACTGGATCGCCCAGTTGGGACATGGCTGCTGTTTCTCCCTGGGGTTTGGGGATTGTTCCTTGCACCAGATGCGCCACTCGGACTCCGCCTTGTCTACACAGCGCTGATTGCGTTCGGCTCACTCGTTATGCGCTCTGCCGGATGTGTGGTGAATGACATCTGGGACCGGGATATTGATGCCAAGGTTGCTCGAACCGCGGGCCGTCCGCTTGCCAGCGGTGCGCTCTCCCTGAAGCAGGGCCTTAAGCTGCTGGCCTTTTTACTTCTGTGTGGTCTGGGCGTTCTGGTGTGTCTGCCGCGCACATGCTGGCTTCTGGCGCCCTTTGCTTTGCTGCTTGTGGCGCTCTACCCCGCGGCGAAACGTGTGACGTGGTGGCCACAACTCGTTATGGGCTTCACGTTCGGTTTTGGTGCGCCCATGGGCTATGCCGCAGCAGGGGGCGGCTTGGATGGAAATGGCGCGCTGCTATATGGCGCTGTCATCCTTTGGCAGCTCGGCTTCGATACCATCTATGGCTTCCAGGACATGGAAGATGACGCCCGGATCGGTGTTCGCTCCACGTCTCGCCTTATGGAAAAGCGCGCTCAGCCCTTTATTGCCACCTGCTACAGCCTGATGCTTCTGGCGTTGGGACTCGTCGCCATTCATGCCCATCTGCATCTGGGGTTCTGGCTGTTCTTCCTGATCGCCGGCGGACTCCTTCTCCAGCAGGCTCGCACGCTGAACCCATACGATGCGCCAAACTGCCTGCGACAATTCAAGCAGAACGTTCCAATCGGTTTCCTTCTGGCTCTGGCCTTTATCTGCGGAAGACTTTGAACATCATGTCAGTCAGACTGCAGGACCCCGCGGCATTTATCCGCGAGAATACGGCGGTCGAGACCGCCAGCCTTGTTCCCGAAATTCCACTGCATCTGGCAACAGACATCACCCCCATCTGGCAGGCCAGCGAAGCCTTCCTCGAAGCGCACGGTATTGAGCCTCCGTTCTGGGCATTTGCGTGGCCAGGTAGTCAGCTAATTGCGCGATATATTCTGGATAATCCGCAGCGCGTTGAAGGTAGAAGAGTTCTGGACGTGGCGTGTGGATGCGGATTAGCCGCCATTGCCGCCGTAAAAGCGGGCGCGTCCACTGCTGCGGCCAATGATATCGACCCCATGGCTCTGGAAGCAACAGCCCTGAACGTTACGCTCAATGCCGTGACAGTAGCGCTTTGTCCGGGCGATCTTGTCGGATCGAAACCGGACTGTGATCTGCTGGTGATCGGAGATGTCTGTTACAACGAGGCGATGGCTGCACGCATCATGCCCTGGCTGCTGGAATGTGCCCGGCACTGCGAAGTCTGGCTTTGTGATCCAGGTCGCCACTACGCTCCGAAACTGGATCTGGACATCCTGATTCAACAGAACGTCCAGACCACTCAGGAGTTGGAAAGTACCGATCAACGAACGACGACGCTCTTCAGTCTGCGAGGTATTTCCGCCCAAGACTAAGGGCAGATCCCGTTAGCGCGGCGATCATCGCGCCTCCAAGGCAGATGAAGGCTGGATGTGGGAAGATCGTGAAAAGAGCTGCAACGAGCAGCGCACCCGTCGTCTGGCCACCCAGTCGTGCGACGGACAGCATGCCGCTGGCCCCACCTTCCCGCCCAGCCGGCGCAGAGACCATGATGGCCCGATTGTTGGGTGGCTGGAAAAGCCCGAACCCACATCCCGCCAAAAGCGTTCGCCACGCGATCGCAGCGTTGCTCGCGTCCAAGGGCAGCAACCAGAGCAACATAAAGCCGAATGCTGTCAGGAGCAGTCCGAGCGAGGAGAGAACTGAAGCGGGAAAGCGGTCAGCAATCTTTCCAACGACAAAAGACATCACCGCGACGCCAACTGCCCAAGGCGCAATCAGCAATCCAATCGTGGAATCTTCTCGATGAAAAGCCGATGCCAAGGTGAACGGCATGGCGACGATGTAGAGGTTGGAGGCCACAAAACCGAGAAATCCGACCAGACACGCCAACAGAAAAGGCCGCCGCGCCAGCAGATCCACCGGGACAATCGGCTCACGCCGTCCCTTTTGGTACCGCAGAAGCAGCCACCAGCAGATGACGCCCGCTCCCGTGAGCAACGATCCTGGTAGAAAATCGCCGTGCATCAATCCGTCCAGCCCGATGCCGAGCAAAGCGAAGGATGCTACGGTCAGAAGGGAACCTGGAATGTCTGCCTGCGTCTCGCTCCGCGGTGTCTGCGGCAACGCGAAATGGGCCATGACGAGAGCGGCAAGCGCGAGTGGAAGATTGATCCAGAAAATCCAGGGCCACGTCGCGACCGAAAGGACGATCGACCCAATTGTCGGGCCAAGAGCGACGCCAATCCCAACAAACAGACCGTTCAGAGCAATGCCCTTACCAAGCTCTGCGTGGGGATAAATGAAGCGTACGAGCGCGATATTCACGCTCATGATGCAGGCGCCACCCACACCTTGAAGGGCGCGCGCCAATGTCAGTTCCAGCAGGTTCTGGGACAGGGCACAGCCAACGGACGTAATGAGGAATAGAAAAATCCCGATCTGGCTCATGCGGGCAAAGCCTACTCGGGAGCCAAAAGACGCGAGTGGAAGCAGGCAGGACAGATTGGCGAGCTGATAAGCGTTCACCACCCAGATCGCCCGAGACGACGGGGCGTTCAGATCGTGGGCGATGGAGGGAAGCGCCACGTTTGCTATGGCGTAATCCAGAACGGAGAGAAGCAGCCCAAGAAGAACGGCTGACATTGCTTTGGCACGCTGGGCTCCGTAGAGCCCAGCGTGCCGTTGAGGGTCGACGCCGAGATCACTCTCGTCCGCCGCCTTGGCTTTCATCACGATTTAACGTCCCAGATTTCTAAGTTTCTTGCCCGAAAACAGATTGGCCTCAAGTGTCTCCAGGGAAACACCTTTCGTTTCCGGAACCATCATGAGGGTGACGAGAACAAAAAGTCCATTGAACGCTGCAAACATAATGAATGTTGATGCTGCCCCCATAGCCACCATGATCATGGGGAAAGTCTTGGAAATGGCCCAGTTTGCCGCCCAGTTCGTAACCGTTGAGCAGCCGATTCCAAAATCACGTCCGCGCGTTGGCTGAACTTCGGAACACAGCGTCCAGACCAGCGGCCCCTCTCCGATTGCGAATCCGGCGACGAACAACAGAACAAATCCACACAGTGCGATCTGTGCCTCAAAGCTCGACGCGCCCACGGCCAGCAACGCACCCACGCCCAAGAGCGCAAAACCCGCAATTGCGCAGCTTAGGATAAGCAAAGGACGGCGCCCCCACTTGTCCACGCAGGCAATGGCAACGCCCGTCAGAATCATATTCGTCAGACCAACGAGTGTCGTGGCCCAGATGGACGCGTTGACCCCGAAATGAGCGGCCTGAAAGACCCGTGGCGCATAATACAGGAGCGCGTTGATACCCGTGAGCTGCTGCATGACCTGCAGAAGCATTCCGAGATAGACGGAGCGGCGAAAGTTGGGATTGCTTCGGAAAAGGCCAAAGCCTGCGTCGCTGCTTTTGTGAAGACGCGCCTGAATATCTGCGAGCTCAGCTTCTGCCACTTCTTCGTCGGACCGAAGGCTATTGAGCACGCGACGCGCATGATCCTTGCGTCCCTGCATCATCAGCCAGCGCGGGCTGTGTGGCAGGATCAGGACAATGCCCAGAAACAGGGTGGCAGGAACAGCCATGATCCCCAGCATCCAGCGCCAATGCTGACCTGTTGCCAGCAGACTGTCAGACACGAAGGCCAGGAAAATCCCGAGCGTGACCATAAGCTGATAGAATGAAATCATGGACCCGCGCGCAGATTCCACTGTGATTTCAGAGATATAGAGAGGAGCGGCAAACGCCGCCAAACCGACAGCAAGCCCCAGGAAAACGCGCCCGACAATCAGCACCAGAGCAGAAGGCGCCAGCGCGCACAGTAACGTTCCTACAAGGAACAGAACCGCAGCCACGAGCATGGCTCCTGTCCGGCCATAGCGGCTGGAGATCCGACCGGCGGCGAGAGAGCCGAATGCTGCCCCCGCCATCATCGAAGATACGATCCACCCCTGAAGGGCGTCACTCGCGTGAAAATCTGTAGCGATAAAGGGCAAGGCGCCAGCGACAACGCCGGTATCGAGACCAAACATCAGACCAGCGAGAGCTGCCATGATGCCCAATGCCGTGGCGCGCGCCGTGCTGCGTTGAGGCTCTCCTGAGGAGCCTTCACTGCGAACCGCAGCAATCCCGACCATAATCTGTAATCCTCATCTCTAACTCAGGCCTGATGTAGGGCTTGGCGGCTCTTCTAGGGCCGAACACCATGCACCGCCATAGGCTGACGAAGGATTAGGTATACGAAAATGGGGAGTTTTGCAGTCCTGTGAGAAGATTTTGTTCCGCTATGCGTTCATTGCATAACGGAACAAAAAACAACTCTCACTTATCCGCGTAAGGATTTGTCGTCCCGCGAAGCTGAATACGAATGGGCACACCAGGCATATGAAATGTCTCGCGCAGCCCGTTCACCAGATAGCGCTTGTAAGCATCGGGCAGCATTTCTGCTCGGGTACCGAAAAGAATGAATGTCGGCGGACGAGCCTTCACCTGCGTCATATAACGCAGCTTGAGGCGGCGTCCATCAACCAGAGGCGGCTGATGACGGTCCAGCATTGCTTCGAACCAACGGTTCAGCTCACCCGTCGTGACGCGCGAATTCCAGACTTCGTACGCTTTCCGAACAGCCGGAAGAAGACGGTTAACACCAGCCCCCGTCAACGCCGAGAACGTGACGACCGGGATGCCACGAACCTGAGCAAGGGACGTCTCGATCCGGTCTGAAATGGCCTGACGTGTAGCAACGCGGTCTTCAACGGCGTCCCACTTATTGAGAGCCAGCACGCAGGCGCGGCCTTCCTTCTCAATCAGACGGGCAATTTGAAGATCCTGCTCGTGCACACCTAGTGTGGCATCAATCGTCAGCACGACGACTTCTGCCATTTTCAGCGCTTCGATAGAGGCGGAAACAGACATGCGCTCAAGATGCTGCTCGACGCGGGCGCGCTTACGCATCCCTGCCGTATCAACAAGCTTGATCGGGCCGTGTTCGTCATGCAGATCGACGGAGATCGAATCGCGGGTCAGACCGGCTTCGGGGCCGGTGATCATCCGCTCTTCACCGAGAAGGCAATTCAGAAGCGTGGATTTGCCTGCATTCGGGCGCCCCACAATCGCCAGATGAAGCGGGCCAGCCGGACGTTCTTCAGGCTCTTCGCCCTCTTCCAGCTCCTCGTCGCGACGACGACGGCGCTCCTGCTTTGGAGCACCGGGAAGACGATCGACGATCTCTCCCATGAGGTCACTAATCCCCTCACCATGCTCGGCGGACAGCGCCAGTGGCGTGCCCAGACCCAGCGAGTAGGCTTCTAGTGCGGAATTGGTCCCAGCCTGCCCTTCTGCCTTATTGGCAATCAGCAGAACCGGACGGTTCTGACGACGCAGCCAGTTGGCAAAATGAGCGTCAGTTGGCGTGATACCGGCGCGGGCATCGATGCAGAACAGCACCAGATCTGCCATGGAGACGGCAGATTCGGATGATGCACGCATACGACCGAACAGCGTGTCCGGCGCAGCTTCTTCGAGGCCTGCCGTATCAATCACACGGATGCGGCGACCGCGCATGTGGGCTTCGCCCTCCTTGCGGTCACGCGTCACACCGGGCTGATCGGAGACGAGCGCCTGACGACGCCCGACAAGCCGGTTGAAAAGAGTGGATTTCCCGACATTCGGGCGCCCGGCAATAACAACTACGGGCAGATTCTCAGAGGTCATTCGTTCAGCCATAGGCCCGCAGAACAGCATCCTGGGACAGCGTCAGAACCAGACCGTCACAGACGATCGGCTGAACCTGGCATGGAGCCGTGGTTTTACGGGTCGATTCAATTTTGCCGGTTACGGCATCAACAATCACCATGCCTTCCTGCGGCAGGGTAGAGAAACAGACCAGCTTGCCGTTTACGAGCAAAGGCCCCACCCACTGGATGGCGTCCTTCTGCACTTCCTGTCGGCGGAAGCGGCGAAGCTGGGTAATCCAGCGTACGTGGCCGGACAGACGGTCCAGACAGGCAAGCTGCTGATCGGTGGACAGAACAAACATCCAGTCACCGCAGATTGTCAGGGGCGTCTGGCCACTGACTTCGCGCTCCCACAAGCGACGTCCGGAGCGCATATCCACAGCCACAAGAACGCTGGACATGGAAATGGCATACGCCGTGCCATCCTTGATGACCGGAGCCCCGCGGATGCAGGAGAAATCCAGCATGGCGCCCATACCGTTGGCACCGCCAAGGCTATCGCTCCACACCATTTCACCAGAAGCCGCACGTAGCGCGACGAGGTCGCCACTGCCGAAGCCTGCCAGAACCACACCATCTACGATCGCAGGGGCGGCCTGCCCGAAGATGACGGTGTCCGCACCCGTTGCCTGATATGTCCAGACCTGTCGACCAGTTGCGGCTTCAAGTGCGTAAAGACGCTCGTCAATTGTCCCGAAAACGACAAGACCATCGGCAATCGTAGGGGCTGAGCGCCCGGGTGTGCCGAGATCGACAGCCCACTTGATCTTGCCACTGGCCGCATCGACGGCCAACGCCTGCGCAACGCCATCCACGATGTAGAGGGTCTCTCCGTCGAGTGCGACACCGCCGCCAATATTGGTGGAGCGAGACTTCTTGGGAGCCGGCTGATGGGACCAGAGCTGCTTCATGCCCGGCCACGTCCACGCCTTCACCACACCCTGTGCATCCGTGGTAAAAATCCGACCATTCCCGATCACCGGCGGGGACTGAATGGCCCCGCGGCTGTTTGGCATGATCGCCACCATGGACAGGAAGCTCGTCGGATTCACCTCGGCACCGATAGAGCGGCTCCACTTGATGTCCGAGCCGTTCCAGACAGCATTGACGGCAACATGGTCCGGCGTGCGGTCAGGCTGAAGCCATTCCGTCACGGACTGCGGTGCAGACAATGTGATGGGCGTATGATCTTCCGGATCAACGGTCAGACCTGCCCCAGTGGAGAGCACGTCAACGCGATGGCCGGCCAGCGTGGGCTTCTCATCATCGTTGAAGAGGCTGCATCCACCCATCGCAGTCAGAGCGGCGCCAGAACAGGCAACACGCAGCATCGAACGGCGGTTCATGGGCGCAGAAGAACGGTCAGGACGGCGCATTAACCAGCGTCTCCAAAAGTTTCGAGAAGAGCCTGCGCACGCGCACGAGCCCCTTCAGGTGCAGATACACTTCCAACAATCTGCGTCAGAAGGCGACGGGCTTCTTTCTGCTGGTCAGCCGTCGCATCTGGACGCAGATCCAGAGCAACCAGACCTTCCTGAGCCAGAGCTGACCAGGCGCCACCATTCTGCGCAAGCCCTTCATAGCCGGGACGCAACGTCTTCGGGTCCGCCGTGTTGGTCTGAGCATTCAGGACCATGTAACGGGCCATGTCCTTCAAGGCAGGCTCAGCGACAGAATCGGACGCGACACTGTTCCAGGCCTTCAAAGCAGATGCCAGATCATGATCCTGCATCTTCAGATCCGCCAGACGCAGCGCTGCATAAGACCGCACGCCAACAGGTCCATGATCTGCCAGGTCCTGAAAAACTGTCTCGGCTTTCTGCGTGACAGCCTTGTCGTGCTTGGGATCAGCCAGCGTCTCAAGTGTATTGAAATACTGAGCTGAGGCAGCCTGCTGGGCCTGCTTCCGGGCGTGATTCTGCCACTCCCAGACACCGCCGCCAATCGCTCCCACGACGACGACACCTGCCACAACAGCACCCCATCGGCGCGCAGCTGCCCGTAGGCGCTGAAGCCGAATTTCCTCGTTCACCTCTGTGATGAAATCGTCCGCCACCTGGTCCCCTGCTGGATCGGTCTTGTAAAGTTCTGGCGGAACCATACAGGCGCCGCACGTTTGCGGCAAACGCTTCGCTTGAGAAGCTGTTACCGAAAGAAACCGGCTATCAATTTAGGGCTTTCTTAACCCCCGCCGCATGATGCTGCCAAACATGAAAAAACCAGCTCTGCTTCTATCGCCGGTTCTGATGTTTTGCACACTGTGCGGCTGCGCGCCGGACCGGATTGCCTCTGCCATTACCGGAAAAGATTGCAATACGGCCTATCTGTATGATGACGAAAGCTTCTGCTCCCGCCCGGTTGGTCCACCCCCGCCCCAGCCATACTGCACCACCAGTTTTGAAGGCACGGATTGCTGGGCCAGGCCGGACCTGATGCCAAACGTCGCGCGCCAGACCTATGAAGGCCCGACGTCTCTAACGCCACAACAGAATCAGGTGCGGATGGGCCAGTGAAAACCCGTCAGTGATGGCCGAGCTTACGTCCAGCGGCAGTCAGTTCGGAAGAAAGCTTCTGAAATGACCCCGCAATGTGAGTCTGAACAGCTGCACTGGCAGAATGAATTCGTGAGATTTTAGCGCTTGCTTCCTGGCTAATGGCCGTCTCTTCACGGTTTGCCTGCCCTGAAACGCATGCGTTATAGGCCCGCGCTTCTTTTTCGTAGGCTGTCACTCGGTCCACGCTCTCGTTGTACTGGGCAACAGTCCCAGCCTTCACGGCCGGAGCGTCTGGCTCGGCACCACACTTGGGTGCGCTCCAACCGGATTCGGCGGCACTGGCTGTTCCAAAGGCGAACACGGACAGAAGGGACAGGCCGCAGAGTGCGGCGACGGGGCGAATCATAAAACTCTCTTTCATGGTCGAAGCGTCGCGCGCCCTACGCCCCGATCAAGGCGCAAATTTGGCAAACCGTCCCGTCGCTTCACCAATCACCTCATCGTCCTGCATGACCACCGTTCCACGCACGATGGTTGCCATTGGCCAACCCGTCACATGGGTTCCGTCAAATGGCGTCCACCCTGCAGGCGAGACAATCCAGTCATTGGTAATTTCCCGCTGTGCTTTCATGTCCACAAGCGTGAAATCTGCGTCGAAACCAACTGCCATGCGGCCCTTGGTCTGAAGACCGTAAACGCGCGCTGGCCCGGCGGACATCAGATCCACCAGACGTGCCAGTGACAGACGGCCTGCATTCACATGATCAAGCATGACCGGAACAATGGTCTGCACACCAGTCAGGCCAGCCGGGCAATTCGGCCAAGGACGTTTCTTTGCTTCCAGTGGATGCGGCGCGTGGTCCGAAGACACAACATCGACACGACCATCCTGAATGGCTTTCCAGCTTGCCTCGTAGTGATAGCGATCCCGCAAAGGCGGGTTCATTACGGCAAGCCCACCCAGCTTTTCATAGCATTCCGGGCCAACCTGCGTGAGGTGATTGACCAGCACTTCTACGGTTGAGACATCCCGAAAGTCAGCGAGATATTCCAGTTCTTCGGCTGTGGACGTGTGGAGAATATGGGCCGGCCGACCCGTCTTGCGGGCAATCGCCATGATGCGGCGCGTTCCCAGAAACGCACATTCCACATCCCGCCAGACACTATGTGTGGCGTAAGGCTGGCCTTCATGAAACATTGGTTTGCGTGCCTGAAGACGGTATTCATCTTCTGAGTGAAAGCAGACACGACGATGGCCGGAACGCATGACGGCTTCGATGCCTTCGTCGTCCTCGATCATCAGGTTGCCGGTAGAAGACCCCGCAAACACCTTGATCGCACAGACGCCTGGCTGCTGCTCGAGCATGGCAAGGTCAGGCGTGTTCTCACGGGTCGCCCCGATGTACATGCCGACATCGACATGAGCGACATTACTGATGTGCTCTCGCTTCCAGTCCAGCATCGCCTTGTCCGTAACGCTGGGCGAGGTATTCGGCATATCGAAAACTGTTGCGACACCGCCCAAAGCTGCCGCGCGCGTTCCGGTTTCAAGAGTTTCTACCGCAGCATTTCCGGGGTCACGCAAGTGGACATGGCTATCGATCAGGCCCGGCAGGACATGCAGCCCCGTCGCATCAATCACCCTGTCAGCCTCATCGTCGTGCGAAATGGACAGAGAAGCGATGCGGCCGTTTCGGACACCCAGATCCGCCTCCGCTTCTCCCCACGGGAATACGCAGCGGCCACCCCGGATAATCAGATCGTAATGCATGGTCTGTCCTTGTCAGTCTGATGAAAACCGCACTTAGCGAGCGCGGGAAAGTGTCTCGAAAACATCTCCGTCAGCCGGGATGCCTTCAACATGGTGTCGGAACCACAAAGCGTAGAACAAAAGCGTCCAGGCTTGGCGGGCGTGACCGCGCTGGGTCGCAGTCGAGAAAATACGTTCGACCTTGTTCGGAGCCATGACGTCCTGAATGCAGGACTGTTGCGCGACCAGCGGGCCCAGTCGTTGAGACTGTTTTTCGATCCACGGCCCAACAGGCACAGTGAAACCCTGCTTTGGGGCGAAAGGCTTTGCCTGGGGAAGCGCATCCTGAAGCCAGCGGCGCAGAAGCCACTTACCGTATCCATCCCGCACTTTGAAATGATCCGGGAGAGACCAGACAGCCTTTGCCACAACAGGGTCCAGCAGCGGTGTGCGCCCCTCGGCAGAATGGGCCATTAAGCAGCGGTCCAACTTGAGCAATAAGTCATTCGGAAGCCATTCGGCGATATCAAGCGCCTGCACTGCGGGAAGCCCCGTCAAACGCTGGGACAGTTCCATGGCCGCGAGCCCGGCGCGCCACTGACGCCCCTGCCCCGGCACACACCGACCAAATGTACCCGAACGCCAGGGGCCTCTTCCGCCGCGCCACCACGGCTTCATGGCCCGACGATAGCGCCCATATCCGGCAAAGAGCTCATCTCCCCCTTCGCCGCTCAGGATCACAGTGACGTCCTTGCGCGCTTCCTGCGCCAGAAACCACGTTGGGATGATCGCGTAATCTGCCGCGGGGTCATCCATGCAGGCCACGATGGCAGGCAGATGGGACCAGACCATTGCTTCTGTGACGGTCAAAACATGATGATCTGCACCAACCGAAGCCGCCAGCGCTGCGGCATCGGTAGATTCGTCCGCTTTTCCAGTGTCAAAGCGCGCCGTCCAGGTCATGGGACGCGGTAGCCCGAGTTTATGAGCGGCCGCGAGAATGGCAGAGCTATCAATTCCGCCCGATAGAAACAGTCCCAGAGGAACATCGGCCCGAAGGTGCGCATGAACACTGTCGGTCAAGGCGGCATCGAGCCTGCGCAGAGCCTGCTCGTCCGTCAGGTCAGCGGGGATGGTTTCCGTGGCTTCCTGCAAAGCGTGGCGACGACGCGATTCAACGATCCGCCCATCCACAATCCGCAGGGTTTCACCCGGCAACAGGCGCCGTATTCCCGGGAAAACTGTTTTTTGCCCGGTTGTGAACTGAAGCTGGAGCAGTTCATTCCGCGCCTTGCTCCTGACCCGCCGGATACCAAAGCCTCCAGCCAGCAAAGCCTGCGCCTCTGAGGCGAAAGCGATTCCACCTTCGTATTCCGCAATATAAAGTGGCTTGATGCCGAACGGATCACGGGACAGCAGCATTTCGTGCTGGCCTTGCTCATTCTCAACGGCGGCGATGGCATACATGCCACGCAGCTCATGCGTGTAGCCAGTTCCATCTCTCAGCCAGAGGTGCAAAGGCGGTTCACAATCGCTCCTGGTCTGGAAACGATCAGCAGGAAACGTACTGCGAATGTCCGGATCGTTGTAAATCTCTCCATTGGCAATCAACGCCGCATTCCCGACCCGGAAGGGCTGGGTTCCGCCAGCAATATCCACGATGGACAGACGGCGATGTCTCAGCGCGGCGCCCGTAAGATCCAGGCGCCCTTCCCCATCCGGCCCACGATGAAAAATCGCAGCAGACATTCGTTCCAGCGCGGCTTGATCGGGTGCCTTTCCGGGCAGACAGGACAGACCGGCGATTCCACACATCAGGTCAGCCCTCCGTCCAGAAATTCGGACCAGCGGGCCATCACAACATCCTGTGCAAACTCGCGCTCGAACCGGGCACGACCATTGTGTCGCAAACGATGGGCAAGCGCTTTATCTTCCAGAATATTCCCGATCTGGGCAGAGAAGGCTTCAGCATCCTCAACGGGAGCAAGAAGGCCATCTTCGGTCCCGGAAAGAATTTCCTGAGGCCCCTGAATAGCACTTCCGACAACAGGCACCGCTGCTGAAAGACCTTCAATCACGACATTTCCAAGCGGCTCGATCCGCGATGGGCAAACCATAACATCACATGCTCGCAGCCACGGCCCACTCTCCGCGACCCACCCCGGAAGATGAACACGGTCTGAAAGATTTTCGCTTCGGATCAGCGCTTCCAGCGTCGCACGCTCCGGACCTTCCCCCGCAATGACGAGGTGCACGCCTGGCAGACGGGTCATGGCACGGATCAGGACATCAAACGCCTTGTTTTCATGCAGGCGCCCTAGAGCCAGCACAAACGGAACATCGGGAGGCAGGAAATCCGGGCGTACAGGCGTCACAGACGCAAAATCTGTCGCAAAATTCGGTAGGTAATGAACGCGGTTCGCAGGCCATCCCTGGGCTTTCATCCAATCGGCCAAACCACGCGTATTACCAATCAGATGCTCGCAGCGCCGATAATTGGATAGATCGTAGTATCCGCCCAGACGCCCAGCTGTCCGCCAGGGACCAATCGGCAGTTTGCGCGCCGCACGACTCATCCAGGCCACAACGACATCAGGTTGAAACTCACGCAGGTTCCGGCGCAAGTGCGACCGCGTTGTGACATCCAGAGCGCCACCAAACCTGAACGTATGTGTTTCCACGCAAGCGGCACGAAGACGATCTTCCCGCGCGGAATCATGCCGGATCAGAGCGCGAACAGGGCGTTCATCCTGAGTTTGAGCCATGGAAAGGCGCTCAAAGAACAGTTCCGCCCCGCCTCGTGCCGACCCCGCCATGACATGGGCCACTCTGGCTTTACGCCCGGGAAAAGAAGACGACACCACAGGCGAAGGCTGGAAAGAAACGCTCATACTTTCTCTATCGGCCATGCAGGGCAACGCTTCAAGGTCAGGTCCGGAAGGAACCAGCGTTTCCTGCCAGAATGGCTTTGGCAACATCCAGAACCGCTTCGACACTCAGGTCTTCCAACGACGCTTTTCCTTCCGGCCCGGGAGCCGCGATTGCGAACGCCTCAGTCCCCGACGGCGCATATTCGGACCTGCGGGAGGGCCCAAACAGACCAAGCGTGGGCGTTCCGGCAGCGGCGGCCAAATGCATGAGGCCTGAGTCATTGCCTACAAAGAGCGCACAACGAGCAAGCAGCGCTGCCACCTCTCCGAGAGACCTGTCTCCGCCGAGGTCCAGCGCCTCCGGGAGCGCTTCCAGAACAGGCCTGGCGCGTTCCTTTTCGGCATCTCCCGGCCCATAAAACAGAACAGGTCGCATCCCCTGACGACGCAGGCCCTCAGCAAGCGCGACAAATCGTTCTGGAGGCCAGATCTTGCCATCCCAGTTCGCCGTTGGCCCCAAAGCCAGCCAAGGGCCACCCGCAAGCAGGTCTTCTGCGGTTTTGTCATGTTGGCTGGAGGTCCAGACACGCGGCATCGGGGTTTTGTGACGGCCAAGCGCGTCACGAAGCTGCTCGATTTTGCGTCCGTCCCGGCGTCCTCCCTTAACGATCAACCTTCGACGCGTTCGGAGCGTGAGGCTGAGGAGGGAGCCTCGAAGATCCACGACCATAAACCAGCGCGTTCGAACGCATGCAGACCAGAGGTCCAGCCAGTGTCGATCGTGGCGGCGTTTTTCAAGAGTAATAACCCGCTCACAGCGAGGATCTGGCTCGAACAACCCTGCCGCGACCGGCCCACAGACAACGGTAAATAAAGCTGCCGGATAGCGTTTTTCCAGAGCATCCAGCACACCGGTGGAAATAACGGCATCGCCAAGCCTATTGGACGTGATGAACAGGATCTTCATCAGTCGCGGCGCCACACTGGATCCTTTAGACCATCCACAAACGCTGTATGAGCCGCCAGCTCTTCTGCATTCGGGAGTGCCATTTTCCGTGGGGTCCGGTTCGCGAGCATATCACCCGCTTCTGCAATACTGCGGCTCCGTGAAGGTCCAGCCAGTCCAAGCCCGCGCTGGCGGCCGCCCATCAGTTCGACATACACTTCCGCCAGCAATTTGCAGTCCAGCAGAGCGTTATGGGTGCCACGCTGGGACAGGTCGATGTTGAAGCGCCGACACAGCGCATCAAGGCTGGCGGGCATACCCGGATATTTTTTGCGCGCCATTTCCACGGTATCGATCGCACGACTGGCGTAATCCAGCGGCGCGCGACCGCATTTTTGCAGTTCGGCGTTCACGAATTTGAAGTCGAAGCGAGCATTATGCGCAATCATGGGGGCGTCGCCAATAAACTCCAGAAATCCGTCTGCGATTTCTGGAAACTTCGGCGCACCCTCCAGATCTTCAATCCGAAAACCATGCACCTTCGTGGCCTCGGCCGGAATGTCGCGCTCAGGGTGCACCATAACGTGGTAATAATTGGTCGTCGGCAGATCATCGATTAGTTCGATGGCCGCGATTTCGATGATGCGATCGCCCTGATCCGGGTCAAAGCCTGTGGTTTCCGTATCGAACAGGATCGAGCGTTTCATGAAGCCTCGCGCAGACGGTGCAAAAGAGCGCGAACCTGCCGGGCAGCAGATCCACGGGAAAGGCCGGTTCGTATCACGATGTGTGCCCGGCGTCTGCGTTCGTGGTCCGGCATTTGCCGTGCGATGAGGGAACGTGCTTGTGCCTCGCTCATTCTGGCACCCGTTTTCCCGCGCTGATGAATACGGGACAGGCGTGTTGCCATGGGGGCCTCAACCACCACCACTACATCGCATTTCCGGTCTTCCCCGATTTCCATCAGGAGCGGAATATCCAGGACACAGAACGGTTCTTTTCGCGCACGACATTGACGCAGGAACCTCCCGCGCTCGGCTTTTACAAGCGGATGCATAATGGCCTCCAACGCTTTAAGCGCGACGACATTTCCAACCACAGCCTGACGCAGGGCCATACGATTCAGAGCGCCGTTCTGCACTGCAACAGGAAAGACGCGGGCAATGGCGGGGAGCGCCTTTCCTCTTGGCCCCTGGAGGGTCCGCACAACAGCGTCCGCGTCAAAAACCGGTACACCGGCCCGGCGAAACAGAGCGGCGACTGTACTTTTCCCCGCCGCCATTCCGCCTGTCAGACCGATGATTTTCATGGGTTAGCGCAGACTTGCAGCCAGTAGATTAAAGGTTGCCTCATCGGCTTCCGGGTCCACCCCGAACCAGGATCGAAACCCTGCCCGAGCCTGATGAATCAGCATCCCGAGACCATCAACCGTTTGCAGATCGGCAGCTTTTGCCGCTTTCAGGAGCGGTGTCTCCCAAGGAGTATAAACAATATCTGTCACGCACAGGCTGGACCCGGCCTGTCGCAGCATTGCGCTCCAGTCTATGTCGACTTTGCCATTCATCCCCAGCGACGTTGCATTGACCAGAAGTGAACAGCCCGGAAGGAGAGACGGCCAGTCATACCACTCGACAGCTTCCCCTCCCTTCAGGGCCTCGACCATCGCTTCGGCGCGCGCCATGGTTCGGTTCGCGACTACAACTTCACAGCCGCGATCCAGCAGTGCAGCCGCAACGGCGCGCGCTGCGCCTCCAGCCCCAAGGATTAGCGCTCGGCCGGACAAGATGACGCCATGTGCGGTGAGGTTGTCACAAAAACCCGTGCCGTCAGTGCAGTCACCGATAATCTGACCATTCTCAAAACGCACAGTGTTAACGGCTCCCGCACGCCTGGCGGTATCCGTCATGCTGTCGCAGGCCCGCATCGCGGCTTCCTTGTGCGGAATCGTGACGTTCACGCCCCGAAAGCCCGCTGCAGCCAGTCCCTTGAGAGCAGCCTCAAAATGTTCCGGTCGCGTGGGGAGCGGCACATACGCCCCGTTCACATCGTGCACCCTGCACCAGTGATTGTGCAGCATGGGCGAACGGGAATGCTCCACGGGCCATCCCATGACACCAGCAAGTTTTGTGTGTCCGTCAATCATGCAGCCAGTGTCTCCCAGACCTGAGGCAGAAGTCTCGCGAGACGCTCCGCCCATGCACGTTGCCCCTCCTCATCCGCAATAAGGTCCTGTCGAAGTTCAATTTCCAGATAGGGCAACCCGTTTGCTTCTGCATGCCGGGGGACTGTGTATTCGTTGGTATCAGTCAGGACGTAAGGCTCGTTGTCTCCAACGCAAAGGTCACCTTCTGCCCGCAGAGTATCGATCATCACACGAGCCATCCGGCTATCCTTGTGATGAAGAATGCCGATCTGCCAAGGGCGCCAAACACCCGCCATTTCCGGAGTAAAACTGTGCAGAGCAATCAACGCCGTCGGGCGCGATGTCCGTTCCGCCAGAACCTCGGCAATTGCATCGTGATAGGGATGGAGGATTTCGCGCTCGCGCCGTGCCCGGCAATGAACAGGCGCTTCACTGTTTCCTGGAACGTGGGTCCCATCACTGACATGCGGCATGGATGTCGGGTGACCCGGCGCGCGATTACAATCGATGACCAGCCGGGAATAGACCTGCTCGATCAGGGGAGAGCCCAGCAGGTCACGCAGAAAGCGCCCTACCCCGACGATTCCGATGTCCCATGCAATGTGCCGGTGCCAGTCGGGTTCCCCAACGCCCAGAAACTCCAATGCTTTGGGAACAGCTTTTCCCGCATGGTCACTCACCAGCACAAACGGTGACGGTTGGGTCTCGGGGAACAGGAGGAACGGTGCCGGATCATCGGCACCCAGCAGAGAAAGGGACATCGACTCTTTACGTTGTTAGCCTGCGAGGACGGACAGGGTATGGCGGACCGCATCGGCAGACCAGTCCATATTCCCAATGGCCTCGGCGACAACTTCACCCTTGGCGTTCAGCAGAAGGGACCGGGGCACGCCATGCAGCGCCATGACACTTGGCGTAAGATCTTTCAGATCGTCCGGACGTACATGCTTGATAGACGCCACAAGAGCATCCTGATCCGCCGTTTCCATCATTACAGAGGACGTCGGGTCCACGAGAAGCGGCAGGGCGTCAATCTTGTGTGCATCATAAAAGGCCCGGACCTTGGGCACCGTACTGCCGCGCACGGCTGCCGTCACAATCTGTGGCCCATCCGCACCCAGAGCCTTGGCCGTCGCGTTAACGGACGGAAGTTCGCGAATGCATGGCGGGCACCAGGTCGCCCAGAAGTGCAGAACGAAGGGTTTTCCGAACCAATGCGACAAAGGGACTTCCTGCCCCTGCTCATTCTGGAAAGAGAGCACTGGCAGGGCACGAGGCTTGGCCAGAACGCCGAATGAATTCGGGACAAAAGGTATGCCTTTGTCTTCAGCTGAAGCGCTGAAAACACGGGAAGAAGCGAGCAGTCCGGCGGCTCCTGCGAGCGCGGCACGGCGGGTCAAAGAAAAAGTCATCAGTGGAATTCCTGGTGTCGTCAGAAAATTAAAATCAGATTCCGGCAAGAACGTCGTGCAGTTGACGTGCGGCATCAGGGGCGGACCAGTTCACGCCACCTTCGGCCGCAGCCCGAACACGACCCGACGAATCAATCAGGTATGTGACTGGAATGGCGACATCGGATGTCTTCAACCATGCTTTGTAAGCAGCCTTGTCCATCGTCCACGCCGGGATGTGCTTCAGAGCCGCGTCATCCAGAAATGACGCAACCTTTTCCGGTGTGCCACTGGCTACAGCAGCGGGAATGATGGGACAGTCTGTTCCCAGGGAAGCACAGAAAGCGTCGAGCTTTGGAAGCTCCTGTTTGCAAGGACCGCACCACGTTGCCCACACATGCAGTAGGAACGGCTTACCTCGCATCGAGGCCAGCGATTGCGTTGCCCCTGCTGGGCCAATCAGTTGCAGCGCTACGGGCTCAAGCTGCGGCTTACCTGGCGCCAAATTCCTGACCGAACGAAGATTTTCCTGCTTTCCAGCCCATGCGGCGCCAGAGAGGCCGGCAGCCACGCTTAAACCGCCTACGCCCGCAATAAATCCACGCCGACCAATCGTCACTGCCATCAAATCACTCGTTCTGCTGTCACTTTCGCCAGAACACCATTACTTTTTCAAAGCTGCAATAACTTTTCTGAACTGCGCCACACTCTCTGGCGCCTCCCAGTCCGTTTCGCCTTCAATCACCGCGCGAAGACGACCCTCTGCATCAATCAGATAGGTAGAAGGAAAGCTCAGCGGCTTATCACCCAGCCAGCTCTGGAATTCATGAGCATCCGCAGACCACGGATCAATATGGGTCAGATTTTGCGCCTTAAGAAACGCAGCGACCGCATCCGGCCCATGACTGGCCATGGCGACCGGGACGATAGGGCTGTCGTCCCCAAGCGCCTTCATAAAGGCGTCCAGTTGCGGCAGTTCATGCTTGCAGGGCGCACACCAGGTTGCCCAGACATGCAGAACAAATGGCGTGCCACGCCAGGCCGACAAGGCACGACTGCCGCCCTCGGGCCGCTGAAGCTTCAATTCCAGCGGAGCAAGACGTGCCGCCCCCGGCTCCAGAGACGGAACAATCGGTTTCGGGCGATCTTCAGCACGTGCGGAATTGCGCAGGCTGGCCGCCGCAGCTAGGCTTAGGCCTCCTGAAAGAAGGGTTCGCCGGTCGATCTGCTTCTGTTTCATCCTGTTACGGTTATCATGAAAAACGTTCCTGTCGAAAAAGAAACCGATCCTGCCTCAAGCTTTGAAGGTACGGCTGCAAACCCGCAATGGGGTGGCCGTTTCGCCTCCGGACCGGCTGCGATCATGAGTGAGATCAACGCTTCCATCGGCTTTGATAAAATCCTCTGGCGTCAGGATATCCGCGGCTCCCTCGCACATGCAGCGATGCTTCAGAAGGTCGGCCTTCTGACGGAAACCGAACTTGCGGAAATCCGGCAGGGTCTGGGTGATATCGCACAGGAAATCGGCGAAGGACGCTTCGAGTTCTCCCCTGCCCTCGAAGACATTCACATGAACATTGAGGCACGCCTCTCCGAGCGGATTGGCGAAGCCGGCAAGCGCCTGCACACGGCACGGTCCCGCAATGATCAGGTGGCCACAGATTTCCGCCTGTGGGTGCGTGATGCGATTGACGGCCTTCAGGAACAGACCGCCTCCCTCATGCGCGCCCTTGCGACACGCGCACTGGAACATCACGCAACGCCGATGCCCGGCTTCACGCATCTTCAGGTCGCTCAGCCTGTAACGTTCGGCCATCACCTTCTGGCTTACGTCGAAATGCTTTCACGCGACCGTGGACGCCTGCGCGATGCACGGGCTCGATTGAACGAATGTCCGCTAGGATCTGCGGCTCTGGCTGGAACGTCCTTCCCGATCGACCGTGCAATGACGGCAGCAGCGCTGGATTTTGATCGCCCGACGGCCAATTCGCTCGACGCCGTTTCAGACCGTGATTTCGCTCTGGAGTTCCTGTCAGCCCTGTCTCTTCAGGCTATGCATCTGTCGCGACTGGCTGAAGAAATCGTCATGTGGGCATCTGCTCCTTTCGGATTCGTAACCCTGTCGGACGCGTTCACGACCGGCTCGTCCATCATGCCGCAGAAGCGTAACCCCGACGCGGCTGAGCTGGTGCGCGCCAAGATCGGCCGCATTATGGGGAATTTCGTTGGCCTGCTGACTGTTATGAAGGGCCTGCCGCTAGCCTACGCAAAGGACACACAGGAAGACAAAGAGCCTGTCTTTGACGCGACAGAAGCCATGACACTGTCCCTAGCTGCCATGGACGGGATGATCCGGGACCTTAAGCCCAACACAGACCGGATGCGTGAAGTCGCAGGCATGGGCTTCTCCACCGCCACAGATCTGGCGGACTGGCTGGTGCGTGAACTCCGCGTGCCTTTCCGGACGGCTCATCACGTTACAGGCCGTTTGGTCGGCCTGGCTGAACAGAAAGGCTGTGATCTGGCTGATCTGTCCCTTGCCGAAATGCAGGCTGTGGAACCAGGCATCACTGCAGGGATTTTTGATGTTCTGACGGTTGAATCTTCCCTCGCCTCCCGCACCAGCTTTGGCGGCACGGCTCCGTCCAACGTTCAGCACCAAGCTCAGGCCTGGCTGAACAAACTTGGAGAGACGACATGAAACGTTTTTTGATTCTCAGTCTGACTTTTCTCGCTCTCAGCACCAGCCTGAGTGCCTGTGGAAAGAAAGGGGCGCCACGCCCACCGGGCCCAGACTCTGACGTCACATACCCGCGGAGCTATCCTGCGGAGTAGCACTTTGCTCCGGTAAGCACTTTTCATGGGATGCTCCCACTCCGCTGGGTCATCCCATGATTTCAGCTCTCCGCGAGTGCTTGAAGCACGAGCGGATGAGCCAGAACCTGCTCGGCAGTCCATCCAGCAGCACGCAGCGTCCGAATACCTTCCACTCCATTCCGTTTTGAGAGCTTCTGGCCACCTGCGTCTTTGATAAGGGCATGATGGCGATAGTGAGGTTCTGGCCATTTCATCAAGCACTGAAGAACACGATGAATGGATGTTGCGCCATACAGATCCCGACCACGCGTGACACAGTTCACACCCTGTTTGGCATCATCATGCGTGACGCAGAGGTGATAGGAAACACCCGTGTCCCGTCGGGCCAGCACAACGTCTCCAAATTCGTCAGCGCGGCCAGAAATTCTTCCCTGCCCCACTTCGTACCAAGACGGAACTTCCTGAAGCTCATCAAGCGCGCGCTGCATGTTCAGGCGCCAGGCTGGCACACGCCCGGATATTAATCGGCCGCCACAGAGACATGTGCCCGGGTAAACAATACTTCCGTCTGGAGCATAAGACGTAGAAGCCGCAGCAATTTCAGCTCGTGTACAAACGCAGGGGTAGAGAAGCTCCCTGTTCCTGAGTTCAGTCAAAACATGGGCATATTCCGCCAGATGCCGGGATTGTTGACGCACAGGTTCCTGCGACCATAGCCCCAGCCATTGCAGATCCTCGCCCAGCGCATCGGTAAAAGCTGATGTGCACCGCGCGGTATCAATGTCCTCAATCCGCACAAGAAACCGCCCACCCTGTCCGGCGGACGCACGCGCGTGAAGGGCAGACACAACATGTCCAAGATGCAGGAAACCAGTCGGGCTGGGCGCAAAGCGCGTTACAGGAGACAGCGTCATCAAGCTTTCATCAGGGTTTTCTTGCAGTTCATGAAGTTTACTGAAATAGTCATCTCAAAGAAGCCGACGACGCATGTTTATCGGCGTTTGTCTTAAGTTTTCTACGCCGAAGTTCCCGCATGTGCCGTCCTTCAAAAAAGGAAGCGCGTGGTGCCTGTCAGTAGTCAGCATTTTCCGGCTCTTGTTCTGAATGCGGATTTTCGTCCGCTCTCATACTTTCCGCTGTCGCTATGGTCATGGCAGGAAGCCGTGAAGGCTGTGTTTCTGGACCGGGTATCCGTTCTATCAGAGTACGAAGACGCCGTCGTTCACTCTCCCAGCATGGCCATGCGCCTTCCCAGCGTCATCGCACTGAAAGATTACATTCCTTCAGCACGAAAACCCGCCTTCACACGATTCAATGTCTTCTTACGGGACAATTTTTCGTGTCAGTACTGCCATGATCGATTGCCAACACATGAGCTGACCTTCGATCACGTCATCCCCCGTGCGAAAGGGGGAAAAACAACCTGGCAGAACGTTGTTACCGCCTGCAGCCCCTGCAATCTCCTTAAAGGCTCCCGCCTCCCCAGCGAGATCGGCATGCACCCCCACCGAAAACCCGATCAGCCCAGCAGCCGCCTTCTTCAGGAAAACGGGAGGACCTTCCCGCCCCACTATCTTCACGAAAGCTGGCGTGATTATCTGTACTGGAACACTGAACTGGAGACCTGACACCACGTTTAGTGTCTCCAACTCCTGCAAGGATCACGTTCCATGCGTACAGGTCTCTTTGTTACCGCTCTCGCGCTGGGTCTCTCTGTTACAGCCCTGCCTGCTTCTGCTGAAACGATCCATCTTTTTGGTCCGTTCAAGGGCGAACATGGCGCAACATCCCCGATCAAGGGATCTGCGTCTGCCATGCTAGACACAACCAAAAACACCCTGACGTACCGTTTCGAAGACAACGGTTTGACAGGTCCGGTCAATGCAATCCACCTGCATGGTCCGGCAGCTGAGGGTGAAGATGCCGGCGTAATTGCGCCGATCCCTGGCCCTTACCAGACCCGGATGACGGGAACCCTGACACTGACTGCAGATCAGGTGAAGGACGTGCTGGCTGGCAAAAGCTACATCAACCTGCACACGGAAAAATTCCCATCCGGTGAGGCCCGCGCCCAGCTCACGACTGAGCTGACGGGCCACAAGCACCATATGGAACACTAAGGTCTTTCCAGCCTAGACAACGGCCTGCTTCTTCCGAAGCAGGCCGTTATTTTGGATAGAGCTTAACGAGCGTTTATACCCGCCTCAGGTGACCATCCAGTCACTCGAGGCGTAGTTTTATGCGGATAAAGAGAAGATCTCCCCCCCTCTATCTACCTTCCTTAGCTGCGATGAATTCGAGCCGACACATAAGGTTTCGGCGTGTACGTCAGATCGGGCACCCAGGGCCACGTCGGTTTACGGCGATGATTACCGATATTGACGATATCCTGATTGATTGCCCCCGGCGAAAGCGCCATGAGCGCCGGATTCGCCAGCGGCTTCATGGTTGGGTTGAGATACCCGCATTTCAGAACGACAATACTGAAATTGGTTGGCTCCAGCCCAATATCCCGGAATGCTTCTGCGGAATGATACAGACGCCGCCGAGCAGAAAGCGTCGCCGTGATGCCATTGAATTCAATGACAGCTTCACCTTCATCGGGATGCGAGACCGGCGTCAGATGCTTCACAGTCGCGCGGACATGCACAGGCTTGCACATCACGGGGTCTAAAGTCGCGCCGATAGATAACGGAAGAACTGCGCCAACACCCGCCTTGTAACAGGCATCCGTTGCAGGCCGATCCGTCATGCCACCCAGCAGAACATTCTTCGCGCCAGCCTTTAGCAAAGCCTGAAGGAAAAAAGTCTGGTCAGAGTTTCCGCCACCGCCCGGATTATCTCCGGAATCTGAAATGACCACGGGATGCGTTTTTGACGACATCGCACGGCTGAGACACTCATCGATCGTTCCGGTTGGTGTGCCGAAATGAAAGTCGTGTCGTGCGTCCCAGTATCGCTGCGCCAGTTCCGTAGCGATGCGTTTCTGCTCTTCGACGTTCGTACCTGTGACAACCACGGATGCAGCCGAACGGGGTTCATCAGCCCAGACATATCCAACCAGTTGGGAAACATCGAGAATACCCGGAAGCCGATTATATTCCGCTAGATCTGCCCACAGGCGGCGTCCCGGTTCCCATTCTGTGCTGCTCTGCTCCCCCGGAAGCAGCGCCGGTATGCTTGCCCACACAATTCCGGGGCGCAGGCCGTAACGCAGACAATGCGTAAGCATATCCGTAGCCCGCATGACATTCTCGATACGATCAACATGCGGCGCCGTGCGGTATGCCGTCAGAGCATCCAGTGTATCCACACTGCGCTGACTGAGATTGCCGTGAAGATCGTAATAGGCGGACAACAGGCAATCCGGCCCGACGACAGAGCGCGTTGCGGCATACCAGTCCCCCTCCGCATCATCCATGCCTTCGACACTCAGGGCACCGTGCATAGCCAGGTAAACACCATCCAGCGGTAGGAGCTTGCGCAGACGCTCAAGATATTCTGCTTTCAAAGCCTCATACGTCTTGCGCTCAACTGGGCCGCCTGGTGGTGCGGATGCTTCCAGGGTCGGCAAGAGGTCAAAATCATAACGATGCAGCGGCTGGGACAGCGGCGCTCCAAAAATCTCATCACCTCGGAGCGTGGTGAACTCCGGCATGCGGGAGCGAATACGGCTGTAAGTGCTGCATTCTGACGCAATCCCACCCACGGCAATCCGGGGCGTACCTTTAAAAGCTGGTATCAGCCCGTTTCCACGATCTTGGGCATACCCCTGCCCTCGTAATGCCAGTAGACCCGCTGGAAGCATCTTCAAGATCAGTCTGCGACGCACGTCGTTAGCCCTCGTCCTATTGTCCAGATGTTCAAAAAGCCGGAATTGTCGCAGCTCTCTTAAAGCGGAGGCCCGCCCAGAGTACTTCGCTGCAGGCGCCTCTAAGCAAAAAATGGACCGGCCTTCGAACTGTCACCGTGCCTGACACCGGCAATTCCTCACTTGTTTTGTCCGCCAGAAAATGGCGATGACACGAACATGCGAAAGTCTGAACGAGATCGATATTGTTTTGCTACAAAAACTAATGTCGCAATGCACGTTAAATTGACGCGAGGCAAAACAAATGGCCGCCTTGATGGCAAGATCATAAAAAAAAAGGCCCGTCCCTCTCGGGACAGGCCTTTCCAAATGACAGAGGTTTAGAACCTCATTCCCACTCGATTGTTCCCGGCGGCTTGGACGTAATGTCGTAAGTCACGCGGTTAACACCCCGGACTTCATTGACGATACGGCCAGCAACACGATTCAGGAACGCGAAGTCGAACGGATAGACTTCAGCGGTCATGCCGTCAGTGCTGGTCACGGCACGCAGAGCGCAGGCCTGATCATAGGTCCGGCCATCGCCCATCACACCGACAGTCCGCACAGGAAGCAGAACCGCAAAAGCCTGCCAGATGGCATCGTACAGGCCGGCATTGCGGATTTCTTCTAGGTAGATCGCATCCACCTTCCGCAGAAGATCCAACTTTTCCTTGTCGATCTCACCTGGAATACGAATAGCAAGCCCCGGCCCCGGGAACGGATGACGGCCCACGATATGTTCCGGAATGCCAAGTTCACGCCCCAGTTCACGAACTTCGTCCTTGAACAGTTCGCGGAGAGGCTCGACCAGCTGCATGTTCATGCGATCCGGCAAGCCGCCAACGTTATGATGGGACTTGATGGTAACGGACGGGCCACCCGTAAAGCTGACGCTTTCAATCACGTCTGGGTAGAGCGTGCCCTGAGCAAGGAACTGTGCGCCACCAAGCTTTGCAGCTTCTTCCTCGAACACTTCGATAAAGAGACGACCAATGGTCTTCCGCTTGATTTCCGGATCTTTGACACCTGCAAGTTCACTCAGGAACAGGTCAGATGCGTCGCGGTGAACCAGACGGATATTGAAGCGACCGCGGAACGTCTTAACGACTTCGTCGGCTTCCCCGGAACGCAGGATGCCTGGATCCACGAAAATACAGGTTAGCTGGTCGCCAATAGCATCATGGATCAGCTTCGCAGCCACGGAGCTGTCCACACCACCGGATAGACCACAAATGACGCGGCCGTCCCCGACCTGCTTGCGGATACGAGCGATTTCCAGCTCACGGAAGCCAGCCATCGTCCACGTGCCGCTGCAACCCGCTACATTGTGCGTAAAGTTGCGAATTAGCGCAGCACCATGCGGCGTGTGCACGACTTCCGGATGGAACTGCACACCATACAGGCGGCGGCCTTCATCGGCGATGATCGCGAACGGAGCCCCTTCCGAATAGGCAACAGCGCGGAAGCCCGGCGGAAGCTGCGTGACGCGATCGCCATGGCTCATCCAGACCTGTTCGCGCTTGCCGCGTGCCCAGACGCCACGGAACAGGGCGCAATCTTCAGCGATGTCGATATAAGCGCGACCGAATTCACGATGTTCGTGCGTTTCGACCTTGCCGCCCAGCTTCTGGCACATGGCCTGCTGGCCATAGCAGATGCCAAGAACCGGGCGATTCAGTGAAAAGACGATTTCCGGAATCGCCGGAGCATTTTCGTCATGGACGCTGGCAGGGCTGCCAGACAGAATGATACCGCGCGGATTGAATTCACGGATCTTCTCGTCCGTCGCCGTGAACGGCCAGATCTCACAGTAAACACCGCTTTCACGCACACGGCGGGCGATGAGCTGCGTTACCTGGCTGCCGAAATCCAGAATGAGGATACGGTCTTCGTGAAGTGTTTCGTCGAGTTTCGCGACGGTGCTGGCGTCCTGCTGGGTCAATGTGATGGCCTCGCGTTCCGTGTTCATGGTGCCTTTTGATGCTCTCCTATAAGGTGTTGTGTCGTCTGCGTCATCCATTCTGCATCACAGGACAGGCACAACATGCGTCCGATTGCTCTTTTTTCTCTTTCTGCCATGGCTTTTCTGGCAGCCTGCGCCACTCCTGATCCTGGAAATGATCCATCAGGCCGTTGGGTAGGCGCTCTCGTCACGGATCAGGGCTCCTGCCCGACGGAACGCACGTCCACACTTGATATTCGTGGGCGAAAGATCGTTTTCACACCGGGAGATGGCTCTGAAGTGCTTTCTGGCATCTATCAGCCCGGCGTTCATCACTATCACGCAGAGCTTGCCAGCAAGGACATGAATGGCCGTACGACCGCGCTAGTTTTTAACGGATATCCCGTTGGTCAGGCGATTGGTGGCACTTTTGGTTCCAGTGCCTGCCGTGCTCACATCACCATGACAAGAAAGTAGAAATTAATTTTCAGAGGGGGGTTGTCAGGTTTTGAAACCGCCTGTAAAACCCCGCCTCAAGACGCACCCGTAGCTCAACTGGATAGAGCACCAGACTACGAATCTGGGGGTTAGAGGTTCAAGTCCTTTCGGGTGCACCATCTTATTTTTGGCTCTGCCAAAAACATACAGTGTTCGCACCCGTAGCTCAACTGGATAGAGCACCAGACTACGAATCTGGGGGTTAGAGGTTCAAGTCCTTTCGGGTGCACCACACAACATCTTCACAAAAATCAGTGCTGCAGTGCTTTCAGGGCACGATAGACGTCTTCCCATTCATATGGCTTGGGAAGAAACATCGCCTTGTTTGGCAAAGGTCGTTTTTCCTGAAGATAAGCACCTGACGTCAGTACAACGCCGATCTGCGGCCAGCGAGCTCCAACTGTCTCAGCCAGATCCAGTCCGTTGAGCCGCCCGGGCATGTTCACATCCGAAAAGACGAGATCGACCGTCTCACCTTTGGAAAGAATATCCATCGCCTCATCGGCAGTGGCAGCAAGAATCGGGTTATAGCCGGCGTCTTCAAGCATATCCGCAGCCAGAAAGCGCAACAGGGCCTGGTCTTCAACAACCAGAACATTCTTGCGATGCGTCAGATAGGCGTTGCTCGCATGCATGCCACGAGACTGCCCGACAGACGCCGTTCCTTTCCCTGCCATGACATACATAAAGTGCCCCTTTCCGGACCGAATAAAGAGTGGGGAACACCAAAGATGATGTTTCCCGATCCTTCAAACGCGTCATGCAGGCGATGTTTGCAGAATTATGAAAATTCTTCTGCCATCAACTAAGGAACAAGTGGGGCAGCCAACCCACCCGGCCCCACATCTGCCGCGACAGCAAGCCCGCCGATACCCCACGTTCCGTCAGGCTTTTGAAGCAGAAGCGGAGCGCCGCTCACTCCCTTTGTCGCCTCGCAATCGTGATGGACAAGACCACTGACTGTCACTCCGTTGATATGACAGTCCAGATCGCCGAAAGGCACTTCGTTTCTATCTTGCGAATACCCAACCAGCATTGCCCTTGCGCCATCCTGCACAGGAATCGCCGGAAGCAGGTCCCGCGTCGCGATGACTGGTTCCGACAGCAACAGTGTTGCCCGATCACTGGCCCCAGTAGCGGATTCGTTTTTCGGGTCGTATCCGGGGGGGATAATGAATCGGACAACATGGGCGTGTTGGCGGTATGAGCCCCGCGAGTATCCCATCAGCACATGAACATCGCTCGGCCGTATATAAGTGTGCGCTTTCGGCAGCCAGAGACAGTGAGCTGCCGTCATGACCACATTGGGAGCTACGGCAAAACCCGTACATTTAGCGCCGAGTTCAGTCTGTACACGCCCCAGAATTCGCCAAGGTGCCGCACGGACGTCAATCAGTTCACGTCTGGCCCCATCCCCAAGACCGGGCAGAGACGGAAGAGGCTGCGCACAGACCGTTCCCACCACCAGCAGTCCCAGAAAACAGGGCCAGTATTTCATTCCAGATTGTCCGGACCGAATGCGTCAGGCAGCAACTCTGCGAGGGTGCGTGTCAGGAGCAACGTTCCTGTGGGCGAAATCATGTGCACTTTCAGATCAGGCAAGCCGAATTCACGGAGTTTCTGCCGACAGCCACCGCACGGTGTGCAAGGTTGATCTCCACCACCCACAATCACGATTTCCTCAATACGTCGGCCCCCGGCAAGAATCATGGCCGAAATGGCCCCGCCTTCAGCACAGGTTCCAAGCGGATAGGCTGCATTCTCGACATTACAGCCTGAATGAACCACGCCCTCACAGCGCAGGGCCGCGCCAACCTGAAAGCGGGAGTACGGCGCATAGGCCCGGGATCGGGCTTCAAGAGCCCGGGAGATCAGTTCTTCCATCATAATTCAGACACTAGCGCCTGTCTGAACAGCTTGGAACATCCAAGCGTCCACGATACGGTAGGAAGATCATGAATGCTCTCTCTTCCGAACTCACGCTCAACGACCTTCTGACAAGCCGCCCTCCGCTGGAGGTCAATGCGCGCGATGGTCTTCTTTTTGAAGGCGTGCCTCTGCATGTCATCGCCGCCGTAGCAGGAACACCCTGCTGGATCACGGGAGCAGGCACTCTGCGTCGCCGTGCAAACGCGCTCAAAGCTGCGTTTGAAGCCCGCAATTTGCCGGTGCATTTCCATTTCGCGATGAAATCACAGGATCATCAAGCCACACTGACGATCCTTCGCGAATGTGGCTATGGCGTGGACATCGTGAGCGGTGGAGAGATGACCCGCGCGCTACATGCCGGGATCAAGCCGGATGGAATCGTCTTTTCAGGCGTTGGAAAATCGGATCTTGAACTTCGCGCAGCAGTGGAACACGGCATCCGGCAGATCAATGTCGAAAGCGTCGAAGAGCTTTATCGCCTGAACGATATTGCACGGTCCTGTGGCAAGATTGCTCCGGCGGCACTCCGCGTGAACCCGGATGTCGACGCACAGACGCATGACAAGATCAGCACGGGCCGCGCAGGAGACAAGTTCGGGATTGAGCATCGCCGTGCGGTTGAACTGTACGCCGAAGCTGCTGCTTTGGAGCATGTGGAGCTTCTCGGCCTGGCGGTTCATCTTGGCAGTCAGATGCTAACGGCCGAGCCCTTCCGCCAGGGCTATTCCCGTCTGGCAGATATGGTTCGGGAAATTCGTGCCCTTGGGCATGCCGTCAAAACAGTGGACTGTGGCGGCGGCCTAGGCATTCGCTATCAGGACGAAATTGCTCCGCCACCGGAAATGCTGGCAGGTGTCATTGCCGAAACACTTGGAGACCTTGGGGTAGAGCTCAGCATTGAGCCCGGCCGCTGGCTCTCTGCTCCGACAGGAATTTTGCTGTCCCGTGTGATCGAAACAAAAGCAGGCAATCCGGATTTCGTCGTGATCGACGCAGCAATGAACGATCTCGCCCGTCCTGCGCTTTATGATTCTTGGCACGGTATCCTGCCCGTCGCTCCGGCGGCATTTAACGATGCACTCAAGCCATGGGACGTGGTGGGGCCAGTCTGTGAAAGCAGCGATATCTTTGCCAAGGACCGGGTTCTGCCCGCTTCCTTAAAGCGCGGAGATCTTGTCGCCCTTCTGGATACGGGAGCGTACGGATCCGTCATGAGTTCGACCTATAATTCCCGGCCGTTTGCTGCGCAGGTTCTCGTTGATAATGGTCGCTGGGAGATCATCCGCCAGCGACAGAGCGTAGAAGACCTGATCGCCGCAGAAACCGTTCCGGATTGGCTCCTGCCCGCCCATGGCTGATTCGTTTGCCGCAGCAGCTCGCCTAGCTTCCGTCCGCCGTCGCGCTCGACGCGTTCTGTGGTGGGAACACGCCTGGCCAGCTCTGCGCTGGTCTTTGCTTCTCGCGGCATTCTATCTGCTGGCCTGTCTGGCCCGCATTCCCCAGTCATTGCCTGACTGGTTACACGCTCTTTTCGAGCTCACAGTCTTAGGGACTGCCTTCTGGCTGGGCATCAAAGGCCTGCGTACTATCCCGCAGCCTACGGATGCTCAGGTTGATCGCCGGATCGAGCGCGACTCTCGCCTGGCCTACCAGCCCCTTCTGACCTTAGCAGACCGCCCCGCCTACGCAGCAGATGGCGAACAAGGCGCCATCTGGACGCAGCACGTTCAACGTGTGGTTTCTTCTCTAGGACCGCTTAAGGTCAGCCTGCCAAAGCCAGACGTCACGACGCAGGAAAAACTCGGGCTTGCCTCTGTCGCCGCAGCCCTTGCCATTGCGGCCGTTCTGAGCGGATCACATTCCCAATCCCGCTTGCACGCTGGCCTTGTGCCCGGTGTCGATGACGACAGTATTCCGCTCCCGTCCGTTCAAGCCTGGATCGACCGACCATCCTACGCTCCCGGCGCGCCAGTGTTTCTGTCGCAAACGCAGCAGGGCAATCCCATCCACGTTCCTCAGGGCGCCATTCTGAATGCGACCATCACAGGCACATCCGGACGTCCGGTTCTTCGGGGGGTGACCTCCATCAGTCATGATCGTCTGGACGAACAGAGCTGGAGCGAAAAAGCGACGTTGCAGCAGACCGGCACTGTCACGCTAAAAGCCCGCGGCCGTACGCTGGGTTCATGGCGCGTGGACGTCGAGCCGGATCTGCCCCCAGTCGTAACCTGGGACGGAAAACCCGCTCCCCAGAAAGATGACTGGCGCACCAGCCTTCCCTGGCACGTTCAGCAGACTTATGGCGTAGCCTCTCTGGAAGCGGAAATCCGACTGCCTGACCTGCCCAAAGGCCGCGTCGTGCGTGTTCCAGTGCCGCTGAATGGACACCCCAAAGATGCAAAGGGAGAGGCACGCCCGGATCTTTCTTCGGACCCATTTGCCGGAATGGAAGTCGAAGGCCGCCTTCATGCCGTTAGTGTCTCCGGCCGGGAAAACCACAGTGCTTTTGTGCACTTCCGCCTAGGCTCCCGGAAGTTTTCGGATCCACTGGCACGAGCCATTGTCGCATTACGTCGCCGGTTGATGCTGGGACAGGAACGTCCGCAGCAGGCGGCAGACGAACTGAAGCTCCTGACGCAGACAACGGATGTCCTCGCCCTCCTCGCCCCACTTGGCCTCGATATTGCTTCCCTGCAGTCCAATGCTCCTGAAGGCGCGGCGGAACAGGTGCCGGGGCAGCTTTGGGCACTGGCTCTGTATCTTGATGATCTACGCCGGGATGGGCCGGAAATTGCGGATGCAGCCGCGGCCGTCCGTGCAGCGCAGCAGGGTGTTCAGCAACAGCTCGATCACATGCAGTCTCTGGGAGAGAAAGGCCATACTCTGGCTGAACAGGAAGAACTTCAGAAGCGCACGAAAGCTCTCAAGGACGCCCTTAACCACCGCATGCAGCTTCTTTTTCAGAAGGCAGCCCAGAGCGGCATCATGATGCCGCAATCCGGCACAAGCTCTGCTGATCCATGGTCAGATCAGATGCAGCGCCTTCAAAACGATGCATCGCAGGGACATGGGGACGAAGCGTTACGTAAACTCCAGCAGATGGAAGACATGGCCGAGCATATGCGTCAGGCCACGCCGGAAGATCTGAAAGCCCTCGCGGCTCAGATGAAGGCTCAGGAAGAGGCACGGGCACAACGTGCCGCCCTTCATGATCTGGTTCATCGGGAAACGACCCTGCTGGACCATGCACAGGCCCGTTTGTCTGCTGCCCGCAAGGCCGCTCTGCCGCCTGACCAGCAGGACGGCCATGAAGACATCAGCCAGATGTCTACAGCCGATTTGCTGCGCCAGCTTGGAATGCAGCCGCCGCCGAATATGGAACAGTCAGCATCTCCTAAACCGGTAGCGCCTGTTGATCCTGCGACAGTCGCTGCGCAGTCGCCTGAGCGCCGTGCAGATCATGCCTTCCAGCGTGCATTGTCTCGTGTGGATGAAATTCTTGGCCGGCGGGTAAAAGACCTGACAGGCAAGCCCGCCACTGCGTTCGACAAGGCAAAAGCGGATATGCAAGATGCTCGCAAGGCCTTGGCAGACCGGAAGGATGATCAGGCGCTTACGGCAGAACAGAAGGCTCTCGCAGATCTGTCTGAGGCCGGAAAGCAGATGCGCCAGAGCCAGAAGTCCGGCGGGTCTGGCCAGGGTAAAGGCGGAAGCCTGAGTTTCATCCCTTCCATGGGCGGTGGTGGCTCCGGGCAACAGCAGCATGGCAAAGCTGGACAGCAGGGTGACGGAGGCGATCAGCCTAACGCCGGGGATGATGACGACGGGGACGAAGACCGCAAGGATCAGGATCCACTGGGCCGCAAGCTCGGCGAAGGTCAGAGCGGCAAGGATTCGGACGCCCACATCCCTGATCGTAACGCCCGTGACAGGGCACGGGATATCGAACGTGAACTACGTCGTCGCGCTTCCGACAGAACCCGCCCTCAGGGTGAACTGGACTATCTGGAACGTCTTCTAAAGTCGTTTTGAAGCTACAAAAAAAAGGTGCTCCGGATTTTCTCCTGAGCACCTTTTTTATACCGAAAACAGATATGTCTCAGGGAACGCGATAAAACGGGTTGGGGAGAAGGAAGCCCTTCTCTGCATGTCCGTCCGCAAGATCAGAAGGCTGATCTCCCAAGCTTGCAATGATCGTATACCCCTTGGCCTCGAT
The DNA here is from genome assembly GCF_018812145.1 of Gluconobacter sp. P5E10. Lineage (NCBI taxonomy): Bacteria > Pseudomonadati > Pseudomonadota > Alphaproteobacteria > Acetobacterales > Acetobacteraceae > Gluconobacter > Gluconobacter sp. P5E10. The sequence continues at coordinate 689,576 of NZ_JACRVZ010000001.1, read as the reverse complement.
GGCAGCGCGTGCTGGAGCCTTATAGTGCGCCGCATACCCATGAGATGTCATTGGACGCAGATCCAGCCCGTCCCAATGCTTGATTCCAGCCAGATGAAGATTGCGTGCTGTCGCTTCACGCTCATCTTCATGACGGCCTGTGATGAAGAACACAGCGACATGATTCCGTTCGGCTTCATCAATCAGAGCCAGCGTGGAAGCGAACGCCGGAGCACGGCCGCTCTTTTCCCAGGCAATCGCCCCGCAAGGACCTTTCGGCAGCGCATCACAGGGACCATTGGCAATATAACCAAAGTTGTCCGCCCGGATCTCGTCCCAATTGGAGAGTGTCGTCTCATCAATATCGAGAACAATAGCTGGCTTGTGCACCTGAGGCGCCCGCTCGGACACCCAGTGACGAGCCTGTGCGATCACCGTGTCAAAATCGTGCTGGTAGTCACCACTATCGTGATACGCGCTGGCAGCCATGACAGCGTCACCAACGTTGGCAGGCTGCTCGGCGTAGGCCGCAAATGGCGTGAGAGCCGCACTGAAGAAAAGCCCGGTGGCGAGCAGAAAGGAACGGGTCATGGCGGGGCCACCTTTCGCGAAAAGAGAACAAGACCGACCCCAACGAGGGCCAGAGCCGTTCCGATAACGGAAACACCGGGATAACCCAACCCCATGGACAGGGCGACACCACCCAGAGCGGCCCCAATCGCATTTCCAAGATTGAAGGCACCGATATTGACCGAGGATGCCAGGGCTGGTGCATCGTGAGCAGCCTGCATGACCCGCATTTGAAGAGCTGGCATCAAAGCAAAGGTTGCTGCGCCCCAAACGAGTGTTGCGATCAGCGCACCTGGTACGGTTTGAGCCACCCAGGGGAAGAGCAGCATGACAGCACCCAGAATGGGAAAAAACATCAGCAGACTGCCATCCAGAGAGCGATCCGCGCTGCGACCACCAATCGCATTTCCGATGGAGAATCCAACGCCCGTCAGCATCAGGGCAACCGTAATGACCAGTGGGCTGGCATGCGTGATGTGCTGAAGAATAGGCGTGATGTACGTGTAGAGCACGAACATGGCCCCTGCCCCGATGGCCGTCGTGGTCAAAGCGAGCAGAACATTCGCCCTCAACAGCGCCTTGAGTTCGCTGGCAACGTCTGGAACAGGACCAGCCTCACGGGCCGGAAGAGCCAGTTGCACGGCAATCATGGTCAGAACGCCCAGAATGGCCGTCACACCAAAGGCCATATGCCAGCCGAAATTCATGCCAAGCCACGTGGCAGCCGGGACGCCGATAATGTTGGCGACCGTCAGCCCCATGAACATTGTTGCAACGGCACTCGCCCGGCGCTCTGGCGCAACAACGGCAGACGCTTCGACAGCGCCCAGCCCGAAGAACGCACCGTGCGCCAGACTGGTCAGAACGCGTGAAGCGAACAGAAGCTCATAGCTTCCTGCAACGGCAGACAGGAGGTTCCCCGCAACGTAAAGCCCCATCAGGAGCGTCAGGGCGAATTTCCGACGAAGTCTTGCGAGAAGAAGAGTTATGAAAGGCGCGCCGACCATCACGCCTACAGCATAGGCCGTTACAAGTCCGCCCGCTTTCGGGACAGTAACCTGAAGGCCCTGTGCAATGACAGGCAGAAGACCCATCGGAGTGAATTCGGTGGTTCCGATGGCGAACGCGCCCACGGCCAGCGCCAATAAAGGCCAGTTCACGGGCAATCTCCGGGATTAACAAGTGTTCGAGGATGATCGAACCATGCCAGTCCCGGAGGCAGAGAACAAGATGGAGGGTTACATCATCCCGTTCATGTGCATGCCCGGCTCCATGCCGTCCATATGCATGCTCTTGTGTTTTGGATCATCAATCTTGCACTTGTGATCCTGAACTTCCTCACCGGATGCGCGGTCCAGAGCATGAGCGACATCGTCGAGAATGACGAAGCCACCATGATGGCCCGGTGTCACCACGATCGTATGATCGCCCATGTTCTCCGCACCAATCAGCCGGAAAGGCGACTGATCAAGGGTCTGCACCAGCTTGGCACGATACGGATGACCGTAAAGGGAGACCGGGGTCCAGTCCTCACCAATCATGTTCTTGTCAATTTCCCCACGGACATAGGGCGTCAGACAGTCAATATGAATGTGAAGTTGATCCTGCGTCCGGCCATCACGGGAATTGATAGCCAGCGAAAGATGATCGTCTGAAACGGGAAAACCATATCCCTCCGACACCCGGTGACGTTCGGCCCAGGCTTCAGAGAAATAGTTTGGCGTGTCAGTCTGAAGCAACGAAGGATCTTCGATGCCAGGCACTTTCCGTGTCGGGATGAGCAGATACTGACCATGCCCGGCCAGATCTTTCAGAAGAGCATAACCATCCTGCGGATCATATACTGCACACGGATGATGCTGGGCATCCTTCGCGCAACGGCTTCCGACAAGTTCCCACAACTTGTTACGGTCATGCCCAGGAACCTTGCCACAACCGACAAGGCCGGCACCAATCGTGAGGGCCGCACACAGTCCCAATGCAGCCTTAGTCCCGATCTTCATTCTCAAACTCATTCTTCCCTTACCTGAGCCTCAAGCTGCATGGCTGCGGCCAATCGTTCAAAGCGTCGACGGACTGCACTTCCTGCTGCACGGACACTCCGTGCACCGAGGATCAGCACAAGCTGAGGTTCTTCCACCAGCAGGCGGCATTCTTCCAGCAACACTTCTGTTCCCGCGCACAGCGTATAGGCCAGACGGAGTGCCAGACCCAGCTTCACAGCACGATCAATTTCAGAGCGGGACAGAAGGCGGCGCGAGGGCTCAATCAGTGGAGAGTCCATCGCCACTTCATAACGCACGGCCAGGGTCAGGCCGATAAATGCACGGGCCGTGTGTTCGAACCCCACGCCGTGACAATGCATCACACGCTGATAGGTCTGTTCAGCACGATATTCCGGATGATCGTAGGATCCGATATCCGAGAGGGTACAGGTCAGTTGACGCAGACGCTTCTGGGACGGTGTTTCACCCCGGAAAATCGGTGTCGTCCAATCCACGAGCGCCTTTGAGAGCGTTACGCTTCGCGCCAAACGGTCCGCCATTTCCTCCGCCAGCGTCGTCATGGGATCCTCCCCGGCGACAGAGGAGGCGACGTGCCGCATGTACCAGCCTTCTCGCAGGCCATCCACGCTGAACACCACTTTGGACGGGCGAACACGTTCCATCAGGCACTTGAGAACGACCGCGGCAAAAGGCGCATCACCCAACCGCTTGCGTGGGGCATTCGGCAGTTTTTCAAGAGTACGTTTTGAGGCGCCGATGACCCAATCCGACATCTCGCGTGCTTCACCCTCGGAAAGCGTGAAGAGATGGACAAGATTCAGAGGATACTGCGTCCGTGCAATCTGAAGACGTGCCAGAGCCCGGAACGCTCCGCCGACCAGATACAATGGGCGGCCACTCATACCCGGAAGCCAGTTGACTTCCTGAAGCATTTCAGAGGCAATCCGCTCAGCTTCCAGCAGAACACCCTTCGCCCGATCCTGAAGACGAATGACGCCAAGCTTGGTTGTCAGGGCTTCATAATATTGTCCGTCAGCAACATGGATGAGCTCCAGTGAGCCGCCGCCGATATCCGCGACCAGACCATTGGCTTCCGGCAGCCCACAGAGAACACCACGGGCCGCATAATCTGCTTCCTCAGTGCCTTCGAGCACACGGATAGCCACACCCGGCATTCTTGCACGGATGGCAGAAACGAAGTCAGGCCCGTTAGAGGCGTCACGCACAGCCGCTGTGGCCAGAACTTCGAAAGGTTCCGCTCCCATGGCCCGCGCGACGGTGTGGAACCGGCCCAACACGTCCATCGCCAGTGTAACGCCCTCGTCGTTCAGGCGACCCGTTGCATCCAGACCGCGCCCCAGCTTGAGTGTAACTTTCTCATTGAAGATGGGGAGCGGATTGCGCGCTACGCCTTCGAAGACCACGAGCCGAACGGAGTTGGACCCGAGATCGACGATGGCGGAGCGCTGTGCAGATGATGACATGAGGTTTCAGTCTTCCAGAATCCGGTCAGGCCGTTCGCGCGGGCGATGGGCCTCCGGAAGAGCTTTTTCCCGTGCGGCCGACCCACGGCCAGACAGGGAGGGATTGTTCATGAAGTACTCGTGTGCGGAGAACGGATGTGCACCAGGAGACACCCGATGCCAACGCCCGTCCTTGGAGAGCGTCCAGCTCTGAAGGTTGTCCTTGATATTCATGGTCATGATCTGGCCGAGAATCTGCGCGTGGACGGTTGGGTTGGTGATAGGCACCATTGCTTCTACCCGCCAATCCATGTTTCGCACCATCCAGTCCGCGGAAGAAATGAAAACTTTTGCCTTATGCGACGGCATCCGGTGCCCATTTCCAAACGCAAAGACACGCGCATGCTCCAGAAAACGGCCGACAATGGACTTGATGTCGATGTTGTCAGACAGCCCCGGCACACCCGGGCGAAGGCAACAGATGCCACGAATGATCCCAACGATCTTCACACCGGCCTGCGACGCTTCGTAAAGCAGGTCGATCAGTTCAGCATCGACCAGACTGTTCATTTTCAGCCAGATCCGGGCGGGACGCCCTGCCTTTGCATGAGCAATCTCGTCACGGATGAGCTGTTCAAGCGTGGAACGGATCGTCATGGGAGAGAAGGCTAACGCGTCCATTTTTTCCGGCGTGGCATAACCGGTCATGTAATTGAACAGCCGCGCAGAGTCTGACGCAAGTTTTGGATCGCAGGTGAAGAACGACAGATCCGTGTAAATCCGGGCGGTAATGGGATGATAGTTCCCGGTGCCGAAGTGGGCGTAAGACCGTAGTGTCCCGTTTTCACGACGCACCACAAGGCTCAGTTTCGCGTGCGTTTTCAGATGCGCAAACCCGAAGACAACCTGCACGCCCGCCGCTTCCAGCGCACGCGAAAGACGAATATTGGCTTCTTCGTCGAACCGGGCGCGCAACTCAACCATGGCCGTGACGGATTTTCCGGCTTCCGCCGCCTCGATCAGAGCATGAACGATCGGACTATCGCGTGAGGTCCGATACAGCGTCTGCTTAATGGCCAGCACATTCGGATCACGCGCAGCCTGCCGCAGGAACTGCACAACCACATCGAAGCTCTCGAACGGGTGGTGGACGACAATGTCCTTAGCCCGGATCGCTGCAAAGCAGTCTCCATCATAATCCAGAATGCGTTCCGGGAAGCGTGGGCTGTACGGTGGGAAAACCAGATCCGGGCGGTCATCCACAATCAACTGCTTCAGATCTACAACGCCCACAAAATTGGGCATGACCACGACATCTTCGTCACCAACACCCAGCTCTTCACCCATTTCGCGCCCGAGCGTTTCAGGGAGCTTGTGATCGAGAGCCAGATGAATACCGACGCCACGACGGCGCTGCTTGAGAGCCGTTTCATAAGAACGAACGAGATCTTCCGCCTCGTCCTCAAACTCGACGTCCGTATCACGGATAATCCGCAGGACACCGGCGGCACCAATCATGAGACCGGGGAATAGGCGATCCGCAAACAGGCTGATCAGGTCTTCAAGCAGGATGAAGCGGATTTCACCCGTAGCATCCTTGCCTTCACCAACCCGGGCCGGAAGGCGCAGGAAACGCGGCACCTGTGCTGGAAGCAGGATCAGCCCGTCCATGACGTGCTTGCCCGAGGCGGGGTCTTTGAGACGCATCACCAGCGCCAGCCCCATGTTCGGAATAAACGGCAGCGGATGAGACGGATCAACGGCCAGCGGCGTCAGAACCGGGAAAACACGCTCATCAAACAGGGCTGAGAGCTGTGCAAGATCCGTAGCGTCCAGGCTTTCGGTCGACAGGATGGAAATACCGGCCTCTTTCAGCTCACCTTCAAGCTGATGCCAGACCCGCTGCTGCTCTGCGAGAAGGAACCGGGCTTTCTGACGTACTGCCGAAAGCTGCTGAACAGGCGTCGCTCCATCCGGGCTGCGCACAACCATGCCTTCACGGACCTGCCCTACCAGCCCCGCAACACGGACCGAGTAGAACTCATCAAGGTTACTGGCGCTGATGGAGAGAAAACGGACACGCTCCAGAAGCGGATTGCGCGAACTTTCGGCTTCTTCAATGACGCGTTGATTAAAGTCGAGCCAGGAAAGCTCCCGGTTGATGAACCGCGCTGGGGATGTTGGCATGTCAGCATAGTCTTCAGCTGTCGGAACAACCATTCTGCGCCGCCGGGCCCGGGTTGCGGCTGGCGTCAGATTCCCCTCTCGCGGCTGGTTGCGCGAACGTCGACGGGGAGTTGGCTTATTATTTTCAGTCGTCACGATGGTCTCTTCCGGGAAGCTCGAACCAAAACCCGTTTAAGATCAAGGCTTGGGAGAAGTGTGTCAAACGTAGGTTTTATGTCATTCCTCTGACATATCAGGCATCAGAAGATCGGGAAGCATTTCTCGCGCAAGCGCCCGTGTAATTGCGGTTCCACGGGCGAGGGCCGCATCATCCAGCCGCTCAACCGCCGAAACCAGAGCATTTCCCGTGCGCGGCAGATGACGCCAAAGCCATTCCGTAACGGACTGCGAAACAACGAGCTGACGATCCGCCAGAAGAGAAAGTAGCAACGTTGCCCGCAGATCGTCCTCCGGCTCTCCCGTGGCCGTCGTTGCGGTCGCACGGAGCCGGCTTCCCAGATCTGGCAGGGAGACATGGCTGCGTGACGGTGGAAGGCGCCCAACCATCAACACCCGGTCCCCCTGCGTCAGCGCGTCATTCAGCAGGTGGAGCATGGTTGCCTCATCGCCCGGCGAATCGGCATTATCAATCGCAAGGTTTCCCCTTACGCGAATGCGCCCTCCGGAAGAGGCATGAGAAAACAGGCGCGCATCCAGAATGGTCGCATCATGCTCCTGCGCCCAGACAGATAACAGATGGGTTTTTCCCGTGCCCGCGGGCCCCCAGAGCCACAATCGGCCATCAGGCCACACTTTGCGTGAAAGCCACGCGCGCGCAGGCGCATTTGAAGGGCTCGTGATGAAGCGTTCAGCTGTCATCGCGGTCGGACGACGCAGAGGAAAGGCCATCTGAGGTCCGGCATCGCTTATGGCGTGCCCTTCCTGTCCGTCCTGTTTTGTCATCCCTCATCCCTTTTCATGCCGTTACGCCTTCAATTCAAGCGTTCCGCCCGCGTGCAGGATGCTCTAGAACGGCGTCACGTCAACCAGCGGGAAGCTTCATCATGACCGATCAGCCCGACACCTCCCAGGGCGCCAGCTATGCACAGGCTGGTGTAGACATTGCAGCAGGCGATGCCCTGGTCGATGCCATCAAGCCCGCAGCCAAAGCCACGAACCGTCCCGGCACAATGGGCGGACTGGGCGGCTTCGGTGCCCTGTTTGATCTGAAGGCTGCCGGTTTCACCGATCCGGTCCTTGTCAGTTGCACAGACGGCGTGGGCACGAAACTCATGGTCGCGATCGAAGCCGGCAAGCATGATGAGGTCGGTATTGATCTCGTGGCGATGTGCGTAAACGATCTGGTCGTTCAAGGCGCAACCCCGCTGTTCTTCCTAGACTATCTGGCGACCGGCAAGCTCTCCATTGAAGATGCCTCAACGGTCGTGAAGGGCATCGCCCATGCCTGCGCAGAATCCGGCTGTGCGTTGGTCGGTGGCGAAACTGCAGAAATGCCGGGCATGTATGCACCGGGGCATTATGATCTCGCCGGCTTCAGTGTCGGCGCGGCAGAACGCGGCGCTCTCCTTCCCGCGGGCATCCGCGAAGGCGACGCACTGATCGGGATGCCTTCCTCAGGCGTTCACTCGAATGGCTTTTCTCTGGTTCGGGAAGTTGTTCGCCGTTCAGGCCTCGGCTGGAATGATCCGGCTCCCTTCTCTGAAGGACACACACTCGCCGAAGCCCTGCTGACACCTACGAAGCTTTATGTTCGCAGCGTGCTGGATCTGCACGCCAAGGGCCTGCTCCATGGCTGCGCACATATTACCGGCGGCGGCCTGCCAGGTAATCTGCCGCGCGTCCTTCCGGAAGGTCTGGGTGTTCACATTGACGGTTCGTCGTGGGTCGTCCCTTCCGTATTCCGCTGGATGGCAGAAACCGGAAATGTTTCAGCTGATGAAATGCTCCGTGTCTTCAACTGTGGCATTGGCATGGTTCTCGTCACTCCTGAGCCAGAGCGCGTTCTGGCTGAACTGGAAGCCCGCGGAGAAAGCGCTTTCCAGATCGGTGAAGTTGTCCGCTCCGACGAGGCTTATGCCCTGACCGCACCGGTCTCCTTCGCATGATGCAGAAGACGCCCATCGCTGTGCTTATCAGCGGGCGGGGCAGCAACATGCGTGCACTAATCGAGGCCTGTGAAAGGCCGGATTTTCCGGCTCGGATCGTACTCGTGCTCAGTAACAAGCCGGATGCGGCTGGTCTGGAGGTCGCCCGCGCGGCCGGTCTTCAGACGGCAGCCATTGACCACAAGGCGTTTGGGAAAGACCGTGAAGCTCACGAACGCAAGGTGGATGCCGCCATCCGCGCTTCCGGAGCCCAACTCGTCTGCCTTGCCGGATATATGCGTGTCCTGACGCCTTATCTCGTCAACGCCTGGGATGGCCGGATGCTCAACATCCACCCTAGTCTGTTGCCAGCATTTCCAGGACTGCACACGCATGAGGCTGCCATTGCTGCCGGCGCAACCGAACACGGTTGTACTGTCCACCTCGTAACTGCGGGGGTGGATGAAGGGCCTATTCTTGGGCAAGCGCGTGTGCCGGTTCTGAAGAGTGACACACCCGACGCACTTGCTGCACGCGTACTGGAACAGGAACATGCCCTGTATCCTTCGGTTCTTCAGAACTATATCAACAGACAGTAAACAGACGGCGGGATGAACGGAAATTTCTTCTTTCATCCCGCTCCTCATTTTATCTGGGCACTGTGTACTAAAGACACCTCTCAGTTAAATGCCCTGCCGATAATGACCGCAAAAACGCTGAGCACTTCCAAAACTCAGTTTTATAATTTTCGGATTGCCTTACTCTGAGTGGGTGCATATGAGCCCGGATGGCAGTCGGTCATGTGCCCCAACAAGGAAATAAGCACTGATATGAAGTCCGTTTCGTCATTTTTTGCGTTCTGCAAAACAAACCTGCGGCTTCTTGAACTCGCTTATCTTCTCGCAATTGCTGTTATCGGCGTTTTTCTTGTGTACCGCGTCACGCCTGTTAGCGGCGTAGATGAAGAATTCCATTTTTACCGCGCGCAACAGATCGCTCAGGGAAATCTTCTGGCACAGCGTTATTCGGGGCATATGTTCGGGGGTGGGCTCGACACCAGTATGCTGACCTGGGTGCGCTATTTCAATTCAAACCGGGACCAGCATAAGCCTTCTGACAGCACTGTCGCTGCGCAGATCGCAAAGGATCTGGAGAACTCCAAAAGAGACCGGGAAGTCGTTCATTTCCCTTCGACCGCTTCATATTCCCCACTGATGTATATTCCCTCAGCAGCAGCTATGATGATCGCCAATGCCGGACATGGCGACGTGGACACAAGATATTACGCTGGTCGTTTAGGGAACCTGTTTGGATACATCGGGATGCTCGCACTCGTCCTTGCGGTGCTGCCCATAGGGCGACTGGCCGTCCTTGCCCTGATGACCACGCCAACAAGCCTCCATCTGGCGACAACATATAGCGCCGATCCTGTCACCAATCTGGGATCAATGCTGTTCCTCGCCTGCTGCCTACGGGCCCGGATGGCCCCTCCCGAAGACCGGAAAATCTGGATCCGACTGATTATCGCCCTGGCCGCTCCATTGGGGCTTTTCAAATTAACCTGCAGCTTTCTAAGTCTCGGCTGCTTTCTTGTGCCGACGAACTCCTTTCCGACCCAGAGAAAATATATCCAATTCTGTATAACGGTCGTCGGATTGAGCCTTGTCTCCGCCGTTGTCTGGAACGGAATTTACCCATTCACGCCTGCGCATTACTGGAACACGGGAGGAGATCCTAAAGTCCAGATCCTGACCATGCTGAAGCACCCATGGTCTTTTGTTCGGGAAATCGCTGAAACCTACCGTGTTGGCTCGCACTGGTGGTGGGAGGACGCATGGGGACGTTTTGGCGGCGGTCCAGTGCCACTTTTCTTCAAGATTGGCGAAGGCACTGGGTATCTAGCTATAGCTCTGATTGTTCTAATGGCTCTCGCTGACAGACGGCCCATTGCTAGTCCACGATCCGGAGCAATCCTGATTGCGCTTGGTGCGCTTTATTCGCTCTTAACTCTTCTGGCATTCTACGTTGGCTTCTCTCACCTTGGAGAAGACACTGTCAGCGGCCTTCAGGGACGTTATTTTTATATAAGCTGTGCTGCTATTCTAAGTGGCGTTCTGTTGTTCCTGCCGCGCCAAAACAAGACGTATCAAACGGTCTGTGCGGGCCTTTTAGGCGCCTATTTCGTTTGCGTTGCGCATGTCTGCATTGAAGCAACCGGCATTTATGCGCGTCTTTGGAATTAACGCATAAAGACCCAAGGGGTCGGCTACCTCTTTCGCAGCAACCGCCCCCTCACTCTTAAATGGTCACGGCAATTACCAATACCGTGCCAGTATCGTCTGAACGATAGCGCCAAATCCTACCCATAGCCCCACCGTAAGAAGCCCGATTTCAACGGCCTTTGCTTTAGCAACGGATAGAAAATGGGGCGTTGATGCGAAAGGAAAGATCAGTACTGAGAAAATTGCAGCGGGGATATAATATCGCCCCTGAAGGCCGCCAATATAACTGTCACCGACGGGGGTCCATATAAGATAAAGAGAAAGACTAACAGCGCTGACAGTCCCAATGGACACACAAAGTATGAGCGCCTTTCTCACTAGCTCGTCTCTTCCAATTTTTCTTGTAAGGTACAGGCAAGAGAAAATACCTACGAGAATGAAAAACATGACTTCGAACTGGTAAAACCAGTCTGGAAGTCGTGCATCAAGCCATCCCAGAACACCGACAAACTGGCCCATCAAGGAATGAACAGAAACCCTGAATGTGTGCAGAAGTACCGCGACTGCTTTGAGCGGGTGAGAAAGAACGAAATGTAGCTGGCGCGCAGCATCAACGCCATCTGCGGAGCGAAAAGGGATTTTTGTGGAGCCAACGCCCATAACTGACCATGCCAGAGCAGCAAGTGCGGTAAACACACACGCACCCGCAGCCGAGCGCCAGGCCGCCCATGGAGCAATGATCAGCGGTAGAAACGCGATAAGAATATAAGGCGGCTTGGATGCAATAATGCATCCCATCAGAAGCGCGAGTGTCGGCCAGAACCATCTGTTCTTGCAGAAATCATCATTTAATCGCGTCATGAGAGCCGTACAGACTGCACAGGCTGCGATCAAAGGCCCATCCTGAGAGCAGGATGCGAACAACGACAGCGACATAGGCATTGAGAGAAATGCTGCAATAATCAGTCGTCCCTGACGGACAATCGCAAGGGCGAACATTCCGGCAAGTACGCAAAAGACGGCGCTGGACATGCGCGCCAGATAAAAAGACTTTAAAATATCTTCATGAAGTCTTTTGCCGACTTCAATCCCCACCACTGATGGAAAATAAAAGATCGGAGAATAGATCACCGTGTTTGGAAAGCCTGCTTCCCGCTTCGGACTTTTCCAGCTTAACGGTGCGCTGCCGAAGATACGGTTCCAGTCTACTTTCCGTTCATATCGACCTTTGAGATCATCATATCTGTAAGCGAATACAACGCTGTCTTCAGGAATGACACCACCGCTATCAGAGGCACTGAAACGATGGCCGATCAACTGTCCCTGAGAGATCTGTATGGCTCTTTGAAAATGATTTGGCTCATCGGCGACCTGTAATGGCGGGGTCGCGATCACCAGAAACATCAGGCAGGCAGAGACCAGAAGTCCCCAGACAATAGCCAGCGGATATTTGTAAAGGAAAGAAGTTGTAGCGTCGTTGCCCACAGATCGAACCATGCCTCTCTTCCATCATCATGCCGCAGAGTGGGCCTGGATGACAGCGGAACCGGGAACGTGTGAAGGCTGACCAGTCGGGGCGTTCAGATACCGTCCCAAATCATTGGAAATGGAGAGCCACAGAACCTGCGGCTCTCCATTGGCAGAACCCAGACCTTACGGCAGGATTTCTGTCTCAGCGAAGAAGAAAGCGATCTCGTTCTTCGCGTTCTCAAGGCTGTCAGAACCGTGCACGGAGTTTGCTTCGATGCTTTCAGCATAAAGCTTACGCACGGTGCCCTCAGCTGCATCAGCCGGGTTCGTTGCGCCCATGACTTCACGGTGCTTTGCAACAGCGTTCTCAGCCTGCAGAACCTGCACGACAACCGGCTCAGCGAGCATGGAGGACACGAGGCTGCCGTAGAACGGGCGCTCCTTGTGAACTGCGTAGAAAGCGCCAGCCTGCTTCTCGGTCAGCTGGATGCGCTTCTGAGCAACGATGCGCAGACCGGCTTCCTCGAACACGGCATTGATCTTGCCGGTCAGGTTACGCTTCGTGGCGTCGGGCTTGATGATTGAAAGCGTGCGCTCGAGAGCCATCTTTCTTCTCCTGTTGGACAAAGGGGTAAATCCCGCCGTTCCACTAGAGCAAATTCGTAGTTCCTGATAGGTCTGTCGCGGTTTTTTCACTCTTCCCGACTGATCGAGGCGCCCGTGAGCCTGCTCACCATCACTGACCTGACTCTCCGCATCGCCGGCCGTACCCTGCTGGATGGCGCATCGCTGACAGTCGACCCCGGTCGGAAAATTGGCCTCATCGGAAAAAATGGGGCTGGAAAATCAACACTTCTTGGCGCGATTGCAGGGGATATTGTCCCGGATGGGGGCACCATCACGCTTGCAAATCGGGCCACAATGGGCCGCGTAAAGCAAGAAACACCATCTGGTGACACCTCGCTGATCGACACCGTGCTGGAAGGCGACATCGAGCGCGCGGCTCTCCTTGCCGAAGCCGAGACGGCCACGGACCCTGCCCGTATCGCAGATGTGCATGAGCGCCTGATTGCTATTGACGCCTACACGGCCCCTGCCCGTGCCGGTGCCATCCTGTCGGGGCTGGGCTTCGATCAGGACGCGCAGCTTCGGTCGGTCTCGGACTTCTCAGGCGGCTGGAGAATGCGTGTCTCGCTGGCGACGGCCCTCTTCCTCAGCCCCGATCTCCTTCTGCTGGATGAGCCCACCAACCATCTTGATATCGAAGCCACCCTCTGGCTCGAATCCTGGCTCGCAAAATTCCCTGGTGCGGCTCTGATCGTCAGCCATGACCGATCACTTCTCGACAATACAGTCGATGCCATTGCTCATCTGGATCATCAGAAACTCAGCCTGACGCCCGGCGGCTACGACAACTTCGTGCGCATCCGGACAGAACAGGCCCTTCAGCAAAACCGTATGGCTGAGCGCATTGCAACACAGCGTGCGCATATGCAGTCCTTCGTCGATCGCTTCCGCGCGAAGGCCACGAAAGCCAAACAGGCTCAGGCCCGCCTGAAAGCGCTTGAGCGCCTTCCGCAGATTGATAGCGTGGTGGAAGACACGCCGACACGCTTTTCATTCCCGGAACCGCAGCCCCTTCCCCCACCGATGATCACCCTCGACAATGTCAGCCTTGGATATGACGGACGGGTGGTTCTCAAAGGGCTGAACCAGCGGCTCGATATGGAAGACCGAATCGCGCTTCTGGGCCAGAACGGGCGCGGCAAGTCCACATTCGCCAAGCTACTGGCAGGACGTCTTGATCCAATGGCGGGATCTTACAATCATTCGCCAAAGCTCAAGATCGGCTATTTTGCGCAGCATCAGGCCGATGAACTTGTCCTGTCTGAAACACCGATCGACCACATGGCCCGCGCCATGCCTGACGCGACGCCGGTTGCCGTACGCTCGCAGCTCGCGCGCTTCGGACTGGATGTTAATCGTGCTGAAACCCGTGTTTCAGAATTGTCCGGCGGGGAAAAAGCACGCCTTCTTCTCGCGCTCTCCACTCGTGACGCCCCGCATCTTCTCATCCTCGATGAGCCAACCAACCATCTTGATCTTGACGCACGCGATGCCCTGATCCGTGCCCTTTCCGAATTTGAGGGCGCGGTAATCCTCATCAGCCATGACAGCCATCTGGTGGAATCCGTGGCGGATCGGTTCTGGCTGGTTGAAGACGGGACCATTGCGCCGTTTGACGGCGACATGGCGGAATACAAGGCATGGCTGGTCGAACGTGCTCGCAAGGCCAGAGCGGAAAATACGGAGCGGAACAGAAACGCCAATCGCCCGGCCTCACAGGAAACGTCTCAGGCGACAGCTCCCCAGAAGAAAATTGACCGCAAGGAGCTCACACGAGCGCTAGCCCCGCTCCGCCGAAAAATTCGTGATGCTGAAGCGAAGCTGGCTCAGATCAATCGGGAAAAAGAGAAAATTGAGACCAAGCTTGCCGATCCGGAGCTCTATCAGTCAGGGAATCCCGGCGAAATCGCGTCTCTGAATGCTCATCTTTCTGCTCTGAATGCGACACAGGAGAAGACGGAAGAGCTCTGGCTCGAAGCACAGGCGGAACTTGAAGATGCTTCTGCCTAACCAGAGCCGAACTCAACTGTAGCGTGTGTACTCTCACGGATGTCAGCACTCCGTGAGAGTATCGTTAGATTACCTCAGCCAATTGACCCGCCTTCCCGAAGTCCATAAGCCAACACCGGCCTACAGATTCAGGATGGACCGGCTGATGCCTATTTCGTTTTCCGACCCGAAGGACCGAGACGAGAAGGAACCGCGCGCGCGCGAACTTTCAAAAATTGCCAGCCTGTTACGGATCGCCCTGACTGTGACGCTGATTCTTCTGGCCGTCTGGCTAATGAAGGATGTGCTGGCTGTTGTTTTCGCCTCAGCACTGATGGCCGTCGTCCTGCACGGCCTCGCCCGGATCGTACGGCGCCACGTCTCGTTCATCCCTTATCAGGGCGCTGTTGCTCTTGTCACAGTGGTTATCCTGCTCGCACTGGCAGGCCTTGTCTGGAGCAGCGGCCCGGCGATCGGGGACCAGTTCATTCGCCTCAAACAGGCGCTTGTCCAGCAGTCCGGCGATCTGAAATCGCATCTTTCAGGGTCTACTCTCGGTCAGCTTGTTCTGGATCATCTTCCAACCGCAGTTGGCGGAAATGATGCAACGTCTGGCAGCCTTGGTTCCCTCGGCTCCGGCCTTGCAGGGTCCGTGACTGGTATTCTCAGCAGCGCCTTTGGTGTGCTGGGCACACTGGCTGTCATTCTGATTGCAGGGCTGTACTTTGCCTTGTCGCCTGCAATTTACATTGACGGTTTTCTACGCCTCGTTCCTTCCCAGCACCGCGCATCCGCACGTGAGTTACTCATGGCGGCTGGCACGACACTCTGGGCGTGGACAGCAGGTCAGGCCCTCGACATGCTCGTCGTGGGCATTCTGTCCGGGATTGGCCTCTCTTTGATTGGTGTCCCTCTTGCGCTTGCACTCGGTGTGGTCGCCGGTATCTGCAACTTCATTCCCTATATCGGCGCCATCCTTGGTGCGGTCCCGGCCGTGCTCCTGGGCCTTTCCATGGGAAGCAAAGAAGCCCTGTTCGTGGCCATTCTTTACAGCGTGATCCAGTTCTTTGAAGGCAACGTTCTTGCGCCCCTCATCCAGCGGCGTGCAGTCCATATGCCACCCGCCGTTGCCATTCTGTCCCAGACGGTTTTCAGCACCATTCTTGGCATCCCAGGCCTGATCCTGGCGTCTCCGATCACGGCAGCCCTGCTGGCTATGGGAGACAAGGCAACGGCCCCTCTCGATGACGAAGAACAGACCCGCCGCGACGTCGGCGAAATTTCTGAAGACGAAGCCCGGAAAGACTGAATATTTCGCTTGCTCCTGACGTAACGTCATCATTGCAGATGATGCGTCAGGAGGAAGATCAATGACTGCAAAGACCCTGACCATTGGCGAACTTGCCAAAGCCAGCGCAACAACACCCCGGACACTTCGACATTTCGAAGCTTTGGGGCTCATCAAGCCAGCCCGGGCTGAAAATGGCAGACGCGTTTACACGCTCCAGACAATCAGCACGCTGGCACGCATTTTTCTTTTAAAGCGCATGGGATTCAGTCTCGCTGAGATCCGCTCCCTGGAGCTGAAGCCGGCATCCCCAAAAGATATCATAGGGACCCAACTTTCCCTGCTGTCAGCACGCATGACAGTATTAGAAAGAACAATTTCCCAACTCCGCACCACCCATAATCTAATTTCTGGCCACCTCTCCGGTTCAGAGAGCCAAATTTACGATGGTCCGATGGATCTGGTGGCATTTTGCCTTCTGCTGCGAGAAGGAGAAGCCATTCTACAACGGGAAAATATTCAGCCCGTTTTTGAAAAATACTTTACTGCCGAAGAACAGATGGCGTGGCAGACGCAAATGGATCGTCACTTCCCAACTGAAGACAAAGCATCCTATCAGGTTCTCTGGGAACGACTTATCGTGCGCTGTGAAGATGCTCTTGCCCGCTCGGTATCCCCATCTGCCCCAGAAGCTCAAAGCCTCGCAAAGGATTGGCTAGAACTTCAGAAGCCTTTGCAAAAGGCCGTGGGCCCGGAGCTCTGGCGCAAGACGGGGACAATGTACGAAGACATGCAGGAATGGCAGACACCTGAACGACAGGCGCCTTTCAGTCCTGAAGTGTTCAGCTTTATCCGTGAGGCTGCAATTCTGCTGGCTGGAGCGCCGTGAGAGACGCGTCTTCAAAGGCGTTCATGCGGTACGGGCCATTGTCCTCAAGCTGAACACCGACGATGTCCGCTTGATGCTTGTGCTTCCAGATGGAAATGATGACCGGATGATTGTCCGCGTTGTTCATGCGCAGGATGACCTGCCCCTTCGCAGGCGGCTGCTCCCCGCTGGGGCCCCAGGCCGTTGTGTGGGACTGAAGCCACAGATTAATGTCCTGAACTTCAGTTGCACTCAGATCCCGGCTGACAGGAGCGACTATCTTGCCTTCAGTCACCGGCGGGAATTTCCATGCGTGGATCAGTGGCCACGCCACGAACCAGACGATACCTACTGGAATGAAAACCAGTGCACAAAAAGCCAGTAACAGCTTCTGCTCGCGCCTCATAACGTGTCTCCTGCCCAGCTTTTCAGGGCTTCCGTGATACGATCCACTTCTTCACTCGTCAGCTCTGGCTGAATAGGAAGTGCGAGAATACGTGTTCCGAGATCTTCCGAAACAGGAAGAGCTGCACCGTCATGATGCTCGCTATACGCGGGCTGATGATGGAGAGGTTTCGGGTAGTACACTGCCGTCGGCACACCCGCGGCCTTCAGGTGCGCCTGAAGGGAATCCCGTTTCGCTGCATCTGGCAGCAACACGCTGTAAATCGCCCAGGCACTTTCGCTGTCACGCACGCGCACCGGCTCTTGAATACCTTGCGGCATGGCACGGTCATATGCGCAGGCAATGGCTTCACGCTTGATCAGTTCATCTTCAAAAGCATCCAGTTTCGCCAGAAGAACAGCCGCCTGAATCGTGTCCAGCCGACCGTTGATGCCGATCCGCTCCACTTCGTATCGCGTCTTGCCCTCACCGTGCGTTCGCAGGGAACGATAGAGGGTGGCCAGGTCCTCATCATCCGTCAGAATAGCGCCGCCGTCTCCGTAGCCGCCGAGAGGCTTGGACGGGAAAAACGATAACGTCGTAGCACGCGCCTCGTGCCCCAGACGGCGTCCGTGATAGGAGGCCCCGAAAGACTGCGCGCAGTCCGCAATGAGCGTCAGATCTTCCTGGGCCGCAAAAATTTTCAGTTCATCCCAAGGCGCAGGCTGCCCGAAAAGATCCACCCCAATCAGAGCTCGCGGCTCCAGTTCCCCACCCTTCCGCACAGCGGTCAGCCGCTCCGCGAGAGACGTCAGACTGATCTGGAACGTATCTGGTTCCACATCAACGAAAACGGGCGTTGCGCCCAAAAGGAGAACAACTTCAGCCGTCGCCGTATAGGTGAAGGCTGGTAGAAAGACCGCGTCCCCCGGTCCGATCTCTTCTGCCATCAGAACCATCAGGAGTGCATCGGTGCCCGACGAGACGCCAACAGCATATTTCGCGCCCCCGAACTCGGCCAGCCGCTGCTCAAGTTCCTCGACCTCGGGGCCCATGACAAAGCGACAATGCTCAAACACTGCGTCAACACGGCTCTTGATCGCGTCTTTCAAACGAGCCTGCTGTTTGGGCAGATCCAGGAAGGCTATCGGGGTAATCATGCAGTGACCTCCGCATCAGGCTGTGAAAGCGCGACCGCAGACGGCGCCTTTCCATCCCGGTTATGGTTGAATTCCGGCACCAGCCGGTGAAATATTTCCATGACAGCTGAAAGATCTTCGCGGTGGCACGCCGCTTCCAGCGCATTCATGGCATCAGTCGCGATATTGAAATCCACTGTCCGGGGAGACGCCATTCTCAGACCGGGCGCATCTGTCGGCACTGGGGCTTCCCGGCCATGAAACAGCTCTTCAAAAAGCTTCTCGCCAGGGCGTAGGCCCGTAATCTGGATTTCCACGTCTGTTTCTGGTTTGAGGCCAGCCAGGCGGATCATCTGACAGGCAAGATCCATGATTCTGACCGGATCGCCCATATCCAGAACGAAAATGCCGCCCTGCCGGAGACGCTGATCCGTTGTATCTTCCCCGCAAGCATCCTGAGTGCCACGGACGGCTGCCTGAAGCACCAGACCGACCGCTTCAGGGATCGTCATGAAGTAACGGGTCATGTCCGGGTGGGTTACGGTCAGCGGGCCGCCATGTTCAAGCTGCCGGCGAAACAGGGGGACGACAGACCCCGTAGAGCCCAGGACATTCCCAAAACGCACGGTCACACACCGCAAACCGCCTTTACCAGCACGCGCACGCATATCGAGCGCCTGTCCATAGACCTCAGCGCAGCGCTTGCTGGCCCCCATGAGGCTGGAGGGGTTAACGGCCTTGTCCGTCGAAATCATCACCATCGCCTGCGCCCCTGAACGCTCGGCCTCGTCCAGAACAATGCGAGTTCCTACGACGTTGGTCAGCACACCCTCGATCGGATTTGATTCCACGATCGGTACATGCTTGAGCGCGGCGGCATGGAAAATAAGTGCTGGACGATATTCCATGAAAATTTCGGATATCCTGCCGCGATCGCGCACATCAGCAATAATCTGATGCCGCTGAACCGCAGGATATCGCTCTGAAAGATCCAGATTGATCTGCCACAGCGCATACTCGCTGTTTTCAATCAGAAGAATGGCAGCAGGCCTGAACGAGGCAATCTGTCGCGCCAGCTCAGATCCAATGCTGCCGCCGGCCCCCGTCACAGCGATGACCTGCCCAGCGATCAGGCGGCTCATCCCTTCGCTATTCAACGCTACCGGAGGTCTGTTCAACAGATCTTCAATGGCGACGGGACGAAGCTCAACACTGTCTGCGGGCTTCAGATCAGTCAGAGAGGGCGTTCTCTGAACATCAACGCCATACTCACGTGCGACTTCAAGGATACGGGACAACGGAGCGCCCCGCAGTTCGGACGTGGTGATAACCAACGTATCCGGCAGACGCCCCGAGGCTAACATCTGCTTCAGAATTTCAGGCGTTTCATCAATCGTTCCAAGAATGGGACAACTGTGAATGCGTCGTCCTGCCTGCTGCGTCCCACCTGTCAGAAGCCCGACAACGCGACGGCCAGCCTGATGATCCCGCTCCATTGCGCGAATGAAAAGATCCGCCTCGTGATCAGCGCCGAGTAACAGCACGCGCTCACGCTCAGCGACCATAAGGCGACGACGCGCTGTCAGCCGCCAGAACATGCGTAGAGCACCCAGGCATGTCAGGAGGACCAGCGCATGAATGACCGGGAATGTCGTGCTTGGAAGCGGGTAGCCAGCCAGGTGAAGCAAAGTTGAGAACAGCGTGGCACTGACAACTGATGCACAGGCAATATTAAAAAGATCGGAAAGACCGGAAAACCGCCAGTACTGCTGTGCCATACGAAAAGGCAGCCCGCTGACGAGGAGCGTAATCCCCCCGCCCGCCACAAACCACAGCGGATGAAGCAGTCCTCCATGAGGGTCAGCCAGCCAACGTGCCACAGGGGCTGCCGCTGCGGACACGACTCCATCCAGAAGAACATTGAGAGCGATGCGTCTCGCCTGTGCGGTCGTGCGACCTGTACGGCTGATAGCGCTAGACGGGGCCGGAAACTGAGGGCCAGAAGATGGTGTGACTTTCACGTCTCCCTTATAACGCCAAAACCACTGTTCCCATAAAGTCCGTCCATGCCCTTTTCTTTGTCGTCCTTTCTCTCCGGTCTTACCCTGCTGGACTTGTGTGCCGCAGTCCTGTGCACGGTCCTGGTCGTCCTGATGATTCAGGCCGGAATTATGGACACTCCCGTGCACCGGAGCTCCCATACGCGGCCAACACCCAAAGGCGGAGGCATCGGCATTATCGGAGCTTTTCTGCTCTGCGCGTTACCAAGCCTGTTTCTCAAAGGGCAGCCCATCCTAAATCCGTCCGTCATCGGGATGCTGGCCGGCGTTATTCTACTCGCTGCCGTTTCCTGGCTGGACGATCTGTATTCTTTCAGGGCGCGTTACAAGCTTGGTGCACAGTTCATGGCCGCCTTTTTGGCCGCGGCTGGAACGGGCGCATCTCTGCCAATGATGGGGATTTTCATCCTGGGGGCCGTGTTTATCACCAATGCCCTCAACTTTATCGACGGGATTAACGGGCTAGCCTCAGGCACGATGATGATCGCCGCAGCCCTTCTGGCGTCAGCAGGGATACAGCCTGTTATTTTCGTGCTCTTCGCGGTGTGCCTTGCAGCATTTCTGCCATGGAATTTTCCCAAGGCCCGCATTTTTATGGGAGATGTTGGCAGTCAGGCAGGAGCGCTTGTCATCGCTTGGGGGGCCATGCAGCCTCTCCATACTTCGGCGCTCATCGTACTCGCAGTGCTTTCAGGCGTGCTGTGGGATGTCCTCTTTACGCTGGCTCGCCGCGCCCGCGCAGACGATCGACTGACCGAGGCTCACCGTGGGCATCTTTATCAGCTCGCGATCCGCTCAGGACTGCCAATGCCGCTTGTAACGACTGTCTATTGGGGATTTGCACTGTGGGGTGCAGTGGCCTGTCTGGCCAATGAGTGGCTCGTAACTGCCCTGCTCATTTTTCTGCCTCAGCTTTGCTGGACAGGCTATATCTGCACGCGAGCCAGAGCCCGCGTGCAGGATCGCTGGTAATCAGCCAGCGCGACGTGTGCTGATACGCTCGACAGAAGCAGCTGCGCGCTCTGCACGAACCGGACGGGTGCCGGAAGCTTCAGCCATGACAGCGCGCATCTCACGAAGGAAGGAAGAACCCTTCAGCGTGCGCTGCACGAGGACGGAACGACGATCCAGCGGATCAACCTTACGACGTGCCAGATCCAGCTCACCCAGACGGTCCAGAGCGCGTGTAATAGCGGGCTTGGACACCTTGAGCTCCGAAGCCAGACCACGAACGGTGTGTGCACCGTCACGCAGGTAGCAGGTCAGGAACACAGCAAGCTGGCGGGCAGACAGATCAGGACCATCACGGCGCACCATGGAGACGACGGTGTCGCACAGAAGGTGAAGCATCTGGTCGTTGTTAGCCTGAGGCATTTCTCTCTCCTTAACGGTCTGCCCTGCCTGTTACCCGATCGAGTAACAGGAAAAAGAACATTCGAGCCTTGCCGGCCCGAGGGGTTTCATCTGTGGCTCACCCCATCATGGGATTGAGCGTTGGTCTTCTACATCTGGTGTTTTGAAACGCATCCGCAAGTATGCGGGTTTCAAAACGATTTATGCTGCGGCTAGCAGCTTTCGAACATGGAAGGCCGTATGCCCTATCAGAAGCAGATTTACACCCCATAGTTTTAAGACAATCATATTACGGTTCGTTAAGGATCACCTTCCCGTCAGGTTCTTCACTTCACGAAGACCTGCGAATGTTTGTTATCATTTTAAGAAGCGCACGAAGTGCCAGCGTCTCGCCACCCTCTGGCCGACCCGGAGAATTGGCGTCATTCCACGCGTAAGTGTCTATATGCAGCCAGTTTTGTCCGGCAGGAACGAAGCGCTGAAGGTACAAAGCGGCTGTAATAGCGCCTGCCATGGGCTTGGATGTAATATTTCCGACGTCGGCTATTTTACTATCAAGCCATGCGTCATAGCCATGCCAGAGTGGCAATCTCCACAAAGCATCTGCAGTATCTGAGCCCGATTCGAGCAGTAATTGAGCCAGTTCGTCACTGTTACTGAACACCGCTGGAAGGTCTGGACCGAGAGCTACGCGCGCAGCGCCGGTCAGGGTTGCAGCATCCACAATGTAATCTGGGGCAGATTCAGCGGCTTCCGTTATCAAATCGCACAACACCAAACGCCCCTCTGCATCCGTGTTGCCAATCTCTACCGTTTTTCCGCTTCGCGTCCGCAGAACATCGCCTGGGCGCATGGCATGGCCAGACACACTGTTCTCAACACATCCAAGACGCAGTTCCAGATCAACATCCAGTTGCAGATCAATCGCCGCGCACATCACAGCCAGAAGCAGGGCTGCGCCGCCCATGTCTTTTTTCATACGCAGCATGCCTGCTGCGGGCTTCAGGTCGTACCCCCCCGTATCGAAGCACACGCCCTTCCCAACAAGAGACAGACGTGGCGCGCCTTCACGCGCTTTCCAGCGGGCCACAACAACAGCAGGCTTGCGCTCAGACCCCTCACCCACCTCTGCCAAACATGGATACGCGGCCTTCAGGTCATCGCCCTCAACAATGCGAACGTCTGCACCACGATTTTCCAAAGCCCGATAAGCCGACAGCGCCAAATCTTTCGGACCAAGCAGATTGGCAGGCGTATTGATCAGATCCCTGCCAAACCAGTTTGCTTTCGCATAGGCAATAACGGTAGCCGCGTCGTCCGGAACAACCAATCGCGTGGTGAATGACCGCACGACCCCGACACGATATTGATATGTTCCCATGGCGAACCCGAGAAGAGCAGTCTCCTGAACGGCGCTTTCCATCCCGTGCGGCAGAAGGCTCCAGTCACCCTCCGGAAGGATCGTTCCCAGCACGCCGAAGGCTGTCGGGTCATTCAGGCGCCCCTCATCGACACAAAGCAGAGCGGCCCCCGCCCCACCGTCGCCAGGCAGAAGCGTAAAAGCGCCATCTTTTGCTTTGAACCCCTGCGCCGTCAGAAAAGATGCGTGCTCGCCCAGGAGACCGGCAATCGTCTTGTCATCCTGCACCTTCACCAGATGCACAACGCGCGGTGTTGGAGCCTCGCTGGCGGAAACAAAAGGGAGCTGGATGTGAGAACTCATGAACCTCTTTCCTTAAAAGATCGAACCTTTTGGCTCGAACGCTTGCTTTTGTTCCGCAGGCACCCGACCATTCACACATGAAGGGTGCACACCGCGGTAACCATTCCGCTCATCATATCATGCCAGCAAGCGTCCGTGCGGCACTTGGCCCAACCAATACGGGCAAGACGCACTATGCTCTGACTCGCATGATGGCTCATTCCTCCGGCATCATCGGTTTTCCGTTGCGCCTTCTTGCGCGCGAAAACTACGAACGCCTGGTCGCGGCCAAAGGGGAGCGTTCCGTCGCCCTTATAACAGGAGAGGAAAAAATTGTTCCTCCAGGTGCGCGATGGTTCTCCTGCACGGTCGAAGCCATGCCACTGGACCGGAAAGCTGAGTTCGTGGCTGTCGATGAAATCCAGCTCGCGTCTGACCCGGACCGTGGACATATCTTTACGGATCGTCTTCTCCACGCCCGGGGAACCGTAGAGACACTCTTCCTTGGTGCGGAAACAATTCGTCCGCTCCTGCAAAAGCTGGTGCCCGGAATCGAAATCGACACACGCACACGCCTGTCGAGTCTCGCCAGCACCGGACCAACCAAGCTTTCTCGCCTTCCCCCCCGATCGGCCATCGTCGCTTTCTCGATGTCAGAAGTTTACGCTCTGGCCGAAGTCATACGACGCCGAAGAGGTGGTTGTGCTGTCATCATGGGGCAACTCAGCCCCCGGACGCGAAACGCCCAGATCGAGCTCTACCAGAACCGGGAAGTCGATTACCTAGTGGCTACCGATGCCATCGGGATGGGGTTGAACATGGATGTGGACCATGTTGCGCTTGCCCAGCTTTCCAAATTTGACGGCACAACACCCCGCCCGCTCTTCCCGCAGGAAATAGCGCAGATTGCCGGCCGTGCGGGGCGTGGCATGAAAGACGGTACATTTGGCACCACGGCTGATTGCCCGCCCATGTCTGCCGCAACCATAGATGCCGTAGAACAGCACCGCTTCGATCCGATCCAACGGCTATACTGGCGCAATCACGCACTGGATTTCAGCAATCCCCGGGCTCTTCTCGCCAGCCTTACGGTCGCGCCGCCCTCCCGCGGCCTGATGGCAGGCCGCGTTGCATCTGACGTTGTAACTCTTGAGTCCCTGATCCTGGACCCGGAAATTCGGGAGGTCGCCAAAGGAAAGCGTGCGACGTCTCTTCTCTGGGAAGTCTGTCAGATCCCCGATTTTCGCAAACTTGGCGATGACAGCCACACACGGCTCTGCGCACGCCTGTTCCTGCACATTCTCAAGGATGGCGCCGTTCCAGCAAACTGGATGGAAGGACACATCAAGGGTTTTGCACGCACCCAAGGTGACATTGATACCCTGATGCATCGTCTGACGGGCGTACGGGTCTGCTCTTATGTGGCCGCCAGAACAGAATGGAGCCGTCACTCATCCGTCTGGCAGCAACGCGCCCGGGAAGTGGAAGACCTGCTTTCAGACGCACTGCATGAGCGCCTGACTTCCCGCTTTGTGGACAGACGCGCCACGTCCCTGCTTCGCCGGCTGGATGCTGAGACAGATCGCAATCTCCTGTCCGCCGTCACCGCAGACGGCGAGGTCATTGTCGAAGGCCACAGCATCGGCAAGATCCGTGGCTTTTCTCTCCAAACTGACACCACAAACGGGCCTGATCATCAGATCGTTCTCAAAGCCGGACGCAAAGCGCTCCTGCAGGAAATTCCACGTCGGGTCCGTCTTTTTCAGGAGACGCCAGATAGTGCTCTGTCCCTTGAGACAGAAACCGGCATTCTATCGTGGGACAACATCCCCCTCGGCCGATTGACGGTTGGAAAAACGTTTCTACAGCCAGCCGTCAGATTGTTTTCCGCTGAGTTCACTGACACCAATCAGCGAATTCAGGTTGAGCAGCGCCTTCTCCGTTATGTGGACAGCACACTTCAACGGGATCTCTCCGTTCTCTACAAAGCGCAAAGCGCCGTAACGGATCAGCCTCAACTCAGAGGCATTCTACATCGATTGCATGAAGACGGCGGTATCTCCTCTGTCCTGCCGTCAGATCAGTCCCTCCCGCCTCCAGCTCAACGGGCCTTGCGGAAGCTCGGCGTGGAAGTGGGTCGTTTTGCCGTTTTCTGTCCCGCACTTCTGCGTCCACGAGCATCGGCCCTTCTGACACTTCTCACACAACTCCGCCTTGGCCTTCCCCTGATGCCCCCACCAGCCGGTCGTGTCTCGTTGCCATGGCATATGGTGGAAGGCGTTCCAGGCTGGCTGCAGGCAGCCAAGACAGGGGTCAGACTCGATATCGCCGAACGTATTGTGAAAGAGCTGGAGCAATTGACGCGCAAGCGGGATCATCCTGCTCCCGCCGGTCTCGCCTCACGCCTTGGACTCAAAGCCGATCTTCTTCCTGAGGTTCTTGGTGCCCTTGGCGTTGCCCACAAACCACCGTGCTCTCCCAGCCAAACGCATGCTGGGCCCCCTGCACCACTGATGCTCCTGGCTGACCGCCGCAATCGAGCAACACGCAGAAAGGCCAGACCGTCAGGAGCGGCCAGCAACGCAAGACGCCCCATTGTCCGACCAGACAGCCCTTTCGCCGCCCTGGCCATTCTGAGAGATCGTGCTGCCCCATGAGTGATGCCTATCAACGCCTGGATCAGTGGCTTTATTATGCCCGCGTCGCCAAGACACGCCCGCTCTGTGCAACCATTGTCAGCAAAGGGCGCATCCGGGTAAACAGACAGCCCACCAGCAAGCCGCATGCTAAACTCAGGGTGGGTGATGTAGTAACCCTTCCGCCTCTCAGCCCCGGTGAAGACGTGCGTGTCTGGCGCGTTCTGGACCTTGGGGAGCGTCGGGGCCCCGCGAAAGAAGCATCCCAGCTATACGAGATCGTGAGAGAAGAGCCTAAGAAGCTTGCTTCCTAGGCCAATCCTTCGCATATCATCCCGCACAATATGAAATTGGGCCGCACAGCCGGGCCCGAATGAGGATCGGAGACACCAATGAGCTATGTGGTCACGGAAAACTGCATCAAGTGCAAGTTCATGGACTGCGTGGAAGTTTGCCCCGTAGACTGCTTCTATGCCGGAGAAAATTTCCTCGTCATTAATCCGGACGAATGCATCGACTGCGGCGTTTGCGAACCTGAGTGCCCGGCAGAAGCCATCTTCCCGGATAGCGACAACCGTGCAGCTCCATGGATCGAGATCAACTCCCGTCTCGCCGCCCAATGGCCAAACATTACCCGCAAGGGCGAACAGCCAGCTGACGCGGAAGAGTGGAAAGATCAGCCGGGCAAGGCAGCCATGCTGTCCGAGGCTCCCCACAAGGACTGAGACGCCTCTCCCACCAAGATACTATCAAGCCCGGCCTATTGTGCCGGGCTTTTTTTTATTGCGCCTGCTACCCCCTGCTCAGTTGGAAACTGCGAGGGCATTAAGGGGGGCACCTGAGTACCGATCAGGACAGCAGACATAAAAAAAGCTGACAGGATTTCTCCTGCCAGCCTTTCCTGCCGTGATCCCAAAAGAGATCTTAGCGGGACATCATGTTGATGGCCGTGTCATGCATGATGAACAGCGTGCCGCCAATAATGACGATGACTGATACTGCTGCAAAGATGAAGCACATCAGGTTCCAGCTCTGCTCGTTGCTGGTGTTCATATGAAGGAAGAACACCAGGTGGACCACGATCTGAACGACCGCAAGAACACCGAGAGCTGCAAGTGCCATCCCCGGGGCCAGTGCGTGTGTCATGACTGCTGCGAAAGACGCAACAGTCAGGACGACCGCAAGAACGAACCCGATGATGTAAGACTGATAGGAGCCGTGGCTACCATCGTGGGTTGTATGTGCCTGGGCCATTACATCACACCTGCGAGATAGACGAAGGAGAAAACACAGATCCAGACGATGTCCAGAAAGTGCCAGAACAGGCTGAGGCAAGTCAGCTTGTCCATCATCCGCGGAGACAGATCCTGCGGGCCCATCATCTGGACCATCAGAACTGCCATCCAGATCAGACCGCAGGTGACGTGAAGACCGTGCGTACCAACCAGCGTGAAGAACGCGGAGAGGAATGCAGAACGGTCAGGACCATTTCCTTCTGCAATCATGTGGGTGAACTCAGTCACCTCAAGACCGACGAAGGAAAGACCCAGAACGAACGTCACGGCGAGCCACAGAAGAACCATCCCCTTGTTCTTTGCCAGCGCACTGAGCGAGGCAAAGCCGTAGGTGATGGACGAGAACAGCAGGATAGCCGTCTCGATCCCGACATTCGTCAGATCGAACAGTTCTTTCCCCGAAGGGCCTCCGGCGTACTGGTTCCGGAGGACTGCGAAAGCAGCAAAGATCGACCCGAAGAGAATGCAGTCGGTCATCAGGTAGAGCCAGAAACCGAAGACGTTCGGGCTCTCGTGGTGATGCTCGTGATCGTGACCGTCAGCGTGTGCCAGAGGCGACATGGTTGCTTCGTGAGCCATTAGCTATGCCCCCCTTACTCTGCTGCCTGAGCAGCGGCGATACGACGGGAATAGACTTCCTCGTTGTGCTCGATTTCGCTGACAGGGACGTAGTAGTCGATATCACGGTTTGCACTGCGCATGATCATGGTGGCAGCGATACCGATCAGACCAAGACCAGCCATCCACCAGATGTACCAGATTGCACCGAAGCCCAGGATGAAGGCGAACGCACCGATGAAGGCACCAGCAGCGGTGTTCTTCGGCATGTGGATCGGAGCAAGCGGCTTGTTGTGTGCACGACGGCCAAGCTGCTTCTCGGTGTGGAACGTGTCCAGACCGTGAATGTCCGGGATCACTGCGAAGTTATAAGCCGGCGGCGGAGAAGAAATGGACCACTCCAGCGTACGGCCACCCCACGGATCGCCCGTCAGGTCGAGGTTTTCCGGTAGGTTACGGTCACGGATGGAGACGTAAAGCTGCGTGAGCTGGCAGACGATACCCAGAGCGATAACAACCGCACCAGCTTCTGCAATCAGCAGCCACGGACGCCAGTCCGGATTGTCGTAGTGGTTCATACGACGCGTCATGCCTTCGAGACCGAGGACATAGAGCGGAACGAAGGCAAGATAGAAGCCAACGAACCAGCACCAGAACGCGCGCTTGCCCCAGGCTTCGTTCAGCTTGAAGCCGAAAGCCTTCGGGAACCAGAAGCCCATACCTGCAATGTAACCGAAGTACACGCCGCCGATGATGACGTTGTGGAAGTGGGCAATGAGGAACAGGGAGTTGTGCAGGATCCAGTCAGCGGCCGGCATGGCCATCATGACGCCCGTCATGCCACCGATGGAGAAGGTGATCATGAAGCCGATCGTCCAGTACATCGGAGCCGTGAATTCAACACGTCCCTTATACATGGTGAACAGCCAGTTGAAGATCTTCACACCAGTCGGGACTGCGATAACCATCGTCATGATACCGAAGAAGGTATTAACGTTGGCGCCTGCGCCCATGGTGAAGAAGTGATGCACCCACACGACGAACGACAGCACCATGATGGAGCACGTAGCGTAAACCATCGTGTTGTAGCCGAAGAGCGGCTTGCGGGAGAACGTTGAGGTAACTTCAGAGAAAACACCGAAGGCCGGGATGACCAGGATGTAAACTTCCGGATGGCCCCAGGTCCAGATCATGCTCAGATACAGCATGACGTTGCCGCCGGCATCGTTCGTGAAGAAGTGCATGCCGAGGTAACGGTCGAGGCTGAGCAGTGCCAGCGTAACCGTCAGAACCGGGAAGGACACCATGATCAGCACGGTTGTGCAGAACGCTGTCCAGGTGAAGACCGGCATCTGCATCCAGCCCATGCCAGGAGCACGCATCTTAACGATGGTCGTGAAGAAGTTCACGCCCGTCAGAAGCGTTCCGACACCGGAAATCTGAACGGCCCAGATGTAGTAGTCAACGCCGACGCCCGGGCTGAACTGCATCTCGGACAGAGGCGGGTAAACCAGCCAACCGCACTGAGCAAACTCACCGATAAACAGTGAAAGGTTGATCAGAAGGGCGCCGACCAGCGTCATATAGAAGCTGAGCGAGTTCAGGAACGGGAACGCAACGTCGCGCGCACCGATCTGGAGAGGCACCACCAGGTTGAGCAGCCCCGTCATGAACGCCATGGCCATGAAGAAAATCATGATCGTGCCGTGAGCGGAGAAGATCTGGTCGTAGTGGTGTGGCGGAAGGTAACCAGGGTTACCGGCATAGGCCAGCGCGAGCTGGGTACGCATCATGATGGCGTCCGCGAAGCCGCGGAACAGCATGACAATTGCCAGGATGATATACATCACGGCAAGGCGCTTATGGTCGACTGTCGTCAGCCATTCACGCCACAGGTAACCCCACTTACCGAAGTAAGTAACGGCACCCAGCACGGCAAGGCCGATGACAGCCACACCCAGGAATGTGCCGACAAGGATCGGCACATCGAAAGGTATGGCTGAAAGGGAGAGTTTTCCGAGCATCTGTCGGTTATTCCTTCATGCCAGTGTCGGACGGTGCAGCGCTGGAAGCGGACTGCATATGCATGACCTTGCCCGTCGTCTTCTCAACCATCATGCCATTGTTGTACTTGGCGACGATGCCGTCGAAGAGATCCGGCTGGACATGCGCGAAGTACTGAACCGGCGCAGCTTCCTGCGGGGCGGAATACTTCGGATATGTCGTGTCATCGAGGTTTTCGCTGCCGCTCTTCACCTTCTCGACCCAGGCGCTGAATTCTTCAGGTGCCATGGCGAGGGTGCGGAACTTCATGTCAGAGAAACCGCGACCACTGAACTGGGAAGCTTCACCCAGATAATCACCGGACTCAGTTGCAAGAAGATGCAGCTGCGTCTGCTGACCTGGCATGGAGTAGATCATCGATCCCAGACGCGGGATGAAGAAAGACGTCATGACGGTGTCAGAGGTGATCTGGAAGTTCAGCGGCGTGTTCGTCGGGACATCCAGCTGGTTGATCGTTGCGATCCCCAGATCCGGATAGATGAACAGCCATTTCCAGTCGAGGGAGACCACCTGCACGTTCAGCGGCTTGACGTTGTCAGCCGTCTGAATTGGGCGGTACGGGTCGTAAGCGTGAGTGCTGTACCAGCTGATCGCACCGAGAGCGATAATGATCAGGGAAGGTACGCCCCAGATAACATACTCAATCTTCGTTGAGTGATCCCAGGTCGGCAGATACTCGGCCTGGGTGTTGGAAGCACGATACTTCCAAGCAAAGTAAAGCGTTGCGATACAGGTCGGAACCACAACAAACATCATGATGACAAATTCTGCCACCATGACATCGCGGTTCATTTCTGCGATCGGACCGCGCGGCTGAAGCAGATCAACCGTGCAACCCGATAGCATCAGCGCCGGCAACGCTGGGAGATATCGCCAGAGTTTTTTCATCGGTCCTGCTTTCATCATCCGTTCCGGCATGGAGTATTCGCCGGGAAACGGTTTGACACGATAAGGGCCGCATCAGAGCTGCCGAACGCTGCCATAGTCTGCTGCCTTTCTCGTTCGTATCCTGACGTCAGGAACCGGATCAAAGATCCGACCCTGAAATTCATTCAGCATGGGACACGACTGTCCCGGTTCCTCAGGTTTTTTCTGCCTGAATCGCCCGGAAGACAAGGCTTATCACGGATTTCGTGAGGGATGGGGCAGCCCCCTGTCAAACCTACAAATGGCTGTTTTTCGCCACATTTGATTTCATTATAAATTACATTAAACGATAAAGTTACAACTTTTTAATGTAAACCTTTCCGAATGAGACGGAAATAATTCAAGACCTTTTTAGTCCGTAAACAAGAAAGGGAGCGACATTGACTGTCGCTCCCTCTGGAAACTTTCGAGTAACGTGAATGTACTGTCAGTCGCTATTACTGGAGCGAACACCTGTGAACTGAATAAGAAACTGAAAGAGGTTCACAAAATTGAGATACATCGACAGCGCATCGTAAATGCTTAGTCTGGCAATATCATCTGAAGACGCGAACGACATATATTGCTGGTAGTTAATCTTGATACGCTGGGTATCGTAAGCCGCGAGACCTGTAAAAAGAGCAACCCCGATTAGAGAAACAAGCATTGCCAGTGGTGCACTGTGCAGGAAGATGTTCACAACCATCGCAATCATGAGGCCAATCACGCCCATGAAGAGAAAGGAACCGAGTCGAAGAAGGTTAGCTCCGGTGGTGTATCCCCACAGAGCCATACCGCCGAACATCGCCGCACTGATGAAGAAGGTCCGCGCTACGGAAACACCCGTATAGCTCAGCAGCAGACTGGCCATGCTGGCTCCCATCGTCGCACTGAAGAGCAGGAAGATCGCCTGCACCGCAGGGCGCGACAGTCGGTTGATCCCGAAGGACAGGACCATCACAAACGCCAGTGGCGCGAAGATCATGATGCCGCCCAGGAAAGTAGGCCGCAGCACAAAGGCGCCGGTTGAGGTTTCTGCGATGTGGAAGAACAGCGCGCGCAGAGAGGTTTCCGCCACGCCATAAGCAACGAGCCCCGTAACAACGAGGCCAATCGCCATCCAGTTGAAGACGCGGCACATATAGGCGCGAAGACCGGCATCAAGACTGCCTGCGCCCGCCTGAGTGCCGGCCCTGCCGAAGTTGGAATTAAAAGCCATGACACCTTTTCCAGTAAAAGGCCCTTTTAAAAAGGGCGCTTGACGAACCTTGGAAGCTCGCCCGTACTTTCCTTGAATGTGGGGCTTTTCACTGTACCGTCAAGAAGACCCTTCATATCTGTGTTTCATTTCCTCGGGAAACGAGCCTCTTGAGACTTTTTGTCGCACTCGACCTCTCCCCCTCCCAGCGCGAAGCGCTTGCTCTCCTCCGTGGAACGCTTCCTGGCGTGCAATGGGTACCTTCGGAAAACTACCATCTTGCCTTGCGCTTTATCGGCGAAATTACAGATCGGTACGTGATGGGGGAGATTGATCTCGCCCTCTCCCGCCTCTCCTGGACACCATTCGAGATATCGTTTTCAGGGGCTGGCCTGAGAGAAGGCACGACGGCTGACAGCCTGACGATTGGCATTGAACGATCTACTGCACTGGAGACACTTCAGGCGCAGGTAGAAAAGACCCTTCGCAAGGCGGGATGTCCCCCTGCCAAGCGTCGCTTCCAGCCCAGTGTCACGCTAGGCCACCTCGCGACAAGCCAGAGGGCCGATGCGGCTCGCTGGGTTCAGAGGCATAATCTCTTCAGAAGTGAGCCAATGCCTGTCGAGCACGTTACGCTCTTTGAGAGCCTGCGTGGCTACGACCAGCACGTTTATGTCGCGCAGGCCGAATATGCCTGGCACCCTGAAATGCCCCTTCTTCCTGAGGATGAATGATTTCAAGCCCAACGACACAAGATCGTCTCACAGCCCTGGTGCGCGAGGTTCGTGCGTGCAGGGTCTGTGAGGAGCACCTTCCACTTGGCGCACGCCCGCTGATCCATGTTTCAGCAACCTCCAGGCTTCTGATCGCAAGTCAGGCGCCTGGAACCAAAGCCCATTTCAGCAACACATCCTTCAAGGATCCGTCCGGAGTTCGCCTCAGAGAATGGCTCGGCCTCTCGGAAGAGGTATTTTACGATACCCGGCAAATCGCAATTTTGCCTATGGGACTTTGTTATCCGGGGAGACTCCCTAAAGGAGGAGACTGCCCGCCGCGCTCGGAATGCGCGCCAATCTGGAGGAAGCGGGTTTTGTCCCTGATGCCCGCTCTCCGCCTTACATTATTGGTTGGCAGTTATTCCCAGCATCACGTCTTGGGTCGCGGGTCAGTCACGGAGCGTGTCAGGAATTTTCGCCATTATCTGCCTGAGAACTATTTTCCACTGCCTCATCCATCATGGAGAACGGGTGTTTGGGAAAAAAGGGCGCCCTGGTTTCAGGAAGAAGTCATCCCTGCCCTTCGGGAAGAGGTCCAGAAGATACTCAGTTCCGATTGAAATATCAGTGCCGAACCAGACGCAAAGTATCAACAAGAACGCCCTGTACGCCTGAAATGAAAATCTGGATTCCGATAGCCAGAAGAATGAGTGCAGCCAAACGACTGACAATCCGCGCGCCTGTGATGCCAAGCATGGAAACGATCCGCTCCGCATAGGCGTAAGCGATGGCAACGACGATGCCCATGGCCGTCGCCGCCGCTGATACGCCCATATAATAATCCGGCACGGGCATATGGGGCGGACATGAAGAACTCAGAGCGATTGCTACGGAGATGCTCCCCGGCCCCACGGTGAAAGGCATGGCCAGCGGAAAGAAAGCGCGTTCTTTGAGATCAGGCGCAGCAACGGTTCGACCGCCTTGAAGCGCCTGCTTTTCTTTTCGGGCCTCGCTTGTCTCCGGCTGCTGCAACATGACCCACGCGCGCGAGGCCACAACAAGACCGCCGGTAATGCGCAGGGCATTCATGCTGATGCCAAAGAAACTCAGAATCCAGCTGCCAAACCAGATGGACACCAGGAGGATCGCCAGAGAATTCAGCGCGACAAGCCGCGCCAGTTCGATAACCTCTTTGCGTGTCCTCCCTTCTGTCGCCTGAGCGAAAATCAAAGACGCACCAAGGGGATTAATGATCGAAAACAGCGCTGGAAATGCAATCAGCCAACTGTTGACCGCATTACCCAGACTGGGAGGCAGGCTCATGACCCTGTTGTGCCTGAGGCGACGTCCGAACGACACGACGCCCGCTTTTTGCGAGCGCGCCGCTCTTCTCCCGTGAGGAATGCCCGGATCATACGATAGTCCTCGGAAAAACAGCAGATCGTCCCTGCCCGGCCTTCCAGACACACCGTCAGACCCAGATCATTATAGACCGCCATCAGAGACTGGCCAACACGCACAAAAGCAAGTTTTCGGCCTTCCTGACGCGCAAGATCTCTCAACCGCCAGATGGCGGCAATGCAGTTGCGCTCAGCACCCGCCGGATCTCCGAGGCCAATAATGAACTGACCCGTCCGGAAAAAGGGAATAGCTGCTCGGCCTGCTTCATCGTGCAGCAAACCACTGGGACGACGCGGGCCCAGTTCCTGCAAAGCATGAGACAGGCTCCGATAGTGGCTTTCGTTCTCTGCATTCCACGCTTCGAAGCGGATGCGCGTTCTGCGCATACCAACCCAAAGGGCGAACAGACCGCAAAGCGCAGACAGCCCCAGAAACCACCGGCCTACAGCCGTGTGCGCATCATAAATCATGGAGCGCCACCAGATGGGGCCTAAATGCCGTTGCACAGCAACCCAGCCCACCCCAACAAGCCCCAGCGCCCATAAGGACATTGGTGCCAGCATCGCAGGCGTCAGGGGAGCCACAAGAAGATGTGCCCTGCGATAGTAACAGTTTCGGAAAGGCGCGATCAGTAACATCACGAGCCCCAGCGCGACCGGAGCTTCCCAGGGTGCATGCCGCAACACGAGCAGAACGACTGATGCGCCAAGAACGCCGAGAGAAACCTTCCATGCGAGGGCGACGCGCTGGGACAGCCCCATGGCCAGCCCAACAAGCGCAACACCCGACACGGTAAGGAACAGATCTGCAATCTGCGAAACTGCGGCGCCAAGAGAGGTGCGCAAAGGCGGCAGCTCAGCGACCAGCGCATAAAAGACGAGAAGAATTCCGGCTACAGCCTGAACGCTGGTTGCAATTGTGACCGAAAAATCCGCTTCGGACTCTCGTACAACCTGACTGGGGCGAATACGCCGCGGCGCCTGCCCCGCGGAGACAAGCGCCTGCTCTCCCCGCAGAAACAATTCATGCCCGGCAAACATCAGACCCGCCATGACCAGCGGAATAATGTAATAGAAAAGGCGGAAAACAAGGATCGCGCCCATGATTTCTGGCACCGGAAGATACGGCCGCAATGCCAGAAGCATGGCACTGTCAAAAACGCCCAGCCCGCCCGGAACGCTCGCCACCAGACCTGCTGTGTAAGACGCGATATAAATGGCAAGGAATGTCCCGAAGCCAAAATGGGCTTCCGGAGGCAACGGCGGCAGCACGCTATACGCAATCAGGGCCGTCGCAGCCATATCAGCTGCACTAACTGCAATCTGTGCAATCGCTATACCCGTGCTGGGAATTTCGATCTCGTAACGCCAGATTTTTACGTGCCGGCGGATGCGAGAAAAGACGACATAAGCAGCCAGAATACCCCAGCAGCCAAGACCAGCCAGCCGTAGCAGAAAAGCGGGCAGATGGGAGAGAACCGGAATAGCGTGGGGCTCAATGGTCAGAATACTTCCGACCAGAGCCAGCGTTCCCAAAAGATAGGTTGCTGAGCAAAAGGCAATGATCTGTGCGATATCCGCAGGCGCGACACCCCAGCTCCGATAAAGCCTGAACCGCACTGCGGCACCCGAAATCGCGGCGCAGCCAAGATTATGCGATAGGACGTAAGAGCAGAACGCCGCAAAAGAAGAGCGCTTGAACGAGACATCAGCCCGGACATGCAAGCAGGCCAGGCGGTCGTAAAATGACAGGATAAAATACGACAGGAATGTCGCTCCGGCTCCTGCCAGAAGCGCACCATCCGGAATGTCGCTGAGACTTCTGGCAATGTCCCGCAGGGACAGATTGCGCAACTCACGCCAGATCACCACAACAGCAGCAATCAACAGCACAAGCCCGACAATTGCCGGGGCACGTGTCAGCAATAATTTCCAGCGGCTTTTAACAGGCCCGCTCTCGTCTTCCACGTCGAGAGCAAGCCCATCATTTTGCCAGTCGTCTTCCCGAGGCGGGCACATCGACGTTAGGCCTGAGGCGTCCCGGCAGCCGGGCGAGCCAGTGCACCCCTGATCAGGGCTACGGTCTCAGGCAAACCGAAGAGGGACGCGAAAATGCCGAAGCGTGGGCCTTCGCTCTGACCCAAAAGCACTTCGTACAGACAACCGAACCATGAGCGCAGCTCAGACTTCTCAAAGTAGCGCTTGCCGACCTCGAACACGACATCCTGCACATCGCCAGGAGACGTATGAACAGGAAGCTTCTCCAGAGCGACAGCCAGGTCCTCAAGACCCTTCCGTTCAGTCTCGGACGGATCACGATAAACCTTGTTCGGGTACACCTGCTCCTGGAAGTACGTCAGAGCGCAACGAACAAGCTTGTCGACATACGGATGCGTTTCTGGCGACAGCGTCTCGTCATAGCGACGCAGGAATTTCCAGAGTGTTTCTGGATTGTCCGCATTTGCCACGTTCGCGAGATTTAGCAGCGCTGTGTAGGAAACCGGGCTGGTATCTTCCGGGCGCACCGTTCCGCCGTGAATGAACCAGACCGGATTTGCCATCAGGTCTACCGGTTCCTGCGTCTCAGCCTTTTGGACGAGTGTCAGGTAGTCATCCGTTGCGCGGGGGATAACGTCAAAGAACAGACGCTTTGCACGCGTAGGCTGCTGGTACATGTACTGGCCGAGGCTTTCCGGCGTGCCGTAACGCAGCCACTCTTCGACAGACAGACCATTACCTTTTGACTTGCTGATCTTCTGACCCTGAGCATCAAGGAACAGCTCATAGGTCAGTCCAGCAGGCGGCTGCTTACCCAGAATACGGCAGATCTTCGAAGACAGCTTCACGCTATCGATCAGATCCTTGCCGGACATTTCATAATCGACACCCAGAGCATACCAGCGCATGGCCCAGTCGGCCTTCCACTGCATCTTGGCGTGTCCACCGAAGACGGATGTTTCAAACGTCTTGCCCGCTTCATCTTTCCAGACGACCGTACCGGCATCCGGGTCCACCTTGATGATCGGGACCTGCATCACCTGCCCTGTTTCAGGGTGGATCGGCAGAACAGGGGAGTAAGTCGCACGGCGCTCCGGACCAAGTGTCGGAATAATGGTCGCAACAACTTCATCATGCACTTCGAGCATCCGCCGAAGTGCAGCATCAAATGTCCCGCTCGTATAATAGTCTGTCGCGGATGCAAATTCGTAGTCGAAGCCGAAGCCGTCAAGAAACTGGCGCAGGCGGGCATTATTGTGAGCGGCGAAACTCTCGTATTCACCGAAAGGGTCGGGAACGCGCGTCAAAGGCAGGCCGAGGTGCTTTGCAAGGAGTTCCTGCTGCGGCACATTCGTCGGAACCTTGCGCAAGGCATCCATATCATCCGAGAAAGCCAGCAGACGCGTCGGCCGGCCTGTCAGAGCCTCGAAAGCCTGACGTACCCACGTCGTACGGGCCACTTCGCCAAACGTACCGATGTGTGGCAGCCCGGACGGGCCATACCCGGTCTCAAGCAGTGCGGGCACTTCTGGAGCGCGCGCGCCAACATGCTCGGCAATTTTTTTTGCCTCTTCAAACGGCCATGCTTTTGGAAGCGGCGCGTCAGATGCGAGGGACGGGATGATATGTGTTCTGGAATTGTGCATGATTATCGGAAAACGTAGGCAGACACGTATCGCGGGTCAAGCAGTACGAGAGCAAACGAAGTTTCTCCAAGGCCCCCAAACCATGACGAAATGTGTCAAATTTACTTCCAAACCGATATGACAGCCCAAGCCCCTTCATTCTTTCACGGTCTGTTCTTTAAAGCACTCGCTCGCTTCTGCCCTTCCAGTTAGACTGACCGCAATGCCGCGCTCGCCATCTTTCCCATCTCCGTTTGACGCACCCGCTCTTGTCGCGAGACGAGGCCTGTCCTCTCTCCTGACACCCGATGGTGAGCTTCTGGACCTCCCGGCCGATGAGGTACGGGAAAGACTGGCGCAGCTTCCACCTCCCCTTCTCGTTCATGGCCCGGCCGCCCTGCGCGCCCTTGATCTCACACCGCTATCCCAGCCTGTCCCCTGGTTTGATCTTCTGGATCTCTTTCTGTTCGTGTGTCCCGCCACAACCGTTGCGCCTACCCCGCGCGGACTGGCGATCGCTCTTGGACTGACGCCGCCAGAAACCACCACGGCGGATCTCCTGCCGCTGCTCTGCGAGACCCTGCTCGGCAAGTTACGGGAAAAAGCTGATACTCCTGAAGGAAAGCGCTTACGGGCCCTCCTGCTCCCGCTGACGCGGGCCGGCTGGATCTGGAGTGGCGAAGTCGCGGATGCCATCGGCACAGCCTCCGACCCGGGCAGTGCGCATCCTTATGATGCAGTACGCGTCTGGCGCCGCCTGCCACGCTGGGAGGAAACAGCCCCCAGACCGGCTCCCGGCAGCCAGCCCGTTTCACCGCAGGCTGCGCGTGAAAGACTACGCCAGATCCTTGGCAAGAATGCAGAAGCACGGCCCGGACAGGCTGACTTTGCATCTGTGGCCACTGCGGCTTTCGAGCCCCGGGAAACGCTCGGATCGCCCAATGTCGTACTTGCTGAAGCTGGAACAGGCACGGGGAAGACCCTTGGCTATATTGCGCCCGCAAGCCTGTGGGCCGAGCAGAATGATGGAGCCGTCTGGGTCAGCACTTACACGCGACATCTTCAAAGGCAGATCGAGCAGGAACTTCATCGTCTCTATCCCGATGAGGCAACACTGAGACAAAAGGTCGTCGTCCGCAAAGGACGTGAGAATTACCTGTGCCTCCTGAATATGGAAGATCTGCTCAATGCCGCCACCTCTCGGGGGAATGACGGAGCGGCAGCCCTGCTTCCCCTCAGTCTTCTTGCACGATGGGCTGAAGCGAGCCGCGACGGTGATCTGATGGGCGGCGACCTCCCGGGATGGTTCGGCGATCTCTTCGGCCAGGGCACATTGCACGGTGTGGCAGACAGGCGTGGCGAATGCATCCATGCTGCCTGCCCACATTACCAAACCTGCTTCGTAGAACATGGCATTCGTCGTGCCAGACAGGCAGATCTTGTCGTAGCCAACCATGCGCTTGTCATGTCGCAGGCGGCCTGGACTGCTCTCGCACCTCCCGGGCTCCCCGATGAAGATGCGACGCCAACACGATATGTTTTCGATGAAGGGCATCACGTCCCTGAAGCAGCAGACAGCGCCTTTGCCATGGTTCTGTCAGGGCTTGAAACAGCCGAACTCAGGCGCTGGCTTCTGGGTGCAGAGGGAAGCCGATCCAGAGCACGCGGACTCTTGCGGCGCCTTGATGATCTGGTTGAACGTATTCCGACAATAGACGCTCCACTGCATGCCGTGCTGCAAGCTGCCCGAGCGCTGCCAGCTCCGGGCTGGAGCGCAAGACTGAAAAACGGAATGGACGCGCCGGTTCCGCAGGAAGACGAAGCACCCGCGTTTCTTCCGCTCATGGCACCCGAGCCGGAACTGGATAACCCTGCTGAATTGTTTCTTCAGGCCCTCGACCATCAACTTAAGGCCCGACGCACCCAAGGCCCACAGCAAGACACCACATACATCTCCACCGAGTGCGATCTGCACCCCACGAATGATACAGTGCGGACGAGCGCAGAGGACTTGGCCAGAGCGTTGCGGCGTCTTCAAACCCCACTGATCCAGCTGACAAAACGGCTTGAAGCAACGGTAGAAGACGATCCGGAAATGGAAGCCCCCACGCGCCAGCGGATCGAGGCTTTCATCCGGACTTTGCACCGTCGCGCCATAAGCCGCGTTACAGGCTGGGTCGGAATGCTGGATGCCCTTCAGACGCCCCCTGAGCCTGACCTGACACCCGTCCATATTGATTTCATCCGGACTGAACGTCTCCCCAGAACACGTGGGGCGCAGGGGGACCATGACGTGGGCCTCTATCGTCACTGGCTGGACCCGACAATTCCATTTGCATCGACCATTCAGACTCCGGCTCACGGCCTGCTTTTGACATCCGCCACTTTGCGCGATCAGACCGGCTCAGAAGACGGAGAAGAAAGCTGGCACGCAGCCGAACTGCGGCTTGGGGCCACGCATTTCATGAAGCCACCAATCCGCGCTTCACTCATGAGCCCGTTCGATTACGCCAAGCAGACGCGCGCTTATGTTGTGACAGACGTTTCCGTCGAAATCGCGTCTCTTGCCCATGCATTTCGGGCACTCTTCGAAGCAGCAGGTGGAGGAGCTCTTGGGCTTTTTACGGCAATCCGTCGTCTGCGCGAGGTCCATCGTCGCATTAACGAGCCGCTGGAGGCTCATGGCTTCCCCGTATATGCCCAGCACGTTGATGCCATGGATAACGCGACACTCGTCGATGTCTTCCGCACGGAAACCCACAGCTGCTTGTTGGGCACCGATGCCATGCGGGATGGGGTGGACGTGCCGGGAGAAGCTTTACGCATGGTTGTGTTTGAAAAAACCCCATGGCCCCGCCCGGATATTCTGCATCGTGAGAGACGCCGCCTTCTCTCGGAAGGACGGCCCGGTGATTATGATGATCGCATTACCAGAATGCGCTTGAGACAGGCTTTCGGCCGCCTGATCCGGAAGGGTGATGACAGGGGTGTTTTTGTGATGCTTGATCGCAGAATGCCCTCGCGCCTTCTCTCTGCCTTCCCCGCAGGTGTAGAAGTCCGGCGCCTCAGCCTGGCAGAGACCATCACTGATATTGCGGCGTTTCTTACTCCGTCCTGATCCGACCATTTCGAAGACAGTGACGCATAAAAAAAGGCGGTGGAAATTCCACCGCCTTTTTCATGTTCCCGGAAAACCCGAGGATCAGAAGTTCACGCCTGCCTGCAGGAAGACGTAACGTCCCATGTAGAGGTTGCCGTACAGCGCGGCTGCACTGTTGTCCGTTGCGCTGGCAACAAACGGTGGCTTCTTGTCGAGAAGGTTGTTCACACCACCTTCGAAGTTCCAGCTCTTCCAGCGATAAGACACCGTCACATCATGAGAGAAGATGCCCGGGGTGCTGGTACGGCCATAACCGTTGGCACGCTTCAGATCTGTCGTGCCATCGTTCCAGACCATGCCGCCCATGTACTGCATCATGTACGTCACGCCGAACGCACCGTGCTGCCAGCCAACCGTTGCGTAGTCACGAACGCGCGGGTTGCCGTTGCCGGTTTGATACATCATGCGACCGGCATAGTTGTACCACTGACCACCAGCTTCGTTCTGCTGCAGGTAGCTGACGAGCTGCTGGAAGTTGTTGGACAGCGTCAGGACATCGTGCTGCGTGACACGGATACGGTAGTCGAGGTCGAAGTCGATACCGCTCGTCTTCAGACCGCCAATGTTGTCATACATGGACGTCACAGCATTCAGCTGCCCGGTGCTTGCAACACGGGTAATACGATCACAGTAAGACGTGTTCGTGCCCGTATAGCACTGGTCCATGATGTACTGGCTGCTCAGGTACGTGATCATGTTCTTGAGCGTGTAGTGCCAGTATTCAACGGACGCAGACAGACCCGGGATCCAGCGCGGCGTGATCACCGTACCGATCGTGTAGGTCCGGCCCGTTTCAGGACGCAGCTTCGCGTTACCGCCATACAGCGTCGGTGCCTGTCCAGAGAAGTTGGACGAGAACGTGCTGCTGTTGATGCCCTGACGTGCACAGTTAGCTGCTACGACAGGAGACTGCGCACCGTAGGATGCGGCCTGCACGGAATCACACGGATCGGTCGCTGAAGCGTAACCCAGGGACTGACCACCATACAGCTCATACACGTTCGGCTGACGATAGGACGTGCCGAGTGTTGCGCGGAAGCGGATGTCCTGAATCGGTGCCCAGTTGATGGAGACCTTCCAGTTCTTCGTGCCACCAAACGTATTGTAGGCAGAGTAACGACCCTGACCGTCAATCGTCAGATCCTTGGCAAGGAAAGCGTTATGCAACAGCGTTGCCTTGCCTTCGATGTAGCCTTCGGAAACATTGAAGCCACCGCCGGTGTAGGACGCAGAGTTCGTCAGCGTCTGGCCGGATTCAACCAGTGCATCCGGGTGATAGGCAAGCTGCTCACCACGGTGTTCCATACCGAGCGCAAGACCCAGGTCGCCACCGTTGTTCCATGGCATGTGAACAACATGGTTGTTGTTGATGCGCAGGTTCAGGTCACGAAGCTGGTAGTAATAGTGATCATGCGACGTGTAATTGGAATAAGCTGCGGCTTCCGGTGAAAGCTTGCCGAACGGGTTCGACAGAACGCAACCTGCAGCAGCATTACAAACAGACGGATTGTAGCTCAGCGTACTGTCGGAATCACCCGGAGTATCCTGCTGCAAGCCGTATGTCTGTAGAAGCTTGGAGTAGTTACCAACGCCAGACGTCTGGGACATGACCTGGTTCCAGCCGTAGGTGTAGGACAGATCGT
The DNA here is from genome assembly GCF_018812145.1 of Gluconobacter sp. P5E10. Taxonomy (NCBI): domain Bacteria; kingdom Pseudomonadati; phylum Pseudomonadota; class Alphaproteobacteria; order Acetobacterales; family Acetobacteraceae; genus Gluconobacter; species Gluconobacter sp. P5E10. Next base: position 646,985 of record NZ_JACRVZ010000001.1, on the reverse strand, counting down.
AGTTCCAGCCGTGGGTGATTTCACCCTTTACGCCAGCAATACCCGTGTAAGTATCGGTTGCCGTTTCGCTGCGGCGGTTGCCCCACTCACCCATACGCTTGGACATGTAGGCGTCTTCACCCAGCGTATTTCCAGGATAGTTCTCCGGAACATACAGGGCGGTCGGCAGCGTGGACGGATAGATGCTGCCGGCAACGGGGATCGGCGCCATCGTCGTGGACGAATTGCGATGAGCGTAGTTGAAGTTCAGGTACGGCGTGAAGTGACGGTTGATGTCATAGTGAGCATCAAACGACAGCGTCCCGTTCGTCAGGGAGTTCGTCAGGTTCTGGTCAGCACCATAGTTGTAACGATCAGCCTTCGTGAAGGTGCGCAGGGCGCCGCTCTCACTGCCAACATAGTTACCGGTGCTGGTCTGGAAGAGACCACCCGTCGGATAGCCCGAACCAAAGGAAAGATTGGCCGGGTTGATAGGGTCGTTACCCTGAACCGGGGTCGCCCAGGAGCGGTTAGCCTGCTTAATGCCGCTCGAGGTCATGTAAGACCCGAAGAGCGTTACGTTGCCCTTGCCATGATCGAAGTTCCAGCCCTTGTAGCCGGAGATCATGCCTGTCTGGCCGTCGCCATGATCCGTTCCGATGCCGCCACGAACCGTGAGGTTGGCGTCATTGAGGTCATGACGGAGCTTGATGTTGATAACGCCGGAAACAGCGTCAGCACCGTACAGCTCGGAACCGCCATCCTTCAGGATTTCAATGCTGGCAACCTGATGAACGTTAATCGTGTTCATGTCGAAGCAGCTGTTGTTGCCATTGATGGCAGCACGCTTGCCGTCGACCAGAACTAGGACACGGTTCTGTCCAAGGTTACGCAGATCCATGCAGGAGGAACCGCCCGTACCATTGGTCTGGCTGTTCGTCGTTCCACCTGACCCCATGGACGGCAGACGCTGCAGGTAGTCACCAATCGTGGTGGCACCCGTCTGCTCAATCTGCTTGCTGGTCACGATCTGGACCGGATTGGCATTGGAGTTGTTCGACGTGCTGAGCGCCGAACCCGTTACCACAACGTTCTCGGATCGATTGGAATCGATGGAACGCAGGGCACGTGTATTGCTGACCGCAACAGGCGCAGCATACTGCGGAGCGGCAACCTGACGGGTTGCAGCAACCGGAGCTGTCGTTGCAGGCGTCGCAGCAGAACGCACCGGACTATGTGTCACAGTCTTGTGGCGCACATGTGAGGACGTGGTTTTAGCGTGATCGGTTGTTGCGGCCTGTGCCGCGCCTGACAGCGCACCCACACCCATAACCGACGCGCAAAGTAGCATATTGCGACGCGATACGATCATAATAAGACGAAATCCTTCTAAAGGCAGTGACGTCCTTTAGACATTTCATTGCGAAAGTGTCACCCCAACTTCCAGCGAGTACGATCGCTCCGTGATGGTTTTGTGACAAGCGTTGCATAAGGGTCACATATGTGTCGGACGCATATCAAAACAAGTCAAAAAAAAGCCGCCCCACCCTGAGGTGAGACGGCTCTTTCTGTAATTATTCGACATATTCCCCAGCTTTTTAACACCGGGGAATCTGAAGCGCTGGATCAGAAATCCATGTCGCCCATGCCGCCCATGCCACCTGGAGCAGCCGGAGCCTTCTTCTCAGGGCGCTCGGCAACCATGGCTTCCGTCGTGATCAGCAGACCACCAACCGAAGCGGCATCCTGCAGAGCCGTACGGACAACCTTCGTCGGGTCGATGATGCCTGCGCCAACCAGGTCCTTGTACTCAGCATTCTGAGCATCAAAGCCGAAGTTGTAGGTGTCGTTCTCGAGCACCTTGCCAGCGATCACGGCGCCGTCTTCACCAGCGTTCTCAGCGATCTGACGCAGCGGCGTCTGAAGCGCCTTGCGAACGATCTCGCCACCAATCCGCTGATCGTCGTTATCGAAGGTCAGACCCTTCAGAGCAACGGAAGCGCGGGCAAGAGCCGTACCACCACCCGGGACAATACCTTCTTCAACAGCTGCGCGGGTTGCGTGCAGAGCGTCGTCAACGCGATCCTTGCGCTCCTTCACCTCAACTTCACTGCTACCACCGACGCGGATGACGGCAACGCCACCAGCCAGCTTTGCAAGACGCTCCTGGAGCTTCTCACGATCGTAGTCAGAGGTTGTTTCTTCAACCTGAGCGCGGATCTGGTTGCAACGACCCTTGATGTCGTCGCTGTTGCCAGCGCCTTCAACGATCGTGGTGTTTTCCTTCTCGATGTGAACCTTCTTGGCGCGGCCCAGCATGTCGAGGGTAACGGATTCCAGCTTGATCCCGATGTCTTCGGAGATGACCTGGCCACCCGTCAGGATCGCGATGTCTTCCAGCATGGCCTTGCGACGGTCACCGAAGCCCGGAGCCTTGACGGCAGCGATCTTCAGGCCACCACGCAGCTTGTTCACGACCAGCGTGGCAAGTGCTTCGCCATCGACGTCTTCAGCGATGATCATCAGCGGACGGCCGGACTGCACAACGCTCTCGAGCAGCGGCAGCATCGGCTGAAGCGAAGACAGCTTCTTTTCATGGATCAGGATGTACGGCGCATCGAGATCAGCCGTCATCTTCTCCGGGTTCGTCACGAAGTACGGGGAGATGTAGCCGCGGTCGAACTGCATGCCCTCGACAACGTCGAGTTCCGTGTGCAGGCCCTTGGCTTCTTCAACCGTGATGACGCCCTCGGAGCCGACCTTCTGCATGGCAGAGGAGATCATCTCACCGATTTCGCGCTCACCGTTGGAAGAGATCGTACCGACCTGAGCGATTTCCTCCGGGGAGGTCATCTTCTTGCTGTTCTTCTTCAGCTCTTCAACAACGACGAGGACAGCTTTGTCGATGCCGCGCTTCAGGTCCATCGGGTTCATGCCAGCTGCAACAGCCTTGGCACCTTCACGGATGATTGCCTGAGCAAGAACCGTGGACGTCGTCGTGCCGTCACCAGCCAGATCGTTCGTACGGGACGCAACTTCGCGTACCATCTGAGCGCCCATGTTCTCGAACTTGTCAGCCAGTTCGATTTCCTTGGCGACAGACACACCGTCCTTGGTGATGCGCGGTGCGCCGAAGCTCTTGTCGAGAACAACGTTACGACCCTTCGGGCCCAGCGTTACCTTGACGGCATTTGCAAGAATATCAACGCCACGCAGCATACGGTCACGGGCGTCGGCACCAAACTTAACTTCCTTGGCAGCCATGTTCTTAATCTCCTGTTGAGGTTTTTAACGAGAGGAAACGGGGACGGCTTTTCAGCCGATCACACCCATGATGTCGCTCTCTTTCATGATCAGCAGTTCTTCACCGTTGATCTTCACCTCGGTGCCGGACCACTTGCCGAACAGCACCTTGTCGCCTGCCTTGACGTCGAGAGCCACGATCTGGCCCTGCTCGTTCCGGGCGCCCGGGCCTACGGAAACGATCTCGCCTTCGGTCGGCTTGTCCTTGGCGGTGTCAGGGATGATGATGCCGCCAGCGGTCTTTTCTTCACCGGTCAGGCGACGGACTACAACGCGGTCATGCAGGGGACGAAATGTCGTCATGGATCGCTCCATTTTAGGCCGTGCCCTTCTACAAAGCGACGCGGCCGGGTTACGCGCTCAATTACTGCAGCGCAGTTGGCACTCCCATATCGAGAGTGCCAAGAGAGGTAGTGCCGCCACCCGTTTTCGTCAAGAACCATCACCCTCGACAGAAAAAATTTTCTTTCCGTCCAACAAGGCCTCGGAACGCTTTTTCTCCAGCATATCCGCCATTTTTTGACCTTTCGTCCTGCCATGAAGACGACGATTGGTCTCAGCTTCCTTCGCATCCTCTACGGACTTGCGGCGTTTGCGTTCCCGACGGAGATTGATGACGTCGCTCATGGCATCTGCCTTTCCGGCGTTACAGAGACTGGACAGAAATCAATGGACCACAAGCATTCCCAAGAAAAGACCGAGGGCCACATGATCCGCCTCACAGCGGCAGACGGCCACGAATTCGAGGCATGGGAGACGGGCTCCCCCGAGTCCACACGCTCCATTGTCGTCGTGCAGGAAATTTTTGGCCTGACCGGGCACATCAGGGACGTCTGCTCTGATCTGGCTCAGCAGGGCTTCCATGTTCTCGCCCCTGCCCTCTTTGACCGCGTCAAACCCCACACGGTTCTGGCGTACAACGAGGCAGGCCTGAAGGAAGGGCTGGAATTTCGAAGCGGCATTTCTCCGGATCTGATCCAGCAGGATCTGGAAGCCTGCGCTCAGAAACTGAGACAGGATGATGGTCACCGCCCAGTCGGGATTATCGGCTTCTGCTGGGGCGGCCTCATCGCCTGGCTTGCTGCGACACGGACGCACCACTTTAATGCCGCCGTGGGATGGTATGGCGGCGGTATTGCCAACCATTGTGACACAGCGCCGCACTGCCCAACGCAGCTCCATTTCGGCGGAGAAGATGCGTCTATTCCGCCAGGTGACGTTCAGAAAATTCGCGCAAGTCGGCCGGAAGTCGAGGTCTTCCTATATGACCAAGCTGGGCATGGCTTTGGATGCCCCGAACGCTCCAGCTTCAATCAGGACGCCCGTGATCTGGCCTGGAGCCGGAGCGTCGCGTTTCTGAAGCATCACATCAAGCGTGCGTGAGGCCTGACATGGAAGGCATTGCAGGAAAAATTGTCCTCATCACAGGTGGCAGCAGCGGCCTCGGTGAAGCAACCGCGCGTTATCTCGCAGCACGAGGGGCTTACGTTGCTATCGCCGCTAGACGTCGGGACCGGCTGGACGAAATTGTCTCGGAACTCGAAGCACTTGGCCAGACTGCACGGGCCTACACACTGGATGTCACGAACCGCCAGAACGTTGCGGACGTTGTAAAAGCCGTTGAGCAGGACTTCGGACGTCTTGATGTCCTCGTGAACAATGCTGGGCTGATGGCGATTGCCCCCATGAAACGACTGATGGTCGACGAGTGGGACCGGATGATCGACATCAACATCAAAGGCGTTCTTTACGGCATTGCCGCAGCACTACCGATCTTTGAGCGTCAGAAATCGGGACATGTCATCAACCTGTCCTCGGTTGCCGGGATCAAGGTCTTCGCCCCTGGAGGCACCGTCTATTCAGGAACGAAGTTTGCCGTGCGGGCCATTAGCGATGGCCTCCGGCAGGAGGCTGGCAACGCGTTTCGCGTTACATCCATCGAGCCGGGCGCAGTGGAAAGCGAACTCAAAACGGGCAGCGGCGACACTGAAAGTCGCCAGCACGTCGAAGCGTTCTACAAGATTGCAATTCCGGCGGAATCCGTGGCGAGGGCCATCGCTTTCGCCATCTCACAACCTGACGACGTGGACATCAACGAGATTGTCCTGCGCCCAACCCTTCAGGAGTTCTGATCATGAGCAACAACCCACTCGAAGCAGATCCAAAGCGTGACGCAGCAATCCGCCGCGAGGCCAAGTTACTTTGGGAAGCCGATGGAAAGCCGGACGGCGGCCCTGAAGCCTATCTGGACAAAGCGACGGACCTGATTTCCATCAAGGGCGTTCCCGAGGGCACGCCTGTTGAGGATCTTCCACCGCCAGAGTTGGCGGATGTTCAGATCGAAGATCCCCGCTTACAGGAGAATCTTGGGGAATTCCCAGAGCGCAGCACGGATCAGGGCGATCACCGCCATTTTCCCGTCGCGGATCGAAAAGAAGAACGCGAACTACTGGACGATCCCAGCACCGACGCCGGTCAGCCGGGCTATGCTCAAATCGACGAAAAGCAGGAAGGGCACTGATTGCCCTTCCCTTCTGCCGCCCGCTTTTACGCGGGCGGCAAGCCATTTCAGGCTTTGTTCAGAACGCGACCTGCAACGGCATCCAGCTTGGCAACAAGAGCCGGATCGCGTTTCTCAGGTGCGGTGATAATCGCAAAGTCGAGCGCACGCTCGGCGGAAAGATCCAGAGGGCGCTTCTGACCCAGAACCGGGATCACAGCCTTCACGAGACGGCGGGCATTATCCGCATTCCCCTTCATGACCTTCACCACGCCTTCAACCGTCACGCTGTCATGCTCGGTGTGCCAGCAGTCATAATCCGTGACCATGGCCACCGTTGCGTAGGTCATCTCGGCTTCACGGGCGAGCTTGGCTTCCGGCATGTTGGTCATACCAACAACCGAACAACCCCATGACCGATAGAGCTCGCTCTCGGCACGCGTCGAGAACTGTGGCCCTTCCATGACGATGTAGGTTCCACCACGTGTCACCGGAATATCGAGCTTGCGGGATTGCGCTTCCAGCACATCCAGCAGACGAGCAGACACCGGGTCCGCCATGCCGACATGCGCCACACATCCCGTCTCAAAGAAGCTTTTCTCGCGCGCGAAGCTGCGATCAATGAACTGATCGACAAGCACGAAACGGCCCGGCGGCAGTTCTTCCTTTAAAGAGCCCACAGCTGAAAGAGACAGAATATCCGTCACGCCTGCGCGCTTGAGGGCGTCGATATTCGCGCGGAAATTCAGGCGTGAGGGCGGGATCGGATGACCACGACCATGACGGGGCAGGAAGACGCACTTGATGCCTTCAAACGTTCCGAAAAGGAGCTCGTCAGAGGTTTCGCCCCACGGCGATTCAACTCGACGCCATTCCTTGTTTTCCAGACCGTCAATATCATAGAGGCCGGAGCCACCGATAACGCCGATAACCGGCTGAATTTCTGTTTCCGAAGACATGGTTGTTCAGTCCGCCCCTGATGAACATGTTTGAGGACCGTTCAGGAACACGAGACGGAAGATTGGCGCAAGTCTCCGCTGATCCGTGTCGAAAAAAAACACATAGGCATTTACGAAGCGGCAAGATGCTCTCTGCCATCATCGCGCCACAGAGCGACAGCAGACATGCAGCCAGCCAACTGTTCGTCTTGAGCGCAATTTGCTAGGACACTCCGCGTAACAAGAATTCGTCCTTAGGATGGTAGGGGAGAGAAAAATGGACCAGATCAGCCCCGTTTTTGCTGAACTCGTTCGCCCGGATGTGCCTCATGACACGCTGAAGCGTGAGGCGAAGGCCTGGTTTGAATCTCTCCGGGACCGGATTTGCGCGTCTTACGAGAAACTTGAAGATGAAGCCGCCGAAGGCAATTCCCAGGTCCTGCGAGATCGCACGCAGCCGGGACGCTTCGTTCGCACGGCCTGGGATCGCCCCGATGGCGGCGGCGGCGTGATGTCCGTGATGCGCGGTCGCGTCTTTGAGAAGGTTGGCGTGAACGTCTCTACCGTGTGGGGCGAATTCTCTCCCGAATTTCGTAAAAACATTCCCGGCGCATCGGAAGATCCACGCTTCTTCGCAACAGGCGTGTCCCTGGTCGCTCACCCCTGCAATCCGCATGTCAGTGCCGCGCATTTCAATACGCGCATGATTATTACGACCAAGGGCTGGTTCGGTGGCGGTGGCGATATTACGCCAATGTTCCCAGACAGTGCCGAAGCCCGCACTGACGCCGACTACTTCCACAAGATGTTTGAAGCCGCCTGCAACAAGCACGATCCGGAGCACTATCCGCGCTTCAAGGAATGGTGTGACCGGTACTTCCATCTGCATCACCGCGACGAGCCCCGCGGTCTCGGCGGCATCTTTTACGATCAGTTCTCGACTGGAAGCCTTGAAGGTGACTTCGCCTTCACAAAAGACGTCGGCATGGCCTTCCATGACGCCTACCCCGCAGTTGTCAGACGCCGCATGTTTAACCCGTGGACGGACGCCGACCGCGACGCCCAGCTGATCCGCCGCGGACGTTATGTAGAATTCAATCTGCTTCATGATCGTGGAACGCTGTTTGGCCTGAAGACGGGCGGCAACACCGAATCGATCCTGATGAGCATGCCTCCAGAAGTTCGCTGGCCGTGATGCTCCGTTCCCCGACCCGCCGTGACTGCCTGAAAGGGCTGGCCGTGCTCGGTGCCGGAAGCGCCATGCCTTCTCTGCAGGCCAGTGCTGCGGACATGCCTGACGCACATCTGCTCCTTGGTGGAACCCTGGCGTCCATCCAAGGGCAGTTCGGGGAACTCGCGGCTGGCGTTATTTCCCGTACGCTGGGACTGGACGCCCCCCTGGAGATCACACCCGATATCGGTCAGGACGGCGTACGTGCTGCCAATCTTTTTGATGCTAACAGCGCCCCGGACGGAAGCACGGCCCTTATTGCGCCGGGAAGCGTCCTGCTGGCCTCCCTAACGGGTGACTCTCGCGTCCACTATGATTTTGCACGGTGGATTCCCCTTCTGACGGCTCACACGACAACAGTCGTCATTGCGCGTGCAGAACTGCACAAAACGCTCCGAAGCCGCCTCAAGGGTTTCTTTCACGATCATCCGGTTCGACTGGCTGTTTCTCGCCCAACGGGAACAGAACTTGACGCCCTTCTTGGCCTGACGCTCCTTGGCCTGCGTCCTATTCCGGTGTCTGGGTTCAGCCGAACGGAAGACGCACTGGAAGCACTCGCGAACAATCAGGTCGATGCCGTTCAGCTGCTCCCTTACACGCTGGATGTGCCGGTAGAGACCATTCTCGCCAAGTTGCCGCCCGGTACAGCGCCGCTCTATCATACAGGCGACCTGTCAGACACAGGGTCAGATACGATCCCGAATTTTCTGGAGGCCTATCAGGAGGCACGCCGCCGTCCGCCTGAAGGAGCGCTATACAGAGCCTGGCAAGCAGTCTCCGCAAGTACCTACACAGCTCTGACTGTGGCACTCCCGATGCTCACCCCGCCTGATATGGTCAAGAGCTGGAAGCAGGCCTGCTGGGACGCAGCGGTAGATCCAACCGTGCGCCACTGGGCAGAAAAGCACCATTTCATGCTGGCTGCGGGCGACAATGCAGCGCCATTCCTGTCCCGGGCAACGCCTGATATTGGCGCAATCCTTGCTCTGAGGCGCTGGATTGCCATGAATACGCCGCGCTGGCGCATCGGCCAGGAAACTCGGCCGCTCTGACCTTTTACCGGCGCTTTGTCCGCAGCAAAATCCGGACGGAGCCATGGTTGGCAGCATGAGGGTGGACAACGGCCAGCACCATGGGCCGGATGTCTGCTCTCTGGAGCCAGAGCGGCAGCTCCCGACGGATCAGTCCGCTCGTGGCGCCACTCCCCAGCCCTGTCACGACTTCGACGCACCGCCAGTTTCGTGCTTTGGCGCGATGCATGAAGTCCAGCAGGCGCTCAAAAGCGTCCTGCACAATATATCCATGCAGATCCAGCTTCGCATCGACCTTGAGCTCCCCGCGGGAGAGGCGCTTCCAGCTCGTATCATCCAGACCAGGTGATCGAACACCGACCCGCAGATCCTGCGGTCTGGGTCGACGAAGAACTGGACGCGCCAAAAGAGCGCGGAATGACAGATCCTGTTCAGCGGGTGGAGACGGAACAAGCGGAACTCGCGCGGGCTTTACTGCTTCAACTTTTGGCGTAGGTGGCGGAACGGGTTTGGATTTGGGTCTGGAAGGGTGTAGCGGCACGATGTCGCGCACGACCATGCGCCACAGGCTTTCCTCCTCCTCTTTCAGAACCCGTTTTGCCACCAAAGACCCCACCTGACCTGATTCAGTCTTGCATCCCGCAAATAACCTGCACTGCGTGTAACTGTTTCCATGCCGATCGAACAATGGAAAAGACGTAATTTCAGGCCTCTCGCAATTTTGGCATCAGGCTCATTTTTAGAACGTTCGGTCCTACAACTCTATGACTGGCCACGATGGCACTGCTCCCTCACAGAGATCCGAACATTTCTGGCGCACGATCAATTCGGAAAGAGACCATTTTTTTTGTCCGAGCTGCGCCTTGTAAAACCGGAAGCAGCTGTCCCAAGTCTTCTCATGAAGGAGACAGACCGTGAGCAAATTGACCAAAAAAGAGCGAGACAGCCTACCCGACGATGAATTCGGCCTTCCTGAAAAAAGGGCCTACCCCGTCGACACAAAAGCTCGGGCCCGAAATGCGAAAGCGCGCGCAACGCAGGAGCTTGAACGCGGTCTCCTGACGCCGGAAGAGAGAAATGAAATTGATCAGGCGGCAGATCGCAAATTACAGGAAGAATAATCCAGAATCAGAAACGGCCCCGAATTTCTTCGAAGCCGCTCGCTGACGTCATTGGAACATTCAGTTGGCTTGCGCGCCCCGAAGCGGCGCATCTGCCGGGACATCCTTGAGCGGAATACCCTGATACTTTCCTGTCAGAGTTTTCAGGAAGGCCACAATGTCCGTAACATCCTGCTCTGTGATGTCATGATCGGGCGTCTCATAACGGGCCATGGCACGAACCGCAGCGTCCAGCGTCTTTGCTGATCCATCATGGAACCATGGGCCTGTCAGCTCCACGTTCCGCAGGTTGGGGACCTTGAAGCGCTCACGATCAGACGGATTGTTCGTAAAGGCAAAGCGACCATCATCCACAGCCGTCAGCTTGGTGTGACGATCCTCGAAATACGGCCCTTCCAGACCCAGAATTTCGTAAGCGTCTCCACCGACCGCAACACCGCTATGGCAGCCCGAGCAACCAATCGCCTTGAAGCGTTCATAGCCACGCTTTTCCTGAGCCGTAATCGCGTCTGCCTTGCCCTTCAGGTACAGGTCGAAGCGGCTGTCTGGGGTGATCAGTGTTTTTTCATATTCGGCGATTGCGTCCGTCACCGTGTTCTTGGTGATATCATCCGAACCATAGATGGCCGTGAACTGATCAGCATATCCAGGCTCAGCACGCACACGATCGGCAACGGATGCCCAGTCATGAGATCCCATTTCCAGCGGGTTCATCACCGGGCCTGCAGCCTGCTCAGCCAGATCCTTGGCACGACCATTCCAGAACTGACCGATATTGAAGACGGAGTTGTAAACCGTCGGTACGTTAATCGGGCCGGTCTGACCATTAATGCCGGTCGCTGTGGTCTGATTATCCACACCGCCCTTGTTCAGGCCATGGCAGCTTGCACAATTGAGCTGGCCGTTGCCTGAAAGCTGCTTGTCGAAGAACAGGGTCCGGCCCAGTTCAGCTTTTTTCCAGTCCACGGCAATTGTTTCCGGGATCGGCTGAAGAACTTCGCCACGGAATTCTGGGGCCACGTCAGAGCTGGCATAATAGCGTTCACGCTGATCACGTACCCACTTCAGAATGTCCGCACGCTGTTTCTCGTCCAGATGAGCATGGGGATGCATCGTCAGGTAAGCCGCAGGCGGCATACGGTTCTGAACAATCACTTCCTCAATACGGGAAAGCTGTTCAACCGATGGTGGCTTGCCCTGCTGGAACGCTTCAATGATCGGCGCAAACTCAAAATGACGCTGCCCCTGCTCCAGATCACGGCTCATAATCTGATTGGCGAGCGGGAGTTTGAAGTAAAATGGCAGATCGGCATTGCGCGTGTGGCAGTAGTCACAACGGACTTCCTGAAACGCTGCAAACGCCGTCATGGCGATAGGGTCATGCCGTGTGGGGCTGCTCGCGGGAAGCTGCGGCGCACCAGCATGATCGAAATGCTCAAGATAGGTGACTGTTCCGCCCCAGGCGACAACGCCCAGTGCCACCAGACCGGCAATTCCTTTGGTAATTGTGCTGCGACGCACCGCAAATCTCCTCACTGTCACGAGAATGTGAGGTTTGGAGATTGTAACACAAGAAGTCAAAACGATTGATCCTGTCAGACCTACAGGTCTGACCGATCATTCGTCTTCCCAGTCTTCCTCCCGGGTCCCAATCGCAGCCCTGAGGCGCTTACGGGCAATGTTGACGTAACGTGTGTCCTTTTCCACGCCAATGCCGGACAACCCCTTGCGTTCCGCCGCAATCAGGCTGGTCCCCACTCCCATGAACGGGTCCAGCAAGACCCCGCCTGGCTTGGCGCCATGCAACCGCAGACAGGCTTCCGGCAACGCGATTGGAAACGTCCCCGGATGGCTGAATTTTTCTTTTCGGCTTCGCACGGTCTCATAGGGAATGAACCACGTGTCCCCACGGCATCGACGATCCATCTCATGCTGTCGGCGCGAGATATTGCTCTTGTCCGTAAATGGAACGCCAGCATCCAACCGGGCAACTCTGACGTCTCCCTTTTTCGTCAGATGAAAAATATGCTCGTGATTACGGTTAACAAAGCGGGGTGAATTCAGCGGCTTGAAATGCCCATAGGTAATTTCACCAACCGAAATCGACTTGATCCAGGTGATATGGTTCTGAAGCACAAAGAGCTTCCGCAACCGGGACATCAGTTCAAACGGAAGCCAGGGCTGTGAAGATGATCCAGCGATATTCAGAAAGAACGATCCATCGTCCTTCATGATCCGTTTCACACTGGCACAGACGTCTTCCATCCAGTCCAGATAGGCATCTTCCGGTAACTGGTCCTGATAGGTCCGATATTCGATCCCAAGATTATAGGGCGGAGACGTCACCACGACATCCACCGTCTGCGACGACATACGCCGCAGAACTGTGGTGCAGTCTCCCCGGATCAGCGTATGGGCGCCGAGTGTTTCCCGGCGGCTCCGGATCATGGAGTGGACGAATCCGCTGGAGGACGCGGCAACAGAATGACCATCCGGCCATTTTCATGCAGATTGCCGGCAACATACTGGGCAAAAGCACCCCATCCGGTGAAAAGATCGGCACGTCCCGCCCCCTTGATATCGGTTCCGATATCCTGAGCGAACACGAGGTGCTGCCATGGCGCTGGCTGGCCCTTTGCATCCGGAAGCTTTGTCTCAACCCACAGCGGGGTCGCAAACGGCACGATCGATCGGTCAATCGCAACGGACCGCCCCGCAGTCAGCGGCACACCGAATGCTCCTGTCGCGCCCTGTGCCAGACTTCCCGTATCTTTGCGGAAGAAAACGTAATTCGGGTTACGCTCCATCATCGCCATCATGCGATCCGGATGCGCCTCCAGCCATGCACGGATGCTTTCCATACTGACAGCAGAGGGAGCCAGCTCGTTATCCTGAACCAGCACACGCCCAAGCGGCACATAAGGCTGGCCATTCTTGCCGTCATAACCAGCCCGGATCTGCGATCCGTCTGGCAGGATCAGACGACCGGAGCCCTGAATTTGAAGAAAAAACAGGTCCACAGGGCTTTTCAGCCATGCAATTTCCAACCCGCGCCCCGCCAGAGCACCACCATCAATCTGGGCACGATCATAATATGGTTTGAACTGGCCGTTCTCCCAACGTCCCGTGACCATCTGACCGTTGGTTGCTTTGGCACGAACCAGATCTGCCGGGCGCCCAAAAAGAGGCGTCTGATATGGCCCCTCACGCGTCAGCGATGCCTCAATCTGGGGTTCAAAATACCCAGTATAAAACGCTTTGGTATCGGTCTCGTAGGGCTGGAACCATGTCTGCAGGTAAGATTTGGCATCCGCAGCACTCTCCAGTCCGGCGCAAGCACCAGACCAGTCTCCAACCTGACGGCCATACGGAAGGGTCTCCGCCCCCCCGAGAGGCGTTTCAGGCGGCAATTGCGTCAACCGATGGCACTCCTGCCGTAGAACGGGCAGGAGCGAAGCGAAATCCTCCTGATCCCACCCCGCGAGTGCATCGAAACCTACAGGCGTCAATGAAACAGAAGATGACGGTTCATTTGACGGGGTGCACCCGGCCAACATGGCCAAGGCAGCCAGACTCAGCAGCTTTTTCATAATGGACGAACTATTTTCAGGCTGGGCGCGATGCCGCAAGACGCCACCGCGCGTCCGACGTCCCGAACTGACGTTCAAACAGCCACAGATCATGGAATTCCGTCACGGCATCCGTGCCCTGCACCGGGTCTCCGTTGCGATCCGTCAGCATATTAACCTGACGGGACACAATCCGAACTTCGATTCGACCGATCTGGGCAGCCGCATCGTCGGTGGGAAGCATTGCATCCAGAATAGCCATACTTTCGATACCGCGCAGATCGCTGCGTTGTGTTTCGCCTGCTTCGGCGCGCACGTTGATCGCGGAGAGAAAGGCGTCTTCCGTCTCCGGTGTCATCAGACCTGACAGAGCCGCGCGGTCTCCCGCAGCGAAAGCAGGAACAATCTGGCGGAACGTGTTTTCAGCATCCTTAAGAAAAGCCTGAGGCGTAAAACCCGCATCAAGCTGGGTCATACGACCCAGTACGCTGCCCACCCGGGTTGCCGGAGCGGGAATGTCGTATTCGACCTGCGCCACGACCGTTTCCTCACCCCGCTGGCTTGTACCAGGCAGCGGTGGAGGCGTCGGACGCGCGGAGGCCTGCCCACCAGTAGCGAAAACCGGCGGACGCTCCTGACGCACACCCTGCATGCCAATGCGACGCCCCAGCACGCGGTACAGGCGAAAGCCCAAGGCAATCGCTAGAATTGCCAGCACCACGATGTCCCATGGGAACGCGTGGCCGGAATGGCCCATCAGAGCGGAGGGAAGATGAATGTCGTCAGAAGACATGAAGATTATGTTTCACACAGATCGTTGGAATTTCCGTTGTCTTACAGATAGGGCGACAGCGGACCAATCTCAACCTTCCGCATGCAGGAACCCCGTCTTGGCGCGCATGACACATCATGCTACCGCCACTGTATCGCAATCGTTCCATCGCTATCCGCCTCGCGGATCCGGAGACCGTACATGTCCGAGAATACCACCGACAACACTGCACAGAACATGGAAGGCGCTCCGCCGCAGATGCCGCTTGCCGTCAATCTGCAGTACACAAAGGACCTGCAGGAACTCGTCGAGCCGATCCTGCTGGTTGAAGTGCCGCGCCTGATCTTCCCGTATGTGCGTTCCATCATCAGCGACGTCACTCGTGACGGTGGCTTCCCGCCGGTGGTTCTGCAGCCGATCGACTTCGTTGCTCTGTGGCAGGCCAAGCGCGCCCAGCAGTTCCCGGAGCCAGCTGGCGAAGCCTGATCCTTCAGGTGACGAAAGGCCCGAGCCGTTCCAGCGGATCGGGCCACTCCACTGCACGCCAGTCCTTTTCGGTCAGGCGTGCAGCGATGGCCTCTGACAGGCAGAGCGCCCTCACACCGGACAGAGCATTTCGCTCCGGCGCACCCAAAGCCTCCATGAAGGCTTCAGCCGTTTTTCCGGAATAAAGAACAACACCTTCGAGACGGTCGCTCAACAAAGCGTCTCGCGCAGCATCCGTAAGAGCTTGCCTCTTCGTCACTGCGTATGCGTCGATGCGCCTGGCCCCCAACGCTGCGGCCAGGTCGAGGCCGTAACCCTTGCCACATGCCAGCATAAGGGACTGTCCCGTCAGGTTGTGACGACGGCAGAACTCCAGCAGGGCTTCAGCGTCGCCATCTGCGGCATGAACATTGGAAAAACCCATGGCGCGAGCATGTTCAGCCGTTTTTGCTCCTACAGTGACCATCAAACGGTCTCGCGGCCAATTTTTGAGAGCGGCCAGCGCATTGGCGCTTGTCAAAGCTACAGCCGCGCAGTCAGTCACCGCTATAGGTTCGTAGGTCTGAATTTCCAGCATCGGGCAGGCAATCGCCTCCCATCCCTGAAGCTGGAGGGCCTCGGAGGTAGAAGCCAGACCCAGCTCGGGACGCGTGACCAGAACAGCGCGCCGCGCCATAATCAGGCGCGTGTCATCTCGGCGAAAATCGCTGCTGGCGTATTGCGGCGCAGTTCGTCTGCCAGTTCCGTTCCCATCCGGGCGGCCTCAAGTGGCGCACCAGTGATTTCACGGCGGATCAGGAACGTTCCGTCTTCGCTCGCAACCATACCTGTCAGCTTCAGTACGCCAGCTTCAATTCTGGCATATCCACCAATTGGCGTTCGGCAGGAGCCGTCAAGCTCGGCCAGCAGAGCACGCTCCGCAGTTGAAACGGCCCGGGCTTCCGGGTCTTCGATGGCAGACAGAAGCTCACGCAGTTCCGTGTCACTCTCGCGTACCGTTACACCGACGATACCCTGCCCTGCGGCCGGAAGCATCTGGTCCGGCTCAAGCACGATATCAACGCGGTCTTCCATCCCGAGACGCCGTAATCCCGCAAGAGCCAGAAGCGTGGCATCACAAGCACCCGCCTGCAGCTTGTCGAGACGCGTCTGAACGTTGCCACGCAACAAACCAAATCGGAGATCCGGGCGACGGCTCAGCATCTGCGCCTGTCGACGGACGGACGCACAACCGATCAAGGCGCCCTCTGGCAGAGAGGCATACGGATCAGCCGGGTCAACTTTGGTGGACCGGTCACGCAGGATAATGGCATCACGGGCGTCTTCACGCTTCAGCGTGCACGCCAGGACAAGACCGGGAGGGAGATTGGTTTCGAGATCCTTGAGGCTATGAACTGCAAAGTCGATCCGGCCCGCTACAAGAGCTTCGTGGATTTCCTTGGCAAACAGGCCCTTGCCACCAATTTCCGCCAGACGCTGGCTGAGGTTCCGATCACCTTCAGTACTGATCTGATGTTCCTGGAATGCTCCCATGTCACGCAGGACCGGGCAAAAACGGGTCAGACGTGTCAGAAACGTCCGCGTTTGCCACAGCGCCAGCGGTGACGCGCGCGAGCCCACTCTGAGTGGGAGTTTGCGCTGGCCGGACGGGCTGGCGGCATGAGATCGGCGGACGGCTTCCGCCGCGACCTTTTGAAGGGCGTCGGAAGACAGGACGGAAGCATTCATGGACCGCACCTGTAGCTCATTCAGGCGGGGCTGTCATGATATGAGAGACTCGGTCATAATGCATGCCATGTCTGACCCTGCTGCATCCCGCCCCCTTCTGGCGATCGAAACGTCCTGCGACGATACCGCTTGCGCTATTCTGGCCTATGACGGCACCATTCTCGCCGAAGGTGTTCTTTCCCAGAACGATCACGCCATTCTTGGGGGCGTCGTACCGGAAATTGCAGCACGAGCTCATCTTGATGCCCTGCCCGCCCTTGTCCAGTCCGTGCTCGACAAGGCGTCCCTCACCTTGCAGGACATTGATACTTTCGCAGGAACGACTGGCCCGGGCCTGATTGGGGGGCTGATTGTGGGCAGTTCCTATGCAAAAGGGCTGGCTCTCGCACTGGGCCGCCCTTTCATTGCAGTCAATCACATTGAAGGGCACGTCCTGACGGCTCGCCTGCCGTCTCTTGAGGCCGATCTTCAGTTTCCATTCCTGACGATGCTGGTCTCAGGCGGTCACTGCCAGTGCATTTCCGTGGAACAGACAGGCCAGTACGTGCGCCTTGGCGGCACCATTGATGACGCCGCCGGCGAGGCCTTCGACAAAGTTGCTAAAATGCTTGGTCTTGGCTGGCCGGGAGGGCCTGCTCTTGAAAAACTGGCACAGGAAGGCCGCGCTGATGCTTTTGCGCTTCCCCGCCCGCTTAAAGGGCGTGAAGGCTGCGACTTTTCTTTTTCCGGCCTGAAAACAGCCGTCAGCCGCCTGATTGAGCCCTTGGGATCAGGCGCTCTTCCGCGCCAGTTCGCTGCCGACGTCGCCGCATCCTTCCAGCAGGCTGTGGCAAATGTCATGGCAGACCGTGCGGAACACGCGCTTGCAATGGCGCCTCACACGACTGCACTCGTCGTCGCAGGTGGTGTGGCTGCGAACCGGACACTTCGCTGTGCGCTGGAAACTGTCGCAGACCGCCACGGTATCCCATTTATCGCTCCTCCGCTTCGCCTCTGCACGGACAATGCTGTCATGATCGGCTGGGCAGCCCTTGAGCGCCTTCATGCCGGTGAGCATCCCAACGAAATAGATGTCGCGGCCCGCCCCCGCTGGCCTCTTGCGGAACGTCATCCCGCTCATAGCCCTTCCTGATTCCATAGCCGGAACCCGTCTCCCGTGAACTACAGACACGCTTACCACGCCGGAAATTTTGCGGATTGCATGAAACACGCGATCCTTCTGGTGCTTCTGAAGTCACTCGCCCGCAAACCTGCTGGATTTTGTGTTCTCGATACACATGCAGGCTGCGGACAGTATGACCTGTCTTCTGAAGAAGCCCAGAAAACCGGCGAATGGAAAAGCGGGATCGGCCGACTTCTGGACTCGGAAGATCCGGCCCTTCAGGATTATCTGTCCGCAGTGCGCGACCTCGGCCTTTATCCGGGATCACCGGCCCTCGCTCGCCATGCGCTGCGCCCCCAGGACCAGCTTGTAGCCTGCGAACTTCACCCAGAAGACGTTCGTCCGTTACGTCGCCTTTTCCGGGATGACCCGCAGGTCTCTATTCATCATCGCAACGGTTATGAAGCTTTACGCGCGCTTCTCCCCCCTAAAGATCTGAAGCGTGGTCTGGTTCTGATTGATCCACCATTTGAGAAGCTGGACGACTTTACGCAATGTGCTGAGGCGATCTCGCTGATCCGCAATCGCTTTCGCGCAGGCATTGTCGCGGTTTGGTATCCCATCAAGCACCGCACTCCGGTTCGGGCCTTTTACAATGCCCTGAAGGATGCAGGCATTCGCGATATTCTGGCATGTGAATTTCTTCTGCGCCCGGCGTTGGATCCGTCTCGCCTGAATGGATGCGGAATGCTGGTCGTGAATGCTCCTTTCGGCTTTGAAGAGGATGCCGCTCGTGTCCTGAATGCGTTGAAGCTGGGGCTTGCGACCGATGACCCGGAAGACGACATGCAGGTGCATATCGAACGTCTGGTAGAGGAATGAACATGAACGGGCGCCATATCGCAGTCATCGGCGCAGGCGCCTGGGGAACGGCTCTCGCATGTGCCGCGGCCCGTACCGGAGCACGCGTTACACTCTGGATGCGAACTCCAGTTCCTGATGGCGTCCGGGAGCTTCCTCGCTTACCCGGGATCCAGCTTCCGGACGCGGTCACCGTTACAGGCGTTTTCCCAACAGATGCGGACGTTGTGCTTCTGGTTGTGCCTGTTCAGACTGCCCGGTCCGTATCCGTCGCACTGGAAGGTGTTCTTGCTCCAGGTGTACCGGTCGTGACGTGCTGCAAGGGCCTGGAACAGGCGACCTCGCTTCTGCCGCTTACCGTACTCGCCGAAACGATGCCTGATCGGCCAACTGCCGTTCTCTCCGGGCCAAACTTCGCCATTGAAATTGCAAAAGGCCTTCCGGCAGCAGCGACGTTGGCCAGCACGGATCTGACGCTGGCAAAACATCTCACCAGTATCCTCAACTCGTCATCGTTTCGCCTCTATGCCAGTGACGACATTGCGGGCGTGCAGCTTGCCGGAGCAGCAAAAAACGTTGTGGCGATCGGCGCGGGTATCGTGATCGGAGCAGGCCTGGGCGAAAATGGCCGGGCAGCCCTTATCACCCGGGCTGTCGCCGAGATTGCGCGCCTGGCCGAAGCGTTGGGCGGACGTGCTGCCACTCTGGCGGGCCTATCTGGCGTTGGAGACCTGATCCTGACCTGTACCGGGCGGGGCTCACGGAACTACAGTCTCGGTATCGAGCTCGGAGAGGGTCGCCCCCTGTCAGCAATCCTCGCTTCCCGTACAACGGTTGCAGAGGGCGTTTTGACCGCGCCGGCGCTCGTGGCCCTCGCTCAAAAGATGGGTGTGCACGTCCCGATCCTTGAGACAATCACCCATCTGCTTTCAGAAAAACTTACACTGGAAGAAGCCAGAACGCTGCTGCTGGACCGGCCGCCGACGCTGGAATAATCAGTCTTTCAGACGAAAAGCCCGGCGATCACGGCGCTCATGGCGTTGGAAAGTGTACCGGCCACCACGGCGCGAACCGCCAGCTTCGATACATCCGTGCGCCTACGCGGCTCCGCGCTGCCAAACGCACCAATCAAAATGCCAATAGTGGAAATATTCGCAAATCCACACAGTGCGAAAGACAGGATCGTGATGGTTCGATGCGACAGGACATGCGCATGAATCATGGGAGAAAGATTCACGTAGGCGACGAACTCGTTGAATGCGATTTTCTGACCGAGTAATCCACCCGCCACCACACATTCAGACCACGGCACACCCATGAGCCACGCGAAGGGCGCAAAAACGTAACCAAGGATTTGCGCGAGAGACAGACCGACCATCGCCAGAAGACCATCTGTCAGGGCAATAATGCCAACAAAGGCAATCAGAACCGCCCCGACTGCAACCGCGATTTTGGCACCGTTCATGGCACCTTCGGCCAAGGCCTCAAACATGCTGTGATGGCCATGATCCGCCCCGGCAATTTCCGTGCTGACATGCCTCGGGCCGGGGAACAGAACACGTGAAAACAGCAGCCCACCCGGAATAGCCATTGCAGACGCAGCGAGCAGGTTCTCCATTGGAACCCCTAGCGACGCATAGCCTGCCAGAACCGAGCCTGCGATGGATGACGTCCCGCTGCACAGAACCGTCGCCAGCTCTCCAATAGAAAGACCGGCCAAGCAGGTCTGAAGGGCAATCGGCATTTCACTCTGGCCAAGGAAAATAGTCAGAACGGCTGAAAAGGATTCCAGCTGTGTGGTGCCAAGAATCTTCGTGAGAGCGCCACCGATGATGCGCGACAGGAACTGAAGCACACCCCAGTGCTGCATCAGCCCCAGAAGCGCTGCGACATACACGATTTCAGGCAGAACCTTGAGGGCGAAGATAAATCCTCCGTCCCCGAAAACCGTGTCCATTTTCGGACCTACAAGACCACCGAAAAGGAAGGCACTTCCCTGATCCCCGTAAGACAGGACCTTCGTCACGGCCCCGGAAATCATGTGGAGCCCATGTGCCCCGGCGGGAATCCAGAGAATTACGGCTGCAATAGCCACCTGAAGGGTTAAGGCACGCGCAACCAGTTTCCAGTCGATCGCCCGCCAGTTCGTGGAAAATAACGCGCCAAGACAGAGAAGACCGGCCATGCCGATCAGGACGCGCAGGATCACGAAGGCAAGCTCCCTTTCAAAAACAGAACGGTTGCACAACCTGTCTGCATGACAGCGCCATGTCCAGCCCTGCTCTCGCCTCTTTAGCAGTATGATATTACAGTAGATGAAAATGAGGGGGAGAAACCATGACCTGCGCCTATGATTTCCACCTGCCCGGACTGTCTGGGGAAACAATTGATCTTTCCCAGTTCCGTGGTCGGCCACTCCTGATCGTCAACACAGCCTCGAAATGCGGCTTTACCCCCCAGTATGAAGGCTTGCAGCATCTGTGGTCCCTCTACGGGCGCGATTACCCGGATGGCATGACGGTTCTCGGCGTACCTTCGAATGATTTTGGAGAGCAGGAACCGGGCTCGGCAGAAGAGATCAAGACATTCTGCCACCGCAATTACGGGGTCTCATTCCCTATGGCAGCCAGAGCCCATGTCAAAGGGCCAGATGCCATCCCGCTCTTCAAATGGCTGGGTAAAGAGGGCGGATTTTTATCTCGCCCCCGCTGGAATTTTTATAAGTACCTCGTGAACCGCGAAGGGCATCTCGTGCGGTGGTTCACACCGCTCTCAAAACCGACGCCCGGACGGGTAGAAGAGGCCGTCCGCCGGATTCTTCTCGATCACTGAATTATAGGGTGCCCCGGTTTCCGGCCGGGACAGCGCCTCCTCAATCAGGCGGACATTGCGCATGTCAGCCTTGAACACGGTATCGAACAGATCCCCCATTAGCGGAACAACACCAACTACCGCTTCAATGCCGACATTAAGCAGCATCTTGCGCATGGTTGCTGCTCCCACACCCATCCGGTGGCCTTCCCAGACAATATAGAGGGACAGGAGCGTTCCAAGAGCCAGCCCTCCTCCGGGAATGAGCCCCAAGACCGTATCAACACCTGCTCTCAAGCGAAGCCCGGGAATTCGGACAGCCGAGTTCAGAACCCAGGCCAGACGCTTGAGCCGCTCCAGCCTTCGTAAGAGTTCTGCGGTGTCTGACGGAGATGAGGAAAATGCGGTTTTAACCATGATACAAATTAACACGCAGACGGGATCGAGAGTTTCCTCTTTTTCCTTGACGCAGCGTATCAAAAAACGCGAGCCTCATGACAGGAATATGACAGGAGACTTCTCATGACAGCGTCTCTCCTTCGGCCCATTCTGCCGCTTCTGGTCGTTGCTGCCCTTGGCGCCTTCACGCCTTCTGTCGCACATCACGTCACGAGCTTTCTGGGCCTGCCCGGCATCTTCTGGGCGAGCGTCATGCTGACGCTGGAAATTGTTCTGCTTTGTATCGGTCTGGCTGCCGTTCGCCCCTCCATGACGCGTCCATCGGAAAAACTTTACGCTCGCGAGACTGTTCTTCGCTAAAAATCGTTCCTTCTGGCTTCAGGAGGATATGTTACCCGTCAGCGGGATACGCTAGAGACAGGAAATGCTTCGCAATTTCCTGACAGTTGGCAGCTGGACCATGCTTTCGCGTGTTCTGGGCCTGATTCGTGACCAGCTTCTTGCTGCCTTCCTTGGAGCCGGCCCCGCACAGGACGCCTATCTGGTGTCCCTGCGCCTGCCGAACATGTTCCGGCGACTGTTCGGAGAAGGCGCGTTCAACGCAGCCTTCGTGCCGATGTTCACCGCCAAGTATGAGACTGAGGGACGCACCGCAGCCCTGCGTTTTGCGGGGCAGGCTCTGTCCGCTCTGGTGGCATGGCTGGTGATCCTGACGATCATCTGTGAACTGTGCATGCCCCTCATCATCTCGATTCTTGCCCCCGGTTTTCAGGGCGAGCGTTTTGAGATGGCCCTGACGCTGACACAGATCACTTTCCCCTACATGGTCATGATCTGTGCGGCGGCTCTGGTTTCCGGTGTGCTGAATGGTCTGGGAAAATTCAGCGCTGCATCCGCCGCCTATCTGAGTTTCAACATCATCGGCATCGCAGCGATCTTTCTGGGGGCCTATGTCTGGCACAGTGTTGCGCTGACCAGTGCGTGGGGTGTCGTTATTTCGGGCATCGTCCAGCTGGGTGCCCTCTACTGGGCCGCTCATCGGGCCGGTGTCGCGCCGCATCTCGTCCGCCCCAGCTTTTCAAAAGATATCCGTGGTCTGATGCGACGGATGGGGCCGGGTCTCGTCGGATCGGGTGTCACACAGATGAACCTGATGGTGGACACGATCATTGCCACCAGACTGCCCGTTGGCTCCCCGTCGATTCTGTACTTCGCGGACCGGATCAACCAGCTCCCTCTTGGCGTTCTTGGTGCTGCTGCGGGTACAACCCTCTTGCCGCTTCTAACGCGACACGTTGCCAACAACGACCGCGCTTCCGTACATGCCAGCCTGAACCGCGCCCTCGATTACGCTCTGCTTTTGACCCTTCCCGCAACGATGGGCCTAATTGCACTGGCTCCCTCGATCATGGCTGGCCTGTTCAGCTACGGTCACTTTACGGTCGCAGATGCACTGAAGTCTGCCCAGTCCCTGCGGGCCTACGCCCTTGGGCTTCCAGCATTTGTACTCATCAAGGTCTTTTCGCCCGGCTTTTTCGCTGAAGGGGATACCAGCACGCCCGTCCGAATTGGCTTCTTTACCCTTGGATTAAATCTGGCGCTCAATCTGGCGCTCTACAAACCACTGGCTCATGTGGGCCCTCCACTGGCCAGCACGATTGCAGCGGTCGTGAACGTTGCCATTCTGGCCGTGCTTTTGCATCGCCGTGGCATCTTCCAGCCTGACCCACGATTGAAAAGCCGCTCAGCCCGGATAATTGGAGCCTCTCTCATGATGGCCCTCTGGGTTGCCGCAGCACAAAAATTTGCCGCTCCCGACCTGCCGAACTGGCACGGAATCTGGCGCCTGAGCATGCTGGGCGCACTGATCGTGTTCGGAGGCGTGGTCTACGCCATTTCTCTCGACGCCCTGAAGGTTCTGAAACTCAGTGACGTGCTCGCAGCGTTGCAAACGCGCATCGCCAGAAGACGCACACGCTAAGACACTGATCCTGCCGGTTCACACACCGGCAGGGACACGGTAGTTTCCCCTCCCCTCCTCATATCTCACCACCGGAGACCGGACCCATCGGCACGTTCATGCCCCTGCCTTCTGCCGCCAATGCTACGCCTTCCATGGCGCAATGGTTCGCGCTCAAGCATCAGGAGCCAGATGCTCTTCTGTTTTTCCGAATGGGTGATTTCTACGAGCTATTCTTCGCAGATGCCCAAGCCGCCGCGATGGCACTCGATATCGCGCTGACAGCACGGGGCAATCACAACGGCGAGCCGATTCCCATGTGCGGCGTTCCGGTTGCAGCGGCACCGGCCTATCTGTCTCGTCTGATTCGCCGAGGCTTTCGCGTTGCTGTTGCTGAGCAAACGCAGGCACCGCAAAAAGGCCAGAAAGGCCCTCTTCCCCGCGCGATCGTCCGTGTCGTCACTCCGGGCACTCTGACGGAAGACGAACTGCTCGAAGCTGGCCGCGCCAATCTGCTTCTGGCTATTGCCCGCTCCGGAGACCGCCGCTCCAAAATGATTGGCGCAGCCTGGATCGATATTTCTACAGGCGCGTTCGAGACAACGTCTGTGCCTGAAGTCGCCCTTCCAGAGCTGATGGCCCGTCTGGACGCTGCGGAAGTTCTTTCAGATCCAGAGCTCATCCCGGCAGACCACGCCAGCCGGCTTGCACCAGTCGCTGTTCCGCCGTCTCTGGATAGCGCCCGTACTCTGATTTCCCGTGCCTATGGGGTGGCACAGATTGATGCGCTCGGAGACTTTCCGGACGAGCAGGCCATCGCCTGTGCCATGGCACTTCACTACGTTCAGCGCAGTCAGGCCGGAGCGCTTCCCAGACTCTCGCGCCCGATGCCGCAGGGCATCAGCGGCGTGCTCGGGATCGACCCAGCAACCCGCGCCAGCCTCGATATTCTGCGTACCCGTGATGGGGAGACAAAATACAGCCTGTTCGGTGTGATCTCCCGCACCGTCACAGCAGCAGGCTCCCGCCTGCTTTCTCAATGGATTTCCTCTCCACTCACTAACGCCATTACCATCACCGAGCGTCAGAACGCATGGCTGTGGCTTCGATCCGTTCCGGGTTTTACAGCCGCATTGGGCGATATTCTTAAACGCACACCAGACCCGGCTCGCGCCCTCGGCCGGCTGTCGGCAGGACGTGGCCAACCGCGCGATCTCGCATCCATCCGCGATACTCTGATTGCCGCCGACGATCTGACAGCCCTTTTCCAGCCGGCCTGCGACAAAAACACACCGTCCCTGATCCGCACGCTGACGGCTGGCCTTTATGGCCGCGCCGATGCCCTTTTAGACACGCTGAAAGCTGCGCTTGCGGAAGAATTGCCTGCACGCATCGAGGACGGTGGTTTCATCGCCGTCGGATTTGATGCTGAGCTGGATCGATACCGAACACTCCGGGATGAAAGTCGACGGATCGTCGCAGCACTTCAGGGGCGCCTCTCCGAAGAGTACGGGATCGGCAATCTTAAGATCCGCCATCATGCCCAGCTGGGTTACGTCATTGAGGTCCCTGTTGCAGCCGGGGCGAAGCTGAAAGAGCGACCTGAGCTTTCTTTCCGACAGGGCACAGCGAGCCTCGCACGTTTCTCCACCGAAGAACTCGCTGCGCTGGACCGCGCCATTCTCGAGGCCGCAGACAAAGCGAGCACGCTTGAGCGCCGACTTTTCACCGCCCTCTGCACCCGCATCCTCGAAACTCCCGCGCTGGACGAAGTCGCAGAATATCTTGCTCTGACAGACGTCTTACGATCCTGCGCAATTCTGGCAGAGGGAGGCTCGTGGTGCCGCCCAACTGTCACGGACGATACCGATTTCGAGCTTGTCGCTTGCCGACATCCCGTTGTCGAAGCCGCCCTCACAGAAACCGGCAGCGCGGACGCACGCTTCATTCCCAATGACTGCGCTCTTCCCCCAGAACACCGCGCCATGCTCCTCACCGGCCCGAATATGGCGGGTAAATCCACATTCCTCCGTCAGACTGCGCTTGCCGTGATCATGGCGCAGGCCGGGCTGCCGGTTCCGGCGAAAAGCGCCCGTATTGGTGTTGTGGATCGGCTGTTTTCCCGCGTGGGTGGTGCAGACGATCTGGCGCGTGGCCGCTCCACCTTCATGGTGGAAATGACTGAAACCGCTGCCATCCTCAATCAGGCCGGTCCCAAGTCTCTTGTCGTCGTCGACGAAATTGGACGTGGAACGGCAACGCTGGACGGCCTCTCCATTGCCTGGGCTACGCTTGAAGCGCTCCATACCCAGCTTGGCTCGCGCACGATTTTCGCTACGCACTTCCATGAGCTGGGCGCTCTGACTGAGTTCCTGCCGCGCCTGGCTCCGTACACTATGGCCGTCAAAGAGTGGCGGGGCGAGGTCATTTTCCAGCATGAAGTCCGCCCTGGTTCAGCCCGTAAGAGCTGGGGCCTTCATGTGGCCAAACTGGCCGGGATTCCGCAATCGGTGGTGAACCGTGCCTCTCGGCTTCTCAGCACATTCGAACGTGAACAGGCTGAAGCCCGCTCTTCGCTGCCATTGTTCGAGGCCGTTGCAGACGCATCAGAAGACGCCCCCGAGCCGCAGGTTCTGCACTCTCCGGCCCTCGATGCGCTCACGACCATCAACCCTGATGATCTCTCTCCCCGAGAGGCGCTAGCCGCGCTATATGATCTTAAACGCCTCGCTACAGGAGACAGGACTTGAAAAGTGCTGGTTTCTGGGGCGAAAGTCTTCCCTCCCCTTTCGCTGACGATACGGATACGACCCTGTCTGACCGCAAAGCCATGACCCCGTCGCTGCAAACAGCTCTTCAGACTGCCGCCGCACAGGGGCTGACGTCCCGAGATGACGTCCTCTCCATCCTTCGTCGTCATCTTGGCAATGGCCATGCAGATATCCGCATCAGGTTCGAAAAGCGCCTGATCTCGGGGATTGATGCGGCACGCGCGCTCGCGGCTCAGGCCGACAGCGTTGTCTGTGCGCTGGCTGATCTTTCTGCCGCGCAGGACAATGCGTCCTCCGAAGAGCCACTCTGTCTGTGTGCCACCGGCGGCTATGGAGCGGGCCTTCTCGCCCCCTTCAGCGATATCGACATCCTGTTTCTCATTCCGGAAGATGCATCTCCGGCCCTGACCACACGCATTGAGTTCATTCTCTATGCCCTCTGGGATCTTGGCCTCCGAGTCGGTCATGCGACGCGCTCCATCAGCGCCTGCATCAAGGACGTGGCCGAAGATCTGACCATCCGCACGGCCCTTCTGGACCTGCGCCCCCTTTATGGTGATCGAACGCTCGCCCGTAATCTCCGCTCTGCCCTCGGTGCAGATCTCCAGAACGACACGCTGTGCGATTTCGTCCGTGGCAAGATTGAAGAGCGTGAGCTGCGTCATCGCCGCTTTGGTGACAACCCCTACATGGTTGAGCCGAACATCAAGGAAGGCCGCGGCGGCCTCCGTGATCTTCAAACGCTGAACTGGATGGGCCGTGCCGCACTTGGCTGCGCCATTACAACGCCAGACCAGAGCACGGCCCCTGCCGAAGCCGTCCCGACACCATCCTTTATTTCCTTTGGCCTCCTGACCAACCGTGAAACCCACCGCGCCCGGCGTGCGTGGGATTTTTTCTGGACTGTCAGGCTGCACCTTCACTATATCACCGGCCGCGCGGAAGAGCGGCTCACCTTTGACGTTCAGCCCGTCATCGGGGGCCGGATGGGATATGCCACGCACGGACGTCAGCGCGGTGTCGAACGCTTCATGCGACACTACTTCCTGACGGCACGGGACGTCATGCGCCTGACGCATGTTCTTCAGCCGATCGTGCTGATGCGCCTGCAGGATCAGGCAAGCGACACTCATCCGGAAGCACTCCCGGGGCCAGAAGGTTTCGAACGTATTGCCGGACGTCTCTGCCCTGTTGATCCGGTCACGTTTGCAAAGAACCCGCGTGACATGTTCCGAATGCTGGACTGCGCGCGCCGGCATGATCTGGAACTGCACCCACTTGCCATTCAGCAGTTGATCCGCAACGAACGGCACGCCGTTGAACTGCGGGATGATCCGGAAACAGCGCAGATCTTTCTTAATCTGCTTTGTGAACCAAGTGCGGATGAAACAAAGACCGTTCCGTTCTGGCTTCCCATTCTGAACGAAACCGGCCTGCTCGGTCGCCTGCTTCCGGACTGGTCACGCGTTGTCGGCCAAATGCAGTTCGACAGCTATCACATCTATACGGTGGATGAGCACATCATTGAGGCCGTCCGCATGATGGGCCAGATCGAAGCGGGTCATATGGCGGATGAGATCCCGCTTGCATATGGTCTCGCCAAGGATCTGCGCTCACGCCGGGCCCTATATGTCGCGGTTCTTCTCCATGACATTGCCAAGGGCCGTGGCGGCGATCATTCGGAACTCGGGGCGGATCTGGCCCTCACCATCTGCCCGCAACTGGGTCTGGACCCTGAAGAGACAGAGACAGTTTCGTGGCTCGTTTTGCATCATCTACTGCTGTCCCAGACAGCATTCACCCGAGACATTGATGATCCCCGGACGATCCTTGATCTTGCAGACACCATTCAGTCTCCGGAACGCCTTCGCCTTCTCCTCCTCCTGACAATCGCTGACATGCGCGCCGTCAGCCCCAAAGTCTGGAATGCCTGGAAAGCCACGCTTCTACGTGAGCTGTTTTCCCGTGTGGCAGAAGTTCTGGAAGGCGGACTGGCCGCAACGGAGCAGGACGGCCGCGTCACGCATGCCCGTGAATTGGCCCGAGATGGTCTGAGCTCGCTGCTGCCAGAAAGCAGTATCGAGCACTTTCTGGCTCTCGGATATCCCAGCTACTGGCTCGGTTTCGACACCGATACCCACATGCGCCATGCGCGCATGATCCACGATTCGGACCGATATCGCTCACCCGTCACCGTCGAAGCTTATCCAATTCCGGAACGCGGCGTGACAGAGCTCACAGTGCTTTGTGCTGACCATCCAGGACTGTTCTCACAGATTGCTGGTGCCCTTGCTGTCGCAGGCGCATCCATCGTGGATGCCCGCATTCACACCCTCAGCGATGGCATGGCTCTGGATACTTTCTGGGTTCAGGACGCTGATGGATGTTCCTTTGAAGATCCTCACCAGCTTGGGCGTCTTAATCATCTGGTCGAGCAGGCCCTATCTGGTCGCCTTGACCTGAAGAAGGGTATCGCAGAAGCGCGTCATCGCGGAGCTTCCCGCCGGATGCGCGCTATTCACGTTCCACCCCGTGTAGTGATCGATAATACCGCTTCGGATCGGCACACTGTCATCGAGATCAACGGTCGTGACCGATCGGGACTGCTCCATGACATCACAACGACGCTAAGCGAGCAGTCGCTTCAGATTTCCTCTGCTCACATTACCACCTATGGAATGCGGGCCGTGGACGTTTTCTATGTTCGTGACCTTCTGGGCATGAAGATCACAGATCCAACGCGCCTGGCTCACATACGTGAAACACTCCTTGCTTCCCTGACGCCACAAACCGTCAAGAAGGCTGTTGCTGCACCCACGTCCTGAGGTTTTCGGCCACCTGTTCCACAACGGGTGGCCACGCTTCTGGCAGGAAGCCTTCTGGCCTGAACTGCCGCACATTCTGGTACCAGGGAGTGGTTTTCCAGCGCCAGTCACCGCCCCGGCGATTCAACAGCCAAAGCGGGCGCCCCATGGCACCAGACATGTGTGCCACCGCAGTATCCACACTAATAACAAGCGAGCACCGCCCTACAGCGTCCGCAAGCTCTTCGGGTGTTTCGAGAGAGACCTTTTCCATCCATTCCGGGCAATTTCCCTGTTGAAGGGACACAAAACGAACGCCCTCAACACGTTGCAACGGCTCCACCCATTCCAGGTTTAGAGAGCGACGCCGATCAAACCTGTAAGACGGATTTCCCGCCCAGCAGAGTCCAACAACCCGCGGCTCCGGGATCGACGCAGACTCCAGATAGGGCGTTGCTCCTCCCTGGCCCGCCAGCCCCAGAACAAATGGTAAGCTCAGAAGACTGATTTCTCCTGCGACAGGTCCTTCAGGTTCCAGAATCCGAGCATGGTCCATCGTAGGCATCCGGCTTACTAACGAAGCCACTGGAAAATGCAGTCGGAGAGGTCGTCTGGCGGTGGCTAAAGGCAGAAACCTCAAAAACTGGATGCTATCTCCCAGACCTTGCTCTGCCGTCACGACAATCGGCAATTCACCTTCGGAGCCATCCCACGCTAGAGAAGACTGCGGCGTATTCAGAAGGCGATGTCGACTTTCAAATTCCTGCCAGCCTTCCGAAAACTCACCTTCTCCCAGCAAAATAGTCGCGTGATTGAAGCGAGCCTGGGCTTGCTCGTAATCAGACGTCCGACCAGCGATGACCGAAAAAAGCCGCTTGGCTGTCTCTTCCTCGCCCATCTCCATCAGAACCGTTCCAAGGTTATTGGCAATCCGGGCATCCTCGGGAGCAAAACCTAGCGCTTCTTCCAAGGTTCGGCGTGCTTCCTGCAAGTTCCCAAGAGCCATCTGAACCAAGCCGAGACTATTCAGGGTTGCTCCGGTTCGGGCTCCCAAATCACATGCCGTTTCCAAAGCCTGAAGGGCTGACTCTAAAAGTCTACTTTCAAAAAACGCTGCTCCGAGATTAGCCCAGCCACGCCCATCGCGCGGCGCACGTTTCGTCACTCTGTCAAAACAGAAAAGTGCCTTATCCGGACGCCCATCCTGCAGATAGATTTCACCAAGCCTTGTAAGATATTCGACATCGTCTCGCGCAAGGGCGCACGCTTCCTCCAGAGCTTCACAAGCCTCTTTACGCTGCCCCAGCAGCAAAAAGACTTCAGCACTCGCGGCATGGGCGCGCGGGTCAGCAGGCTGCAATATTCGCGCTACGGAGAGAGCCGCACGTGCAGGCTCAAAGTGGCCCTCTGCAGCGAGTGCCAACCCCAATGTGATATGAACACGCGCTGATCTTGATGCTGGAAGGCCACCAGCCTGCAAAGCCCGTCCGGCCATCGCAATAGCGGTCGCATTCTGCCCGCGAGCACGAGCCAGACAGGCCATGCCGTGCCACGCATCAGGTTGCGCAGAGTCATGAGCCAGAATGTCACGCAAGGATTTTTCAGCGCTCGCGAGGTCGCCTCTGGCGAAGCAGTCAAAAGCAAAACGCGTCGGATCTGGCTTGTAATGACCTGTCATCCGTCAGTGATGCGGCCAAATGCCCTGAAAATCCATTCCTTCGAGAAGATTTCGGCAAGACAACCCAAAGAAACACCATGAGACGTTAACGAAATTTTCAGACTCTGGGCGTCATAACGTCTTGTAACAAGACTAGCCAGAGGCGTCTGACCATGCATCTTGAACAACGGACAGGCAGCGTTCCGGGCCTGGTTTATGCAACTGTGCGCCAGGGTATGACCACGCGCACGTTCCCTATTGAAATCAGACAAACGGCATCCGGTCATTACATTGCCCGCATGCCCGACCAACGCTGGTCCATTGAATGTATGACTGTAGATACGGCGTTGCTTATGCATGCAGCCGTGCTTTTCCCGGTTGAGCATGAGCACGCTCCCTGGCTATCCAACCCACGACCGGCACTGTCGCCCGTGCAACGTCATGCAGCCCGCATTCTTTCTTCAAAAACCCGAGAAGAAAAAACGGAGCAAGAAGCCACGCTGGATTATTAGTCCTGTTTGAGGCTTGCCAAATTTTCTGGACGGGCCGATGTCTGGAGCTATGAAAAGCCGGTTTTTATATTCCGTCGCGAGCGCTCTTCTGGGCGCTGCTGGTCTGTTCTCTTCACCTGCTTATGCAGACCATCCGTGGAAAGATGCTCCGCAGTCAGCACAGATTGTTGCTGATGCTGCGCTTGATCGTGTTCAGCTTGGCTCCCTGCTTCCACATAGCGCAGACACTTTCCTGGCTTTGAGTGAAGAGGGTCGCCCTGTTTTACTCGATTCCCAAAATCACACTCATCCGTTTCCGATTGATGCCGCTGAGCAGGGACAAATCCCGCCCCTCGCATTTCTGACGCAGGCAGGATCGGATTACTGGGGCCTGACAGTGTCGCCTCAGGCTAAGCTTGTTCATCTCTCTGTGGATGGGAAGCTTCTTGGAGAGGTCCCCTTCGTCGGCGGAACGCTGAAAGGCAGCAATCTCACGGTACTTCAAGTCCATGGAAGTTTTGCCTATGTGACGGACGAAGGAAAACCGGCCCTCGTTGTCGTTTCCCTGAAGGACGGTAAAGCACAGCGCTTTCTGCCCTATGATCCATCCGTCACAGGACGCAGACCGTTCACGCGCAACGCACAAATTACCAACGGACCGGACGGGCACCCTCTGACTGGCGGGAATGTTCGGTTTCTGGCGCTCGACGCAAAGGGGCAATGGCTGTTTTACATGCCCGCCTGCGGCCCCCTGTATCGGATTGACGCCTCCCTCCTGACAGATCCGGCTTTCACGCCCGTTGAGCAGCTTGATGGCATTGTGGAATGGCGCGATACGCCGAGCCTCGGCGGCATCACCCTAAGCCCTGAAAACGTCTTCTACATGTCTGACCTTACGGATGGCGCTCTCCTTCAGTTCGGCAGCGAACGCAATCCTCTGATCCTCATCCGGGATACTCGCCTTCTCGAAGCTGGAGCACTGGCGGTTTCTGACAGCCATCAGGTTGCCGTTCTGACATCAGAAGATGGAAAACCGCACATTCTTCGCATCGCCTTGCCATAGAAGGTCGTGATATAAACTTCCCATGCGCTACCGATCTACTCGCGGCGACCTGACCGCCGACGCACCCAACTTCTCCGACATCCTCCTTGCCGGCCTTGCTGGAGACGGTGGTCTCTACATGCCGGAGAGCTGGCCAAAAATCAGCGCCCAGACGTTCCGTGAATGGCGCACGCTCTCCTACGCGGACCTGACTGCCGAAGTCATTTCCCTGTTTTCCGAAGGCGCCATTGACCGCGATACTCTTCGCGACATGGCCCGGGACGCCTATGCGGGCTTTGATCACGCCGCTGTCGCGCCGCTTTGCGAAGTGGAGCAGGACCTTTTCTCACTTGAACTGTTTCATGGCCCTACGCTCGCCTTCAAAGATATGGCGATGCAGATGCTCGGCCGCCTGTTCGATCATGTCCTGACGCAGCGGAACCAGAAAGTTACGATCGTCGGTGCGACATCCGGTGACACCGGCTCGGCTGCCATCGAAGCCTGCCGTGGCCGCGAGCGCCTGTCCGTCGTCATTCTTCACCCAAAAGGCCGGACGTCAGAAGTTCAGCGCCGCCAGATGACGACGGTTCCAGATGACAATATCCTGAACATCGCCGTCGAGGGTGACTTCGATACCTGTCAGGACATGGTAAAGGCCCTCTTCGCAGACACGACGTTCCGCGACGAAGTTTCTCTTTCCGCCGTCAACTCCATCAACTGGGCCCGTATCGCCGCCCAGATCCCTTATTACATCCGGGCAGCGCTGGCATTAGGCGCACCAGACCGCGAAGTGTCTTTCTCCGTTCCGACCGGCAATTTCGGCAATGTGCTGGCAGCCTGGGCCGCACGCCAGATGGGCCTCCCCATCCGTCGCCTGTGTATTGGGTCGAACCGCAATGACATTCTCACGCGCTTCCTGATTGAAAACGATATGAGTGTCCGTACGGTGGAGCCAAGCCTCTCGCCGTCCATGGACATTCAGGTCTCGTCCAATTTCGAACGTCTGCTGTTCGAACTTCTGGACCGCAACCCGACGCGTTGCGCTGCGATCATGAAAGAATTCCGTGAAACTGGCCGAATGGCCGTACCACACGATGCGTGGACGCGCATGAAAGACGTCTTTGATGGCATGACGCTCAGTGATGAGCAGACCAGCGAAGCCATGCGTCACTTCTACAGCGAAAGCCTCTATCTGGCCGATCCCCATACGGCGATCGGCCTGGCAGTCGGCAAGCGCTTCCAGGAGCCGGGCATTCCTATGGTCGCTGCAGCCACTGCACATCCTGCCAAATTCCCGGATGCTGTTTTCGCAGCGACCGGAATAAAGGCTGCTCTGCCGCCTCACCTCGCTGATCTTTTCGAGCGCCCAGAGCGCTATGACACCATGAGCAGTCAGCTCGCCGGTATTCAGGATGCGGTTCGCACCCATATCCGCCGCCACTGACAGGCTTGTCCCTTCCTACAGGCTCCCCATCTCAGGGAGCCTGTCTTTTTATGATTTTACGGAAACTCATGCCCGATACGATTGAAGTCACCACGCTCGACAACGGTCTGACCATCATCACGGAACGCATGGAACGCGTTGAGACCGTATCCTTCGGCGCCTATGTTTCGATCGGCACACGCGACGAAACTGCCGAAAACAACGGCGTCTCCCACTTTCTCGAGCATATGGCCTTCAAAGGCACAGAAAGACGGTCCGCAGCCCGTATTGCCGAAGAAATCGAGAATGTCGGTGGTCATATCAATGCTTACACTGCGCGGGAAACCACCGCGTATTACGTCAAGCTCCTCAAGGAGGATCTGACGCTTGGTGTAGACATTATCGGGGACATTCTTACGCACAGCACGTTTCTGGATGCTGAAATCGAGCGTGAGCGTGGTGTCATTCTCCAGGAAATCGGTCAGGCCAACGATACACCAGATGACATCATCTTCGATCACTTCCAGGAATGCGCCTTCCCGGCTCAACCGATGGGCCGCCCGACGCTAGGAACCGAAGAGCTTGTTTCCGGCATGACGCGTGAGACGCTGATGGGCTACATGCGTGAACATTACACCACGCGTAACATCACGATCGCCGCGGCCGGCAACCTGCATCACCAGCAGGTTGTGGATCTCGTGAAAGAGCACTTCGCCGACCTTCCCACTCATCAGACCCCAACGCCCCGCAATGCGGACTATGCCGGGGGTGACATCCGCACCACGCGTGAACTGGATCAGGCCCACCTGGTGATGGGCTTCCCGTCTGTCAGCTATCACCACCCCGATCATTACGCTGTCATGATCCTGTCCACCTTGTTGGGCGGCGGCATGTCTTCGCGGCTCTTTCAGGAAATTCGCGAACGTCGCGGGCTGGTTTACAGCGTCTATTCGTTTGCCTCCCCATTCAGCGACAGTGGTCTGTTCGGACTTTATGCGGGAACGGGCGAAGCCGAAGTGGCTGAGCTGGTGCCGGTCATGATTGACGAGCTCAAGCGCCTTCAGGACGGCCTGACACCTGAAGAGCTTTCTCGTGCCCGGGCGCAGCTCAAATCATCCCTGCTGATGTCTCTGGAGAGCACGGGTAGCCGGTGCGAACAGCTGGCACGCCAGATCCAGGTTCATGGCCGCCCTGTTCCTGTCACGGAGACAGTCGGCAAAATTGAT
Source organism: Gluconobacter sp. P5E10 (assembly GCF_018812145.1). Classification (NCBI taxonomy): domain Bacteria; kingdom Pseudomonadati; phylum Pseudomonadota; class Alphaproteobacteria; order Acetobacterales; family Acetobacteraceae; genus Gluconobacter; species Gluconobacter sp. P5E10. The sequence goes on along the minus strand of NZ_JACRVZ010000001.1, from coordinate 611,780 downwards.
GCCGTAACGGAAGCTGACATTCTTCGGGTTGCGAAGACCATCTTTGCAGGCACCCCAACTTTCACGGCTATCGGGCCCGTGAAGAATGTGCCTGCCATTGAAGACATCACTGCGAGGCTTGCTGCATGACCACTACGCCCATTGAGGCCCTCCTCGCCGCTGCCAAACGACATGGTGCCGATCACGCTGATGCCGTGTTCATCAGAAATGAATCCGAATCCGCGATGGTTCGGAAAGGTGTCCCTGAAGGCATAGAGCGCTCAGAAAGTGTCGCGCTTGGTCTCCGTGTTTTCCGGGGCCAAAAAGCCGCATCGGTGTCAACCAGCGTTCTGGATGAAGCCGAGTTTGATCGCTTGGCAGAACAGGCCTGTGCCATGGCGCTTGTCGTGCCAGAAGACCGCTTTGGCGGTCTTGCGCCTGACAGCATGGTCGGACATTTTGATGCGTCCGGTCTGGATCTGGAAGACACGGCAGCACCGCACATGGACGCCCTTCTGGCGCGCGCACGAGAAGCGGAAGACGCTGCCGTGGCTGTGTCTGGTGTTACCAACACGAACGGCGCTTCTGCCGGACATGGCCGCACAGTTATTGCGCTTGGTACGTCTGCGGGCTTCATGGGGCGTTACAGCCGTACAGGGCACTCCATCAGCGCCAGCGTACTGGCCGGTGATGGCGCCCTGATGCAGCGGGACTATGCTCATCACGGCACCGTCCATTTGGAAGATCTGGACGCACCTGCCCTTATCGGCCGTGAGGCAGGAGAACGTGCTGTCTCGCGCGTGAACCCCTCTCGTCCGAAGACTGGCACATACAGCATCATTTATGATCCGCGGGTTTCCTCCAGCCTGTTGGGTCATCTGGCGAGTGCCATCAATGGCGCATCCGTTGCGAGAGGCACGTCATTCCTGAAAGAAGCCATGGGGACGCGTATTCTGTCCGCTGGCCTGACAGTCCGTGACGATCCTCGCCGTATTCGTGGTGCGGGCTCGCGTCCCTTCGACGGTGAAGGCTGCCCCGCGACAGCTCTGGATCTGATTTCGGACGGCGTTCTCACCACATGGCTGCTGGATTCCAGAAGCGCCCGTCAGCTTGACCTGCGGTCCAACGGGCGCGCAAGCAGAGGCGTTTCAGGTCCACCGAGCCCAAGTGTGACAAATCTTCATCTTGAACCAGGTGATCTTTCCGCAGGGGATCTGCGTTCCGATATAAAGGAAGGGATACTGGTCACGGAACTCATGGGATCATCCCTCAATATGCTGACGGGTGATTACAGCCGAGGAGCTTCCGGCTTCATGATCCGTAACGGCGAGCTTGCTGAGCCCGTTGCGGAACTCACGATTGCTGGAAATCTTCGGGACATGTTCTCCCGTATGGTTCCGGCCAGCGATCTTTCCTTCCGGATCAGCGTGAATGCGCCGAGCATCCGGATTGATGGCATGAGCATTGCAGGACTTTGATGCGTAATTTTCGTCTTTTCTCCGTCGCCTGTGCGCTGCTTTGCGTGCTGGGTTCCGCCGATGCCCGTCCGGGTGGCGGTGCCTCTATGGGGAGCCGTGGTTCGCGCACCTGGAGTGCGCCTCCACGGACATCCATCACGCCGAGTTGGACACGCCCAATGGACCGGACAATGGCGCCGCAGTCCAACTATGGTGCACAGACCGCTCCCCGTCCGATGGCTCCCATGACGCCGGGTTATCGCCCGTCCTTTCCAAACCGCCATCCGTTCATGACAGGTTTTGCAGGAGGCCTGCTGGGCGCTGGTCTGTTCGGAATGCTGAGTGGGCACGGGTTCTTTGGTGGCATGAACGGCGGCACGTCATTCCTTGGATTTTTGTTCCAGGTGTTCGTGATTGGTGCGCTGATTATGTTCGTTCTTCGGCTGTTTAATCGTCGCAAGACGGCAGCAAACGGGGTGTCTGGCAGCGCTCCGTTCAGCGCGGCTGGAGGAAGCGCGCCCGTCACGTTGAGCAACGACGATTATACCAGCTTCCAGCGCCTCCTTCTTGATATCCAGGCAGCCTGGAGTGCACAGAACACACGTGCGCTTTCCAGCATGACCACACCGGAAATGGCTGGATACTTCAACGAACAGCTTTCTGATCTCGCCAGCCGTGGCGCACGTAACATTGTTTCCAATGTTCAGTTCCAGCGCGGCGATCTGTCTGAAGCCTGGCGTGAACGCAACCTGACCTATGCGACGGTTGCCATGCGTTATTCCATGACGGACGTCACAACCGACTCGTTTGGCAATGTGATTGATGGAAGCTCAACAGAGCCCGTCACCGTTACGGAACTCTGGACGTTTGTCCGCGCGGACGGGCGCGGGAACTGGATCCTTTCAGCCATCCAGCAGGCTGGCTGAAAGCCCGTTCTTAGAAACGGATCAGTGTAATCACATAGAAAATTGCAGCGAGGGTAATGACCCCTCCTGCAATTCCGACGATACGGCTCTGACGCCGTTTCGCTGCGAGATCAGGCATCGTTGTTTTCATGACAGCAGAACCCGATCCACCAAAAGACCACAAAATAGAAAAAACAGATAAGCCAGCGAGTATCGGAAAGCGAAGCGCGCTGGCTTGTCTTTTGTCAGGCTCACGCCCGTTGCATCCTGCTGGTCCATCAGCACACGCACGGCACACAGGATGAAGCCCAGATCCAGCAGGCTTGTCGTCACTGTGTAAAACATTCCGCATTCATGCGCGAAAGATGGCCACAGTGAGACGGCCGTGAGGATGAATGTATAAAGAAGAATCTGCCAGCGTGTGTGACGGGCGCCTTTGACGACCGGCAGCATCGGGATGCCCGCTTTGTCGTAATCCTTGCACGCGTAGAGCGACAAAGACCAGAAGTGCGGTGGCGTCCAGAGGAACACAATGGCGAACATGGCAACGGGCAGAACCGCCATGGAATTCATGGTTGCTGCCCAGCCGATCATTGGAGGAAACGCTCCGGCGGCACCACCAATCACGATGTTCTGCGGCGTACTTCTCTTGAGCCACATCGTGTAAACAACGCTATAGAAAAAGATCGAGAACGCCAGAATACCTGCAGCAAGAGCATTTGTGGCAAGCCACAGCACGACAACAGACAGCACGGACAGCGCGATACCATAAACCAGCGCGCTATCCGCTGGCATTCTGCCATCAGGAATCGGGCGTACATTGGTTCGGCGCATGACTGCGTCGATATCGCGATCATACCACATATTGATCGCACCGGCGGCGCCAGCACCGATACAGATGCACAGGATGGTAATGAGACCGATGGGAATGGATGGCCACTGTGGGGCCACAGCCATGCCCGCAGCCCCCGTAAACACAACAAGGGAAATAACGCGCGGCTTCAGCAGAGCCAGCCAGTCCTTGAGCGACGAGTCTCCTTTATCGCCCAGAACTGAAAAAAGCCCCGAGGGGGCTAGGGGTGTTGCTTCACTCATGCTTTGGCCCGGGCGCGCCCGGTCTCCTTGATCAGGAAAAGTCCGAGTATGCCGAATGTCAGCAGGCTGAGGCCCATCAGGCCTTCTCCGACCACCATCAGCGCTGGCGTCAAGGAGCAAAGAGCACCCACAAAGGTCAGGCCTGCATGCATACGGCTCAATGGAGACGGAATATGGTCCGGGAGCACACGCATCATCCAGGCATAGAAACCACCACAGAGCGCCATGATGCCACCAAATGCCGCAGCTGAATGATCTGTTCCATGGCCCGGCATGAACTCTGCAATCCAACCCGCTGAGAAAAGGATCACGCTACCCAACGCCCAAAGCGTCGTCCCGTCCAGTTCCTGGCGCTGCTTCCAGACGTCAATGCAAAGCGCAGTCACCAGCAGCACTGACGGTACAAGCTGCGTCAACACCACGAGGCTTCCCTGCACTGCAGCAGGCCCCCCCCCGAAGAGGCCGTCCATCCAGAAGAGCGGACCAACGACGGCCATCACGCCAAAAGCATAGGGAGCCAGCCGGTCAGCCAGTCCTGGCTTATTCCGGCTCGACGACAGCAGATAGCAGACCAGCCCCAGAGCTGGCGTCAGCATCAGGGATGTTTCTGGAAGATGAAGCAGACTGACCAGTTCATGAGCAGCATTGGCCGGAGCCCCGTTGATCATCATCCGTGTCATGATTGCAGCAAGAACAGGCGCAACAATCGTCACACCTGACGCCGTTGCAAGCATGGACCAGGCCAGTGGGGAAAGCTTCCGGAACTGAAGAACACGTCCTTCAAGAAAAGTCGTGATTACATCCAGAGCGACCGCGAAAACCCCCACAGCCCAAAGCGCTAGTGCAATGATTGGCTGGATTGGCAGAAACACAACGCCGGATGACAGAAAACAGAAGCCCGTCAATGTCAGAGCCGGAAGGGTTGTTCTGTCTGTTCCAAGTTCAGCGGGGAGTAGCCACTGGCCGAATCCACCGAGCGCAGCCGGGCAGATTACAAAGAAAGCCATCAGAATGCCGTGGCAGAAAGCCTGCCCGGCAGTCGGATGAATCTGAAGGAATGGCAGAGCCAACGACCCACCCAGAAGACCAGCAAACAGTGCCAGTAAAATAAAGGATGCGCCGATCCGTCTATTGGAAAGAGCGGGGGTAGAGTCGAAGGCCTGATAAGTCATGATCGCGTAGTCGGTCCCTGCCAAGGAATACCGCAGCGAGCGTCGGAATACTCGGCGCCGGCTTAACCGGAGCCATACGCCGATCAGGCGACCAGGGCTGCGGCGTCGCTTTTACTCTCGCATTGCGGCAATGTCACGAGTGTAAACAGCCCGGCAGGCGGAACGGGCGTCATAGTCGCGCGTTTCAGGTCTCCTGGTGGCAGAAGAGACTCGATTGCGAAGTCCGGATGCCAGCCGAGAGAACGGGATGCACGGGCCATGCCGCGCTCTACCGTCAGCCGCAGGCCACCCGTTGCAAGAAAGTGGTTCACAAACAGGATGTGACCACCCGGACGAACAACGCGCTTCAGTTCGGCAAGAAGACGGTCGGGGTGTGGAACGACGGACGCGACGAACATCGCAACGGCAATATCAAAGCTGTTGTCTTCGAAAGTCGTGGCTTCCGCATCCATTTCCAGCAGATCGTCGACGTTGGTCAGACGGTCCTGAAGAACGCGCTGGCGGGCACGGTCAAGCATATCTTCCGACAGATCAATGCCAGTAATGCGTTTATCCGGAGAATATGACGGCAGCGCGAGGCCTGTCCCAACGCCAACTTCAAGAACCCGCTCTCCTGGGAGAGCATTTACGGCTTCAACAGCCCTCTTGCGTCCATAGCCGGAGATACCACCGAAAACAGTATCGTAAACTCGCGCCCATCGACGATAGGCCGCCTTGACGGCCTCCGCATCCAGTGCAGAACGCGGGGAGAGGGTTGAAGACATAATATATGCGACCTTCTGTGTCCGCTCCCCATCAAGACTGGAGAGCTTGTCCGGAAACTTCGTTCAGTTGGGTCCTTCTTGCCCTTCCAGACATGCATCTGGCAAGACACGCGTTGCGGATGACGGGCGAGTTACCCGTTTTTCACCGTTTTGGAGGTCCCGGATGCTGAATTTCCTGCTGATCCTGCTCTGCCTCGTTACATGGGGCGGTGTCTACGTGTTTCATTTTCGGGGGCAAATTACGGAATGGTGGGATAACCGTTTTGTAAAGGACAAGGCACCGGAACCGCAGGACGAGCCTACGCCCGAGTTGCAACTTCCCATCCGCTATGATGCGGCGCCAGCTGAAACAGAAAAAAAAGACGCCTGAGCTGTACCGCTCAGACGTCTTTCTTGCTCCGTCACTTCAGGACGGGTAGCGCCGCTCAATCGCGTCCCAAACCAGCCCGGCACTGTTGATGCCCTCGAACCGATCCAACTCCTGGAGCCCGGTCGGGGATGTGACATTAATCTCCGTCAGCCAGTCCCCGATCACGTCAATACCAACGAAAATCAGGCCATGATCTCGAAGGTACGGACCGATCGAATCACAGATCTCCCGATCGCGCTCCGTCAGTTCCACCCGTTCTGCGCGCCCGCCAACATGCATGTTTGACCGCGCTTCACCAGTAGCAGGAACGCGGTTAATTGCACCAATTGGCGTCCCATCCACGAGAATGATGCGCTTGTCTCCAAGGCGTACAGCGGGCTCATAGCGCTGGATCATCAACGGTTCGTTGGTGCGGGCGAAGTGCATTTCCAGCAGAGCCTTCAGATTTTCATCATCCGGCTTGATGCGGAAAATTCCGGCGCCACCATTGCCGTAAAGCGGCTTGACGATGATGTCCTTGTGCTGCTCGCGGAATGCCAGAATATCCCGGCTATCCCATGCAACCAATGTCGGCGGCATAAGGTGTGGGAAATGCGTGACAAGCAGCTTTTCAGGCGCATTCCGAACGGCGACTGGATCGTTCACGACAAGTGACAGCCCCTCGCCCACCCCATGAACGTGCTCAAGCATATGGGTCGCGGTGATGTACCCCATGTCAAACGGCGGGTCCTGACGCATCAGGATCACATCGGTCTCGCCCAGCGGAAGAATTTCTTCTTCACCAAACGTCGCATGATCTCCACGAACACGGCGAACCTCGACCCGGCGCGCGCGGGCCTGAAGGCGGCCACCCTTGCCCTGACCTTCAATCAGACTGAGCGTGGTGACAGGATAAACCCAGAGCTCGTGTCCACGCGCCTGCGCTTCAAGCATGAGGGCAAAAGTGGAGTCGCCATCGATGTTGACCTGTTCTAACGGGTCCATCTGTACGGCGACCCGGAGTGAGCGGGGCATGTCGGAAACTCCGGCTAAGGAAAAATAGGATTTTATTCTGTAGCGGCCAGAATGGCTTTTTCAAAGCCACCCACAGCTCGCTCTCAAAAGATGTCGGCCCGGCTACGCAAAGCGGCCATAGCCTGCACTGTCGGTGTGGTCAGGGGAGAGGGAAGCTCACCCAAAGGAAACCAGCCAAAATCACTATGCTTTTCTGGCTCCATGACCGTTGGCGTTCCAGTCAGTTTCGTCACCAGATAAACGGGGGCGATCCAATGCGTACCGCTCTCCCGATCAGACTGCTCGACCAGACACAGCATGTCCCGGGCGTGGATCGTAATGCCCAGTTCTTCTGCAACTTCCCGGTCGACAGCACGCGAAACAGGCTCAAACAGATCTACTTTACCGCCGGGTAGTCCCCAGCATCCGGCTTCGGGCGCCTTTTTGCGACGAATCAGCAGAAGCTTTCCATCCACGAGAATGGCAGCGCCACATCCAACACGCGGTTCAGATTGCACGACGCCCTCTTTCAACCCTGTGTCTCAGGATAAGTGATTTTGAGAATTTCGATTTCGACAGGGCCACGAGGCGTCTGCAACATGGCCACATCCCCGACACGGGTTCGCATCAGGGCACGTGCGATGGGTGAAATGAGACTGACCTCCCCTCGCACCAGATCCGACTCGTCTACACCGAGGATCGTTACGGTGTGTTCGACATCGTCCTCATCGACATAGGTCACGGTCGCGCCAAAAAAGACCCGATCCCGCGTGGTCTGCGCCGCTGGATCAACGATGACCGCATTTTCAAGTCTTTTTCCCAGGAACCGCAAACGCCGGTCGATCTCCCGCAATCGGCGTTTGCCGTACTGATAATCGGCATTCTCAGATCGATCCCCATTGCCTGCGGCCCAGGAGACGATTTCGACAATGCGCGGACGCTCTTTCTGCGCCAGTTCCTTGAGTTCAGCTCGCATCACCTCCGCACCACGCGGGGAGAGATAATGAGAGAGGGGTGTTTTCTCAGACATCAGAGCGCCTGAACCCGAAAGCGCATCCGACCACCAATCCGTGTTTTTGGTTTGAGGAGATGCAGCCCGCTGGCGACAACATCAGTCTGATTAATGGCGTCCGTCATGTTCGTGACGGGTTCCACAGCGACAAACGGGCTATCCGGGGAGGTAAAGACGACCAGATGCTTGAAGATTGGATCCGCCTCAACCGTTACTGCCAGCCCATCGTCCGGACGCTTCAAAACAACCCGCCCGCCAAAACCTGCAAAGCAGTTATCGATAAAACGATCATGAGCGGGCTTGGGCGTATGAAAAGACCACTCCCCGTCACAGGGAGCACCCTGCACAGGCAAACCATCCGGAGACGTCAGCCAGACCTTTTCAGCATCAAATGACAACGTTGCGTTTTCATCTGCGGCGAGAAATGGATGAAAACCAAACCCGACTGGCTGCTCCGCCTCACCCCGATTTTCAATGGCAATCTGCACGTCAAAACCTGCATCTGTCAGTTGGTAAGACAGAGCAGCACGATAGGCGAAAGGCCACGCTTGATCATTGTCCTGCGGGACGTGATCGAGCGTCAGTACCGCATGGCTTTCCCCTTGATGAGCAACAGTCCAGGCCTGCTCCCAGGCGTTACCGTGAATTGTATGCGGATGATCCGCCATGTTCGGAGCCAGATCATAACTCTGTCCGCCGAACGAAAAGCGCCCATTGGCAATACGATTGGAATACGGAATTAGCGGGTACGCCCCAACTGCCACTCCATTCAGCGCGCGCAAAGCGTCATTCGGGGTCGGAAGAAAAATATCTTTTTCATCCCGCTGCCAGAGGCCGACAGAGCCTCCGGTTTCGGGAAGAATAGTGAGCCGGCTCTTGCCGCAACTCAGTTCAATCATGACAGTCTGCAATCCTGATAATGGCGGTCGGTCATGGGCAACCCGGGGCCCTCATATAGCCGGATCAGCGACGCCCGCCACGTTTGCGCTTGTTCGGGTCATAGCCTCCGCCGCCCGGCCCGAGGGGCGTTGGGCCTTTTGGCTTTTTCCCGCCCCCCGGCCGCCCGGCGGTGGACGTTGCCAGCGGCGGAGGCTCCAGCCCCATATCAATAGCTTCCAGACGCCGCACCTCATCACGCAGCCGGGCAGCCTGCTCGAAGTCCAGATTGGCTGCGGCTTCGCGCATCCGCTTTTCCAGCTCCTGAATCGTAACAGGCAGAGACTTGCCAACGAATTCTTCCGTGTCGCCAGCGCCATCAGGTGCAACAGTGACGTAGTCCTGCTCAAAGATAGACGACAGCGCATCACCAATCTTCGAACGCACTGTCATGGGCGTAATCCCATGAGCGTCGTTCCACTCAGTCTGTCTTGCGCGTCTCCGAGCGGTTTCCTCAATCGCGAATTTGAGGCTATCCGTCATCTTGTCCGCATACAGCAGAACTCGACCATCCACATTACGGGCTGCACGGCCGATTGTCTGGATCAACGATGTCCGGGATCGCAGGAAGCCTTCCTTGTCTGCATCCAGAATAGCGACGAGGGCACATTCCGGAATGTCGAGACCCTCTCGCAGCAGGTTGATCCCGACCAGAACATCAAAAGCACCCAGACGCAGATCACGGATAATTTCGATCCGCTCCAGCGTATCCACATCAGAATGCAGATAACGCACTTTGATCCCCGCTTCGCCAAGATAATCCGTCAGATCTTCCGCCATCCGCTTGGTCAGCGTTGTGACAAGAATGCGTCCGCCCTTGGCAATCGTCTCACGCGCTTCGTGCAGCAGATCATCAACCTGACCTTCCACGGGCTTCACATCCGTGACCGGATCAATCAGACCTGTCGGACGAATGATCTGCTCGGCAAACACCCCCCCAGTCTGTTCCATTTCCCACGGACCAGGCGTTGCCGAGACAAAGATACTTTGCGGCCGGAAAGCATTCCACTCACCAAAGGCGAGCGGGCGATTATCAATGCAGGATGGCAGCCGGAATCCAAAGTCAGACAGCACGGACTTCCGTGCCCTGTCTCCGCGCTCCATGCCGCCAATCTGTGGCACTGTGACGTGGCTTTCATCTACAATCAGAAGAGCATCTTCCGGTAGATATTCGAACAGTGTCGGCGGCGGATCACCGGGACCACGGCCTGAGAGGTAACGGGAGTAATTCTCAATCCCTTTGCACGCCCCCGTCGTTTCGATCATTTCCAGATCAAACGTTGTCCGCTGTGACAGGCGCTCTGCCTCCAGCAACTTTCCTTCTTCGGTAAACTGCGCAAGCCGCTGCCGCAGCTCGTTCTTGATCCCGATCATCGCCTGATTCAGCGTTGGTCGCGGTGTCACATAATGCGAATTTGCGTAAACACTAATCTCGGCCAGATCCGCCGTTTTGTTTCCCGTCAGAGGGTCAAACTCGGTGATCTGATCGATTTCGTCCCCGAACAGAGAGACACGCCAAGCGCGGTCTTCATTCTGCACGGGGAAAATGTCGATCTGTTCGCCGCGCACACGGAATGTCCCGCGCTCAAAGGCCGCATCGTTGCGACGATACTGAAGCTCGACAAGAGCTTTGATGAGCTTCTCGCGATCAATCTCGCCGCCCACCTCAAGCCGGACAACCATCTTCGAATACGTCTCAACCGAACCGATACCGTAAATGCAGGATACGGACGCAACGATGATAACGTCATTCCGCTCCAGCAGAGCCTGCGTTGCTGCATGGCGCATCCGGTCGATCTGTTCGTTGATCTGGCTGTCTTTCTCGATATACGTATCTGACCGTGGAACGTAGGCTTCAGGCTGATAGTAGTCGTAGTACGAGACAAAATATTCGACGGCATTATCAGGAAAAAACTGCCGCATCTCGCCGTAAAGCTGGGCAGCCAGCGTCTTGTTTGGCGCAAGGATCAAGGTAGGCTTCTGTGTCCGCTCAATGACCTTGGCCATGCTGAACGTCTTGCCCGACCCCGTTACACCAAGCAGAACCTGATCCCGCTCTCCGGCCTCTACACCCTGAACAAGTTCCCCGATTGCAGTCGGCTGATCCCCTGCGGGCTCATAGTCAGCCTTGACCACAAACTTCCGCGTCTTCGCCTTGGTGGGCTGCTTTTCAGGGATGAATGCCGTCAGGGGCATTTCGGTCGCATTGCGGAGCGCGGAAGGTTTTTTGGCCATAGGGTCCAAGATGGGAAAGAAACGGGAACATCACAAGAGCGTCTCACCGGGCTTGTCGTTTCGTTCTTCGCAAAGAATTCCTGCAACCGGCTATCACTCTAATGCCGAACGAGAGGGGATGAACTTTCGTAAGCCTCCCCGAAAGCCTTTAAATTCGCGCCTGTGACAGGGTCATGATCCATATCAGCACCTAGCCGCACATGAACGCGAACTCCGGGCCAGACCTGAACATCACGCTCCGTATGCCCATCAGAAAACTGACGCATCAATGGTTCTTTCACAGCAGGCCGCATTATCGACTTACGGCCCTGCACATGAATGACCTCTCCTTTCACACCGTCCGGCTGTGACGTGGCGGAAAAAGACAAATCCTTTGCAGACAATATCGGCATGCTCGCAAACGTGCTGACAGGTTGGGCTCGCGCCATAGCACCATGCAGGACGATTGCACTGAAGATGCCTAAACCAACTGTCCTGCCCCGACCGGCCAAGCTCGTGCTGTCCCGCATTCTGACATCCGCCACAGCCACATTTTCCCAGTAGGGCAAGTGATGAAATATCATCCATGACATAACATTTCTAAAAATGGATAGTGAAACTCGTTTTCCCGCGCTATGCAGACCAGCATATTTCTGAAGGAAGACCGATCATGGACGTCCAGACGATCGAACAGACGTATAATCAGCTTCAGCAACAGGCCCAGCAGTCTGCGCAGGCGCTCCAGGCGTTGGGTGCAAAGATGCAGACCGCGGCTCAAACCGGGGACATGCAGGCCCGCGAGTGGTCTTTGGATCTGCGGGAGTTGGCGCTCTCTTTTCAGGCTGAACAGCAACAGGTCACAAACCTGCTTCAGCAATTGCACGCAGCGCTTACAAATGCGGCTTCAAACCAGCAGCCGGTGGCGGCGGCCCAATCGCCATATGATGCTCAACCCCCTGTTCAGGTTGTTGGGCAAGCGCAGGATAACGGATTTTTCTCGAATATCCTTAATTCAGGCTTTGCACGGTCCGTAGAAGCTGGTGCAGGCTTCAGCATCGGCAATGATCTGATCAAAGAGATTTTCTGAGCCTCTTCATGCTGCTGCGGCGATTGAGGCGAGCTTTGTATTCCTTTCCTCAATGGGGGCATCCATTCGTGCTCCCATTAAATTGCCACCTTTGCCGAAGACACCAGAGTGCGCTCACGCATTGACCGTCTTGAGGCTGAAGCGCTAACCCACCACGAACTCATGCGGCCGGAAGACAGTCGCGGATCGGGACCGAAACCGGGATCAGGAAAACCATGACTACAGCGCTCATCACAGGAATCACCGGCCAGGACGGTGCTTATCTCAGCCAGCTTCTGCTTAAAAAGGGCTACCGCGTTGTAGGTCTTCTGCGCCGCTCCGCCTCAGCAGATGTTGTCGGAGAAAGACTTCGCTGGCTCGGAATTATTGACGATGTTGAGCTGATCGATGGCAACCTGACGGATCTTTCTTCCCTGATCCGCATCATGGAAACCGTCCGACCAGACGAGATTTACAATCTAGCCGCCCAGAGTTTTGTTGCAGCGTCCTGGCAGCAACCGCTCCTCACAGGGAACGTGACGGGCATTGGCGCTGTCAACGTTCTGGAAGCAGCTCGTATTGTTCAAAGCAAAGCCAGATTTTATCAGGCGTCTTCGTCTGAAATGTATGGCCTGATCCAGCAGCCGGTTCAGAACGAAAACACCCCGTTCTATCCCCGCTCTCCCTATGCAGTTGCCAAGCTCTACGCTCACTGGATGACGGTGAATTATCGTGAAAGCTTCGGAATGCATGCATCGTCAGGCATCCTCTTCAACCATGAGAGTCCCCTTCGCGGCATTGAATTCGTAACCCGCAAAGTTACGGACGGCGTAGCGCGCATCAAGTTGGGGCTTGCAAAGGAACTTCCGCTCGGGAACCTGGACGCAACACGGGACTGGGGCCATGCCCGCGATTACGTTCGCGCCATGCATCTTATGCTGCAGCAGGACACCCCGGACGACTATGTCGTCGCGACAGGTCGCACGACGAGCATTCGCGACCTGTGCCGCATCGCGTTCTCTTACGCTGGCCTGAACTACGAAGACCATGTGGTCACAAACCCGGCTTTCCTGCGCCCCGCTGAGGTGGAAGTTCTTCTGGGGGATGCTGGCAAAGCCAAGCGCGTTCTTGGCTGGGAAGCTGAGACAACCCTTGAAAGCATGGTTGCCGAAATGGTGGACGCTGACCTGGCCCGCCATCGCAACCGAACGGCCATTTAAGGACGTTTCATGCGTATTCTTGTTACGGGCCAGCGGGGCTTTGTCGGACAGCATTTAAAAAACCGACTGAAGGCTCGCTTTCCGCAAAGCGAGATCCTTCCGTCCAGTCCGGACATTCGGGATGCAAAAGCCGTCGATGCGGCTGTAGCAACCAGCAAACCAGATCACTGCATTCATCTGGCAGCCATCTCAAGCATTGGAAACGCCAGGCAGGACCCCGATCATGCCTGGCAGGTCAACCTGCAGGGCACGCTCCATGTTGCACGAAGCATGCAGCGTCATGCTCCGCAGGGCCGACTTCTGTTTGCGTCAACGGCTGAAGCCTATGGCTCCACCTTCCAGCGCGGAACTCCCGTCGCAGAAGATGCGGCTCTTGCCCCTGGCAATACTTATGCCGCCACCAAGGCTGCCGCAGATCTGGCACTGGGCGCTATGGCAAAGGAGGGCTTGAATGTCATCCGGATGCGACCGTTCAATCACACTGGCCCGAACCAGTCAGCTGACTTTGTCGTTCCGGCTTTCGCCTTACAGATCGCCCGCATTGCCAAAGGGCTTCAAGCCCCAGAAATCCGCGTAGGCAACCTGGAAGCCCAACGGGACTTTCTGGACGTACGGGATGTCTGCGATGCTTATCTTGACGTCCTGATGCCCGACAACGCTCTGGAACGCGGGACAATCCTCAACCTCTGTTCGGGACAGACACGCTCAATTCGTTCCATTCTGGATGACCTCATCGCCCTCAGCGGGGTCAAGGCCGACATTCTCACGGACCCAAACCGTCTGCGCCCTTCAGACACTCCCGTCGCCCGTGGTGATGGGTCCTTAGCCAGACAGCTTCTCTCATGGACGCCTCGTATCCCTTGGGAGCAAACGTTGAGTGATATTTACACAGATTGTTTAGAGCGTGCTGGAACTGAATAGTCATATCCTACAATCACAGATGCTGCAGAGCAGTGATTTCAGTCGTACAACGTTCCTGAAGCAGACGTCAGAAAAACACGTATTTGAACTCTTCGGACCTTATCTGCTGTCGAGCATAAGCGGACACTAATTGTGAGCCATTTTCCTGTCCGACAATGTGTGATCCTGCTCGAACCCACAGAACTACACGGTGAGACAGATACACCTCCACACGCTCTCATGCAGTGTGGAGATAGACCGTTTCTGGCATGGCTCATGCGCGAAATGCAGCGTTTTGGAATAGAAGATTTCGTACTGCTGGCGACAGAGCAGTCCGTATTGCACTTCGAAACTGCTGTTGAGTTGATCCGCTCACGCCTTCCGAAACCGGCAAACATTACTCTTCTAACAGCACCTCATCAGGCTGGCAGTGGCGGCATGCTTCATCATGCGCGTCAGCACCTTCAGGAATGCTTTCTCTTTTGTTACGGAGAGGTTCTCTTTTCGGGCAATCTGGCACGGTTTCTTACGCATGCCGGACAAGGAAACTGGGCATTGCTTCGTGTGGATGACAGCGACGATCAAGAGAGTTTGGCTTGCTCGGGGGAAGACGACGAAAAGGTTGCTCCGTCTCTTTTAACAACACAGCACAGTTATCCAGCCGCCCCTGAAAAGAGCGGTATCTTTCTATTCGACCACTCCATATTCCCGTATCTGACGGCAGCATGCTCGCCAGAGCAGGACGTCCTGCCCGCTCTCCTTAAGAACGGTGTCCTAAAAGGTTTGTCGGTTCCCGGAGATGTCTGGGATGTGAGGCGACCAGAAGACTGCGCCAAAGCGAAGACGCACCTCCCGACCACCCTTCTCCGTCCAGCGGTATTTCTTGATCGTGATGGCGTGATCAATCACGATCATGGCTGGGTTGGAACACGCGACCGCTTCGAATGGGAGCCGGATGTGCTGAAGACCATCGCGAAGATTACTGACAGCGGCCATCACGTTTTCATCGTGACAAACCAATCTGGAATTGCCCGCGGGCTTTATACTGAGGACCACCTCGAACAGCTTATGAGCTGGGTGATCGACACAATTCGCGAGCATGGCGGAACGGTCGATGACTGGCGATACTGCCCCATGCATCCGGAAGCCGTGGTGGACCGGTATCGTGGCCAAAGCCCGAACCGCAAGCCATCGCCAGGTATGATACTCGACTTATCAAGCCGGTGGGAGTTAGACCCCGCGCGTTGCGTTATGTTTGGAGACCAGACTTCGGACATCCAGGCTGCCGAAGCCGCTGGAATTGAAGGTATTCGTGTTGGTCCGCTGCTTCTTTATGAACTGGCTTCCCAGATGAACGCATTCCAGTAAATAAGGGTTTTCAGGCTCCGTCGGATACCTGTTTACGCAAATTTTTCGCGTTTATCGTATGTGACCTGATAGAGTGAAGTTTCTAGAGTGAGCTTGTCATCGCGACAAATTCTTTACCTTCGCCCTACCGATGCGTGTCCGTCATCTGTGCACCTGCAACGTGTTTTCTGCTCTGTCGCGACACCCACAGATCAAACAATTGTGTCAAAATCAAAGTAATATCGAGAAATAAATAACAACTCCTCGATACTCTGGAAGTTAGGCACACGCCCTTGATCACTGGACGACACTTGTCATACAATCTTCGTTCAAAATGATTTGAATGAATGCCGTTTCCGTCGGCCAAACTGAAGCTAGCCTGGACCCATGAACAAAGATTACGTTATCTGGATCGACGTCGAAGACATCTTTCAGTACTTCGAAAACAATGCGCGTCCTAGCGGAATTCAGCGCGTTGTCTTTGAAATACTGCATGTCATCCGGCAGCAGGCTGCCCAAAAGCCAGGTATCGGTCGCATAGTTCTGACCCGGCGCGGCAAAGAGGAAGCCTGCCTTCTCTCGTCAGTTACTTTTGAGGAACTGGAAGCGCTTTTCTCCGTCCGTTCGGAAGAAAAAATCACGCCGCCCCGGACGACAGTCGCAAAAAAAACGCGACAGAACGCCCGCTCGCTCATGCGCAGCTTCCGTCATACCGTTATCCGACGCCTGGAAAGTCTGCCGCCGGAACTTGCCCGCCCACTCCTCAACATCGCTGTTAATCAGTTGCGCGCATTACAGCTCCTGAAACGTTACGCGCGTTCAAAGCTTCATCGCCAGGCATCAACTGCTGTACAGCCCGCTCCCGTGGCTCAGCCCTCCCCCGCCTATGTCGCAGCACACCCAGAGGCATCACCGAGCCCAGGGGATATTTTTCTGATCCTTGGTGCGGCATGGTCCGAGCCAGATTTTGGGGAGCGCCTGGCGCGCCTGCGCAAGGCTTTTGGCGTCAAACCCGTTCTCCTTGTTTACGACCTCATTCCAGCCGTCAGGCCCGAATGGTGTGCCCTTTCGCTCATTTGCGATTTCCGTCACTGGCTGGACACGACGCTCCCGCAGTGTGGCCGCCTGTTAGCCATCAGTCATTCCACGGCTAGCAGCGTTGAAGAGTATGCCCGTAAACAGCGCCTGACATTACAGGGGCCGGTTCAGACCATTCCAATTGGCAGTGGCTTTGGCCCTCCTCGACACGCTGAGGGCCAAAGGCCCCTGGGTCTTCCCGCGAAGGACAGTTACGTCCTTTTTGTCTCTACACTCGAGGCACGCAAAAACCACCTGCTCGCGTTTCGGATCTGGCGGCGTATGGTCATTGACCTTCCAAGAGATCAGGTACCAACGCTCGTTTTTGCAGGGCGCGTGGGTTGGCTGGTTTCTGACCTCATGCAGCAGCTTGAAAACACGGAATGGCTGCGCGGAAAAATTCGCCTTCTGCGCGATCCAAGTGACGATGAACTGGCCCATCTTTATGACGGCTGCATGTTCACTCTTTTTCCGTCGCTTTACGAAGGCTGGGGACTACCAGTGACCGAAAGTCTCGTGAATGGTCGTCCCTGTGTGGCATCCAATTCAACCTCCATTCCCGAAGCTGGTGGCCCGCTGACGCGCTACTTTGACCCTGAAGACTTCGACGACGCCTATCGTGTTGTGCGCGGAACAATCGAAGACCGAGCTGGTTTGAAGGCCTGGCAGGAGCAGGTCCGAACCCAGTTCAAGCCTGTGCCATGGGAAGACAGCGCAGATGCAGTGTTGGATGCATGCCACGCTGCTTATCTGAGCGGAGGCCTGTCATGACACTTTGGGTAGATATTGACGACCTGCTGTTCCATCTCCTGCATCATAGTCGACCGAGCGGAATTCAGCGCGTCGTTTTCGAGATTTGTGCTGCTTTGCGTGAGCTTCGCAGCCATGAAATCCAGTTCGTCCGCCGTGGGGCAGACTCTGCGGATCCCCGTGGCTTCCGAACAGTAGATTGGTCTTCCATTGAGGCCCTGTTTCGGCAAATCATGGAAGGTAATAGTGCCCAAATCGGATCTTCTCGATCAGCCGGATCGTTCCCCGTTACCCCACCGATTGAAAAAGTGGCCTCGCAGGACGTCCTTTCCACGTTCCTGCAAGCAGAAAGCTGGGCGCTTAAAGAGCTTGTCACTGTCCCTCGCGCCCTTGGACATTTTGCCCTGGATCTCGGCCGGGCAAAAATGCAAGAGCGCCAGCAGGAGAAGCCATCAGCTCAATACGACGAGGGCACGAAGCTGGCTGATGCTGCCCAACCAGGCGACGTTTTCCTAACTCTCGGCGCCCCCTGGCATCATGCCAACTATGTTCAGAGCATTCGATGGATGCGCGACGAGCTGCGCATGTCGTTTGGAATGCTCATGCATGATCTGGTTCCCGTTCGTCACCCCGAATGGTGCGATCGTGGCATCATCATCACATTCAAAGCCTGGCACAGCGCAATCTTTCCTTTGGCTGATATGATTTTTGCCAACAGTGATGCAACGGCACGGGACGTTCAGTCTTATCTGGCCGAGCAGGATGTGGGCACTCATGTCACGGTCCAGACCGTTCCACTTGGTACGGGCTTTGGTCTTGCCGACGCCCCTATGGCACCTGAGCCGATTATACAGGAACCATACGTTCTTTTCGTTTCCACCATTGAAGCACGCAAAAACCATGCCCTTCTTTTCCGGGTCTGGCGCAGAATGCTTGAGGAAATGCCGGCAGAAAATGTTCCCACGCTCGTTTTTGCGGGGCGCGAGGGGTGGCTGGTTTCCGACCTCATGCAGCAACTCGAAAACGCTGAGTGGCTGGATGGAAAGATCCGCTTCATCCAGAACCCTACAGACGCCGAACTGCGACGCCTTTACGCTGATTGCAGTTTCACGATTTTCCCCTCCTTCTTTGAAGGCTGGGGCCTGCCTGTGACGGAAAGCCTGTCCATGGGGCGCCCTTGTCTGGCATCAGGAACCACATCCATTCCGGAAGCTGGGGGCCAGCTGAGCCGCTATTTCAACCCGGACAATATCAATGAAGCCTACACGCTCATTCGCAAGACCATTGAAGATACTGAGGGCCTGAAAGCCTGGACAGAACAGGTCCGCTCAGAATTCCAGCCGGTCCCGTGGACTGAAAGCGCCAAAGCCATTCTCAAGTTCATAAGCTGAGAATTTCTTCAGTCATTAGCTTGGCCTGAACTTAAAAAGGGGCGTCTTCCGCATGGAGGACGCCCCTTTTTAATTAGAGGGATGACAGCGCAGGAGGTACTTTGGCCTTAGCCAAAGCTTCTTTCTGACGTGCCGCCAGAACATTCACGTCGAAACCGTCAATCAACTCCTGGAACATCTGATGCCAGTTCAGACGCGCGCCCAGACGGAGGAACGCGCTTCCCAGGCCAATTGCCGAGCGATCCATCAGAACAAACTCACGAGGGAGCTTCACCCCTCCCGTTCGTTTCAACCCGTCATAGACCCTTTCCAGAACCTGCTTGGCTTCGGCTGGATCATTGCTCTCCTGCATAGAGCAAACACGATCAGTCATCAGCGGCCGATAGAAGAAACGAGCCCACTCGTTCAGAACCTCAGCCGTCTCGCGCGACAGACCTTCGAAGCCCCACTTGCTATAGGCGTGGAAAGCTCTGTCTTCATCGTTATCCCGAAGCGCGGCAAACAGATCCACCACGCCCTCAACAAACCGAGGGGAGAAGATACGGACGGCCCCAAAATCCAGCAGGTTCAGACCGTAATCATCGCGCACGGTGAAATTGCCCATATGCGGGTCACCGTGAATGACACCGTAGCGATAAACCGGTGTGTACCAGGCCCGGAACAACGCCCGCGCCATATCATCCCGCTGCTCCTGCGTCGCCTCAGACGCCAAAACCGCCTTCATGCCGCGACCAGACACCCAGTCCATCGTCAGAAGACGCCCGGTGGACAGTTCCTCAATGGGTGCCGGAACGGTCACAGTCGGGGTTTCAGACAGCATGTCCCGATACAGGCGCAGATGACTGGCTTCCCGACGATAATCCAGCTCTTCCCGAAGCCGGTCAGACAGTTCGGTGTAAACCTCGTCCTGACGGATCGTTGTCTCAAACCGCTTATATACGCCAAGAGCCGCACGGAACTGCCGTAGATCGGAATCTACCGCGCCTTGCATGTCCGGATACTGGAGTTTGCAGGCCACCTCGCGTCCATCAACCAGACGGGCCCGATGCACCTGCCCCAGAGACGCCGCGGCTACGGCTTCGTGACTGAAGGAGCGGAAGTTCTTTTCCCAGCCAGCACCCAGTTCCGCCGTCATTCGACGACGTACGAAGTTCCAGCCCATCGGGGGCGCATTGGCCTGAAGATGAGCCAGTTCTTCCGCATATTCATCCGGCAGAGCGCCGGGAATGGTGGACAGAAGCTGAGCGGCCTTCATGAGCGGCCCCTTCAGGTTGCCCAGCGAAGACTTCAGGCCTTCAGCGTGGACACCCTTGTCCGTCTTGATACCAAGACGGTTTCCAGCCAGGCGCGCAGCGATGCCGCCGACTGCACCAGATGTCCGTGCCATCCGGCGAAGTTCGCCCATCAAACCGGTATTATCGAGATCGCGCGCCATGGTGCCCTCAGCCCTCCTGCTCGAGCTGATCAATCAGACCCGAGATTACATCCAGTCCTTTACGCCAGAAACCCGGATCCGTCGCATCAAGACCGAACGGCGCCAGCAATTCCTTGTGGCGAAGTGTCCCGCCAGCTTCGAGCATGGTCCGGTATTTGTCGGCAAAGCCGTCAGGCTGGTCCTGATAGACGCCATACAGCGCATTCACCAGACAATCCCCGAACGCATAGGCGTACACATAGAACGGCGAATGCACAAAGTGCGGGATGTAGGACCAATAGGCGTCATAATCCGGCGTAAAGTGGAACGCCGGACCGAGGCTTCGTTCCTGTACGTCGCGCCAGATGGAACCAAGCTGCTCTGCGGACAGCTCACCCTTGGCCCGCTCATCATGCACGCGAACCTCAAACTGATAGAACGCGATCTGGCGGACTACCGTGTTCAGCATGTCCTCCACTTTCGCTGCCAGAAGATGACGGCGACGCTTCGGATCGGTTTCCCGATCGAGCAGAGACTGGAAGGTCAACATCTCACCGAAGACGGACGCTGTTTCAGCCAGTGTCAGAGGCGTCGCGGAGTTCAGATAACCCTGCTTCTGGCCAGCAAGGATCTGATGCACACCATGCCCAAGCTCGTGAGCCAGCGTCATCACATCGCGGGCGCGACCATGATAGTTCATCAGGATATAGGGATGGACGGACGGTACGGTTGGATGGGCAAAAGCCCCCGAAGATTTGCCCGGTGCGGCTTCCGCATCAATCCATGGATGCGTCAGGAAGCGGTCCACCAGTGTTCCAAGCGCCGGATCGAAACCCGTATAGGCATTGAGAACGATCTCTTTGCCGCTCTCCCACGGAATAACCGTGTCAGCCACACCCGGCAGGGGCGCATTCCGGTCCCAGTGCTCCAGCTTGTCCAGACCGAGCCACTTGGCCTTCATTGCGTAATAACGATGGGACAGACGCGGGTAAGCCTCATCAACGGCGCTGACCAGCGCGTCCACAACTTCGTCCTCGACCATGTTGCCACGGTTCC
This sequence comes from Gluconobacter sp. P5E10, assembly GCF_018812145.1. Classification (NCBI taxonomy): domain Bacteria; kingdom Pseudomonadati; phylum Pseudomonadota; class Alphaproteobacteria; order Acetobacterales; family Acetobacteraceae; genus Gluconobacter; species Gluconobacter sp. P5E10. The sequence continues at coordinate 590,662 of NZ_JACRVZ010000001.1, read as the reverse complement.
GGCTGCTGGACGGGCGCGGATAGCCTCTGAGCTTATCCCCGATCGCCTTATCCTTGGCGAGCGTGTTGGTAATCATCGTCAGGAGACGGGAGTTGTCTGCCAGTACAGCGCTGATCTGCTCTGCGGCTGCGGCACGCCTGTCACGTTCAGCGCTCGTCAGAGTGTTGAACGCCGCACCGAGGGGCTTTGTTTCTCCATCAAGCGTAACAGTCAGGCTGGCCATGGTTTCATCGAACAGCCGGTTCCAGGCACTCCGTCCCGTTACGGACTTGTCCATCAGAACCTGCTCAACCTCATCCGAGAGCTGATAAGGACGAAATACCCGCAGATCCCGCAGGAACGGCTGCCATTTAGTCATTTCTGGCGCAACTGACACGTTGTCCAGAACATCGTCATCCAGACGGTTCAGTTCCAGCGAGAAAAAGAGCAGATCAGCAGAAATGTCTGTGACACGCTCCTGAATGCCCTGTGTGAAACGACCCCAGACCGGATCTGTCGTATGAGCGGCAAAACCTAACTGGGCAAAGGAGCCGATGCGTCCCAGCCCTTCCTCGATCCGCTCATATTCTGCGAATGCCTTCGCCAAAGCAGCACCATCGGCCTGACCGAGCTTGCCTTTCCAGGTTTCGCTGAAAGCCCTGGCGGATGACGTCAGAGTCGCGAAATCCTGTTCGATCGCCGGATCGTCCAACGACGCGTACAGATCGGACAGGTCCCAGCGCGGCGGAACACCGTTCTCGGCCGAGGGGGCAGACGGGCCAGTGGCCGCTGAGAGATTTTGACTGTTCATAATTTGAATTTAGACGTCCCTGCCGCCGGGTCAAACGGGAGGTTGATGACAAATCGGTAGGAAATGCACTGACCCCATTCAGAGCAGTATTTAATGGGCTGACTGAACAGCAATCCTCAGATCTTCAATCGTGTCCTGACTGAAAACCTGAATCCCGTTCTGGCTGAGCAGCGCAGCCGTTACACCTGCTCCGGCATGTTTCTGCCCGCTGAAACTGCCGTCATAAATCATCTGACTTCCACAGGACGGGCTACCTTCCATAAGCAACGCGAACCCGCATCCCTGTGCCTGCGCGACGTTCAGGGCAATCCGGGCTCCCGCTATAAACTCATCCGTCACATCTGCACCGGACGTGTCGGTCACACGCGCCTCACCCAGAAGAACATCTTTGCCATCCTGCCGTGCCCCGATTTCCGCCGGGGGGCGTGGAACGGGCATCCCACCTGCAAGCTCGGGACAGACCACAACCAGACGTCCCTCTTCCTGCCATTGCTGAAGCAGCGGGTGCAGAAGGGTCTTTGCCTTGCCATCATATCGGACTGGCTGACCCAGCAGACAGGCACTGACCAGAATTCGGTTCTTCACGAGCGGCAATATCCTGCTTTCGGAGCATCTAAGAATTCTGTTCCAATACCCTCATCTGCCCGAAAACAGAACGCCTTCTGGTTCTGCCTCAGTTCAGGCCCGCCGGCATTGGCCCCAATATGAACGTCGCAAACCCATTTGGACGAATATAACTTTTGAATGCCGCCTGAACGCTTTCAGGTGTCGCAGCCTGATAGGCTTTGGCGGCATCGTTCAAATGCTCCCAGCCTAGTCCATGTAGTGTCAGATCTGCATCAAGGCCGCTTGGTGCCGTCATAGTCGCATTTGAGAGAATCATATCGCGGATCAAATGAGCTTTGGCCCTGTTCAACTCTCCAATAGTGACGGGCGTTGCTGCCATGCTTTGCAGCTCTTGCAGAACATGCTCCCGCGCGACCTTCACGGAGCCAGGATCAGCACCAAAACCCACACTGTAGGTACCAAAATTTTTCTGAGCAAAGACCATTGATTCGACAGTATAAACATATCCCGTTTTGATCCGCAGATCTTGATACAGGCGACTGTCAGGGCCTTTGGTTAACATGGTATCAGCCAACATCATGTTGTAACGCTGAGGGTCCGTCCATCCGTGGGCATTCGCCTGTGCGATAATCACCATATCCTGTGACCGAACAGAATCTTTGACGGACTGGACTTCCGGAAGCGTACGCAATGGAAGGGCTGGCAAATCCACATCTGGCTTTGGTCCGCTGGCTTTCCAGCCCCCAAAGGCCGCTGTGATCTGTCTGCGTGCCTTTTCGACGGAAATGTCACCAACAACTTCTATCGTCGTCATATCTGGTCGATAGACGGACGCGTAATAGGATAGCACGTCCTCACGGGTCAGATCCGATAGTGTCTTCATGGTTTGCATGCGACGAGAGGGAAAACCTTCCGGCATCAATGTGTTCGTGATGCTTCTCCGAAAACGATAGGCAGGCATCTGCTCAGCCCCTGACTGCAGACGGATCATGTTCTGACGTATCAAATCAAACGCATATTGGGGAAACGCCGGGTGCAGTTCCAAGTCTGCCAAAATGGTAAGGGCTGCACCAAAATCCTGTGTCCGACTTCGAATGGAAAAATTGGTCCCACCTCTTGCAGTAGCTGCCAGATCATCCAGATTCTTCTCTAATATTTCCCGGTCTCGTGTAACTGAGCCAAACGAAAACAACTGACCTGTCAGGGCGGCAACTCCGTCTTTTCCGGTTGGGGCCTGCATGTCAGGGTCGGACTTTATGTACCCAAACAAAAATACCGTTGGACTGATATGTCTGGTTCGCACCAGCACCCGCAGACCGTTTGGAAGCATGAAGTCTGCATCCGGCGCGTCGTAGATTGGGGGCACGGGAACATTTTCAATCGGCTTGGCCCAATCAGGCAGCGGCCCTGTCGCGCTAGCGTGACTGCCAAAGGATTCTGCGCCACCAAAGCCTGTTCCTGCTGGCAAAACCGCATGATCTGATGCAAGCATCGTCACCGCAACGGCATGTTCCGGATCCAGAAGTTTACGCGCCAGAGCATTGACGTCCTGCACAGTCACTTTTGTAAAACGATCGTAGACAGCATCGGGGCTATCGGCATTCTCTGCTGTCACAGCGGCAGACCATTGACTACCAAGCCCTGCAATGGAGTTCTTTTCAAAAGCCTTCGACGAAAGCACCCGTTTTTTCATACCCTCGAGCACATCCGCTGATACACCCTTGGCCCGAATTTCAGTAAGTGTCGTCTTGAGAAGGGCCATAGCCGCCTTTGGGTCGCCTCCTCTGGGAATTGTCAAAGATGCTTGAACGGTTCCCGTGTGAAGACCCCGAGCGATACCCAATTCCGCCGACAGCGCCTTATGTTGCAGCACCAATTTGTAGAGGGGTCCACGACGGTTCGAAAGAACTGCGTCCAACAGGACTGCAGCGGGAGCATCCCTATCGCGGAGAGTGGGTCCTCTCCAGAACAAAGTAACCCCATCGACCGCATAATTTGACTGCATGCTCAAGGCCTGGGGAACAACCGGCGTAACAGGAGCCTTCGGACGTTCTGGAAGCGGCCGTGCGGGAATAGATCCAAAGATCTGTTCAACCTGCTTCAGGCTCGTAGCCGGATCGACATCCCCGACGATAACTAGAACAGCATTATTGGGCACATACCATTTACTGTAAAAATCTCGTAGGAGCTTCACGTCTGTCGCCTCGAAAGACAGCCGGGTTCCTAACGGCGAATGATCGTAGCCGCTGTTTTCAAACAGAATAGAATTCATTTGTTCTTTCAGCCGGAAATCAGGGCTCGAAAGATCCCGCGAAACTTCCTGCTCAATCGCACCCCGCTCTTTCGCCCACTGCCCCGCATCCAATGAAAGATGCTGCATCCGATCCGCTTCCATATGTAGGACGACATCCAGATCCTGCGCCGGAATCAGACAGTGATAGCGGGTCAGGTCCGTCTGCGTGAAAGCATCGAACTGCCCCCCTAGCGTCCCCATCACTGTTGAAAGCTGGTCTCCACTGAGAGAGGGCGTTCCACGGAACATCATGTGCTCAAGCGCATGAGCTGTTCCCGGAAAGCCTTTCGGAGCCGCAGCAGACCCCACCATATAGTTCAGTTGCACGCTGACGGCAGGGGCGATCGGATTGCGGACCACAACGACCCGCAAACCATTCGGCAAAGTTTCGCGCCCAATGTCTGCGCCATAAGCCGTTGAGCAGGCCAGACCCGTGAGCAGGGAAATCGCTAGAAATGTCTTTTGAAAAATATGCATCGACATGACTTCATCAGTGTATCGGTCAATGTAACGTAACAGTTACAGATCCCAAGTCATGTGGATATTTTGTGACCCCACTCGGTGCGGGGATGCCGCCCTTGTGAGACTATTGTTTCACAAGGGCAGCAATTTATTCAGTGACGAATGACTTCGTGGGTATTTTCGTCGTCTTCATCATCTTCGTCATCGTCTGGAGGACCAGCAATCTCGTCGTCATCCACGAGACGACGCGGATCAATAGCGCGCCAGTCGCGCTCCATGGGTGTCGCCCGATTGGCAACGAAGTCATCCAGTTCCGTGGACGACTTCCAGCCATCATCTCCCGCATCAACAACTTCCGCGTTCTCACCAAAAGCCATCCAGCTTTCCAGCACTTCACGACTTGTCGCACCGGAAACACGGCAGCGCTCAATACTGTCTCGCACATAGGCGCGGGCGTAAGCATTGGCGTGCATCAGGTCCATGAAGTCTTTTACAACTTCTACAGTGTCATCCTCGGATGCACCGGAGAGATCGATGATCCTGACACTCCAGGACTGGCCCTGCCCGGCAGTTTCCGTTCCCGGGTTTTCGGCTTCGTCGCTCATGAGACCTCCTGTTCGGCTTTTGCCTTGTTCAGCAGAAATTCACGCCCAACCTTGACGCGAAGCGTGCCGTCATAGGCCACGATGTCTGCCGTTGCATAGGTCTCGGACCAACGATCAGGAATAAAAGAGCCACTGCCAACAACGTCAATCGGCGCGTGAGCATCGCGCATACTTGTGCACTTGGACACATTGAACCCTGACGACACCGTGATTTTCACTTTCGGAAAACCAGCCTCATTCAGAGCTTCGCGCATCCGCCAGATCGCAGCAGCCGAAACACCCGTACCAACCAGATCCCGCAGCTCTGCATCGGAGCGGTAGCGACGGATCGTACCCGGCGTGTAGCGTTCCAGCACGGCGTAAGACGACTGTGGGTCCAGCCCTTCCAGAAAGCGCCCACCATGCGTGTCGAGGCGGACACTTAACTGCCCGGCAGCAGCTTTTTCCGGGAAACGTCGGCAGACTTCCAGCGCATCCGTCACTTCCTGTCCGAAATAGTCCACCAGAATGGTCAGCGGATCATTCGGGTAGACTTCGGCATACATCTCGGCAGCCCGGAGCGTTGAACCTGCATACCCGATCAGGGCGTGCGGCATGGTCCCAAGACCGTGCTCCTGACCAAAGAAGCCAGCTGTTGCATCATTGGCATTCCCAATGAACCCACGAGCCCCTTCCTTTTGAGCTGCACGGGAGCCAACGGCTGCCGCATAGCCCATTTGTTCCTGCATTTCGAAGCCAGCACAATGACGCGCTTCCATTGCCAGGAACGGGACTTCTGGCAAGGCCATTGCCATTTGATAGGCATTATGGGCAGCGACACAGGCAGCGCCAAGACGCTGAAGGAGCAGAGTTTCAAGAGGAGCAAGTTTTGTGAACGGGCCAGTCAGATACAGAAGCGGTTCACCCGCGCCGACCCACTGCCCTTCTTCATAAACTTCGCGAATATGGAGATCGAAACTCTGGGCCTTGGCCACATTCCGCAGCCAGGTGACTGCTATGCCACAGGCCGCGATGACCGGGCGGCGGATAAAAACCGCATAGGTGACTTTCGCATCACCAAAATGTTCGACGATTTTTCGGGTGCGCCCGAAATAAGCATCGGTCCTGGATTCAATTGTTTGTTGATCCAGCGGGCCAATGGCACCGCTGGACTGTTCTAATGCGCTTTGAGAAACGGAAGAATTCATTCCTGCTTTCCTGCTCGTCGGCCTGTCAGTTCATGCGCAAGTAGAAACGCCATTTCAAGCGACTGTTCCGCATTAAGGCGTGGATCACAGAATGTTTCATACCGATCACCCAGATCGGCTTCCGTCAGACACTGGGCACCACCAATGCATTCGGTCACATCCTGACCTGTCATTTCAAGGTGGATACCGCCCGGACGACGGCCTGCGGCTTCAAATACATCGAAGAAACCAAGCACTTCACCCAGAATGCTCTCGAAAGAACGCGTCTTGACCTTACTGGACGTTGTGGTGGTGTTGCCATGCATCGGGTCACACAGCCATGTGACCGTACGCCCCGTCTTGATGACGGCATCCAGAAGCGGCGGCAAATGCTCGCGCACCTTGTCCTTGCCCATACGCGAGATCAGCGTAATACGGCCTGCCTCGTCATTCGGGTTCAGGATCTCAAGCAGCTTTTCCAGATCGGCGACTGTGGTCGTCGGACCAACCTTGATACCGATCGGGTTCTGAACGCCACGCAGGAACTCAACATGCGCGCCATCCGGCTGACGGGTGCGATCACCAATCCACAGGAAGTGCGCAGAGCAGTCATAGTAGTTACCGCTGGTGCTATCGATGCGCGTCAGAGCCTGCTCGTAGGGCAGCAGAAGAGCTTCGTGAGACGTATAGAATTCCGTCTCATCAATTTGGGATGCCGCACTGTCGAAACCACAAGCCCGCATAAAGGACAGCGTTTCGTCAATGCGATGGGCCAGATCCTGATAGCGGGCTGCGAGCGGTGAGCGCTCCACGAAGCCGAGGTTCCAGCTATGAACCTGATGCAGGTTTGCATAACCGCCATTTGCGAACGCACGCAGGAGGTTCATCACACCGGCAGACTGGAAATACCCCGTTTCCATGCGGGCAGGATCAGGGATACGGGAAGCCGCCGTGAATTCCGGACCATTGATGATGTCACCGCGGTAGCACGGCAGCGTCACACCATCGATTGTTTCCGTGTTGGATGAGCGTGGCTTGGCATACTGACCCGCCATACGACCGATCTTCACGACAGGCACCTTGGCGGCAAATGTCAGAACCACAGCCATCTGAAGCAGCACACGGAAAGTGTCGCGGACGATATCGGCCGTAAATTCGTCGAAGCTTTCCGCACAGGCCCCACCCTGAAGCACAAAGGCTTCACCGCGGGATGCTGCGGCCAGACGTGTCTTCAGGCGGCGAGCTTCACCGGCAAAAACCAGCGGAGGATATCGATGCAGACGAGCCTCGACAGCAGCAAGCGCAGCTTCGTCTTCATAAGACGGGGCCTGGACGATCGGACGGGAACGCCAGCTTGCAGGAGACCATGACATCGTGTTGTCGGACGTCTGGGTCTTGGTCGAGGGGTGCATTGAATGCCCTCCGGGGGTCGGGAAGTGAACAGAATTGCGGGGCGCTGTTTATGGCTGAAAAAGCGCCGGGTTGATAGCGCGAAAAGTTAGATTGTAACGCATGGCACCTGTCTGCTGATGGAATGTTTCACGCACGGGCGAAACGCCGTGCCATGCCAGCCGAGACGGCCCGCCCCACACCATGACGTCTCCATGCCTCAGATCAAAGCGCCTGACCGGGTCTGTCTTCTGTAAGCCTCCAAACGCAAATCGGGCCGGAACCCCAAGAGAAACAGACACAATCGGAGACGCCAGATCATCTTCATCCCGATCCTGATGAAGCCCCATCTTTGCGCCTGGCTCGTAGCGGTTCACCAAACACGACACGGGAGTGAAATCTGGAAATCCGGCCTCCTGCGCAGCCGCGACAGCGATATGACGAAATATATCCGGCATACCCGGCCAGTGTTCGCCAGTCATCGGGTCGTGTCGAACGTACCGGTATCCACGGTTGTCAGTATACCACCCGCAGGCCCCACAACTGGTCATAGCGACAGACATTGAGCGACCACCCGGCGTCATCATGACGCGGAAAGGAGAAATCTGGGAGAGAGAATGGATATGCTGCAAAAGCTGGTCTGCAACGGAGTCGACGAAGCCTGGAAACCAGACCGCGCCTGTCCCAAGCTCTGTGCGAACCCGCATTTCCGCAAAGAGATCCTCCACTGCTTCCTCCTGCTCCCGCCATTCGAGATGAAAAGAACTCTTGAACCTCAGCCCAAGCGGACCGATTATAAAAAAATATGCGGTTCTGCTTTCCATATGGTGATGGGGCCGTTGATTTCCATGATTGGTTCAGGACCAGATCCCATGCTGCCCTCTTCCCGCTTTTTCTGCCATGCCCTGCTGGCGACCGCTCTGCTGGGAGGGGTGGCTCAGGCTCAGAGCACGACTTTCGGTCAGCCCTACGAAACAGCCCCCCAGCAAAACAGCACCCAGTCTCAAGTGCCGGGCGCTGAACAGAAGGCCAATGGCGGAGAGCATTTCCGTGCCCGTGGCCACCGGTCCCTACCACCTGGCTATCAGGATGCTCCGAGCACGGAATTCGAGCACGGGCCCGATCCGGACCATGAGGCCGGGGTGGAACGCGATAGCGTAACGGGTGCCAACCTCTCCAAATTCGGGTCGTCCTATCAGGGCAGCAACAACACCCAGTCTGGCCAGCTCGGTGATGCCACCGGCAACGGTTATGTCGCTCCACGCGGCAACGGCTGGTAAAAGAAACCAATCTTCAGCGTGGGGGTTCTGCTCTTCAGGATGCGGCTGGTATCATCCAGCCAGATCGTATGAGGAGCAGACTCCATGCCGTATATTACTGCTACTGACGGAACGAGCCTTCATGTGAAGGATATGGGCGTCGGACGCCCGGTTGTTCTGATCCACGGCTGGCCGCTGACCGGCGACATGTGGGAAAAACAGACCCTCGCACTGGTCGAAGCTGGCTACCGCGTCATTACCTATGACCGGCGCGGCTTTGGTCTCTCAGGCCATCCCATCAACTGCTATAATTACGACGTTCTGGCCGATGACCTTGCGGTCATTTTGGAACAGCTTGACCTGTGGGATGCGACCCTCGTGGGCTTCTCCATGGGGGGTGGCGAAGTTGCCCGCTATCTGACGCGCCATGGTCGCTCAAGAATTTCAAAAGCTGTGCTTCTGGCCTCCATCGTCCCATTCCTTCTGAAGACTGCGGACAATCCCGAAGGCGTGGATATTTCTGTTTTCGATGGCATCAAACAGGAAATTCGACAGGATCGCTTCGGCTTCCTCAAGAGTTTTCTGCCGGGCTTTTATGGTACGACCATGCTGCACCACCCTGTAAGTGAGGGCGTGCTGGAATGGTCTTTCACACTGGCCAGCATGGCTAGCCCGATGGCGACGCTCGACTGCGTAGATGCTTGGGGGAAAACCGATTTCCGCAGTGATCTACAATCTTTCACCATTCCCACGCTCATCATCCATGGAACGGCTGATTCAGCGGTTCCGGCTGATATCGCCGGCCGACGTGCCGCCGATCTGATTCCGGGATCGATCTTCCGGGAATATGACGGTGCTCCGCATGGGTTGTTCTTCACCCATGCCGAACAGGTCAATGCAGACCTGCTGGAATTCCTGGCGTCCTGACCTTGAAACTCAGGTTGTTGCCCTGAGAAATGCCCTGCTGGTCGGCAGTTCTGACTGTACGATCAGCAGGGAGCCAATCGCCAGCACGAGATCATGACGAATGGACGGGTCCTGAGATTCACGCTCGAGGGCGTAAAGTTCCGTCAGTGTCGGCTCAATCGTTGCGGCTGTATGGGTGAGCGGCAGTTTACGACGCAGAAGATTGCGGATCAGACCATCCACCGCAGCTACGGCAGTATCTGGCAAACTACCATGCTGCGCCAGCTTTCGCAGCATCAACACATTTCGCCCGACCGTCATGACTGATAGCGTTCCACGCAGCATTTCTTCAGCGCGATCGCTTGCCAGAGAGCCTGCAAATCGGACGGCACGCTCCATGCTTTGCGTACCATCATTAATCCAGACGTATTCGTCCATGACGACGCCGGGAAGCGCCAGACGCCGTAGACTGCGACGCAGCTGATAACGCAGCACCTCCGCCGCACGGCGTGGTGTGAACGGCAGAACTGCGCGGAAAATTACGACGCCGGCTCCAAGACCAAGCAGCAGGGCGATCGTCGTGTTGAACCACGAAATCTCGTCCATACGTCCCTGATTATCCATTCCGAGAAGGAACGGAAAAAACGTCCCATAGGACGCTGCCATGACGGCCGTGCCAGGATTACGCGTCGCAAGACCGCCCAACATCATGAAGAAGCCAACGGTCAGACAGAAAAAGACATAGCTGGCCGTCACAGGCATCACGACGAAAACGGGAATAACACTCGCTAATGCAGCCCAGACTGCGCCGTAAAAGAATGCGCCACTCAACAGAACTGTGTTCTCGAAGGTGGCAAAACGCGCGCAGACCACGGCGATGAAGGTCAGGAACACACTCCCTTGCGGCCAGGCTGTCACTTCCCAGACGTAAGCCCCGAATAGAAGAGCAGCCATCGTCCGCACTCCGTTTCGGACGGCCGCGCGCCAGTCTGTGTTCCGGGTCAGGCGATGACGCTCAGAAATCGGGGCACCATCTACACTGGCGCGATAGGAACGCAGTGTTTCACAGAGGTCCGAAATCATGACCTCCACGCCGGTCAGAATAATGCCTTCATTCAGGGAATCTTCGTCGTCCCGTGGCAAAACTGCCTGCATTCGACCTCGACATTCAGCCAGTAAGGCTTCCGTCTGAACAAGAGCTGCAATGCCGCGACGGTCGCTTTCCAAGCGCGCTGGCAGCCCTTCAAGGGCGACCCCCATGTCGTGAAGAAACGGGAGAAGCGCTTCCGGAATATGAGACACAGACGTCATACGCGTCTTGAGCCCCAGTCCACGTGACAGAACACGCGCCACGAGACCCAGCGTCACATAGGCATGTTCGACCTCATTTCCCTGACTGCGAATTTCGATCCGGGAGAACTCGATCTGATCGCTTGATGCCTGAAGCGATCCCATGAGGGCACAGAGCGTATCTGTGGCGTTGGCTTTCTGGTTCAGAACGTCCGTCAGAGCACCGCTGGCCTTTGTAAGAATAGCCTGCAACCGCTTTCGCAGTTCTTCGCGGGCGCGGTCTGCCACATTGGGAACGAACACCATTCCCATGACCGTCTCGCAGATCACGCCCAGAAAAATGTACGTTCCACGCGCCATGGCAATGTTGAACACATTGTCCGGCTCCTTGACGGCGCCAAGAGCAATGATCGTGCAGGTGTAGCCGGCAAGAACGAGCGCATAGCCTCGAAAGTTATGCGTCAGTGTGGCGAACCCGGCGCAAAGTCCGACCCAGATCGCCAAGGCAGGAAGAAAGAGCCAGGGGTACTGCGGAAACATGCCCATCAGGGCGATGGCGGCAACCATACCAGCAACCGTGCCGACCAGACGCCAGCGGCCCTTGGAGATACTTTCTCCGCGGGAATTTTGCGCGACAATCCAGACCGTCATGGCGGCCCATTGCGGCTCACCAAGTTCCATCCACAGAGCGATGGCCAGAGCCAGTAGCGAAGCAATCGTCGTACGCAGGGCGAACATCACAGAGGTGATGGACGGCGCAAACAGCCAGCCGAGTTTCACGCCTGCACCTGCCCTGCTGTGTAATGGCTCATGATCTTCAGGGGCGGCAAAGGATCGTCATGAGCCATCGGAGTATCAGTTCTGTTTGTCGGAAGAAGGAGGAACATGGCGCGTCGGGGTCCGCATGGTCACGAACTCCTCCGCACTTGTGGGGTGAAGGCCGATCGTGCGGTCCAGATCGCGCTTGGTCAGACCTGCCGTGACGGCAATGGCCAGCCCCTGAATGATTTCCGGTGAATCCGGACCGATCATGTGGGCACCCAGCACAACCTGACTTTTTGAATCCACGACCAGCTTCATGAACGCCTTGCCCTTGCGACCAGACAGCGACTGGCGCATCGGCGTGAAAGACGACGTATAGATATCAAGTGTATGGTGTTCCGCAGCTTCTTCTTCCGTTAGCCCAACCGAAGCGAGCGGCTGACTGAAGAAAACAGCTTTTGGGGTCGTTCCGAAAGACCACTCGCGGCCCGTTTCGCCGAATAGACGCTCCGCCAGAAGATGACCTTCGGCAATGGCGGTCGGCGTGAGGTTATAAGTGTCGGTCACATCCCCGATGGCATAAATGCCCGGAACGTTCGTCTTTGCATCTTCAAGGCGCGTCACGATCCGACCGTCTGTGACCTCGACCCCGGCCAGATCCAGCCGCAGGGATGTCAGGTTCGGATGCCGCCCGGTTGCCATGAAAACGCAGTCGGTTTCGATAACCTTCCCACCCTTCAGGTGAAGGTTATACCCTTCAGAAGTCTTCTCAATCCGTTCCGGCGTGCTGCCCGGATGGGATGTGATGCCATTCAGTGGCACCAATTCTGCGATATGGCGACGCATTTCCTCGTCAAAGCCACGCAGCGGCAGGTCCTGCCGATAAACAAAGTCTACCTGCGAACCGAGACCCGCAAAAATTCCTGCGAATTCAATTCCGATATAGCCGCTGCCAATAATGGCAACGCGCTCAGGCCGGTTCTCCAGATGAAATGCATCATCCGAGACAATCGCGTGCTCTGCGCCGAGAATATCGAGACGCGTCGGCGCACCACCCGTCGCAATGACAATGTTCTTGGCACGAACGGTTTGAACCTCAGCATCCGGATCAAGCTCGGACGGGCCGATTTCAACCGTATTCGCATCTACAAAGCGTGCATCGCCGGTGAACAGCTCAACACCAGCTTTCTTCAGCATTGAGACGTAAATGCCATTCAGGCGTTCGATCTCACGGTCCTTGGCATCAATCAGCGTGCGCCAGTCATGCGGTCCCGGAGTTACATCCCAGCCATAAGCGCGGGCATCGTCGATCTCGCGGCCATACTCCGCCGCATAGACCATCAGCTTCTTCGGCACGCAGCCGAGATTGACGCAGGTTCCGCCCCAGTGACGACGCTCCGCAATCGCGACGCGCGCGCCGTTCTGGGCAGCAATACGCGCACAGCGTACACCACCCGATCCGGCTCCGATGACGAAAAGATCGAATTCCTGCATAAATCCCGGCCTTCCGTGCCTGTGGTCTCAGCGCTCTGCGAACGCCTTCTCGACAACATACGAACCCTGACGGCTCATGTTGCCTTCTTCGAAGCCCATACGCTCCAGAAGTGCTTCCGTATCCGCAAGCATTTCCGGCGAACCACAGATCATGACGCGATCATGCTCAGGGTCGAGCTTATCGATGCCCAGATCCTCGAAGATCTTGCCGCTTTCGATCAGCTTCGTGATGCGATCCGTGACAGCATAGTCTTCACGCGTCACAGCCGGGTAGTACTTGAGCTTCTCAGCAACGAACTCACCCAGGAACTCATGCTCCGGCAGCTCATGACGGATGTGGTTCTCATAAGCCAGTTCGCCCGAAATACGGACTGTGTGGCTGAGGATCACATTCTCATAGCGCTCGTAGGCTTCCGGGTCCTTGATGAGGCTCATGAACGGCGCGAGGCCTGTGCCTGTGGACAGGAAGTACAGGTTACGACCCGGCTTCAGGTTATCAAGAAGCAGCGTCCCCACCGGTTTACGACCGATCAGAACCGTATCGCCCACTTTCACATGACGCAGCCGGGACGTCAGCGGCCCCTCCGGCACGGCGATGGAGAGGAACTCCATGTGGTCTTCATAGTTGGCAGACGCGATGGAATAAGCGCGCAGAAGCGGCTTGCCCTCGACCTCAATGCCAATCATCGCGAACTGGCCGTTCTCGAACCGCAGGCCCGGGTCACGCGTTGTGGTGAAGCTGAAAAGACGGTCCGTCCAGTGATGAACGGTCAGAACCTTTGCAGGATACAGATGAGCGTATTCCTTGCTGGGTTCAGCCAGGCGATACTGTTTCGGATGGCCTTCATACGGCGTCAGGCCCGTAATGGGTTCGTCGATCTCAGGAGTCGGGGCGGCAAAACTCGGGGTGGACATATCGGTTTCTGTCTCCGGTGTGGCACGGATAACAGGTCTCGGACCTGATAAGAGCCGGACCTTTTAGCGCAATCATCACGTTTCGGAAAACCCATCTGCGTTGAACCCGATAGCCGAATGACGCAAAAGTCTTTTCATGACAGACGACTCCGTGAGCGACGCCCCCCTCTCTCCCGCCGAACGTGCCCTGAACCAGGCTGAAGCCGATTTCGGGACACCGCTGGACATCACCCCCCGTGAGCGGCCAGCGCTGCTTCGGCAGGTCGCCCGGCGGCTTGAGGGTAATGAAGCTACCCTCCCCCACGAGGCCTTGATCGACGCGCTGTGCGTCGTACGGCGTAAGACATGGGCGTCCCAGCTCATGAATGTCGCCCGCCGTGCCGGTGAAGTCTGGGTCACGAAAGCCGACACACAGGAAGCTGCAGCCCGCACGCATGACCCTCGTGCCGACATTGCGGCTCTGCGCCTCACACTAGAGGATGTTCTGGTCTCACGCTGGCAGGATCTGGGAGACTCGCCACGCAGCGTTCTCGAAGAGGTTCGTGCCGATCTTGCAGATGCCGGACTGATCCTGTCTGGCGGCCAGCTTGAAAAGCTTTCCCGCAGTATTGCGAGCGCATTCGGAAGCGTTGACCTCGGCTTCGAAGACGATCTCCGTCTGGCGGAAGAGCGCCGCGCCCGCGAACAGGCTGACATTCAGGCTCGCGCAGAACGTCGCCGGGAGCGTGAGCTCGAACGCCTGAAAGAGTGGGAAGCCAATCTTGCCGGGTTTGAAGAAGTCCCGGGCATTCTCCATTGTTCCCGGCGTGAAGCGTTGCGGTGGGTGGCGGAAAACCGTCTTCCCATTGCCAAACGCGAAACACGTGACGACGGCATCGAACTGTTCTTCTTCGATCCAGACGAACTGAAGAAACTGCGCGCGCGCCTTCCCGAATGGCGCAGTGGCACACCGGATCGTCCGGAGAAGCTGGAGCGTGGCACCAAGGTCGGCAATGCCGCCATTGCCCGCGTTGCAGCGCTGGACCGTTTTGCGGCTCATTTCCGCACGGCGCGTTCTCTCAAGCGCCGCATTACGCTCGTTACGGGCCCGACCAATTCGGGGAAGTCGTACACAGCACTCAATGCTCTCGCCAATGCAGAGAGCGGCCTGGCGCTCGCCCCTCTTCGTCTCCTGGCGCATGAATTCCGGGAAGCTCTGCTGACCCGTGGCGTCCCCGCATCGTTGGCCACGGGTGAAGAGCGCATTGAAATGCCCGGTGCTCGCCACCTGGCAGCAACGGTCGAAATGTGCCCGTTCCATAAGCCGGTGGACGTCGCCATCATTGATGAGGCCCAGATGCTGGCAGACCCGGATCGGGGTGCAGCATGGACAGCCGCGATCATGGGTGTGCCAGCTCGACATGTGTACATTCTTGGCGCTGCGGACTGTATCCCGCTCGTCAAACGGATTGCCGAACTCTGTGACGACCCGGTGGACGAGATCCATCTCGAACGAAAAAGTCCGCTCAAAGCTGGCGGAACAGTTCATCTCAGCGAATTGACGGTCGGCGATGCCGTCATTGCGTTTTCACGGCGTGAAGTTCTGGACATGCGGGCCGAGCTTATGGCCCGTGGACGCCGGGTGGCCGTTGTTTATGGCGCCCTCAGTCCGGAAGTGCGCCGCGCAGAAGCCGCCCGTTTCAACAACGGTGATGCAGATATTCTGATTGCGACAGATGCTATTGGAATGGGATTGAACCTCTCCATCCGCCGCGTTGTCTTCAGCGCCCTACGCAAGTTTGATGGGCGTCAGACCCGCGATCTGATCTCGCAGGAGGTCAAACAGATTGGTGGGCGTGCTGGCCGCTACGGCAAGCATGAGGAAGGCCTTGTCTGCGTTCTTGCAGAATCTGGCAGCCCGACTTTCGTTCGCCACATGCTGGCTGCTCCTCCAGAACCTGTGACGGAGTTGCGACCACTGGTTCAGCCAGACTCAGACATCGTGCGTGCCGTTGCTGAAGAAATCGGCAGCGACAGTCTTTATGGTGTTCTGACACGCATCAAGCACGCTGTTCTGCGGCCGGATGATCCAAACTACCGCTTGGCGGACATGGAACAGTCTCTTGAGATTGCGGCAGCTCTGGAAGGCGTGGAAAACCTCGATCTGACCACACGCTGGACCTACGCCATGTGCCCGATTGATGAGCGGGACAATGGGATTCAGCGCTTGGTGAGTTGGGCCGCGGATCACGCTGCGGGTCGCCCAGTTCCGCCACCAGGAACGGGTCGCCTGCCCCATCCAGAGCAGGCAGGCCGCGAAGAGCTGGAACGAGCAGAGAAGCGCCATAAGCGCCTCGTCGCCTGGCGCTGGCTCGCATTGCGCTTCCCGGAAGCCTATCCCGCGCAGCAGAACGCTGAGATCAACACGTCGATCCTGAATGACTGGATTGAGCAGGTTCTGCGCACCCAGAGCCGAATGCGCGAAAGCCAGAAGCAGCAGCGCGGCGGGTTCACGCCGAGAGGCCGCAGTGACAAGCCTTTTGCCGGAAAGTCAGGCCACCCTGCCAAGCCGGGCTTCAAGAAAAAAGGGAAGCCTGGCGGCTTCCCTCGGAAACGAAGCTGAAAAGCTGTTCCGAAGGGCAGGAAACATCCTGCCCTTCGAAGCACCTTAACCTTCTGCGGCGTCTTCAGCCTGCCGAACGCGCCGTTCTACCCATTTCTGGGCCTGCAGCTTGATAAGCGGACTGAGCTGCCGATAAAGGTTCAGGAACATGCTTTCATCGGGGGTCAGCGTTTCCTGAATTTCCTTGTATGCCATGCCGGTCAGGAGCACTTCAGCGTCCACCCCAAGGGCCTCAGCCAGTGCGCCCAGATGCTTACCGACGTGGCCGGAGCGCCCGGTTTCCCAGAAAGCCACGGCAGACCGCGAAATTCCAACCCGATCTGCAAGCTGCTGCTGATTCAGTCCAACCATTTCCCGAAGAAGACGGATACGGCGTCCAAGCTCCAGCCCCGGTGAGAGCCGCTCTGGCCCATTTTCTTCCGTAGGTTGAGTCATTTTTTTCATCCCAAGCATCACCGTACCTTCAAGCACCTGAAACGCACGCTCTTCAGATTGAGAAGGTATCAACAAGACCGCAGCTATCGGAAAAACTTCATCAATTTGCAAATAATTTTTATCACAGGCTGAAGTTAAAAATAATCTGACACAGCTTTACGCATCACGATTACTTCGTATCAGGCGAAATTTCAGCCAACCTCGGTAGCAATCATAATTTTTGACTATCAATATCTGCCGAAGTCAAAACAATCATGGCGATCCCAGATTGTGAATTCAAAGTGAGCTCTCCTCTCTGACCGATAGACCAGAAGCGCACGTCTTCCAGATTTTTGACGAAATGACTTTCGATCCCCATGCCAGAGCCAATACAAGCCATTCGCGTCATCGCCATCGGGGCGAACCGTATTGTGTTCCCCTTGATCACGGCATGACCCATCAGCCTGTTACAGCCACCAAACCCCGAAACGCGACCGTTTTGATTGAGCGTTAATACAGGCTTTCTGGCCGTCGTCTCCAAAGGCTTGCCGTCCAGCGCCTGTACACTCCAGGTTCCGTAAGGGGATGATGCAGCAGGCGCAGAAACGCGATGAACAAGAATGTTCGGCTGATCGAGCCCATGAAAATCTTCGGTGGTGAACAGCAAGGTATCACCCACACGAATTTCTGCACGCAGCGCGTAGCGAAACCCGCTTTTCAATGCGGGGTAGCGCAATGTGTAAGCAATCGGGCCCGGACGGAGAATATCCTGGCGGCTCTCCGCCAGAGTAATCGCGGGGGCATCTGCGCGGGAAATGTCTTCAAGCTGAACTGTGAGAACAGCTCCAGCCGGGAGCGCCATACGCTCCCGGTACGTCACCGTCCCGCTCAAAGTTTCCAGAGGCGCGGCTTTTGCCATCTGGACAAAGGCACTTCCTGCCACAAGGGAAAGAGCGAAACGGCGTGTTATCATCTTAGCAATAGTCCTTAGCCAATACGGGTTAGCCCACCCATATAGGAACGCAGAACTTCAGGAATGGTTATGCTGCCATCTTCGTTCTGGTAGGTTTCCATCACGGCAATCATCGTCCGCCCTACAGCAAGACCGGAACCATTCAGCGTATTCACGAAGGCCGGACCATTGTCGGAACGATACCGGGCTTTCATGCGCCGAGCCTGAAAGGCCCGGGTGTTGGAGCAGGAGGAAATCTCACGCCAGGCCTGCTGCCCAGGAATCCACGCTTCCAGATCGAACGTCTTGGCCGCACCAAAACCCGTATCGCCCGCACATAGCAGAATACGGCGGAACGTGATGCCAAGGCGCTCCAGAATGGTCTCGGCGGCCTGCGTCATGCGCTCGTGTTCGGCATCGCTGTTTTCGGGCTTCACGATGGAAACGAGTTCGCACTTCGTGAACTGATGCTGGCGCAGCATACCGCGCACATCGCGCCCCGCAGACCCGGCTTCGGAACGGAAACACTGGGAGAGTGCCGTCAAACGGATCGGCAGCGCATCAGCAGGCAGAATGTCGCCCATGACAGAGGCCGTCAGCGGAACTTCCGCGGTCGGGATTAGCCAGCGGCCATCTTCCGTACGGAAGGAATCCTCAGCAAACTTCGGCAGCTTATCGGTGCCGTACATCGCCGCATCATTCACCAGCAGTGGAACACTGGTTTCGCTGTAACCAAACTCGGTCGTATGTGTGTCCAGCATGAACTGACCCAGCGCACGCTCCAGACGGGCCAGCGCGCCACGGAGAACGACAAAGCGCGTCCCGGACAGCTTGGCCGCCGTCGGGAAGTCCATCAGGCCAAGAGCTTCACCCAGCTCGAAATGCTGCTTCGGCTCAAATGTGAATTCGCGCTTTTCGCCACGATAGTGAACGACGACGTTCTCATCCTCGCTTTTCCCATCCGGCACGGACGGGTCAAGCTGGTTCGGCAGGGAGGCCAGAACATCGTCGATGCTCTTTTCGATGATGGCCGCACGCTCTTCCAGACCCGTAATCCGGTCACGCAGTTCGACTGCCTGCGCTTCGAGAGCGGACGTATCGGCGCCAGTGCGCTTGCCCTGCCCGATCTCCTTGGCCAGCGTTTTGCGGGTCGCCTGAGCCTCCTGCAGCGCCGCCAGAGCGGCGCGGCGCTCTTCATCTTCGGAGACGATTTTCTGCCCCACAGGTGACAGGCCCCGACGCTCAAGAGCAGCGTCAAATGCGGCCGGATCGGCGCGCAGGGCTTTCAGGTCATGCATGGTTCAGGGCTCCGTCAGTCTTCTTCGTCAGTCACGGGCTTCGGCTCAACCAGCCGCGCCACAAGAATGGATACCTCGTACAGCGCCACAAGCGGAATGGCGAGGCTCAGCATGGTGATGGCGTCAGGCGGGGCAATCACGGCCGCCACGGCGAAGGACGCCACCACCGCATAGCGGCGAAATTTCTTAAGCTGCGCCGTCCCGATCAGCCCCACACGCACCAGCAAGGTCAGGATCACCGGAAGCTCGAAGCAGACCCCAAATGCGAGGATCATCTTCGTCACGAGCGTCAGATATTCAGACACCTTGGCCTGAAGCTCGATGTCCATTCCGCCATTGCCCGAGGTCTGGAACGACAGGAAGAACTTCCAGGCAAATGGGAAGACGACATAATAGGCCAGCGCGGCGCCAACGGTGAACATGACAGGCGTTGCGACGAGGAACGGTGCAAATGCCTTCTTCTCACTGCGATACAGGCCGGGCGCGATGAAAATCCACGCCTGAATGGCAATCATCGGGAAAGACAGGCACGTCGCGCCAAACACCGCCACACGAATATACGTGAAGAACGCCTCATAAAGCGCCGTATAGATCAGGTGTGGCTGCTCACCCTTCTCGCGCATGATATTGCCGAGAGGCGCCGCAAGAAACCGGTAGATATCGCCTGCATAGTGATAGCAGATCGCAAAGGCGATCACGAACGTTGCAATGGACCAGATCAGCCGACGTCGAAGCTCGACAATATGGTCGAGCAACGGCATCGGGGTGTCCTGGATCGTATCGGAGTCCGTCATGCGTCTTTCTCCGCGCTCGAAATGGCAACGCGCCGGCCATGATGAAGCGCACGGACAGGCGGCAGAATATCCGGGGCGCGCCAGCGGGCGCGCTCATGCATCAGGCGCCGTGCTGTTGCGGGTGGAAGGATGGATGGCGCGTCCACAATGTCATCATTGAGCTCTTCTTCCGCCTGATACTGAACCATCGCGTTGTAGGGGCGGCTTTCACCACCACCAAAAGAAGATGGCGGCATCGGCGGAGGAGCCGGGACCCGTGGCAGATCGTTGACACTGGAGGACGACACTGCTGCGCCGCTGGTATCAATGTCCAGACTACGGCGAATGGAATTATCGCTGTCGATCGCCTTCGTGACGCGGTCCCGCAGATTGAAGTTCTTTAGGTCCCGAAACTGATCCCGCGCTTCAGACAGGTCCGCTTCCCGTACCATATCGTCAATATGAGACTGGAATTCACCAGCCATCCGGCGCATCGCCTTGATACCGTTCGAGAGTGTACGAATGGCAACCGGCAGATCTTTCGGCCGAATGAAAACCATTGCCACGACGACAAAAAGGGCAATTTCAGAGAAACTGAAGTCAAACATGCAACAATCCTAGCCCTTCCCGTCAGTCTCGCCTACGGGTGAAGGCGCATCTGGTGCTGCTTCAGTGGGAGCCCTGTCCAACAGGAAGTCTTCACGCTTCGGCAATGACCCGATATCGGGCAGTCCGAAACTCTCCAGAAATATGGGTGTCGTTCCCCAGAGAACGGGGCGCCCCGGCACTTCCTTTCGGCCTTTCGGCGCAATCAGACTATCTTCCAGCAGCGCATCCAGAATAGCCTGCCCCAGAGATACACCACGGATCGCTTCAATTTCTGCCCGTGTGCACGGCTGGTGATACGCAATAATTGCCAGCGTTTCCATTGCCCCCCGGCTGAGCCGACGAGGCTTCTCCACGATCTTGGTCAGCGCAGATGCATATTCAGCGCGCGTCCGGAACTGCCAGCCTCCAGCCACTTCAACAAGCTCGATAGCATGGGTCGCATAACGCTCTCCCACGGCGTCCAGAGCGTCCGTGGCCGCGATTTTCAGACCCTGTGTACTTAGAAGGTCCGCAATGATGGAAAGGCGCACCGGCTCAGGGCTGGCAAAAACAAGTGCCTCCACCAGCAGGCAGGCGCGTTCCATATCGGAAGACATCACGAGACTGCCCGCCATTCAATTTCAGCAAAAGCCTCTGGCTGACGGAGTTCCACCGCACCACCCTTAGCCATTTCCAGCCCTGCGAGTAGTGTTCCCGCAAGAGCGGCGTTGCGGTCATACGGCCCAGCTTCCAGCCCTTCCCCCAGATGTTCGGGCAGAAGGGACGTCAGCGTCTGCCAGTCCGCCACGGCGTCTGTGCCCAGCATGCGGCGGAGACGGGCTAAGGCATCCTGCACGCTCCAGTACCTGCGGGTGCGTGGCGCATAGACACGTTTGCGGTTCGTACGCCTGCGGGCAGAGAGATAAGCCGTGATCAGCGCTGACAGGTCCACTCTCAGACCCGAACGGTCAATCTCGGTGTGGTCTTCCCCTTCGCCGCGACGGAACACATCCATACCCAGCCTTGGTTGTTCCATGAGCCAGGCTGCGGCCGCCCGCATACGTTCCAGTTCGAACAGACGCTCCTGAAGCTGCTCCACCGCTTCTTCAGCGTCTTCCCCGTTATTTTCTGCGGGAAGAAGCAGTTTGGACTTCAACCAAGCGAGCCACGCTGCCATCACCAACCAGTCTGCTGCCAGTTCAAGCCGCAGTGCCCGTGCTTCCACGCGGGCCTGCTCCACAACGGACAGATACTGCTCGACAAGCTGAAGAATGGAGATTTTTGCGAGGTCCACCTTCTGGGACCGGGCGAGGTCAAGGAGCAGATCCAGCGGCCCCTCAAATCCGTCCAGCGTCAGATGCAGAACCTCGCTCAAGCCCGGTCTCTCAGAACTGTGCCGGAGTGCAGGCGATGGACTGTGCGTGCAGCTTCACGCAGTACGCCCGGGCGGCCTTCAGATCCGCGAAGCCACCAATACGCAGCCGCACAAACGTCTTGTCCCCATGAGCAGTCTTCTCAAAGAGCGGTGAATGACCTGCGAACAGTCCGGGTGCCTGATGGCGCAGTGTGTCCCACTCCTTGCGCGCTGCGGCTTCACTGTCGAGCGCGGCAAGCTGAACTTCGCGTGCACCGCCAGCCTCAGCCTTCGGAGCCGCAGCAGCCGTTTTCTGCTGAGAAATAGCATTTTCTGGCTCAGCCACAGGCGCCGGAAGGGGCTTCTGCACAGGCTTGGGCGGAACAGCCTTGTGAACAGGCGCATCAGGGGCCTTAGGCTGCGGCTTGACGGCTGGAACCGGCTTTGGTGCTGGAGCGTCTTCCGGCGCCTCGGCGTCCGCGGGCGCTGAAGCGGCATCTTTGCTTTCAGGAGCCTCGGGAGGCACAACCGACGGTTCAGCGGCAGCCTTGTCCTTGCCTGCTGCAGCATCTGGAGCAGCCGGAGCCGCACCGTCAGGAGGCGTAGCGTCAGCGGGCGCTGCGGGCTTGTCCGGCTGAGCCGCAGGAGGCGTCCCTGGCTGCACACCATATTGACGAGCCAGCGCCTTCGCGTCCGGCTGTTCCGGTCCCGGAGCCAGATGCGCTTCCCCGTTGCCTGTCAGATCCGTATCGCCGCTATCACTGCCCATGATCTGCATTCCTCCCGGATCGGTTGGAACATCTTTCACAGGGCCTGGCGGTGGGCCGATAATGGGAATTCCGCCGTGATGGCCTCCTGTCAGAGACCATCCTCCGACAGCGAGCAGCAACACGGCGCCGATGCCGATAGCGCCACCGACAAGCTTTCGCGTCGCCGGATCACTGCCAAGAAGGGACGCAACGCCACCGGCGCGGCTCGCAGTCTCCGGCGCTGCCGCCGCACGACGACGCGGTGGGGCGTCATCATCGTAGTCGTTGCTCAGGCGCTCACGCTCCGCACGCGGGGCAGACGACGGGCGGGGAGAAGAAGGTCCCGCGCCGTAATCACCCGGATCCCGGAAATCGCGATCATTCTCGCTGTCAGGGCTCATCGCATTTCCTCCACTGGCACAACGCCAAGAATGGTCAGTGCGCAACGCAGGGTGCCGGCAATCGCAGAAACAAGCGCCAGCTTTGCCAGGCTCGTCTCACGATCGTTCTCATGCAGAAAGCGCAGGGTCGTGTCTTCGCGTCCACGATTCCACAGTGTGTGGAAATCAGACGCCAGATCAATGCAATACGTTGCAATCCGATGCGGTTCACGCGCTGCAGCAGCCGCTTCGACAGAACGTGGGAAAGACGCGATACGGTGCAGAACGGCCAGTTCCACGTCTGACGACAGACCGGAAAGATCAACAGTTGCCAGCGCTTCAGGCGTCACGGATGCAGCACCAAACATCGCTTCTGCTGAACGCAGAACCGAGCGGCAGCGGGCGTGAGCATACTGAACGTAAAACACCGGGTTATCACGCGTCTGGGCAACAACGGCATCCAGATCGAATTCCATCTGCGCATCGGCCTTACGGGTCAGCATTGTGAAGCGCACGGCATCACGTCCGACTTCATCCAGCAGATCGCGCAGCGTCACGAACGTGCCCGCACGCTTGGACATACGGACGGGCTCACCATTCTTCACAACGCGCACAATCTGGCACATCACGACTTCAAAGCCGGTCTTGCCATCCGTCAGCGCCGAAATTGCAGCGCGCATGCGGGAAACGTAACCGCCGTGATCCGCACCCAGCACATCGATCAGAACGTCTGAGTTCTCAGCCTTTTGAGCGTGATATCCGATGTCATTGGCGAAATAGGTGTTGGTCCCGTCAGATTTGCGAAGTGCACGATCCTGAT
This sequence comes from Gluconobacter sp. P5E10, assembly GCF_018812145.1. Lineage (NCBI taxonomy): Bacteria > Pseudomonadati > Pseudomonadota > Alphaproteobacteria > Acetobacterales > Acetobacteraceae > Gluconobacter > Gluconobacter sp. P5E10. The sequence goes on along the minus strand of NZ_JACRVZ010000001.1, from coordinate 566,834 downwards.
CGTCCCCGAAATCTGTAGAGCGGAACAGGGTTTGCGGGCGCGGTTCCCAGTCTTCGGGGGTCTTGCCCTTGGGTGGCTCAAGCACGCCTTCATAAAGCAGGCCCTTGCTTTCCAGCTTGGCAATCGCGGCATCAACCCGTCCACTCGCTAGCGTTTCCGCTTCACTGGCGAAAACCTCATGGGAGATGCCCAACCCTTCCAGATCTTCGCGGATTGCGGCCATCATCTGCACCAGCGTTTCAGCGCGGATGATATCGAACCAGACAGACGGATCAGCCGGGCTGCCATCATCATTGGCGAGAGCGCGACCATGCTTTTCAGCAATGCTCTTGGCAACCGGGATCAGATAGTCACCCTGATACTGCAAACCATTCGGCGTCAGCGGGCTGAACGTGTCGGCATCGATGTCGGTGCCAATAACCTGCAGGTAACGCCAGTAAGTTGCCCATGTCAGTGCAACAACCTGCGTGCCGGCGTCATTGATGTAATATTCGCGCGTGACCTTGTAGCCTGCAGCCTGCATCAGGTTTGCAAGCGCATCCCCCACCACAGCGCCACGACAATGACCCACGTGCATCGGGCCAGTCGGATTGGCGGAGACGTATTCAACATTGACGCGCGTTCCCTCCCCGATCGAGGAACGACCGAAGGCTTCACCGGCCTCCAGAACAGCCTTCGCCACACCCTGCAAAACATATGGCTTCAGCGTCATGTTCACGAAGCCAGGACCGGCGGCTTCAGCATGATCTATGTCTGGCAGGTCGGCGAGTTTCTGTACCAGTTCTGCCGCAATCTCCGCTGGCTTGCGCTTGGCAGGCTTTGCGGCCAGCAAAGCAGCATTGGTCGCCATATGGCCATGGGACGGGTCACGCGGCGGCGTCACTTCAACGCGCTGCACCACCTCTTCCGGCAGGCCGGGGACAACGGACCGCAGCGCCTCGCACACCTGGTCTCTGGCGCGGGCAAAAAGGCAGTCAGTCGTATGGGCAGTGGGTGCAGCGACCATTTCAGCTCGATTCCTGTAACCTGTATCGTCTTGGAGGGGCTTTATCAGCCCAGCACGGAGAGGTCCGTCAACCGTCGATGTTCTTCCATCGCGAAACGATCGGTCATTCCGGCGATATAATTGGCCACCAGACGCCGTCGTTCCATATCATCTGCGGCGTTGGCACGATCCTTGAGCGGGTCTGGCAGAAGGCCGGGCTCTTCTGAAAGGATCGTAAAGATTTCAGCCAGCGCGATCTTCGCTTTACGCGCCATGCGATTAACCCGCCAGTGGCGATACATGCGGGCGTAAAGAAATTTGCGGATAGCCTTGTTCTTTTCCCGCATCTCGGGACTGAACGCCACAACCGCATGATCGGCATGGCGAATGTCATCTGCGGACTGCGGATTAAGAGCCTCAAGATTGCGGCGCGTCTGATCCGTCAAATCCGTCGCGAGGGCGTTAATCACCACGCGGATTGTCTCATGACGAACACGCTGTGCCTGATCCATCGCTTCGCGACCCGTGCGACGCTCCATCTCACGCGACGCCCGAAGCGCATCACCCACCAGGGGAAGATCTTCAATGTCGTCGAACGTCAGAAGACCGGCTCTCAGCCCGTCATCCAGATCGTGGCCATGATAGGCAATATCATCCGACATGGCCGCAACCTGCGCTTCGGCTGACGCGTAGCTGCTGAGATCAAGATGATGGCGCGCATCATATTCAGCCAGATAAGGCGTTGGGCGCTTAACCGGGCCGTTGTGCTTCGCCAGCCCTTCCAGCGTTTCCCATGTCAGGTTCAGACCATCGAAAGCGTGATAGCGCGTCTCAAGCGACGTCACGAGGCGAAGGGACTGCGTGTTGTGATCGAAACCACCCCAATCCTGCATGGCAAGGGCCAGAGCATCTTCTCCGGCATGACCAAACGGCGTGTGACCCATGTCATGGGCTAGCGCGAGCGCTTCCGTCAGATCCTCATTCAGGTCGAGGCTTCGGGCAATCGAACGGGCAATCTGGGCGACTTCCAGGGAATGGGTCAGACGGGTGCGAAAGAAATCACCTTCATGATTGATAAACACCTGCGTCTTGTACTGAAGCGTCCGAAAGCCGGCGGAGTGCAGGACGCGATCCCGGTCCCGCTGCCATGGAGAACGGACAGGGCTTTCTGTCTCCGGGTAGAGTCGGCCTCGCGCACCTTTTTCCTGAACCGCATAGATGGCAGGCATCAACACACTCCCCTGATGATCCTTAGGCGCGGAAAGCACTCTAATTGCTGGATCAAACGCGTCATTCTACGACAGGCTCCCTTCAGCGCAACTCTACCCCTTTGCCCCTGACCCCAGTCTGACCATATAATCAGGACCAGAACCGTCCTGCCTTTCAGCAGACCTCCAGAAACCGGGAACGAGCAATGTCCGAAACCCCTTCCTTCACCATGTCTGCCAGTGCGGCAGCACGGATCGTGGAAATCATTTCCGCCCAGCCGGAACCCGAAGGGCTAGCTTTGCGCGTCGCTGTTCTGGCGGGGGGCTGCAATGGCTTCCAATACCAGTTCAAGCTGGATCGCACGAAGAACGATGATGACGTTCTGATCCAACGCGATGGCGCGACTGTCTATGTCGATGAAACCAGCCTCGATCTGCTTGAAGGCGCCGAGCTGGAATTCGTGGACAAGCTGATGGGCGCGCACTTCACGGTCACGAACCCCAACGCAGCCTCAGCTTGCGGTTGCGGCACAAGCTTCTCGCTGGCCTGATCGAATGTCCTTTACCTTCGCAAGCTGGAACATCAATTCCATCCGCGCCCGCGCGCATCTCGTTCAGGACTGGCTGGAGCGTCATCCGGAGTGCGACCTGCTCTGCCTTCAGGAAATCAAATGTGAGGACAGCCAGTTCCCGGCAGTTTTCAAGGACGCAGGCTATCACGTCGCCACAACAGGCCAGAAAGCCTACAATGGCGTAGCGTTCATTGGCCGCCACCCATTTGACGTCACAACGCACACTCTGCCAGGCTTCGATGACCCCACGGCTCGTTATATTGAATGTGAGCTTGATGGCCTGACGATTGGTAACCTCTACCTTCCCAACGGAAACTCCGGCGGAGAAGATGGCTACAGCAAAAAACTCGCGTTCTTTGAGGCTCTGGCGGTCCGGGGGAAAGAGTTTCTGGAAAGCGAAAAGTCATTCGCCTTCATCGGAGATTATAACGTCTGCCCCACAGATGAAGATCTCGCGCCCAAGGCTCTGTCGCCTACTGATGCGCTGGTGCGACCGGAAACCCGCGCAGCCTTCCACCGCCTGCAATGGCTGGGTCTGACAGACGCTCTACGCGCTGTTCATCCTACTGGTCGTCACTACACCTTCTGGGACTATCAGGCCGCCGCATTCCAACGGAACTCAGGCCTGCGCATTGACCACGCCCTGCTCTCCCCACGCGTCACCGAACGGCTTGTCTCGTTCACGATCGACCGTGAAGAGCGTTCAACTGAAAAAGCTTCAGACCATGTTCCGGTGATTGTGACCCTCCGGTAAGCCACAAAAAAAAGCCGCTCCCTTTCAAGGAGCGGCTTTTCCGTTTTAACCCCGCGGTGAGTATGGCGGCGGCCTGTGGGCTTGCACCCGGGCCAGATGGCCTGGCACCCACTGATAGCCATTTCCGACCCATTTCCACTGCCCTGGGATCCACTGCATCGTGCGTGCATGCGGTGGAATTCTTTCATTGGGGGGATGTGGCGGAGGGGGCGGCGTCTGGCGATATGGCCCCTGATAAGGAACGAACTGGGCATGGGCCGTGCCACTAATGGGTGGCAGAGCCATAGCTCCGACAAAAAGCGCCGACACGGCGAGCAAGCCCGACAGATGTTTCAACATAACGTCTCACTCCTTTTACAAAAGGCGCTGCGTAGGAGTGCACCTTGCTGCCCTCACAAGGCAGTGATCAGGCGGAGTTGTGGCGGAAAAAAGATTCTCTGCTGCGCTCTGTAACAATTCTCTCGCTGCACGGAGATCAGGGCTCCGCCTTCTGAAGATCGTCAACAATTTCAGTTACAAAATCTGCCATGGCCCGCACTTTGGCACTGACCATCCGCCCCGCAGGAAATAACAGCCAGAGCTCTACCGCCTCCAAAGACCAGTCAGGCAGACACCGTTGCATGTATCCGGCTGCCAGTTCCGGTGCGAACATCCAGTCTGCCGCAATGGTCATGCCCTGCCCCGAAAGAACAGCAGCCCGAATTCCCTCCGCAGCACTCAGACGAAGCCCGGACCGTAGCGAAACCTCCTGACTGTCATTGTCCTTCGTAAAAGCGGCTCGGAGCTGTCGGCCCTGTGCATAGAGAACCATCTGATGGTTTTCCAAATCTGCCGGGGCTGATGGTGCAGCAAATTTTTCCAGATATGCGGGGCTTGCCATAACGGATCGGCGCCCCCGCGCCAGACGTCGGCCAATCACGGCTGTATCTTCAGGACGACCAATCCTGACGGCCATGTCGATCCCTTCCGAAATCAGGTCTACGCGCCTGTCATCCATTTGAACGTCAAGCTCGAGCCCGGGATATCGTGCGGTGAACTGCCCGAGTTGTGGCACCAGATGGATACGCCCGAATGTGGTGGGAATAGCGATCCGCAAGCGCCCTGACAGTTCCTTGCCGCTTCCCCGCGCCAGACTGTCCGCTTCTCTGGCATCTTCGATAATTCTGGCTGCACGCTCGTAGTAACGCTGCCCGGCATCCGTTGGGGTGAGACCGTGCGTGGACCGTAAGAGAAGCGCTGCGCCCAAATGGGCTTCAAGCTGTGCGATGACTTTGGAAACCGATGGCTGACCGACGTTCAGCAGACGGGCAGCCCCTGAAAAAGATCCGACCTCCACCACCTTTACAAACACCGTCATGGCTTGAAGACGATCCATATTTATTCCCTTTAAGAATAATAAATATCTGAAAAACCAATCTACGCATATTATCAGAGAATAACCATTCTGGCTGTCACAGGACGCATCCATACCGGACATCCTTTTGAGACAACGGAACACCATCAGCATGACGACGCTTCTCTTCACACCACGCTTTATTGGCCCGACACGCTTGAGCCACCGCATTGTCATGGCTCCCCTCACCCGCATGAGGTCCAGTAAAGGTAACCTCCCGAATGATCTGATGCGCACATATTACAGCCAGCGCGCAACGGAAGGCGGCCTGCTGATTTCGGAGGCATCCCCCGTCTCCCTCACCGGATATGGCTTTGAACGGGCGGCCGGAATTTATGATGAAAGCCAGATCCCGGGATGGAAGCACATCACGGACGCCGTTCATGCCAAGGGCGGCAGAATGGTTCTTCAGCTCTGGCATGTTGGCCGTCAGTCCGCACGCATCCTTCAGCCGGGTGGTGTTGCTCCCGTTGCTCCTTCAGCCATTCGCGCCGATGGAGACGCCTGGACGCTCACGGGGACGGTACCCTACGACACGCCACGCGCGCTTGATCGGGATGAAATTCCCGGGATCATCAAGGATTACGAACAGGCTGCCGAACGCGCACTGAAAGCCGGCTTTGATGGCGTGGAAATCCATGGTGCGAATGGATATCTGCCGGATCAGTTCCTTCAGGATGGCAGCAACACCCGCACTGACGATTATGGCGGCTCACTTGAAAATCGCGCCCGTTTCCTGCTGGATGTGACTCAGGCTGCAATGACCGTATGGGGGCCGGACCGGGTTGGCGTGCGCGTAACCCCAAGCGGGCGTTATGGAACCATGGCAGACAGCAACCGCCCGGCAACGTTCCGCTATGTGGCTTCTGAACTGGATCGTCTAGGCGCTGGGTATCTCCATGTGGTGCAACCCCGCATCGGAGGCGATGCAGAACCGGACCCTGTAGATGCCGGGACGCTTCGGCAGGTTTTTTCCCGCACCATCATTGCCGCGGGCGGATTTGGCCGACAAAGCGCCGAAGCCCTGCTGGCTTCTGGACAGGCGGATCTGATCGCCTTTGGTCGCTCATTCCTCGCAAACCCGGATCTGGTCGAGCGTCTGCGTCAGAACCGGCCCCTGAATTCCTATGATCGCTCTACATTCTATGGCGGCGATGCACGGGGATATACCGACTATCCATTTTATGCCGACGCAGCACAGCATTGAGCAAAAAAAAAGACCCCGACGCTTTTCTGGTCGGGGTCTTTCTGATCAGGATTGCAGAAAAGACAGCAAATCCGCGTTCAGTTGATCTCCATGGGTGACTGCAAAACCGTGCGGCGCACCCGCGTAAACCTTGAGAACCGCCCCCGGAACCAGTTTTGCCGTCAGGGCACCTGTGGCCTCAAAAGGCACGATCTGGTCATCGTCTCCATGAATAATCAGGGTCGGGACGGTGATCTGCTTCATGTCTTCCCGATAATCCAGCCCGGAGAATGCCTTGACGCACTCAATCGTGCTCCGCAAGGACGCCTGAAGAGCAATCTGCTGCGTCTGCCCCAGAACACCGTCAGAAATCTCCGCGCCATGATTGATCCCGTAAAAGGGCACCGCAAAGTCTTTCAGGAACTGGGCCCGGTCTTTCACCAAGCCTTCGATGATGCCATCGAAAACAGCCGCATCAACCCCTTCGGGATGATCGTTCAGCTTCATGAAAACAGGCGTGACAGCCCCCAGAAGCACCAGCTTCGCAACGCGGTCACTGCCATGGCGTGTCAGATACCGGGTGACATCCCCGCCCCCCATCGAGAAGCCGACCAGCGTCACATCTCTCAGATCCAGGATTTCGATCAGTTCTGCAATATCATCAGCAAAACGATCATAGGTATTGCCATCCCAGGGCTGGCTTGACCGCCCGAACCCGCGCCGGTCAAAGGCAATCACACGGTAGCCGTTCTGTGCCAGAAACAGCATCTGTGAATCCCACATGTCTGAACTCAGCGGCCAGCCATGGCTGAACAGGACGGGCTTTCCGGTGCCCCAGTCCTTGAAATAAATCTCTGCCCCGTCGGATGTCGTAAATCTGGCCATGAATCTGCTCCGTTAAGAGGTCAGGAAAGCATCGGCTCCCCCTGAAACCTTGCTCTTACGATAAGCTCTGCTCGTCATGCTCAATATAGACATCATGGAATAGTAAGATTTCCATTCATCACTGATGCCAGGCCGCACCCGTGTAGAAAAACTGCCCTAACCCCACCGTGAAAATGAGACATCCGTACAGGCTGTGTTCAAAGCAGGTCAGGGTGAGCGAACGATGCCGACTGTAATCGCTCGCAAACAGCGCTCCCCCTATGAGCGTCATGCCAACGGCAATCCAGTTCAGAAACAGAATATGCGCAAAGCCGAATGCCACGGCACTGGCCGCGATCGTCACAGGCGCGATACGGAACAAAGAGTCGTATCGGGAGAACAGAAATGCCCGGTACAGAACCTCCTGCGGCCAGACGGACAGAATGGGATAGAGCACCATGACAAGCAGCCAGAACAGAGGCTTCTGTCTCGGCAGGCTGAGGAACACGTCTGGCCAGACCCACCATGTCAGCAACACGATCAGTGGAGCGAGACCTGTGAAACGCAGTAAAATTCTGCGTGCTTCTCCCGGAAAATCATGGCCCTCTGACTTCTGGTGCCTGAGCGAGACGAAAGCCAGAAGCGCGGCAACCCAGAGCAGGCCGAACAACAACCCGGCCCGGCGAAGGGACAGAATGAGCAAAGGGCCACCGCCGTAAAGCGCCAGGAACTCTGCTCCCAGATACAGGCACCTGCCAAAAGAGACAGTCGGGCGAACGGGCATAGACAACAGACCTTCCGAAGTTCAGCCGGAAAGGTAGACTATCATGATGCCCCTGAGCTTTTCGGAGCGCAGACAAAAGAAAAGCCGATACCCCTTCAGGAGTACCGGCTTTTTCAAACGTCAGGCTCGAATACGTTACTTCGTGACAGCAGGCTTTGGCTTCGGCAGATCCAGCGCCAGATGCAGTTCCTTCAGACGGGCTGGCTCGACCGGAGCCGGGGCTTCCATCATCAGGTCTTCGCCGCTCTGGTTCAGCGGGAAAAGAATGACCTCACGGATGTTCGGCTCATCAGCCAGCAGCATCACGATACGGTCCACACCCGGAGCAGCGCCACCATGCGGCGGAGCGCCGTAGCGGAAGGCGTTCAGCATGCCACCAAAGCGCTCTTCCACCACTTCCGGGCCATAACCTGCGATCTCGAAGGCGCGCAGCATGACTTCCGGCAGATGGTTCCGGATTGCGCCGGACGACAGTTCTACGCCGTTGCAGACGATGTCGTACTGGTAGGCGTTGATCGTCAGCGGGTCCTGCGTGTTCAGCGCGTCCAGACCCCCCTGCGGCATAGAGAACGGGTTGTGGGAGAAGTCGACCTTGCCCGTCTCTTCGTTGAGCTCGAACATCGGGAAGTCCACAACCCAGCAAAAGCGGAATGCGTTCTTCTCGATGAGGTCCAGCTCCGTTGCCACCTTGGTGCGGACCACGCCGGAGAACTTGGCAACTTCGTCACCCTTGCCCGCAGCAAAGAATACGGCATCGCCAGCCTTCAGGCCGCAGATCTCACGGATGCTCTCGACGCGCTCAGCTTCAAGGTTCTTGGCAATCGGGCCCTTGCCGCCTTCTGCCTCGAAAATGATGTAGCCCAGACCACCTGCGCCGCTCTCACGCGCCCAGGTGTTCAGCTTGTCAAAGAAACCACGCGGGCGATCGCCCGCACCCGGTGCCGGGATCGCACGGATCTGACCGCCAGAGGCAGCGATCTTGGCGAATAGACCAAACCCGGAATCCCGGAAAGCATCCGTCACGTCCTTGATGATCAGCGGGTTACGCAGATCCGGCTTGTCTGAGCCATAATCGCGCATGGCATCAGCATACGGAATACGCGGGAACGCACCGTCCGTGATCTTCCAGCCTTCCGGCGTGAATTCGTTAAAGACGCCAGCCAGAACCGGCTCCAGAACCGTGAAGACATCTTCCTGCGTGACGAAGGACATCTCGAAGTCGAGCTGATAGAACTCGCCCGGGCTACGGTCAGCGCGTGAGGCTTCATCGCGGAAGCACGGAGCAATCTGGAAGTAGCGGTCAAAACCCGCGACCATCGCAAGCTGTTTGAACTGTTGCGGAGCCTGCGGAAGCGCATAGAACTTGCCCGGATGCAGACGCGCCGGCACAAGGAAGTCACGCGCACCTTCAGGGGAAGACGCCGTCAGGATCGGCGTCTGGAACTCGGTGAAGCCCTGCTGGATCATGCGCTGACGCAGGCTGGTGATGACCCGGCTACGCAGCATGATGTTCTGGTGCATCTTCTCGCGACGGAGGTCGATGTAGCGGTACTTTAGGCGCAGCTCTTCAGGGTAGTTTTCCTGACCTGCCACTTGGAATGGCAGAACAGCCGCGTTGGAACGGACTTCCAGCTCTTCGGCAAGAACTTCGATGTCACCCGTCGGCAGGTTCGGGTTCCGCTGGGAACCCTGACGGACCACAACCTTGCCGGTGACGGTAATGACGCTCTCAACGCGAAGACGCTCGGCCTTTTCCAGCAGGTCCGTTCCAGCCGGGATAACAACCTGTGTTACGCCATAATGGTCACGCAGATCGATGAACAGCAGGCCACCATGGTCGCGCTTGCTGTGCACCCAGCCGGACAGGCGGACGGTCTGTCCGGCGTCCTGTTCACGCAGGGCGCTACAGTCATGGGTGCGGTATGGATGCATGTCGGGCCTCTTCAACGTCCTGGCGGATAAGTGGGCGCAGGAAGCCGGGACGGCCCGCTCATGTCAAGCTTCGTGCGCGGTTCAGACCTTTTCCTGCACAAAACCTTCGAAATCGACGGCGGCTCTGGCCATGTCATACGCATGACCCGCGCCCGCCAACGCAACAGGCTTTCCGTCCTTAAGATAGGTCGCAAGGAAGCTGAAGCCCTTGATATCCCCTTCAAGGCTGACGTTATCGAAGCTCTCGCCCCACCCCAGCAGCTCGATCTTCTTGCCAAACTGCTGCGTCCAGAACCATGGCGTCGGCATATGGCTGGTCTCGTGTCCCATCATGGCCATTGCGGCGATCCGTCCCTGCACCTGCGCATGACGCCAATGCTCGATTCGCCGTGGTTTCCCCTCATGCAGGATCGCGGACGCATCCCCTGCAGCGTAAACACCGGGCGCTGCCCGCATCAGATGATCGACAACGATGGCACCGTCCTCATCCCGGTCTAAGCCTTGCACAAATCCGGTTGCAGGCGTCACGCCAATGCCGGCCAGAATGAAAGATGCTGGCAGCTTCATGCCATCTTCCAACTCCACGCCTTCGGCCTTTTTCTCTCCGTAAATTTTCACAACTTTTGCGTCGGAAATGAACGCCACACCATTTTCTTCATGTAACTGGCGCAGACGCGTTCCAATCTCTCGACCAAAGTGTTTTTCCATCGGAACATCCGTGGAGGCGATAACAGTCACTCCCACACCGCGCTGTCGCAGGCAGGAAGCCACTTCCAGGCCTATGAAACTCGCACCGATGATCGTTACGGCCTGATCCGGGTCAATAACCCGGGCAATGTCTTCCGCATCCTGCTCCCTGTGCAGCGTAAAGACGCGCTTCAGGTCTGCACCGGGAATGTCCAGACGCTTGGACCGCGCGCCCGTTGCGATCAGAACATGATCACCAGACACACTCGTTCCGTCTGATAATTCAGCCGTCTTGGTAGCAGGATCGAAGGTCTGAATTGTTGCGTGCTTCAGACCAATACGATGCTGGCCATAAAAAGATTCGCTTCGCAGCGAAGGAGCGTGCGCTTTCTCCGGCTCGCTCAGCAATACGGTCTTACTCAGGGCCGTCCGGTCATATGGACGGTGCTTTTCTTCCGTCACCATCGTGATTTTCCCGGCAAATCCCTCCTGACGGAGCGTCACCGCAGCCATCAGGCCTGCTGCACCGGCGCCGAGGATCAGGACGGTTTCCTCCTCCTGACGCGCTGATGGCACATCCCGCTTCATGGGGCTGGTGCCGACCAACACACGGCCGTCAACAATTTCCACCGGATACCGTGGCAGGGGCTCAAGAGCGAGCGGCTCTACGAGACTGCCATCAACGGCATCGAAAACCGCCTTATGCCAAGGACAGACCAATACACTGCCTTTTTCAGTCTTGCAGAACGCGCCCTGCTCCATCGGCGCTTCCTTATGGGGGCACTTGCCACCCAAGGCATGCACTTCCTCGCCGTCCTTCACCAGAACGACCGAAGTCCCCTCAATGGAAAAAGAGGCAATCTGTCCCTCTTCCAGATCCTTGAAGGCCACTAGGTCGCGAAAATCATTGGTGCTCATCGGACAGCCCCTGAAAATAGTGGAAAATCTCGTTACAGAAACAAACGCAGCATAGGCATTTGGGTTGGCAAACAGCAAAAAACCCGCCGGGACAACGCCCGGCGGGTTTTCTGGATAGAAGCTCTATCAGGCGTAACACGCTGCACCTTCAGAACATGTCGTCGAAGCCACCACCGTCTCCGCCACCGCCGAAGTCTCCTCCGCCGCCGCCAAAATCGGAATCCGTGAAGCCGCCGCCTGCATCCGTGCCTGCACCACCGAACGGATCGGAGCCAGCATCACCATAGTTGTTGTTGATGATGGTTTCTCCGCCGCCACCAAAAGCACCGGCGTCCCCACCGGAATGATGATCGCTGAACAGACCTTCAAGCGCGTTCGCTGCCATCATGCCGCCAGCTACACCCGCAGCCGTCGTCAGAGCGGAGCCGAGGAAGCCCGATCCACCGCGCTGGAACATGCCAGGCTGATATCCTGGCGGATAACCATACTGCTGCTGCGGCTGGAAGTTTGGCGGAGGCATGGCGCCACCTTGCGCTCCCCAGCCCGGAGGCGGAGCAGAAGCCTGCTGGCGGTTATTGTTGCCACCGCCGAACAGACCACCAAACAGTCCGCCACTTCCGGAAGGACGGCTCTGCTGAGCCTGCTGAAGCTGCTGTTGTGCCTGCTGAAGCTGAAATTCCAGCTGACGGATACGGTTCTGCGCCTGAGCAAGAGCTGCTTCCTGCACAACCGCCATCTGCGTCACGCGATAACGGGCTTCCGGATATTTCTGGAAGTTATCGGCAATGAAGCGATCAGCTTCAGGGTCGATCGGCGGAAGAGCTGGCATCTGCTGCTGGCTGAAGCCACCTCCCTGCTGCGCACCGCCAACACGGCCGATAAAGCGGGAAATGACTTCGCGTTCTTCGTTGTTCATCGTCTTTGATCCTTCCAGACGAAGAAGTTACGTTCTCCCCCATCATATGAGGCACCAGCGCTCAATCGACAAGGGATCGACCTGCAGCTCCATCAGGCCTGTTACTAAATTAGACGTAACGCGCCTGACTGCTTTCAAGGCTCACGATGACCTGCATATCATGCAGTCAAACACAGTGTCCGATCTTTAGTTTCATGCTTGGGCTACCCGGGCCTTTCCAGCCATTCCCGTGTCATAGCGATTCGTCAATTTGACGAGGACATCCGGGATGTCACGGCTGCATCCAAGCCGGTAGCAAGCTAAGTCGAATCATGTGATGGCCGGAGCTTCGCCCTGAACGAAATTGCTGTGGATGTGTATTCAACCTTCTCCACCCTTGCGGCTCAGACAGAAGACATGCCTCCGTGCTGAAAGTAGCCGCCGGGATAAACGCCAGCTCTGGCGGTAAAGCCGCGTTTGATAAGGCTGGCAGCGAATTTTCAGCGATCTAGTAGCCCAATAACCCCGCTCACTTCCGGTTCTGGACCTCAGGCTGTAAGGTAACCGCCAATTTTGCCAACCGGAGCCTATTGAATTGTCTGCGACCCGGCCGCTCAGCTTTCAGGACTTGATCCTGCGCCTTCATCAATTCTGGTCTGAAAAGGGCTGCGCCATCCTGCAACCCTATGACACAGAAGTCGGAGCCGGAACGCTCTCCCCTCATACGACCCTGCGCGCTCTGGGCTCGAAGCCATGGGCTGCGGCCTATGTGCAGCCCTGCCGCCGCCCATCGGACGGTCGTTATGGCCAGAACCCGAACCGTCTCCAGCACTATTATCAGTATCAGGTGCTGCTGAAGCCAACCCCGGAAGAGAGCCAGAATCTGCTTCTGGAGAGCTATCGCGCCATCGGGATTGATCCCGAAAAGCACGATATCCGATTCGTGGAAGACGACTGGGAAAACCCGACGATCGGCGCCTGGGGTCTGGGTTGGGAAGTCTGGTGTGATGGCATGGAAGTCACGCAGTTCACGTATTTCCAGCAGGTTGGCGGTATCCCTACCGTCATGCCTTCCACCGAACTGACTTACGGTCTGGAACGGCTGGCCATGTATGTTCAGGGCGTTGAGAACGTTTATGACCTGGACTTCAACGGCAAAGGCCTGAAGTACGGGGACGTGTTCCTGCGGGCAGAACGTGACTATTCCCGTCATAACTTCGAACTGGCCGATACGCAGATGCTGCTCACGCATTTCAACAATGCGGAAAAAGAGTCCATCCGTTTGGCGGAAGCTGGCGTCGCACAGCCTGCGTTCGATCAGTGCCTGAAGGCTTCCCATTATTTCAATCTTCTGGATGCCCGCGGCGTGATTTCCGTTTCTGAACGCGCATCCTATATCGGACGCGTCCGGACGCTGGCGAAAGCCTCCTGTGAAGCGTGGCTTGCTGGCGAGGAGGAGACGTCCAATGGCTGAACTGTTGCTTGAACTGTTCTGCGAGGAAATCCCGGCAGGCATGCAGCCCAAGGCTGCAAGCGAACTCGGTGCCCTTCTGACCAAGGCGCTCGATGGCCTTAACCCATCCGGTATTCAAACGTTCTACGGTACCCGCCGCATCGCGACCGTGTTGAACGTCGACGCCGAAATCCCGGCTCGTACCGTCTCCGAACGTGGCCCTCGCGAAGGCGCACCGGAAAAGGCTCTGGAAGGCTTTACCCGCAAGCATGGCGTAACGGCTGATGAACTCACACTGGAAAACGGTTTCTGGGTTCTGAACAAACAGCTTGATCCCGTAAGCGCAGAAAGCCGCGTGGCTGAAGCCGTGCCAGACCTTCTGTGGAAGTTCCCCTGGGCCAAGTCCATGCGCTGGGGTGCAGGCTCGAACTTCTCATGGGTGCGCCCGCTTCGTCGCATCACCTGCCTGCTTGATGGCAAGGTCGTTCCCTTCTCGCTCACCCGCGATGGGGACGATGCCCACGGCCTGAAATCCTCCAACCTGTCTGAAGGTCACCGCTTTCTGGCGCCCGGCGGGTTTGAAGTCCGTTCGGGAGATCAATGGCTGGAAGAGCTGGAAACACGCTCCGTCATCGTTGACGCGGACAAGCGCCGCGACATGATCCGTACCGGTGTTCACCGTCTGGCTGAACAGCAGGGCATTACGGTTGTGGAAGATGAAGGACTGGTCGATGAAGTCGCCGGTCTGGTCGAATATCCGGTTCCGCTTCTGGGCCGCATCGACGACGCATTCATGGACCTGCCCGCCGAAGTCATGCAGGTCTCGATGCGCATCAATCAGCGCTACTTCGCCCTGCGCAATGCAGACGGCAATGCCGCACCGTTCTTCGCTTTCGTCGCCAACTTGCCGTTCAAGGACGGTGGCAAGCTGACGATCGCCGGAAACGAGCGTGTTCTGCGCGCCCGTTTCGCCGATGCTCGCCACTTCTGGGATCTGGATCGCAAGACAAAGCTCGCGGACCGCGTGGCAGCCCTCGATGCCGTGACCTTCCATGCGAAACTGGGAACGCAGGGCGAGCGTGCCAAGCGGATTTCCGATCTTGCCGGAACTGTCGCTGCGGCCATGGGCCTGAGCGGAGAGCAGATCGAACAGGCAAAGCGCGCAGGCCTGCTGTCTAAAGCTGATCTGACGACCGGTATGGTCGGCGAATTCCCAGAACTTCAGGGCGTCATGGGCGGCTATTACGCAGCACATGATGGCGAAGGCGACGCCGTTTCAAAGGCTGTGGCCGAGCATTACATGCCGCGCGGCCAGTCCGACGATACGGCAAAAGCGCCTGTCTCGATTGCCGTGGCCCTTGCGGACCGCCTGGATCTTCTGGCTGGCTTCTTTGCCATTGGCGAGACACCAACCGGCTCAGGAGATCCGTACGGCCTGCGTCGTGCGGCACTGGGTGTGATCCGCACCATTCGTGACAACGGCCTGCGCCTGGACCTGACGGACCTCTTTGCCAAGGCGGCAAATGGTCGCGCCGGCGGAGAACTCGCCAAACTGCCGGACTTCATGGCAGACCGTCTGCGCGTTCAGCTCCGCAGCGAAGGCGAACGCCATGACGTTCTGGCTGCCACACTGGCAGGCGGTCTGGATGGCGATCTTGTGCGCCTTCTGGCCCGCACCTCGGCGCTGTCTGACATGATCCAGACGGAAGACGGCAAGAACCTTCTCGCCGCAGCCAAGCGCGCCGCCAACATTCTGCGCATCGAAGACAAGAAGGACGGTCCTCACAAGGGAACGCCGGATGCGTCTCTCTACGCGCAGGACGAAGAGCGCGCTCTGGCAGACGGCCTGAGCAGCGCTGTGCCCACAATCGAGACGGCCCTGAAAGACGAGCGTTTCACCGATGCAATGCAGGCGATTGCAGCGTTGCGCCCGACGCTGGACCGCTTTTTCGATGCTGTTACCGTCAACGCCCCGGAAGCCGACATTCGCGCCAACCGTCTGAAGCTTCTGGCGACTTTCCGCACGACCACAGCCCTGATCGCCGATTTCGGTCAGATCGAGGGCTGAACCTGATGGGAGCGTGGTGGTCCGGCCCAGTCGCCACGTTCCTCAACACGGACCCGGATCGCATTGGAGAACGCCTCGCCCACGAAGCCGGGCGCAGGCGCTTCTCCAGCGAACCTCAACAACTCCGTGCCTGGGCCACCCAACTTGATCTTCTCCGCACCACGCTAACCGCTCTGCCGCAAACGGCAGGCTGGCAAATCCTGTTCGACTTCCCCATTCCCCGTCTGGGCGGCCGGATCAACACCGTCCTCATTTCCCCGGATGCGACGTTTGTTCTGGAATTCAAGGTTGGTGCGTCTCAATTCGACGCCGCGGCTCTCGCCCAGACCGAAGGTTACGCGCTGGACCTTCAGGACTTTCACGCGGGCAGCCGCCATCACCCGATCATTCCCATTCTGATTGCAACAGAAGCCGCACAACCTGCCCAAACATCGCCGCTCCTTTTAGGATCTGGCGTCACGCCAGTTCTGAAGTGCAATGCTGCGCACCTGACTGAGCTTTTGTCGGATCTCGCGCGCCGGACACTGCATTCAGTAGCGCCCATGCGACCGGAAGACTGGGAACAGGCGCCTTACAATCCCGTCCCAAGCATCGTCGAAGCGGCTCGCCTCATTTATTCCACGCACAGCGTCGCAGATATTCACACAGCGAGAGCAGACGCGACCAATCTGACCCTGACGTCTGACCGTATTACAGAACTCCTTGAAACCGCCCGGGGACAGCACCGGAAAACAGTCATTTTTGTCTCGGGCATTCCTGGCGCCGGGAAAACACTTTGCGGCCTGAAAGCTGCGTTCGGCACCACGGAGCCCTATAACTCCGCGACATTCCTCACCGGCAACCCAACGCTCGTCCATGTTCTGCGTGAAGCCCTGACCCGTGACGCCGTGGCACAGAGTCAGAAACGCGCAGCCGTAGAACAGCGCATGGAATCCACCATTCAGTCCCTGACCCAATTCCGGGATTACTACGTTGGGCGCACCGCAGAGTGCCCGCCAGAACGGATCATGGTCATTGACGAAGCCCAGCGCTCCTGGAACGCCGATCAGGCCATTCGCAAAAGCGCACAGTGGCCTGTTCGTCTGACACAGTCGAACTGCGCATCTCCTCGACATCATGCACCGGCATGCCGGATTTGCCGCCATCATCTGCCTTATCGGACAAGGGCAGGAAATTCATGACGGTGAAGGCGGAATGGCCTGCTGGGGAGACGCTTTGGCGAGCCGGCCTGAATGGCAGATCCACGCATCACCGGATGTCGTCAGCTCCACTTCTAGCCTCACCACCCTGCCTCCGTCCTTGCCAGTTCAGAAAGAGCCCTCTCTGCACCTCACAGTGCCGGTTCGCTCCCTTCGGGACACTGCAACACCCAAATGGGTCAATGCCGTACTGGAGGGAAATGTCTCTCTCGCGCGCAA
Source organism: Gluconobacter sp. P5E10 (assembly GCF_018812145.1). NCBI lineage: Bacteria > Pseudomonadati > Pseudomonadota > Alphaproteobacteria > Acetobacterales > Acetobacteraceae > Gluconobacter > Gluconobacter sp. P5E10. The sequence continues at coordinate 549,717 of NZ_JACRVZ010000001.1, read as the reverse complement.
TATTGCTGAGAACGCCAGTCTTCCATTCCGCCTGACACGAAGCCTGCCGGAGCTACGGAAAGCCCTGCGAGAACGAAGCCGACTGACCTATCGCTGCGGTCTGATTGCCAGCTCTCAAGCCAAACGATTGCGTGCGGAGGGCCTCGGTGCAGAACTGGCTCACATGGACTCCAATGCGGTCGCTCAATGGTTTTTGAACCGCTGGGTTCCAGACAAAGACGTCCGGGCTTCCGATGCGCTGGAAACTATTGCCACTCAATTTGCCATTCAGGGACTGGAACTGGATTTTGTCGGCCTTTGCTGGGATGGAGATCTCATCCGTACAGGCTATCCACAACGTTGGCAGCCCCGGCGCTTTAGCGGGACCACATGGCAGACCGTTAAATCCTCGGAAAAAGCCCTCTGGTCCCTCAATACCTATCGCGTGCTGCTGACCCGTGCGCGCTATGAGACCATCATCTGGGTACCGGAAGGTAATCTCGACGATCCGACACGTTGCCCGGAAACACTGAATGGCATTGCTGACTTCCTACTAGCGTGTGGCATTGAACCCTTAAAAAGTGCGGAAACTCTTCAAACAATCGACAGATGCCTTCTGGATGTATGAGGAAATAATCAGGCGACCCGCGTCTCCCAAACGTGACTGCCTTTAGCGCACAAGATCGGCCATATCTGAGTAACGTCATTCACGCTGCTCAGATGAAAGAGGTACAGCCATGCCCGGCATTTCCGCCCCTCAGACGACAGAAGCCCTGGTTATTCATGAAAAGGGTGATCTGCGTTTAGAGACTGTTACCGTCCCACCGCTTAAGGCGGGTCAGGTGCTAATACGTCCAGCCTGGGGTGGGATCTGCGGGTCGGACATGCATTATTTCCTGCATGGTGGGGCCGGAGCATCCGTTCTGCGAGAGCCGATGATTCTTGGCCACGAGGTTTCCGGAATTGTGGAAGCTGTCAGCCCGGACGAGACACGTTTCAGGATCGGGGACGCTGTCGCCATCCATCCGGCTCGCCCGTGTGGGCACTGCCCCGAATGCGAACGAGGCGCGAAGCACCTGTGCCGAAACATGCGCTTTTTTGGCAGCGCCGCGTTTCTGCCCCATACGGATGGCGGTTTCCGGCGCGAGATGGTCGTCGAAACATCCCAGCTTTATCCCCTGCCGTCAGGGCTGGACGTGAAACGCGCCAGCCTTGCCGAGCCTTTCTCGGTCGCGCTCCATGCCATCTCTCGCGCTGGCGACGTTAAGGGCAAGCGCATCATGGTCCAGGGAGCCGGCCCGATTGGCGCCCTGATTATTGCCGGGCTTAAAGTGGCGGGGGCCGCGGAGATCGTAGCAACCGATTTGCAAGACTTTGCACTGGATATCGCCGTCAAACTGGGGGCAACAGCCACAGTGAACACTGGCCGCGACAGTCACGATCGGGAATACGAAATCGTCTTTGAGGCCACGGGAGTCATACTTGCCCTCCCGACTGCAATCGCCCGTACACAGAAAGGCGGCATTCTCGTACAGGTCGGGATTTTCCCACCGGGCGACGTGCCTGCTCCCTTAGGGCAGATTATCGCGCGCGAAATCGACTACCGAGGGACATTCCGCTTCGATGAAGAGTTCGCAGAGGCGCTGAAAATCCTCGCTGACAATCTATGGATTGCGGACGGTCTCATCACCCACAGCTTTCCGCTCGCTCAGTACAAAGACGCTTTCGACGCCTCGCTGGACCGCAAAAGCTCATCCAAGGTTCTTCTGGAGCTCTAAAGGATCAGTCGTCTTCGTCTTCAAAACCTGGGTCGCGCTCATTGCGATGGACCCAGGCTGACATCAGAAGCCCAAAGCCGAACATCATCGTCAGCATGGCTGAGCCGCCATAGGAAATCAGCGGGAGCGGCACACCACCGACCGGAATAGCACCCATCACCATCGACAGATTGACGGCACAATACAGGAAGAAATCCATTGCGATGCCGAGCCCGAGCAGTCGCCCGAACTGATTGCGGCTCCGCATGGCAATGAGCATTCCTCCCAGTGTGAGAGTGGTCAGCAATCCAATGACTGCAATGCCCCCTGCAAAACCCCATTCTTCGCCGATCATGGTGAAAATGAAATCTGTCTGTTTCTCCGGAAGAAAGTTCAGTTGCCCCTGGCTGCCATGCAGATATCCCTCCCCCCACATTCCGCCTGAGCCAAGCGCAATCTTGGACTGAATGATGTTGTAGCCGGCCCCTAGAGGATCATGCTCCGGGTGCAGGAAGGTATCGATCCGGGCCTTCTGATAGTCATGCAAATGGCCGTAAATGAATTTCCCAAGGAACGGAATTGGCGCCACGAGAAGAACGATTTGCCATAGCCGCATGCCTGCAGCGAAAAACAGCGTTGCACCAATAACGCCAATAATCGTCGCAGTCCCGAGATTGGGCTCCTTGAGCACCAGAACGACGGGCAAAAGCGTCAAGATGGCAGGCATTATCAGACGCAGCGGGTTCCCCATCCGCTCGTTACCAATCCGGTGAAACCACGTAGCGAGCATCAGGATCAGGCCGATTTTGGCGAACTCTGAAGGCTGGAACTGCATTCCTGCCAGATTGATCCAGCGTTCGGCCCCCTTACCCACATGCCCCATTCGCAGCACGAGCCCGAGCAGCAGAATGGACAACAAATAGACGGGAACGGCCATGATGCGCAGGATGCGTGGGCTGACCAGCGCCACTGCAATCATCATGACCAATCCAAAACCGAACCGAACCATTTGCGGCCCAGCGAAAGGTTTGGCTGATCCGCCACCGGCCGAATACAGCGCCACATACCCAACACCCGCCAGCAAACAGACCAGCAAAACATACAGCCAGTTGACCTGAAGCAGCCGGGCCATAGGGCGGAAATCAGGCTCAGCACGCAGGAGCCGCTTATCAGATTTCAGAAAGCCAAATGTATTCATGACACCGCCCCTCACCCTTGCTCCGGCTCCGCCTGTGCCACAGTCTGCCCGGGAGGCCTGGATTGATTGGATGGATCACGAAGCAAAGTGTCTGTCATGATCTGCTTGGCCAGTGGAGCGGCTTCATCTGCGCCTGCATTGCCGTGTTCCACCACAACCGAGACTGCATATCGGGGATCATCATATGGGGCGAAACAAATGAACAGCGCATGAGGACGATATTCCCATGGCAAGCTCATGGAATTAAAATGTCCTGACTCACGCAAAGCCCGGGACACGCGCCGCACCTGAGCTGACCCGGTTTTCCCCGCCATCTGGACATCAGGCAGATCCAAACGGGCTTTCGGGGCCGTACCACGCTGCTCATTCACGACTGCGAACATACCTGCGCGGACAACATTCAAATGTTCCTGCGGGATATCCACTGCCGGAGCGGCGTCCAAAGAAGCCAGTCCGGAAATCTGGTCATTCGTTGCGCGGATCAGATGCGGTTGAACATTTCGACCTGAAGCAATCCGGGACACGTAAGTTGCAAGCGCCAAGGGCGTGACCTGCACAAAGCCCTGACCAATACCCGCATTCACCGTATCCCCACCATTCCAGTGAAAGCCGTGCTGCTGTCGCCATTCCGGTGTCGGGATGACACCTGCACGGACATGCGGCAGCTCAATATCGAGTTTCACACCCAGCCCCATGGCGTTCCCGACGGCCTTGATCGGGTCCATGCCACAGCGTCGTGCTACTTCATAAAAATAAACGTCACAGGAAAATTTGAGGGCTTCACGCATGTTGATCATGCCGTGTCCCCACTTGTTCCAGCAGTGAAACCGCACGCCACCCATATCGAAATAGCCGGGGCAATTAAAGCGGTCCTGCGGTGTCACAGCACCAGCCTTCAGGGCGCCCATCGCCACTGCGGGCTTGAAGGTGGATCCAGGCGGATACAGCCCGGAAACAGCCTTGTCTACGAGTGGCGTCCGCGGATCATTCGCCCACTCATTCCACTGGGCATGGCTGACACCGGAATCAAACAGGGAAGGATCGAAAGACGGGGTACTGACCATCGCCAGCACTTCACCGTTCCGGCAGTCCATGACCACGGAGCTGGCGACACGATCACCCAGCCGCTCTAAGACCTTTGACTGGAGGCCGACATCCAGAGTCAGGCGAACATCCTCTCCCTGCTGGCCTTCCACACGGTCAATCTCGCCAATCACACGCCCCAGCGCGTTGACTTCCATTTCAACAGACCCCGGATCTCCACGAAGAACCGATTCCTGCGTCTGCTCTATGCCAGCGCGCCCTACGCGCATTCCTGGCAGGGACAACGTCGTGTCCTTGGCCACATCGTCTTCATTCGGCGGAGCGACATAACCGACAATATGCGCCGTCAGGTCCTGAAACGGATAAAGCCGGGTGGACCCGACATCGACGAGAACACCCGGCAATGAAGGCGCATTCAGCTCAATCCGCGCCATGTCATCCCATGACAGGAACTCATGGAGCGTGACCGGAACATATTTATGAACGTGCTTCAGATCGCGCTCAATGCGTGCCCGATCATGCTCATCAAGCGGCACAATCTGTGCAAACCGTTCAATGACAGAGGCGATATCTGTCGTTTCTTCCGGCATCAGGAGTGCGCGCCAGCTAACCTTGTTATCAGCAAGAGCCACACCAAAGCGGTCATGGACGGTTCCACGCGCGGGGGCCAGCAGACGCTTGCTTGTGCGGTTACGCTCTGCAAGCTGGCGGAGATGGTCGCCCTCAACGGTCTGAATATTATAAAGCCGTCGCCCCAAAGCCCCCAGAACACCCGCCTGGACCGCCATCACCACGAGGGCACGGCGCGTGAAGACGCCACGCCCTGAGCGAACAGGCGCATCCTGGCTTCGCGAGCGCAGCAGGGTCCGAAAAGGGCGTTTTCTGGAAAACATCAGGTCAGGCGTTCAAGTCCGGAAAAGAAAGCGGCGATTTGCGCGGAGAGCGCGAAAATGCGCCGTCAGGCCTGATCGGGATTGGCAAACGTGCGGCGGCCCCAGACAAACAGCGCGGTAAGACTGGGATAGATACCGATTGTTAGCGCAGCCTGAAAGAGGCCTGGTGCGGGCGATAATAGCGCAAATGCATGCAGACAGACGAGAGCCCACTGAAAAAAGGATGCCAGCGCCGCCAGAAAGCTGAAAATCAGCCAGCAGGCTACGAATCCCAAGCGGGACAACCCATAGCGCCAGTGATGGGCCACTCCGTAAATCACGAGCAGTGACAGAAGGATGGCACCCGGCGGACCAAAACTGAACAGTTCCAGAACGAGTCCGCACACAAAGACTGCCAGGGCCGGCATGGAACGTGGGCGACTAAAGGCCCAGAACCAGACTGTACACATGGCGATGCCAAACTGAAGCTCTGCCTGCCCGGGAATTCCAAAAGGCGCAGACAGCAGAACTGCAACCAGAATGATGAACAGCGACGGCATGGCCGCACGAACAAACATGTCCAGCCGTCGGCGGAGCGTCTGTTTCGGCTCAACAGCAGAATGCAAATGGGGGGTGGAGTTTTCGGCAACCATCCGATTATTGCCCTCCCTTCCCCAGAGGTTCAGACATTCCCGGTAATTTGGGGAACGACAATCCACCCGGCAACGCAGGCTCTGAAGGAGGGCGCCGGATCTTGACGCGCCCTGGCGCATCAGGGGCTTGGCCGCCGTCGTCTCCATAGTCAAAGACGCGCACGATATCCAGACGGCGCAAGTCAGCGTCCGGCATTACAACCGGCCGGTTGGGAGCGAGGTAATGAACCGTGCCAATCGGAAGGCCTGCAGGCATTGCGCTCTGCCCGCGCGTCTCCACACGTTCCCCTTCAATGGGATGGTGGTCCTGCGGGTAATAAATCAGTCGGGGTGTATCCGTGTCATCCCCGGCCATAATGGCATCTCCATGAGATGCCGCCAGCGTGACAGGAATTCGGCTGGCATCATCATTGATGAGCAGAACACGGACCGTATGAGGCCCGACCTCTGTGACACGCCCTAACAGCCCAGACGAATCCAACGCCACATCGCCCATATGAACCTGATGCCCGCTTCCAACATCCAGCAGAACAGCGCGTGAGTAAGGCCCGCCATCATCACGCGTAACGCGGCCTGTCACATACTGGGGGATACTTTCCGGAATCCAGTGAAGGCTATTCTTCAGGCGGCCATTTTCGGCGGCCAGAGCCACAGCCACATCATACCAGTGACGCAGAGCACGGTTCTCATCTCGCAGACGGGAGTTTTCCCGTGCAAGATCCGTCGCACCCCGTAGATCCACAAGCCAGTCCCGCAGTTTGGCCTGGGGTAGAACAAGCGCCTGATAAGCAGGCGCCAGAATATCCGTGGCCTGCAGACGTGCCCCATCCACTACCGGCCGCCGAACCAGCCCAAGCAGGACCAGTGCCACTGCGAAGAGGATCAGGATCGGCAGAGTTGCTCGTGCGAACACCTGCCGAGTGTGGATGGAGAACACTGAACTGTGTCCTGATTCAGTACATGCTGCTCAGAACACTGCGCAGACGGCGCATTTCTTCAAGCGCACGCCCCGTTCCCAGCGCCACGCACGACAGCGCATTCTCAGCCACGGTCACAGGAAGCCCCGTGTAGAGACGCAGAACCTCATCGAGGCGGTACAGGAGCGCACCACCGCCGGAGAGGACAATGCCCTTGTCCACGATATCGGCAGCCAGTTCAGGTGGCGTATTTTCCAGTGCTGTAGTCACGGCATCCACGATCTGCATGACCGGCTCTGCGAGACTTTCGGCAATCTGGGCCTGGCTGACCATCACTTCACGCGGCACGCCGTTGATCAGGTCTCTGCCTTTGATTTCCGTGATGGGACCATCCGGATTGGATGGATCATCCGGCATCATGGCGGCGCCAAGCTCGATCTTGATACGCTCCGCAGAGCTTTCGCCGACGAGAAGATTATAGGTCTTCCGGATGTAGGAGATGATGGCCTCGTCCATCTTGTCTCCACCAACACGGGCAGAACGGGCATAGACGATGCCGCCCAGCGAGATCACGGCCACTTCCGTCGTCCCGCCACCAATATCCACGATCATGCTGCCAGACGGTTCAGTGACCGGGAGGCCTGCACCGATTGCGGCTGCCATCGGCTCTTCGATCAGCATGACCTTGCGGGCACCCGCGCTCTCGGCACTTTCCTGAATGGCCCGACGTTCAACAGCCGTCGCCCCGGAAGGAACGCAGATGATGATCTGCGGACTCGCGAAAGCCCGGCGATTATGCACTTTACGAATGAAGTGCTTGATCATTTCTTCCGCGACTTCGAAGTCCGCAATGACGCCGTCCCGCAGCGGACGGATGGCGGTGATGTTGCCAGGCGTACGCCCGACCATCTGCTTGGCTTCGTTACCAACAGCCAGAACCTGCTTTTTGCCGCGCACTTCAGCGATGGCAACCACAGACGGCTCATCGAGCACGATGCCGCGGCCTTTAACGTAAACGAGCGTGTTGGCAGTGCCGAGGTCGATCGCCATGTCAGCAGACATGAGACCCAGCAGACGAGAAAACATCCAAAACTCCTGGCGCGGCTCTGTGCGGCAGACAGATTATATATCGTAAAGTGGGGCGGGCTCCCCGCGGGTGGACTTAACGATGCAAAGGCCGTTCAGCAAGGGTAACAGTTCGGATAATGTCATTCATGACGAACAACTTTTCATCACGCGACATCAGGACATGGAAAAAAATCTTTCCGCGCCTCAATCCTGCCACCCTTCAGTCACGTTCTCCACGTTACCACTACATGGTCTTATCCGACATTCCTTTCTGAAAGATGACTGGAGTTCGGAGAAACCAAACAGAACAGGGCATAAAAACATGAACATCACCAAGACTCCTCGCCTGATCGCCGTCCTGACTCTTTGTGGCGCTGCCCTTGCTGGTTGCGGCAGCCCGTACGACAGTGGCGCCCGCGCAGGCTCTGGCGCACTTGTAGGCGCAGGCGCCGGTGCAGCTATTGGTGCACTTGCTGGCGGTGGACGCGGCGCGGCTATCGGCGCACTTGCAGGTGGTGGTACAGGCGCTGCTGTTGGTGCGGCGACCACGCCAAGCCAGCGTTCACGGAACGGTTACTGAGCCTGACACCGGGCTTGGCGACCATGAACTCTAAGGATTTGTGACATGAGGTCCGTTATCGACCGCTCTGCTGTTCGGGGCGTGGCCCTGATTGGAGCTTTTGCGACCGTTCTTTCCCTCGGCGGTTGCCAGGGAAATTATGACCCAGGATCCCGTGCGCTCGGCGGTGGTCTCCTGGGTGGTGGTGCAGGCGCAGCCATCGGCGCACTTGCTGGCGGTGGTCGCGGTGCAGCGATTGGTGCACTTGCCGGTGGTGCCCTCGGCGCGACAACCGGTGCTGTTACCGCCCCTAATCGCCCGAGTTACCAGCAGGGTGGGTACCAGAATGGTTACCCCCAGCAGGGCGGTTACCCTCAGGGGTATCAGCAGCAGAACGGTCAGTACCCGACCTATCCGCAGCAGCAACAGCAGTATCAGTGCCCACCCAACACGAACTGCCAGAACCCGTACCCTCAGCAGCAGGGCTATAACAACGGCGGCTACCCTCAGCAGAGCAATTACGGCTACTGAGTTTCACGGTTTCCGGATGTTAGATCATCCGGAAACCAATAACAGCGAGCAGAATGCCCAGAACCCATCGCTGGGTGTCTTCGTGCAATTTGCCCGCACATAACGTTCCCAAAATAATTCCCGGAATGGACCCCATCAGCAACGCGAGAAGCACGGCCGTATCAACCGCCCCTTCCAGCCAGTGACCTCCTCCTGCAATCAGGGTCAATGGCACTGCGTGGGCGATGTCTGTTGCAACAAGCGTTCGTGTTGTCAGACGCGGATACAGCATCGTCAGAGCAGCCATGCCGACAGCCCCAGCGCCCACTGACGACAGCGTCACCAGCGTTCCCAACAAAATACCAAGTAAAACGGTCAAAAAGGTTTCAGCCGTATTGCTCAGAGGCTTACGCCCTTCAGCCCATGTTCTGAGCCTCGGCTTCAGCAAAATTGCCGGTGCCGTCAGAAGCAGAGCTACACCGAGAACAACTTGAATCAGACGGGACGCAGCGTCGGACATACCCGCATGATGCAGGAAAATCAGGCACAGAAGACCTGCGGGAAGACTCCCCGCCATCTGCCAGCCCACAATCTTCCAGTTCACAACGCCCATATGGCGGTTGAGGCCGGTGCCAACAATTTTCGTAACGGCTGCGTAAAGCAGGTCTGTTCCGACAGCTGACTGAGGCTTTGCCCCAAACAGCAGGATCAGCAGCGGCGTCATGAGGGACCCTCCCCCCACTCCGGTCATGCCCACCAGAAAGCCTACAAAAAGACCCGACGCCGTATAAAGCCACGAATGCGGCATAGCTGCCCCTTCCAAATTCAGAAGGAGACAATATCAATCGTGTTATTTTTGTCTAGATCATCAATAAACTATATTAATTAGTTTATTGATGATCTCTCATGGTTCGTTCGAAACTTAGAGTGCTTCAGGCTCAGTCCGCTCACGCTTGGTAAGCAACTTATTCAGGGCATGGATATAAGCACGAACAGCAGACACAACCGTATCGGCATCAGCACCCTGACCGTCTACGAGCTTACCATTTTCCTGCAAACGGACCGTGGTGCGGGCCTGAGCGTCCGTTCCTTCCGTGACGTTTGCCACAGAGAATAGCGCCAGTTCGGCTGAATGAGGGAATGCCTCCCCGATGGCACGGAATGCCGCATCAACCGGGCCATTCCCACTGACCGCCGCATACTGGATGGCGCCATCAACGCTGATTTCCAGCTTGACCTGAGACTTCTGCTTGGTACCGGACGCAACTTCCAGAGAAATCAGATGAACACGCTCGTGGTCGCGGCTCTCATCATCGACCAGTGCGCAGATATCGTCATCGAACACGACCTTCTTGCTGTCAGCCAGATCCTTGAACCGGGCAAAAGCAGCGTTCAGAGCCTCGTCTTCCAGCGGCGGGTAGCCAAGCTGAGCCAGCTTGTCGCGGAATGCCGCACGGCCGGAATGCTTACCCATCACCAGCGAGCTCTTGTTCCAGCCCACGCTTTCCGGCGTCATGATCTCATACGTGGCAGCATTCTTCAGAACACCGTCCTGATGGATGCCACTTTCATGTGCGAAGGCGTTCCGGCCAACGATGGCCTTGTTCGGCTGCACGTCGAAGCCCGTGATCGTCGCCAGCATCCGGGACATGCCCAGCAGCTTCGGCGTCTCGATGCCCGTCACCTTGCCGTACTGGTCATGACGCGTCCGCAGCGCCATGACGATTTCTTCCAGCGCAGCATTACCAGCACGCTCACCGATACCATTGATCGTGCATTCGATCTGACGGGCACCGCCTTCGACAGCGGCCAGCGTATTTGCAACGCCCAAGCCGAGATCATTGTGGTTATGGGTGGAGAAAATCACCTGATCAGCACCCGGCACCCGTTCACGCAGCATATCAAAAATGCGTCGCATTTCTTCAGGCGTTGCAAAGCCTACTGTGTCAGGAATGTTGATGGTGTTCGCACCATTCTTGATGGCGACTTCGACACAACGGCACAGGAAGTCAGGGTCCGTACGGGAACCATCTTCAGCAGACCATTCCACGTCATCCGTGTACTGACGGGCCTTCTGGTTGCCAGACGCAATGATGTCCAGAACCGTCTCCGGCTCCATCCGCAGCTTGTACTTCATGTGCAGCGGAGATGTGGAAATGAAGTTATGAATCCGGGAGCGTTCAGCGCCCTTCAGGGCTTCACCGCAGGATTCAATGTCCCGCTTCCCACCACTACGGGCCAGACCGCAGATCACGGAACCACGGACCTCATCCGCAATGCTGCGCACGCTCTCGAAGTCGTCCTTGGATGCGACCGGAAAGCCTGCCTCAATAACGTCCACGCCCAGAGCGCTCAACGCATGAGCCATGCGGAGCTTCTCTTCGAGATTCATGGAGAAACCGGGGGACTGTTCACCGTCACGCAGCGTCGTATCGAAAATGATAACGCGGTCGTCGGAAATTGTACCGAAGGACGGGTGTTGGAAAGTCATGTCTTGATCATCTCGCTGGTCAGGAAATTTTCTGGTCTGTCATCCCCTGAACGCAACGGAACGCTGCCCGCCTTGATGTGGCGTTCAGGGGCCGATAAGTCGAAGCGAGAGGATCAAAAGAAATGTCATGGGCACGGAAAATGTCCGATTCTTTCGTCATGCGCAACCCACATGACTAAAAACTCTGCCCTGCGTTCTTTCAGGGTCAACCTGTCATCACACCAGGGCGGGTTGAAAAGTACCGATCGACCGCAGTTTTCATAGCACTGGCAACCTGTGTGCGATGCACAGCCTGCCGTAACGCAGCCTCATCCAGCCGGTTGGACATGAAACCCATTTCCACCAGAACGGACGGTATTTCTGCAGACTTCAACACCACAAAAGCGGCATGACGTGACGGGTGCGTCAGCAGTCCTATGCGACTACGAAACGCCCCTACAACGCTTGATGCCATGTGCGCAGACCCGCGCCGCGTTTCTTCAGAAACCAGACTGGAAAGGATCTGCTGGACGTCGGGAGACATGCCATGAAATGCAGGGCCGCCAAACCGATCTGCACTATTCTCCCGCTGAGCGAGAGCCGCTGTCTGAGCATCCGACGCTCCGCTGGAAAGCGTATAGACACTCGCTCCGCGAACATCACGGTCATGCAGTGCATCGGCGTGCATAGAGATAAAGAGATGCGCCTGGTGCTGCTGCGCCATTTCCACGCGCCCTTCCAGGGGAATGAAATGGTCCTCTGAACGGGTCATAGCCACGCGGTACTGGCCAGATGTCAGGAGCTGGCGCCGAAGTTCTGTCGCCGCAGCTTCAGCAATATGTTTCTCATACGTACCGGAAATACCGATTGCGCCAGGATCTTTCCCGCCGTGTCCGGGATCCAGCATGACCAGCGGTTTGGGCGGCGGCGCATTCCGGTGAACAGCCGGTGCCTGAAGCGGTTTGGCGGATGGGGAATGGGATGACGGATGCCTGGTCCGGGCGATGGCACCCAGGGGAGCCACCGTGGAGAGGCAGGCAAGACCTTCCATTACCGTGCGTCGCGTCAGCATCCGTTTACCCTGCGTCTTTTCGATCATCTGGACCTTCAATCATAACAGACACAGGACAATGTCTGAAACAAGGCAAAGCACCTTTTGGAGAGCCGGAAAAAGCCCTGCTTGCCAGCGGCCCTTCTTTAAGTCATCCTGTGCGCCAAGGACCTGAAGAGAGCGGTCCGATCGTTTGTGGGCTTTTATCCTTTTCCCACAACGCTCCCGCCTCGATCGTCCGAGCCGCGACGCCCCATCGTTTGACATGTGCCGGACATTTTCTGCGCCATGTCCTGATCGGGCTGCTCCGGCAGGATTAGTTCAGTCCGGCACAGGCTCACAACCTGACCGGAGTGCGTTTTCATCCGGTACCAGACCACGGGCCGGACGTCTGTCAGGGGTCGAATGTCACGCGACGTGATCACAGCCAGGAGCCTAACCGAAACGGGACCAGATGCGTCCCGCGGTCTGGCATTCCGGCTGATCCGCCCCCTCCACCCCGTACAATCAGGTGTTCCCTCTGGCCCAAAGCGCCACACTGGAGCATCGTGGAGTTCAGTTTTCCATGACCAAGCGTATGCTTATCGACACCACACACGCGGAAGAAACGCGTGTTGTGGTCATGGACGGTGACCGCGTTGAAGATTACGACGTCGAGACATCATCCAAGAAACAGCTCAAGGGCAACATCTACCTTGCCAAAGTCATCCGTGTTGAGCCGAGCCTTCAGGCCGCTTTCGTAGAATACGGCGGAAACCGTCACGGCTTCCTCGCCTTCAGCGAAATTCACCCGGATTACTTCCAGATCCCCGTCGCAGACCGCGAGAAGCTTCTGGCCATCCAGGAAGAAGAGGTTGCGTCTGAACAGCGCGCTGAACTGCCGGACAGTGAGGAAGAGCCCGCTTCTGAAGAAACGGACGAGAACGACAACCAGGATCGTCGCGCACCAGAGACCGTCGGTGGCGAGCATGACACGGGTGAGGAAAGCGCAGCTTCGCGTCGTACAGCCCGTTTCCTGCGTAACTACAAGATTCAGGAAGTCATTCGCCGCCGTCAGGTCCTGCTCGTTCAGGTCGTGAAGGAAGAGCGTGGCAACAAGGGCGCGGCCCTCACCACCTACGTCTCTCTCGCTGGCCGTTATTGCGTCCTGATGCCGAACGCCCTGCGTGGCGGTGGTGTCTCCCGCAAGATTACGTCTGACACGGATCGCCGCCGTCTGCGCGACATCATTGCAGAGCTGAACCTGCCCAAGACGATGGCCATGATCGTCCGGACAGCAGGTGCAGGACGTCCAGGACCGGAAATCATCCGCGACTGTGAATACCTGCTTCAGCTCTGGGACGACATTCGCTCACACGCCCTGTCTTCCGTTGCCCCAACACTGGTTTACGAGGAAGCGAGCCTCATCAAGCGCGCCATTCGCGACCTGTTCTCCAAAGACATCGAAGACATCATGGTCGACGGTGAATCTGCGTGGAGAAGTGCGCGTGAGTTCATGCGTCTGCTGATGCCGCACAACGCTGGCAAGGTGAAGCTCTGGCAGAACCGTGGGCAGAGCCTCTTCGCGCGTTACAACGTCGAAGGGCATCTGGATGCGATGTTCTCCCCGACCGCACGCCTGAAGTCTGGTGGCTATCTGGTCATCAACCAGACAGAAGCGCTTGTCGCCATCGACGTGAACTCCGGTAAATCCACGTCCCAGCGCAACATTGAGGAAACGGCCCTCCGGACCAACCTCGAAGCGGCTGAAGAAGTGGCACGTCAGCTGCGTCTGCGTGATCTGGCCGGCCTCGTCGTGATCGATTTCATCGACATGGAGAGCCGTCGTCACAACGCTCAGGTCGAGAAGCGCCTCAAGGAATCCCTGCGCACAGACCGCGCACGCATTCAGGTCGGGCATATTTCCCATTTCGGCCTGCTCGAAATGTCCCGCCAGCGTCTGCGTCCGTCCATCGCTGAATCACTGCTGACGCCTTGCCCGCACTGTCAGGGTACTGGCTTCATTCGCGGTACGGAAAGCTCCGCTCTTCATGTGCTGCGTGCGATCGATGAAGAAGGCACCCGCCAGCGTGCCGCCGAAATCGATGTTCATATCGGATCGGACATTGCCCTCTACATTCTGAACAACAAGCGCGACTGGCTGTCTGACATTGAGCAGCGTCACCGCATGCGCGTGATCTTCCGCACGGAAGAAGATCTGCCCGCAGCAGACATGCGTATCGAGCGTATCCGTCCGCAGACCGCTGCACCGGCACCTGAGCCAGTACCGGCTCAGATTGCTGCGCCTCACAACGTCCGCACGATCGAAATCATTGAGGACGAGGCACCTGTCGTGCCTCAGGCAGCCGCAGTTGAAGCACGAGCTGAACTGCCTGCCCGGAGTGAAGACGTCGAAGTCAACACGGGTGACGAGGAAGAGGGCAACAACGGCAACCGCCGTCGTCGTCGTCGCCGTCGTCGTGGTCGTCGTGATCAGAATGGCGAGAACGAGACCGTTCAGGGTAATGCTGCCGAACCAAATGGCGAACAGCCTTCCGTCCATCGGTCTGACGATGAAACCGAAGAAGTCGGTCTTATCCCGGGTCGTCGTCGGACGCGCTTCAAGCGTGTTCAGAAGGAAGACGAAGTCGCAGCAGAAGCCCCGGTGCAGGAAAAGGTGTCCGTCCAGGAAGAAACACCTAAGCCAGCACGCCACGCTCCGGTTCAGCAGCCTTCCCAGCGCCGCCGGGAAGAACGCCAGCCTGTTTCGCGGGGATATGCAGGCCCGACGCCGGCTGATCCGTTCGGTGGAAGCTTCGATATTTTCGATGTGATCGAACAGGCTGAAATGGAGCAGGCTTCCCGCCCGCTTCAGACATCCACAGCAACCCCTGCCCGCCTTTCTGTCGAGAGCGCTCCGGTAGTTGACGTTGCCGAGATCGCTGCCGAGCCGATTGCTGCAGAAGAGGAAAAGCCGAAGCGCACCAGAGGGCGCCGCAGCACAAAGGCTGTGAAGGCTGAAGCAGTGGCCCCGGTAGCGGCAGAAGAAGTCGTCGTGGCTGCTCTGACTGCTCCGACGGAAGAGGAAGCTCCGGCAAAGCCAAAGCGCCCACGCACCCGTCGCACGACCAAGGCTACAGAAGCCAAGGCAGACGACGTTGTTGTGGAAGCAATGGCTCCGGAGGCCTCAGCTCCTGTCGCAGAGGATGAGGCAACCGCCAAGCCAAAGCGTACTCGCGCCCGTCGCGCAACCAAGGCTGTCAAAGCCGACGACGCAGCGGATGATGGAAACACACTACAGCCCATCAACATTGACGAGTTGCCACCGGTGACGCGTCGCATGGGCTGGTGGAAGCGGTAACACCCGCTTCTCGCCCCAACAAAAAGCCGACCGGGAATATCCGGTCGGCTTTTTTTATGCCCGGTTCATGCGTAACGCTTCAGGCAAACTTCAAGGCTTGTGGAGCCCCGCACGGGGTCTGCGGGGCGGTCATAATGTTGATGAACAAAGAGCCCGGTCATGTTCGCATAAGACTGCGCGGCCTCTTTCGAGAAACCACTTCCGCGATAGGCCTCATACCACCTCTCCTGGGGAATGACCTGCACTTGGACGGCGCGTCCTACCAGTCTGGAAAGGACAGCAGCAACATCTGAAGACGTGTAGCTCTCCGGCCCCTCAATATTGTGGATACCCGTCTCTTCGACGTCAGACATCAGTAACTGACCTGCCAGGCTTCCAACGTCTTCTGGAGCGACCATGGGAAACACCTGTGTTGGCGGCAGAAATGTCTGTAACACTCCTGTTGCTTTTGCAGCGCTTATCGCCGCCGCCCAGTTGCTTATGTAATAGGCCGCGCGGACAATACACACCGGAACGTTCAGGGCCTGCGCACCCTGTTCCAGCTCATACAAAACGCCAAGATCACCACAGTGCTCACCAGGTTGCGCGCCATAGGTGGATTGCACGACGACCTTTTCCAGAGCGACGCCCCGCAATGCTTTCAAAATGGAGCATACGGTCTTGCGTTCTTCCACATCCGTATTGCCAGACACTGCCGCAGGGGGATTGAGAACGAACACGCGTTGCGCCCTCTGAAAAAGCGCCCTCAGAGTATCGGTGTCATTCACATCCACTGCCGCATAATCTACGCCGTCATGGCGTTGTTCAGAGGCCGCAACCACCTGCCGGGTTACTACCGTGACATCATGCCCAGCCGCCAGAACAGTTTGTGCAACAGCGCGGCCGACATGGCCTGTCCCGCCAAGAATGACATACATGCCTGCATCTCCTGTATCGTCGAAAGGCGTGCCCCCAGAACGGCATCAGCCTTCGTAAGGAGACCCCACGAAGGCTGATGAAAGCACACACGATGTAACTAAATGGCGTAACCCGTTAGGATTTTTTTACGAATTCAGACTTCAGGTTCATTGCGCCAATTCCCGCGATCTTACAGGCAATATTATGTCCGTCCGTCGCATCAACAAGACGAATATTCTTGACCTTGGTTCCGCTTTTCACAACCAACGAAGATCCTTTGACCTTCAGGTCCTTCACAACCGTAACGCTGTCACCATCTACAAGGACATTGCCATTGGCATCTTTGATTTCCGCAGATGCGTCGCCAGCGTCGGCCTGACCGCCCTCTTCCGGGTTCCATTCATTGCCGCAGTCCGGACAGACCCACAGGGCCCCATCCGGATAAACATGCTCCGACCCACATTTGGGACATTTCAGCTCATCAGTCATATCAAACCTCACTCTTTCGTGAGATCTACTTTAAAGCACTGAAGATGATAGGGAAATGCGCCAGCTCAATCTGCCCGGAAAACTTTTACCGGCAGACGCTCTTGTTACCGTTTGCCGCAATGAACGTTCCCGTCAAAGGTTCAAAACACGCATTCTGCGGGCAGGACGACGTTGTGGTAGCCAAACCCTGCGCATAAAGCGCTGATCCTGCCAGATTGGCTTCACGCTGCGCTGTCCCGCAAAGCGGCGTATTTGACGCCGCAGACGGGTCATTCAGAAGCACCTTATGACCATCCGCCGGAGCTTCTTCGGCCAACCCCGGAGCAAAATCCTGCGGGGGAATCTTCTGGGCGGGAGCCTGCACGGCCGCGCTGGAAGATGGGGCGGAAGGCTGCTCCGCACAAGCTGCCAGAAGAGGCAGGACAACAAGGCTCAACCAGAACGAACGCATGTGAACTCCGGATCACAAACCGGGCCACGCCCGGACACTTCACCATTAAAGACCCAGATCGGCCTGGGACGTAAGAAGGGTATCGAGTTTTGCCCCACGTTGGCCGTCAGCGAAAGACAGAACCACACGTCCGTTCAAAGGTTCCGCGTCCGAATGGGTCACGGGACGCCCCTTGCTATCCTGAACGAGCACATATCCTCGACTGAGGATCGCCCTTGGGGAGACCGCTTCCAGATGACTTCCCAACCCATCAAGACGCGCTTTCTGAAGCCTGATAGCGCTATTGAGAGTCTCAGGAGACAGTCTCTGTCGTTCTACCCGAAGGTGGAACCGTTGAGACGCGCGCTGCCATGCCGTGACAAGAGCGGTCTCTGACGCACGAAGAGCGCTCTGTCGCCGTTCGATCATTAAACGCGGTGACGGAAGCTGCTTTGAGGGCGCCGTCAGGGCGGCCCTCGCCCGGCTGACAATCAGTTCCGGCGACGGCAGTTGCCGTACCGGAGCATCCAGACGGCTTCTTGCGCGCATGACAAAGGCTGGAAGAGCAAGATCAAGGCGCTGGCTCCGGTCATCCAAACGCATGCGGGCAGTCTCAAGAAGAGACGGCAGATCTGGCAGTCGCGATGTAGCCTGCTCCAGCCTTGCCCGGGATGTCTGCATGATGCGGCTCAAACCACCTGCCAGACGGGCAGTCCGATGTGCCAGATCCGCGACCAGTTCAGAGCGCAAGGGCACGGCCATTTCTGCCGCAGCCGTTGGTGTGGGTGCACGACGGTCTGAGACAAGATCTATCAATGTCGTGTCTGTCTCGTGTCCGACAGCCGAAATAACCGGGATGGGACAGGCTGCAACGGCACGTAAAACACGCTCATCATTGAAGGCCATAAGATCTTCAAGAGAGCCACCACCACGGGCCACAATCAGAACATCCGGGCGACGAGCCCTGTGTGCCATACCGTCAATGGCCGCAGCGATCTGGGCCGCAGCCCCCTCTCCCTGCACGGCAACAGGCCACAACAACACATCCCGGGGAAAGCGACGCTCGATGGTCGTACGAATATCATGAAGAACCGCCCCGGACCGTGACGTCACAACACCGACCAGCGATGGCAGAAACGGGATGGTTTTTTTGCGATCGGCTTCGAACAGTCCCTCATCAAGCAGTTTGCGACGCAGGCGCTCAATATTGGCGAGCAGAGCTCCCTCGCCTGCGAATTCCATCCGATCAATGATGAGCTGATAGCTGGAGCGCTCGCCGTAGGACGAGACCTTTCCCGTCGCGATGACTTCATTGCCGTTCTCGGGCGCCATACCCAGGCGCGACACCGTTCCACGCCAGATGACGCCGGAGATCTTTCCGCCCTCATCCTTCAGGGACAGATAAATATGCCCGGACGGGTAACGCTTGAGTTCCGTCACCTCACCACGCACACGAACACGCCCGAATCCGGTCTCAAGCGTGCGCTTGATGGCTCCGGAAATCTCGGAAACTGAATATTGCGGCACATTCCCGCGTGCAGACGCGGCATCACTCTCCATCATGGCGCCAGTCTATGCTACGCACGCCGTCAGACGAAGCCCTGATCTCAGGGACCCGCAGATGAAAAAGGGAGAGCGGAATGCGCGTTTTGCTGGTCGGTTCCGGAGGGCGCGAACACGCCCTGGCAACATGTCTGGCGCGCTCGCCCAGTCTTTCGGCCCTTTATGCGGCGCCTGGCAATCCTGGCATGGCGTCTTTGGCCACCTTGGTTCCCCTCAAGGTTGAGGACGTCGCGGGCCTTGTTGCCTTCGCCAAAGAGCAGAAAATTGATCTGATCGTCCCCGGACCTGAAGCCCCTCTGGTCGCAGGTCTGGCTGATGCCTGCGCGGACGCTGGCATTCCATGTGCTGGCCCGACCAAAGCGGCAGCTCTGCTGGAGGGTAGCAAAGCCTTCACCAAAGAAGTGGCTGACGCCGCAGCCATTCCAACTGCAAAATGGGAGCGCTTTGAAGAAGAGGCTCCTGCCCTTGAATTCGTGCGTCGACGCGGCGCACCGATCGTGGTGAAAGCAGATGGACTAGCCGCTGGTAAAGGCGTCGTCGTAGCGTTGAGCGTAGACGAGGCAGAGGATGCCATTCGCAAGCTGGGCATGCCGCTTGTGATTGAAGAATGCCTTGTGGGCGAAGAGGTCTCCCTTTTCGCATTCTGCTCTGACGAAAAAGCCGTTCTGATTGGTGCCGCACGAGACCACAAACGCCTCGGAGATGGCGATACAGGCCCCAATACGGGTGGCATGGGCGCTATTTCTCCACCGCCAGCTTTTGACCGAGCGGCTCAGGAAAAAGCCCTGGATCTGAGCGTTCGCCCCATGCTGGCAGAAATGGTTCGCCGGGGAACACCTTTCCGCGGTGTGATCTTTGCAGGGCTGATGCTGACCAGCGAAGGTCCGAAACTGATTGAATATAACGTCCGGTTCGGGGACCCTGAAGCACAGGCATTGTTGATCCGCCTGAAGTCCGACCTGCTCCCCATTCTTGCAGCGCTTGCTGATGGCAATCTTGAACATGCCGCTGCCGACTTT
Organism: Gluconobacter sp. P5E10; assembly: GCF_018812145.1. Taxonomy (NCBI): domain Bacteria; kingdom Pseudomonadati; phylum Pseudomonadota; class Alphaproteobacteria; order Acetobacterales; family Acetobacteraceae; genus Gluconobacter; species Gluconobacter sp. P5E10. The sequence continues at coordinate 529,901 of NZ_JACRVZ010000001.1, read as the reverse complement.
TCGGATGAGGCTTCCATTTCTCTGGTGCTGGCCGCCAACGGCTATCCAGATGCCCCAAAGAAGGGAGGGCGCATCACAGGTATCGAACGTGCCGAAGCTGTTCCGGGCGTGTCCGTTTTTCATGCAGGCACAAAACTGGTCGATGGAGTGCTTGTCGCTGATGGCGGCCGCGTCCTGACCGTTTGTGCCAAAGCAAGCACCCCTGAAGAGGCACGCCGCCTTGCCTATGAGGGTGCCTCAGCCATTCAATGGGAAGACAAGATCTTCCGGACCGATATCGGCCTCTAGAAGGCCTGCTCAAGAAACAGGCTTTCTGTGTCTTCGGGCATCAGGACGTGGAAAGGGCTCGCAGCGCATCGGTTGTTGGAAGAATTTTCATAAAATTCAACCAGAACCCATGCGGGCCTTTCTGCTCCACCACGAATTCGGTGCATTCTGCAGGGAAATTCACCGCGTAAAAACGGAGTTCGCCTTTCTGCATCAGAAAACTGACAGGCATGACTTCGAAGTGGGATGCTACGTCCTTCCGCTTAACATCAAAATGGGATGTTAAATCAGGATCACGCGCAGCCAGAACAAGAGTGTATGCCCCATTCTCCCCAAGCGAAATCGGCAATGCTACCCCGTGATCGAAGAACATTGAGTGGCTTCGTTCGTAACTTGGCAGAGATGCGAAAACTCTTTCAGGAAACTCAGAGTAAACCTGGGTAAGAGCCTGAGTTAAATCTGGCGACATTCCTTCGGACGCCAGATCGAAATCAACTCCCGTGAGAAGCTCACGCGCATCCTCAACAATATCCTCGCGCAGAACGGGATTATTGTAAATACGAGGGCAATGGAACAGTCGTGAGTAGACCTCAAGATCATTAATCTTACGAGATCTATGTCGCGAAAGGCCATTACTGATCTCTTCTTCCGAAATCATGCAATGGTAATCTTGAACGAGGTTTGAAACGACAAATTTTTCATTCATCTCCGTAACCGGATGAATAAACGTTTTTTCTGCTCCGTTAACAATTTCTTTTTCAAGATAAACAGGTGCCCAATCATACTGCCTCAAACTATCGCAGTAATGCGCGAGTTCTTCTGTTCTCATACCTGCACTAATAACTTCATGCGACATGACGGCTTCGCCGATTGGCCACGTCAGCAGGCCTTTTTCCCTCTTAAGAAATGACATTTCCAACCGTCTCTTCAGAATAAGCAAGGCTGCCCTTCTCGAAAAGAACGAGATACAGAATAACCCTTTATGGACATGTTGAGAGAGATCGTAATATCCCTCACAACTACCAGAATGAGCCCATGCATGATTTTCGGCTTCAACATGCTTATAGACAGCATCAATATTTCTCGCTGCCATATCATCGAAGATGCTGTCGAGATCATTTAAAACCGCAACATCATTTTCGATTGAACAAATATAATCGTACTCGTTATGATTTAAAATAAACAGGTTTTGGTGGTAATCTCCATTATACCAATATCCACCATAATTTCCTATTTCCGTACCCCAGGCGAGCCCAAGGCTTTCCACTTCGGAATAAGGAGCCAGAAATATATTTTCGACTTCCTGTATATGCTCGGGGATTTCTACTGTTCCCCTTGAATTATCGTAAAGTATATAAAAATCTGATTTGTTAGAATGTTTTTTGCAGCGCTCGTAAGACCGCTGGATGACTGCATCCCAGTTATGGCACTTGAAGAGAACAGCGGTCTTTTTTCCCATGATAATTTATTCTTTCTCTCGGACGGTCATCTCATGCCTATCCCTTAACATGGCTGAAAATTTGTGAATATATGATCCGAATTCAATTTAATCTATCACGCGCCATGGTTCGGCATTAATTTTCGAGCCTTCCTGCACACCTGCGAAGAAGAACCTTTATGAGCACAATATATGAAGGCGATCATTACATTGTTCGTGCATTGGAAGGTACTGACGAAAAAAATATTATTGTTACCAGCTTTACCGGCGTAGGCGCTCCTGAAAGACACGACGGTACATTTTTTGGATATTCACTTGCAAAAAAACTCGATCTTCCTTGGGTAGGAATTATTGCCAAGCATGACTGCTGGTACAGGGACGGAGATTATCTGCAAGCGTTTAGCGCAGCTCTTCACTGGATCCAGATCAGAAAGCAAACTTTGCACACACAGGATATTTCTCTTCTGGGATACGGCGTATCCATGGGAGCCTATGCTGTTATTAAATATTCCAGACTATTTAATTTTGACTATGTCATTTCCATGGCCCCGCAATGGAGCATTGATAGAAGCGAAGTTAGTCATCACTCCCACTTCCAGAATTTTTTCCAACCAATACTCAAATCCATGGGCATTCAGACCGAAGACACTCATGGAAAAATTTATGTTTTCTTTGACCCGTATGAAAAACCCGACTCCGAAGAAGTAAAACTTATACAACAGAAGACCCCTGCGTTTTCTGTTCCCGTCTGTCACGCAGGCCATATGGTGACGGCACGTCTCAAGGGCACGAAGATTTTCCAAAAACTCGTGAGCAACCTAGACAATCCCACCGCTATCCGCCGTATTGCGGCGCGCACCCGCAGAAATGCCCCTGAAAATATTTTCAAAATTCTTCGATATGCTCAGAGAAAAAGTCCACTCTGGGTTTTTCGCTTACTAACCTCTGACCATCCCGCCAATCGGGAGATCCTCGATCACTTCATGCGCCATCATGACGCTGACATGCGTGCTCTGGCTGCTGATCTTGCCCGTGCTGGTCATTCTACGGAGGCGACACAGCTATTTCGTCAACTCGGGAGAAATTACCGTCAGGTTTTCACCGCTTCATATGTCCTGGCCTGGACCGGTGAATTGCTGTGTTACGACATTTCCGAAAAATCTTTCCTGCAAACCAAGCATCATATTCCCGAACGTGGCGCACCAGTCATCCTGAATGACGATGGTCTTTACGCCCTTACACCCGCAGGCCTTATTCCATTAGCCTGCCAGACCCAGCAGGATGGTTTCTGCTTCTCGATCCATACCGAAAACGGGCATCTCTCTGCACGGCCCGATGGGACAGTTGCGCCCGTCTCTCATGTGATGGACTGGGAGAAATTCTGCGTCCTGCAATATCAGCAGACTTAATCCGACACGCGGCCTTATTTTACCCAGACGTGAGAGAACAGCATGTGGCTGAGAAGCGTCGAGTAGTAATTCCCAAGCCTCTTTGACACAAAGTCGATTGTCTTCATCTGGATCATGGGGGCACCGGGCATTTGCCTCATGATCTCATGACCAGCATCCTGCCAGATCGGTGCTGCTAAAGCTGGATCTGTCTGGGTTTTGGCACGTTCAAAAAGAGACTGAACATGCTGGTCACAAAAACCCGTAAAATTAGGCGAAATGGCTGAGTTCGGATGGTAATTATCGCACCCAAACAGATCATCAAGAAACGTCGATGCTGAGGGATAATCTGCGAACCAGTAAGACAGACTAATCTGCACATGGTTGGCTGTATTCTGTTCGTAGGACTCTGCCAGTCCAGCTGTTATGGGACGGAGTTGTGCCTTGAAACCGATCTGCTGAAGTACATTTCGCAGATATGTTCCCATTCCAAGCTCAACGGCCCGGTTGGGAACCACCAGCGTTACGGTCGCTCCCTCTTCACCGGCCTCACGCACAAACTTTCTGGCTCTCTCCAGGTCCTGTGGGCACGAAAGACCAAGATCAGCGCCTGGTATGCCGTGTGGAACCATCTGACAAAGAGGTTCGGAAATCGCGCCACCACCGAACAAAATCGTCATGGCATGCCGATTCACAGCCATACTGACAGCCTGACGAACCCGCTGATCTGTGAACGGCTTTTCGTGCAAATTCATAGCCAGATAATACAGCCCCAGCAGCGGCTCTATATGAACCTGCGAGGTGTATTTCGCGCCGAGTTCACCCAATCGGTCAGAGGGCTTGGCATCGAGCATCCAGTCATATTGGCCCTGCTCGACCGCAGTAATCTGCGCCTCGTCAGAGAGACCGAAATTATACTCGATGCGGTCAGCAAACCCGTCTGTCTGGGCCTGTGGGTTCCAGACATGAAAGTGGGAGTTTCGTTCCAGCACAATGCCATGCTCGGGATCGTAATGCGTGATCCGATAAGGCCCTGTACCCGGCACGGTCTCATTCCCCACATCGTGCACAGACACTGACGCAGGCAGAATAACTGCGTGAGGGAACGCAAGCTTATAGAGAAACTCTCCATCCGGATGAGCTAGATGGAATACGATTGTTCCGTCTGGGCGCCCTTCCACACCCGGCAACGTGCAGTGGTCCGGCGCATCCAGGCACTCTTTCGCACCGACAATTCCGCCGTAAAATGAGGCTGCCGTCGGGCTGCCGACCCGATAGATCCGACGAAAAGACGCAACCACGTCTTCAACACGAACCGGCGATCCATCCGAAAACTTCAGACCGGACCGTAAATGGAGTGTCCATGTCAGCCCATCAGGGCTGATAGTCGGCATAGCGTCCGCAAGATCGGGAACGACCTCTAGCCCGGTAGGGCCACGCGCCTCTCTGAACGTCAGCAGGGGATCGTACATATTGACGAACACCTGCATGTACTGCGTGCCGTAATTAACCTGCGGATCTAATGTCCCACCGGGACCATCAGCGGTGAGTCGAAGCGTTCCACCTCTATGCGGGCTGCCCAGCGTCTGCCCATCCCAGTCAGGAGGTGTTTGCTCCTGAGCAAACCCCGTCCCGGCCACACCAAGTGAAAGAGCGAAGAGAAAGGCCGGGACACGCATTGCCATTTAGCGCTTTGACAGCTGACGAAGGCGGGCAATCAACGCATCTGCATCGCCAGTCGCATCGATTGTACCAGCATAGCGGGCGCTTGGATCCATGATAACGATCCGTGGAGCCGGAACGTAATGGTCACCCTCTTTCTGATCCGGGGCATGATACTCAGCCGTCATGGCCTTAATCATATTCGGCGTACCCGTGAACGGCATCACATGGGGAGCGACCGGAATGACGTAGTTCCTGAGGGCTTCGTTTTCATCAAACGGGTCCAGAGACACCGCAAGCGGAGAGACACGGACGCCTTGTGCGTGAAGGGCCTGATACGCCTGCTCCATGCTTTTCAGCACCGGCTGGCAGCGATCTTCCGGGCAGTTGGTGTCAAAGAACCACACCAGAACCCAGGTCCCGTGGAAGTCTCCTTCCGTCACCGTGCTTTCCCCAAGGGAATCAAGACGGAAGCTGCCGCCAACTTCATTTCCGTTGGACTGTACCAGCAGCCCCGGTCCACCATGAGAGGCCAACTGGAAGCCGACCCCGGCCAGAACTGCCGCAACTGCCAGCACTCCCCAGATGATGCGATTGCTGATCCGCTTGCGGCGTTCGTGTTGGGTTTCCATGGTCGTTCAGTCTCTCAGTGTGCGTCAGCCCAGCTCGGGCCAATACCGGTTTCAACCTCAAGTGCCACATCCAGCTTGGCAGCACTTCCCATTTCCTGACGGACGAAACCCGCCAATGCCTGCGCATCCTGCTCCTGAACTTCGAAGAGCAGTTCATCATGCACCTGAAGCAGCATCTGCACCTTCAGGCCCGTCTCAGGCAGCTTTCTCGCCAGACGCACCATGGCGCGCTTGATAATGTCAGCGGCACCGCCCTGAAGCGGCGCATTGATCGCCTGACGCTCAGCATAAGATCGACGAGCGCCGTTCTTGTCCTTGATGCCCGGCACATAACAGCGGCGACCAAACGGCGTCAGAACGTAGCCATGCTCTTTCGCCTCTTCCTTGGTGCGGTCCATATAGGCGCGAATACCGGGATAGCGGGCAAAATACGCATCAATATAAGAGCGTGCTTCACCCGGCGAAATCTGAAGCTGACGCCCCAGACCGAACGCTGAAATCCCGTAAATAATGCCGAAGTTGATGGCCTTGGCCCGACGACGGGTCAAAGAGTCCATGCCTTCAATGGGAATACCGAACACTTCGGAGGCCGTGCGGGCATGAATGTCCTGCCCAAGATGGAACGCCTCCAGCAAAGGCTCGATCTTCGCCACATGGGCCAGAAGTCGCAGTTCGATCTGGCTGTAATCCGCAGACACCAGAACATGCCCCGGAGCCGCCACGAAAGCCTTACGGATCAGCGCGCCTTCTTCCGTCCGGATCGGGATGTTCTGAAGGTTCGGCTCATTGGAAGACAGACGCCCGGTGGTCGTAATGGCCATCTGAAAGGACGTGTGAACGCGCTGCGTTCCCTGATCCATCTGCTCAACAAGCGCATCAGCATACGTGGATTTCAGCTTGGCCAACTGCCGCCAGGACAGGATCTTCTGCGGTAGGTCATGCCCCTGCTCCGCCAGTCCCTCAAGGACAGAGGAATCCGTCCCCCATGAGCCGCTTTTGGTCCGCTTCCCACCCGGAAGCTCCATTTCGTTGAACAGAATCTCACCAAGCTGCTTGGGCGATCCAACATTGAAACTGCGCCCAACCTGCTCGTGAATATCTTTCTCGATCACCGCCATACGCGTTTCAAAATCGGCCGACATACGCCGCAGCTCAACAGCATCCACCTTGATCCCGACATCTTCCATATCCGTCAGGACTTCAATCAAAGGGCGCTCGATTTCTTCATAGAGGGCCAGCGACTGACGAAGACGTAACTGAGGACGCAGAACCTGCCACAACCGCAGCGTGACATCGGCATCTTCCGCTGCATAAGCCGTCGCCTGATCCAGCGGTACTTCAGCGAACGGAATGCGTTTGCGCCCCGTTCCCGTTACGGAATCATACGTGATCGGCGTATGGCCAAGGTGAAGCTGCGACAGCTCATCCATGCCCTGCCCGTGCTCTCCCGCAGACTGTGCATAGGAAATGAGCATCGTATCGTCGATCGGCGTTATTTCAGGCAGACCAGCTTTGCGGAACACCGTCAGATCATATTTGGCGTTCTGGAAGATCTTCAGGACAGACGCATCCCGCATCAGCGGGGCAAGACGCTCCAGCGTTGCAGCACGATCAAGCTGCTGATCGGTCGGCTGATCGTCCGGCCCATCCTGCAACAGATCCCGCTTGCCTTCATGCAGGAACGGCACATAACAGGCCTTGCCCGGCGCAACAGACAGCGACAGCCCGATCATATTGGCCTGACGCGCATTGAGGCTGTCCGTCTCCGTATCAACGGCGACAACCCCAGCCGTTCGCGCCTCGGCAATCCACCGATCCAGCGTCTCGAAATCTGTAACCGTTTCATACGGTCCATAAGACGCTTCAGAGAGCGTCACGGTCGGTGCTTCACCCTCCGCTGGCGCTGCCTTGGGACGCGGCGTGGGCCTTGGCTGTGCCGCCAACCCCAAACCCATACGCTGGATCGTGGAATGGAAGCCCATCGCGTCGAGCCAGTCCCGGAGCGTTTCCTGAACAGGCTCACGGCACCCCAGTTCCTCAATCGGCTGCGGCAACGGCACATCATCGGCCAGCAGAACCAGCTTGCGAGACATCCGGGCGGCATCCGCAAATTCAATCAGGTTCTGGCGGCGCTTAGAGGCTTTCATGCCCTCCGCAGCATCCAGAACCTTTTCCAGCGTGCCATATTCATTAATAAGCTGGGCCGCGCCCTTCGCGCCAATACCCGGCACCCCCGGCACGTTATCAGTAGAGTCCCCCATCAGGGCCTGAACATCGACGACCTGATCTGGCCGCACACCGAACTTGGCTTCAACTTCCGCTTCCCGAATCGGCTTCTGCTTCATCGGGTCCATCAGTTCGACGCCAGGACAGATCAGCTGCATCAGATCCTTGTCCGATGAGATGATCGTGCAGCGTCCACCCTGCGCCACAACAGCCTTGGCATAACTCGCGATCAGATCGTCTGCTTCCCAGCCAGCCAGTTCAATCGACGGCACATTGAACGCCGCTGTCGCATCCCGGATCAGACCAAACTGCGGGCGCAGGTCTTCTGGCGGCTCAGGGCGATGCGCCTTGTATTGAGGATAAATCTCGTTGCGGAACGTCTGACGACCAGCATCGAAAATGACGGCCAGATGCGTACCGACATGATCGCGCAGCAACCGTGTCAGCATATTCGTGAAGCCGTAAACCGCATTGACCGGCACGCCGTCCGGGCTGCTCATAGGCGGGAGGGCATGGAACGCACGGAAAATGAACCCAGACCCGTCAACCAGAACCAGATGAGGCGTTTCAGACGGCACGAATATCTCCCTTCTCGCCCGGAAGGGCCGGACGTTCTAAAATCTTCGCGATGATAGGCTCATTCCCATCCGTTTCAAACCGCCTGTGGCGTCTTTCCTGCACCGTGGCCTGCTTTACGGCCTGCACGCTGCTTCTTGGTGCCTGCACGCACCGGCCAATGCCCGACCTGCATCCGAGAGCGAAAGAAACAGCCCTCATCCCTCCCGATGTGACGCTTAGCATGTCGGATGGTGCTCACATTCCTTTAAGAATTTATCCCGCAATACACCCATTGAAGGCCGTTGTTCTGGCCCTTCATGGCTTCGGAGACAGCCGGGATGCGTGGGAATTCTTTGCACCGCCCCTGAGCGCTGCCGGTATTGAAATCGTCTCCCCAGATCAGCGCGGGTTCGGCGCCACACAGGACGCAGGTGGCTGGAGCAGCACGGCGCGCATGATTCAGGACACGCGGGAAGAGCTTACGTGGCTCCGCAGCCGTTATCCCGGCGTGCCTCTCTATGTCATGGGCGAAAGCATGGGGGGAGCCGTCGCCCTGATTCTTGCGACCAATCCGACACCGGAATTATCCGGAACCATTCTTCTCGCACCAGCCATCATGAAGCTCGGCGAGCCCTGGCAGACCGTTCTGGATGGCCTCGATACAGTCGCGCCCCACTGGAAACTGGATGGATCATCCGTCCCCGGAGAGCGCGTTGCGAGCGATAATATCCATGCCCTGCGACGCATGTATTTCGACCCACTGACCCAGCATAGTTCGACCATTCATCCACTTTTTGGCCTGACCCACCTCATGACCACCGCCTTCGATGCCGCATCACGAGTCAGGACACCCATGCTTATGATTTTCGGTGGTCGGGACCAGTTCGTTCTTCCGCCTTACACAGCACGTCTGTTGCAACGCCTTCCCGGCTCAGTACGACTGGACGAATTTCCGACGGCCCACCACCTGATGAGCCGGGATAAACGGATGACAGCACAGGACGTCACCTCATGGATTTTGACGCCTGAAAGCGCCCTCCCATCTGGCGGAGACGTGGCGGCAGCCCTGTGGAAAGCCACCGCGCAACCGTGAACAAACAAAATTTTACTAAGGGCTTGGCAAGCCTATCCTGAACCGTCTATTGGAGACCCGACGGACCCGTAGCTCAGCTGGATAGAGCGTTGCCCTCCGAAGGCAAAGGTCACGCGTTCGAATCGCGTCGGGTCCACCACCAATCTCAAAAATCGCTATCTGCCGCCAGTTTTCGGCAGGTTTGACACTTTCGAAGACAGGTTTGGCATTTCGCCTCAACCTTGACATTGCCGAACGTGCCAATTCAACCGGCTCGGCGGCCCGCGTATAGCGCGCTACTTCGGCCAAACTCCCATGCCCTGTGATGGCGACGATCTGGTGCATTGTACAGCCAGCCTCCGGGCCTGCGCCTTGCGAAGACCATGCGGATTGCATTCGGACAAAGGCCGCACCTGAGAGCACCAGTTAATAAACTGATTGTAGAAGGTGTTTGCGGACATCGAGCGACGCTGCGCCGTATAAAACAGCAAAACCACCGTCTGTGTACTCGTGGAAAAAATCTCACCGGGACGAGTTCTGGCAATAGCCAAAACAACAGGTATGCCACCCCAAAAAGCTACGACCAGATCTATATGAAGGTTCGACATGAGCATTCTTCACACCCTCAAGGGTAAGCTCCGCTCATGCCACCGTCAGCAAGATGCAGTCCTGCTTGTAATCCTTAGTGCATCTCGCCTTCAGGCTTTTGGAGAAGCACCTGCGCAGCGTCGAGCAGGTCGCGTCCTAATTCAGCCGCCGTCTGCGGCGAAAGAGAGAACTGTTCGAGCTTATCACCAGCAGGATAGTGTTCAGGGGATGTTGCAGCTTTTACCTGAAGCACCACAGCGCCGTCCTGGATTACCACCGTACGAAAGCCCGTTACGCTCGAAATATCGAGGTTTCCGTCTTCCTTCAGTTTCCATTCGTCAGCCATGTGTCGTCGCTCCGTTTTATAGTGAGGCGCGCAAGATGGCCGATGATGGCGCATGGGTGAAGCCATGAATCACGCCCCCTGCCCTCAAGACAGCCACGCAACTGACCGTCCGTGCGATTGGTGGCATTAATGCCGCCAATGCAGATACCCGGATTCTGCGTGCGGGCGACACAAGCCAAAACCAGACCGTCAATGGCTATCTGACTGTTCAGTATGGCGGGGGAAAATTCAGCTTCCAGCCAGACGGAAACGCCATGGCCTATGACGGGTCGGGGAATGCCTTTTTCTCCGTATCTTCCAGCGCCATCAACTGGAACGGCCGTGGCTTTGTCTTCACTGACGATCTGCAGCTCCCCAAGACGGACAAGATTGTTCGCATGATCGTCCATGGGGTCGCGTCTCAAAGCCACGTGACGTTCTCGTCCGGCTTCTCGGATACGCCGCAGGTGGTGGCGCAGAACGCCAGTGCGAGCGACGCGAACTGCAGGGAGGTCAATGCCGATGCAGGCGGCTTTACGTTGTGGATCAACGGCGGCGGCACAACAGACATCACGGTATTTGCAATCGTACACAAATAAATAACCACTGCTCTAGAGGCCATCAAGGCCGCCTATCCGGATCGCTATTATGCGGCCCCGAATGGCACGCGTTTATGACGCTTGGTCCGGTACCACGGAGGATCCGCAGGCCCGCATTAATGTGCTGGATATGCCCACCGCCTTCAGCCTGATTGTGCTGACGGCCATGGAAAGTCAGTTCGCCAGCCTCGCCGCTATCAATCTGATGCTCGGAGTTCCCATGGTAGAAAGCCAGTTCCGCTATAAACGGCAGCGGACAAACTCGAGATATGGCCCCGCTCGTGGGCTTACCCAGATAGAGCCTCTGACGCATGATAATTGCTGGAAGCACGGCTCAATAATCTATCACAAAGCACTGTAGCCAAGGTTATCCACGGGCTTATTGGCAATCTGACGCCAAACGCTGATCGGATGATTACCAATGTGATGCCTAAAATTCTGCCACGGCTCGCATCAAATGCTGGTGCAACCGCGGGCTGCTTCCGGCCTAGAACGCCCTCCATGGACATAAGTTCGCTTCACAAATGTGTGTATAATATAGCAGTGGGCAAGGCCAACGAACGAGCCAATACCCTGCATTTCAAAGCAGCAGTTGCGCGATAAGGAAAGCCTGTAGCATGAAACACGCTTATGCAATTTTCATCTCTGCCTTATTGCTGCCTTGCATGGGGCAGGCAATGGCCAATCCCGCCAATTTCGTACCGAACTGGCGATCTTATACTCAGGCCCGGAATCCGGGAGACATTGTTGGCTCTCCAGACGTTGCCGCCAGTATTGGCAGGAAAGTGGATGCACTCAACGGGCAGATGCAAAATCCGGAAATCCAGGGGGGTACAGCGACAGGTCTAGACGTGACTGGTTCTGTCATTAAGGCTGCCGGTGCGCCACTGGCCCGAACGACTGCCGAGCATTTTTCCGATATCGTCAACAGTCACGACTTTGGAATTAAATGCAATGCGTCTCTGAATACAGCAACACATGCTGTTTCTGGAACGGATGACACTGCCGCGATCCAGATGGCTGTTAACGTCGCAGCAAGGCTAGGATCTCCGATTAATTTTCATGGGGGCCAGTGCCTGATTTCCGCGCCGATCGTCATTCCACCCTCCGCCACGGCATTTACCCTCATCGGAAACAGTACAGTGTTTATCGATACGGCGGACAGCGACGTCTTTACGCTGGCAGGGGAGAATCTTTCTGATACGGATTTTGGGCGTATTCGTTTCGACATGCGCAATATGATGATCATTAAAGCCGCCAATAATTTTTCAGGGACGGCCATCAGCATCAACGGCGGAAAATTCCGTGGTATTATCGATAACGTCAGTATTTCGGGATTTCATATTGGAATAGCCCTACTAAACACGTCTCAGCAGCGCATCAATAATGTGCATATCGATGCTGATAGCTCGATATCTAATGGCGCTAATTCATATGGCATTTATATCGAAGGCACATGGAAGCCGGGGTGGACAGCGGCCCAGACTAAGTTCAGTGCGAATAACACAGTAAGTGGTGCGACAGTTGTATATGGCACAGGCGCATACATAGGAAACGCTGTACAGGGCGTACGTCTGGATAATTTTGCAACGCTGGAATCTCGTGGATGGGGTGTTCAGGCTATCGGAGCCAAGGATGGTAGCCCGCAGAACTATAGTGAAGCGTTAGAAGTGCGAAACAGCTATCTCGAAGGGTATCTCGGTGGCATTAGCGCGGATAACCTGGGCCTGTTCCACATCATCAACACAAACTTCGATACCCCATCAGTAGGAGTAGCTTCCAACTGGGCAGCTATCCACGCACTTGGGCAATTCGGTGGCACAGTTATCGGGAATACGATCGACGGGTATCGGAAAGGACAGACGACATCACCAATCGTACTAGGGGGGGCTGTCGTCGCGACTGGTAATAACATAACCGGCCTGTCCCCGAGTTCAAGCATACCCTGTTTTGACCTGTTCCCAAAAACCGGCGGAGGAGACAATATGTTAATTTCCGACAATAGATGCTGGGCTTCTGGTGGATATAAAAACGAAACCGATGGTCATATTTTCGGAAGCAATAACCTCTGGTCTGGCCTTGGGAACAACCAGACGATAAGCGTTGGATTTGGCAATCAAGGTCTTGAAGAAATAACTGTATCAAAAGAAATTTCAAGTTCGGAACAAAATATCCATATGCATCATGCAATAGATTCTTCAGGAAATGATAGAACTACTTCTGGTGCCATAAATATGTTCGGGACCAGTTATATTTCATTCGGCGCAAATGATCCTGCCGGTCCGGAGCAAGTTGTTTATCTCGCCAATGATACCAAAGGGGATTTGGCTGTAAGGTCTGGTGGGTTTTCGCTGGCCCAATTCACCTTCTCCACAATGTTGCATCCGGACGGTTCCTGCGTTCCTGCATCGTCTGTTTTCGTCACGGACGGTCGGAATACAGGAGAAGCTGCAGGGGCTGGAACTGGTGTAATTGCCTACTGCACTATGCAGAAGCGCTGGTTCGCGAATGGTGCGCCGCTCACGCACTGAATGAGTGCAAGTTATGCCCGTCACCGTATTGCAAACCGCCCTCGAGGCAGTTTCGTATGTTTGAAGACTAAACTCTGGCCCCCTGTTTCCCTGCTACTGTTGATTTGTCTGACGCGTTTGCTCAGAACCCATTGATTAAGTATGGGAATTTTCCTTCAGGCTTTGTGAGAAGACTGGAGATAAGCAACTTGTACTGGCTGACGGACGACCAAATGGATCCGTCTGCGCCCCCTCTTGCCAAAGAGTCACGACAGACCCCGCGTTGATAAGCACCATAGGGATGAAGATAAACAGTCTGGCTGCCGGAAATGCAGAGCCCCAGACAATCATGATTGATGCTATTGTATCTCAAGGCACACCGTACCGCTTTGAGCCTGCGGCTAAAAAGGGGGGCCAAGACGACCAATCGGAAAAACCAACGGCGGCATGACCACGAAGTTGCATGCGACCACCGATCAGAATGGACGACTGCTGGGCTTCTTCATGAGAGCGGGACCGATAGTGATTATGCCGGCGCCTCTGCTCTGCTGGACAACCTTCTTGCTGCACAATAGATGCTGGGAGACTGGGGTCATGACGCCGACTGGTTCTGGGTATGCCTAGAACAGAAAGAGATAAAGCCCTGCATTCCAAGACAGAGGTCCAGCGGAAGAACTGTCAAATACGACAGGCGGAAATACAAACGCCGCAAACCGTATCGAAATGATGTTCGGAAAGCTCAAGGACCGGCGGCGGGTCGCAACCCGCTACGACAGATGCCCGACCGTCGTCTTCTCAGCCATCTGCCTCGCCGCAACCGTCATGTTTTGGCTATGCATCCTGAGCCTAAGGCTCTGGAAGACGGAAAGATGACACCAATCCCAAACCACGCGGTGATCGCATCCGTGGCTGCCATAGCCTCTGATGAAATTTTTGGCTTTCGCGCTGAGAAATACTGTGGCTGCTGATCAGCCGTCCAAAAGGTTGGTCAAAATTCCCTCCTCCTGCGTGAAATGCTCTTGCCATCTTTTTCGACCATACTGGTTGTCTTGTGGTTGGCACGAATCACTCTTCCACCAAGTGAAATTTGGCATAATTATTTTTTATATGAAACTGTCTGTTACTTTTTGTCGGGTTGAGAAATAAGTACCGAGCCTACAGCTCGAGTCACAGTATGAAGATGCTTACATCTCCCCTTCAGTTCGCTCCGTCGTCTCTCCCCTCAGAGCATTCGATTTTTCATGAAAACTGGTGGCTTTCGGCGGCCACTGATGACCAATGCGACAGAATTGAAATTAAAAACAACGGCGCAATTGTTTCTGATTTCAGTTTTTACAAAAAAACGCATTTCGGGATGAAGTATATCATCCCACCGCCCTACACGCGTACTTTAGGGCCTCGGTTTTTTCTTCCTGCCTCAAAAGCGTTTCGTCGATCTCAAAAAATAAGAAACATCGTTTCTGAGCTCATAGAAGCCCTGCCAAAATACGATCATCTGAAAATCAGTCTGGACCCGTCAGACGAGGCTGCCTTCGCATTTTCTATCTCGGGGCTACAAATCAGAAATGCTTTTACATTCCGGGTCGACAAAAATACCTCTCCTTGTGTCGTTCTCGAACAGTGCGATCAGAAAACGAGAAATCTCATTCGTTCAGCAGCACAAAAACTAGATGTTGTTCAGAGTACAGATATTGAAGACTTCATCCAGATGTCTTTGATTGACCAGCCACACTCGAAAAACAGTCACGATTTCCCAAGAATGACTAAGATTTTTGAGGCTTGCTTATTACGTAATCAAACATGCGTCTTAAGTGCGTATGGTGAGAAAAATCAGAGGGTGTCTTCGTGTGTCCTGATCTGGGACGATAAAAATCTCTACTTTTGGCAATCCGCGCGCGACCGTTCCTTTTCCACGCCGGGCGCGAACATGCTCCTGATCTGGGAAGCCCTGAAACTCTCAGCGTCCAAAAACCTGACTTTTGATTTTGATAGTTTTGCATCTGTT
Organism: Gluconobacter sp. P5E10; assembly: GCF_018812145.1. Classification (NCBI taxonomy): domain Bacteria; kingdom Pseudomonadati; phylum Pseudomonadota; class Alphaproteobacteria; order Acetobacterales; family Acetobacteraceae; genus Gluconobacter; species Gluconobacter sp. P5E10. Next base: position 514,631 of record NZ_JACRVZ010000001.1, on the reverse strand, counting down.
CGTGCTGCAAAAATGCTTGCCAGCTTCGGTCAACCTCCCGTTATCAGACCACAGGTCATCGGATCGTCAGTTCGGTATCAATGGGAGCGTGCTGCCAATTCAACTCTTATTTTTCTAAGAGATAGCTGGAAAAATAAATTGGCATCCTGAAGCCCGGAAATGAACACTCGAGATCAAGATTTAGGTTTGACACCCAACGTTTTACGCGTTGCTTGTCCGCGATAGAAATTTGATGGTTTGACCCGATAAGAAACTGTTTTTAAAGACTTTATCTAGTACGTCGGGTCCACACACCAATTTCAGAAATCGCCGTCTTAAACCGAGTGAGTTTTCCTGAGGAGAACAACGGCGCTGCGTTCTTAATGGAACACGCTCCAAAGACCATAACGCGGCCTGCCCAGCATAATCCTGGACAGGCCTCGAAAAGGTTCAAGCAGCAGTGCGGGCCGTAACACCCAGACGGAAGCCTTCTTTCTTCAGCGCCTGAATGGATGCTTCAGAATACTTGGCAACCAGCGGCGTTACGTTACCCGGTGCGCACCAGAAGCCCAGCGTCACGGCGACATTGGCCGGACGAGGCAGAAACGAAACGGATGGCGCGGGCGTTTTGAGAACCAGAGCGTCATTTTCAAACAGCCCCAGAAGCAGTGCACGAGCCTTGTCGATATCGTCGTTGTAATCAATCAGCAGACTGACCGACGCCAGAAGTCGCTCTGACTGCGAGTTGTTGATGACAACATTGTTCGAGAGCGTCCCGTTCGGCACATAGACGATGTCATTGCTGGCATCCTGCAGCACGGTGCGGAACATCTCGATCGAAACAACCGTTCCGGTATTGCCCGCTGCGGTAATGGAATCACCCACCTTGAACGGACGGAACAGCAGGATCAGCACGCCGCCCGCAAAGTTAGCAAGACTACCCTGAAGAGCCATGCCAACAGCCAGGCCAGCCGCACCCAGAACAGCGACGAAGGACGTCGTTGCAATGCCAACCATCGAAGCAACGCTGATTAGCAGAAGCGCCTTCAGCAGCAGCCCGACGACACTGAGCAGAAAGCCCCGGAGGGTCGGCTCAATGTTGCTGGCAGCCATCATGCGGCCCATGCCGCGCGTGATCATGTTGATGATGGACCAACCCACCAACAGCACGATAATCGCCAGAACAAGCTGCCCGACGTAACTCAGAAGAGTGGGAAGCCAGCCATAAAACTGTCCCCACAATGTATTGACGTGATTTTCCATGAACCCCTCTGTCGCTCGTTCAGTTGGCACAGCCGTGCCTACAGATGGCTCACAGGGTAGTGGGCTTCCATGGGCGGCTTCAAGTCTGGCTTGAAAAGTTGGTCGCCTCTTAGTCCACAAATCATCCGGCTCAGAAGGTAGCCTTAGGCAAAGGATAGAAATTTCCATCACGTTCGAGCGAGAGGCGCGTCTGTAGCCCTATGTCACGGTTCCAGAACACGCGGCGAACGTTGAGGCCCTTGTACGACAACATTTCGTCGTGCCGGGCGACCCCGGCCGCAAGGGATGGCCGCTGCCCGAACCTGGAGAGAAGCCATGTCTGACGAAAACAGAGGGGTCGTTTATCTCGGCCCCAATCATGTTGAAGTCCAGCGGATCGACGACCCCAGAATGGAAACACCCGATGGCCGGAAGATTGACCACGGCGTCATTCTCAAGGTCGTCTCCACCAATATCTGCGGCTCCGACCAGCATATGGTTCGGGGCCGTACAACAGCGCCATCCGGGCTGGTTCTCGGCCATGAAATTACCGGCGAAGTCATCGAAACCGGATCGGATGTCGAGATGGTCCGCAAGGGCGATCTGGTCTCCGTTCCGTTCAACGTCGCCTGTGGCCGATGCCGATGCTGCCGGGAACAACACACGGGCGTGTGCCTGACAGTCAATGCGAGCCGCGCGGGCGGCGCCTATGGCTATGTGGATATGGGCGGATGGATCGGCGGGCAAGCCCGCTACGTCATGGTCCCTTATGCCGACTTCAATCTGCTGCGCTTCCCTGACAAGGCTCAGGCACTTGAGCACATCAGAGACCTCACAATGCTGACCGACATTCTCCCCACCGGCTTTCATGGCGCCATCAATGCCAAGGTAGGTGTGGGATCAACGGTCTATATCGCAGGAGCAGGCCCCGTCGGCATGGCAGCGGCCGCGTCGGCGCGCATTCTTGGCGCGGCTGTTGTCATGATCGGCGATTTCAATCCTGAGCGCCTCGCCCACGCGAAGGCAGTCGGGTTTGAACCTATCAACCTCCAGAACCATGACCGGCTCGGAGACCTTATCGAACAGGTCATCGGGACACCGGAAGTCGACAGCTTCATCGATGCCGTCGGTTTCGAGGCCAAGGGATATGACGGAAAGGAACAACCAGCCGTCATCCTCAATCAGGCCATGGAAGTCACCCGTCCAGCCGGTGCCATCGGTATTCCGGGCCTGTACGTAACGGAAGATCCGGGCGCTCATGAATCTGCGGCGCAGAAAGGCAACCTGACACTCCGGTTGGGTCAGGGTTGGGCCAAAAGCCAGTCTTTCCACACCGGCCAGACCCCTGTTCTTCGATATAACCGGCAACTGATGCAGGCCATTTTGCATGGACGCCTGCCCATCGCAGATATCGTCAACGCCACTGTGATTTCACTGGAAGACGCACCACGCGGCTACCATGACTTCGACAACGGCGCTCCGCGCAAGTTCGTTCTCGATCCTCATGGAATGCTGAAAAACGCAGCCTGACTCCTGCTTTGTGTCATGACCCGTTCCCTGTTGGGTCATGACAACAGGAAATGCGACTCTTCGACGGAGACCAGTCCATGCCCAACGACACGCCTCTACATTTCGTCACCCTGCTCGGAAGCCTCCGCAAAGCCTCCTTTAACGCGTCGGTTGCGCGCGCCTTGCCCGAACTTGCGCCCGAAGGGGTTTCCATTACCCCGCTCGGATCAATCGGACACTTTCCCCATTACAACGCGGATCTTCAGGACGCAGGCTTTCCGCCCCCCGTTCTGGCCATGGCGGAACAGATCCAGGCTGCAGACGGCGTCATTATCGTGACCCCGGAATATAATTATTCCATTCCCGGCGTACTGAAGAACGCCATCGACTGGCTCTCCCGCGTAGCGCCTCAACCTTTTAGTGGAAAACCTGTCGCCATCCAGACGGCGTCCCCCGGCATGATCGGAGGGGCCAGAGCGCAATACAACCTCCGACAGAATATGGTGTTTCTGGACGCCTTTGTTCTTAACCGCCCAGAGGTCATGATTGGCATGGTCGCAGGGAAAGTAGATCCGGAAACGCTGAAACTGACTGACGAACCTACCTGCAAGTTCATTGCCGGCCAGATCGTTGCCCTTGCTGCATTAGCTCGAAAGCTTAGGAACTGACCCCGCAGAAGGTAAAAGAAAACCCCGCACCAGAAACCTGATGCGGGGCTTTTCAGACTTTATCGATCGAAGCAATCAAGCCGAAAGCTTGGACAGATCTTCCTGCACATAGCCAATGACCTTGGCATATTCGCGGGGAACGATGTGCCAGAACCGCTCCAGCGTGTGCTCCCAGCAATGCAGCAGGTCCGCGGCGTAAGTGCTGCCCGTTTCTTCCACATGCTGCTCGACCAGCGTGCGCAGTTCCACATCCCAGCGGCTACCCGGCTGCACGCGGTTCCACATCACCGTGTCCGGATTGATGCGGGATTCAAAGCGGTTCTTCGGATCAAGCACATAGGCCATGCCGCCCGTGAAGCCGGCACCGAAGTTATCGCCCGTTTCACCGAGGATCACGACCTTGCCGCCGGTCATGTACTCGCAACCATTCGAGCCACAGCCTTCAACAACAGCCGTCGCACCGGAGTTACGAACCGCGAAACGCTCACCAGCCTGCCCAGCCGCAAAGAGCTTACCACTCGTTGCACCGTACAGGACCGTGTTGCCAATGATCGCGTTCTCTTCCGAACGCCACTGGGACGACGGAGACTGACGCACAACGATCGTCGCACCCGACAAACCCTTGCCGACGTAATCGTTGGAATCCCCTTCCACGATCATCTTCAGTCCCTGCACCGCGAAGGCACCAAGGGACTGACCAGCCGACCCACGAAGCGACAGCGTGAGCTGACCCTCCGGCAGTTCATGCATCCCGAACTGACGGGTGATCATGCCGGAAATACGCGTCCCGATCGCGCGATGCGTGTTCTGCACGTTGTAGTGCAGATGCAGCTTCTCACGACGCTCAAACAGCGGGATCGCATCCGCCACGATCTGTGCGTCCAGCGTTTCCGGAACCTCGTTGCGGCCTTCACGGGTGCAGTAACGCGCATGTTCACCCGGATCGGCCTGCACCAGCAGGGAGTTCAGATCCAGATCGTCCAGATAGTCCGCGCCACGGGAGACCTGACGCAGCATGTCCGTCCGTCCAATGACGTCCTTCAGAGAACGAACGCCCAGATCGGCAAGGATATGGCGAATGTCTTCAGCAATCAGCGTGAAAAGGTTGATGACCTTCTCCGGTGAGCCTTCGAACTTCGCGCGCAGCTTTTCGTCCTGAACGCAGACGCCGACCGGGCAGGTGTTGGAATGGCACTGACGCACCATGATGCAGCCCATGGCCACCAGCGCGGCCGTACCAATGCCGAACTCTTCCGCACCCAGCATCGCCGCCATGACAACGTCACGGCCCGTCTTGATGCCACCATCCGTCCGTAGCACCAGACGATGGCGCAGACGGTTGAGCATCAGAACCTGATGCGCTTCGGACAGGCCCATTTCCCACGGCAGACCCGCGTAATGGATCGAAGACTGCGGGCTGGCACCCGTACCACCGGAGTGACCAGAGATCAGGATGGCATCAGCCTTCGCCTTCGCCACACCGGCCGCAATCGTGCCGATACCCGTTCGGGCAACCAGCTTCACGGTGACGGTTGCTGTCGGGTTGACCTGCTTCAGATCATAAATGAGCTGGGCCAGATCCTCGATCGAATAGATGTCATGATGCGGTGGCGGGGAAATCAGTGTCACACCCGGCGTCGCATGACGCAGGCGGCCAATCAGCTCCGTGACCTTGAAGCCCGGAAGCTGTCCACCCTCACCCGGCTTCGCGCCCTGGGCCATCTTGATTTCGATTTCGCGGCAGTCATTCAGATATTGCGCGGTCACACCGAACCGGCCAGACGCCACCTGCTTGATCGCGGAAGACGCATTGTCCCCGTTCGGGCGAGGCTTGGAACGCTCAGCGTCCTCGCCACCCTCACCGGAATCAGACTTCGCGCCAATCCGGTTCATGGCAATCGCCAGCGTTTCATGCGCTTCCGGGCTCAGGGCACCCAGTGAGATGCCCGGCGCGACAAGACGACGACGGATCTGTGTGATGCTCTCAACCTCGTCCACCGGGATCGGCGCATGAGGCGCCTTGAAGTCCAGCAGGTCACGTAAGGCAACCGGCGGCATCTGACGCACGGCATCCGCGTAACGGCGATACAGCGTATAGCTGTTGGCCGAAACCGCACTTTGCAGCATGTGCACAAGCTGGCCGGAGAACGCATGCGTCTCTCCCTGACGACGCAGCTTGTAGCGACCACCGACCGGAAGGGCTTCAACCTTCTGATCCCACGCAGCCGCATGAGCCTTCAGGATGTTGCGGGCGATACCCGGCAGACCAATGCCGGAAATACGAGACGGCATCCCCGGGAAAAACTCGGCCACCAGCGCACGGGACAGACCAATGGCTTCAAAGTTGTAACCACCGCGGTAAGCCGAGATGATGGAAATACCGAACTTGGACATGATCTTGAGCAGACCCTTGTCCACTGCCTTGCGGTAACGCTCCATCGCCTCACGCATTGTCATCTGGCCAAACAGGCCACGACGCAGACGGTCCGCGATACTGTGCTGGGCCAGCGCCGGATTCACCGTCGTCGCACCAACACCGATCGTCACGGCAATGGCGTGAACGTCGATGGCACTGGACGTCCGCACGTTCAGGGACGTGAACGTGCGCAGGGAATGACGCACAAGATGAACATGCACCGCAGCCGTCGCAAGGATCATCGGCACGGCCACACGATCCGGCCCGGTATTCTCATCCGTCAGGAACAGATGGGTGCAACCACCACGGACATGATCTTCCGCCTGAACCCGGATGGACGCGATCGCCGCACGCAGACCTTCTTCGCCGTCCTCAACCGGGAAAGTACAGTCGATCGAGGCAGCGTTCTCACCGCAGACTTTCCGCAGTTCATCAAACTCACCAACCGTCAGAACCGGGCTGGGAAGCTGAAGCAGATCGCACTGTTCCGGGCGCTCGTCGAGAATGTTCCCCAGATTACCCAGACGCGTAATCAGGCTCATCACCCGTGTTTCACGGAGAGAGTCGATCGGCGGGTTCGTAACCTGGCTGAAGCCCTGACGGAAATAATGCGACAGACCACGATAGATCTTGGACAAAACCTGAAGCGGCGTGTCGTCACCCATGGAGCCAAGGGCTTCGGCAGCCGTCTCGACCATCGGGTGAAGGATGGTCTCCAGCTCTTCATGCGTCAGGCTGACGGCCATCTGCTGGCGACGCAGCACGTCCGCAGCCATACCTTCCGGCTCGACCACATCTCGCACGATCGGCTCGATATTGCGGATGCGCTTGACCCAAGACTGGAAATCCTGACGGGAGGCCAGCATTTCAAGCAGTTCATCCGGCTGGTAGAGGCGACCTTCCTTGAGGTCGAGCGCCAGCGTCTGCCCCGGCCCAAGGCGCCCGCGACGCTGAATGCGCGCTTCCGGCACGCGGACCATGCCCGCTTCCGAACCCACGATCAGCAGGTTGTCATTCGTGATGGAATACCGCAGCGGACGCAGACCCGCACGATCCAGCCCGGCGATGACCCAGCGGCCATCCGTTGCACAGACCGCAGCCGGGCCGTCCCACGGCTCGATGACCGCATTGCAGTAGCGGAACATGGCCCGCGCTGCCGGAGAAATCGCGGAGTTCGCGCCGCTGGAGGCCGGAATGAGCATCATCTTGGCCATCGGCGCACTGCGGCCACCAAAGGTCATGAGTTCGAAGACGTTATCCAGCGCCGCTGTATCCGAGCCAGCAGCCTGCACGACCGGTTTCAGATCGTCCATGTAAGGATCGAGAGCTGCGTTCGAGAGGCGCGTTTCGTGCGACCGCATCCAGTTGGTGTTGCCGGAGATCGTGTTGATCTCACCGTTATGCGCCACCTTGCGGAACGGCTGGGCCAGCTTCCAGGTCGGGAACGTGTTGGTCGAGTAACGCTGATGGTAGATCGCAAAACGCGAAACGAAGCGCTCGTCCAGAAGATCCGGATAAAAATCCGTCAGGTTCTCGGCAAGGAACATGCCCTTATAGATGACCGAACGGCAGGACAGCGAACAGATATACAGATCCACCTGCTGACGGGTCGCCTGCTTCTCGATGCGACGACGCAGAACGTACAGATCACGCTCGAACTCGTCTTCCGACCGAGCCAGCGTATTACGGATCATGATCTGTTCGATCTCAGGGCGCGTCTGGTTGGCCTTTTCGCCAATGCAGGCCGTGTCGATCGGCACCTGACGCCAGCCATAGATCCCGTAGCCAAAGTTCAGAACCTCGGTTTCGATGATCTGACGACCCGCTTCCTGCGACGCCAGATCCGTCTTCGGCAAGAACACCATACCGACGGCAATGCGACCGTCGATCGTGTCATCGCTGGAACTGTTATGAATGGCTTCCGCGAAGAAATCCTGCGGGATTTCGACATGGATACCCGCACCATCGCCTGTCTTGCCATCAGCATCGACAGCACCACGATGCCAGATGTTGCCCAGCGCCTCGATCCCGGCCTTCACAACAGCGCGGGACGGCTTGCCATCCAGAGCTGCCACAAGGCCCACACCACAGGAATCGCGCTCCTGCGTCGGGTCATACAGACCCTTCAGGCGTTCGACGTTCTCAGTGTATTCGCGGATGAAATCGGTGTTCTGTGTCATTCCGCGGCCTCCAGCGCCAGGGTCTCGGTCAGAGAAAGGTGAATTGCATCAGCCGCATCACGGCCGTCCTTGATGGCCCAGACAACGAGGCTCGCACCACGGACAATGTCGCCACCAGCGAACACGCCCGGCAGGCTCGTCTGGAAGCCGCCTGGTGGAACCGTCAGCGTGCCCCAGCGCGTCACGGCGAGCTCCGGCTGCTGCCACTGACCCGGCAGATCTTCCGGGTCGAAGCCCAGCGCGCGGATCACGATGTCGCCTTCAATAATGGAATGCTGGCCCGTGCCTTCGATAGAGCGGCGGCCCGTGGCATCCGGTGCACCAAGACGCATTTTCAGCACCTTCACACCTTCAACCGTGCCTTCGCCTAGAAACTCTTCCGGCGCAGCCAGCCACTCGAAGTTCGCGCCTTCTTCCTCGGCGTTGTAAACTTCCTGACGGGAACCCGGCATGTTCGCCCGGTCACGGCGATAGACGCAGGTGACCTTCTCGGCGCCCTGACGGATGGACGTCCGAACGCAGTCCATGGCCGTATCACCACCACCGATGACCACAACACGACGGCCCTTGGCATGAAGTGCTGCATCTTCGCCGGGGTCTTCGTCATATCCACGACGGTTTGACGCCGTCAGGAAGTCAATCGCATCCACAACGCCGTTCAGGTCTGCCCCCGGAACATCCACGGAGCGCGAACGATACACGCCCGTTCCAAGGAACACCGCGTTATGGCGCGTCCGCAGATCATCCAGTGACGTCTCCCCCTCACCCGCACCGATTGGGGTGGAAAGGTGGAAGATGATGCCCTGCTCTTCCAGCAGCTTGTGACGACGGGCCACGACATGCTTTTCCAGCTTGAAGCTAGGAATACCGTACGTCAGCAGGCCGCCCACACGGTCCTGACGTTCATAGACATGAACCTCATACCCGCGTGCCCGCAGACGCTCCGCACAGGCCAGACCGGCAGGACCGGAACCCACGACGCCGACACTGACTTTGAGTTCACGATCCGGCAGACGCGGCTGCACCCAGCCCTGCTCAAAAGCATTTTCCGTAATAAAGCGTTCGACAGCACCGATCGTGACGCTCTCGAACCCCTTCTGGATCACGCAGTTGCCTTCACACAGGCGATCCTGCGGGCAGATGCGACCGCAGATCTCCGGGAAGGTATTGGTAGCCGAAGACATCTCGTAGGCTTCCTGCAAACGGTCTTCTGCCGTCAGCTTCAGCCAGTCCGGAATGTTGTTACCAAGAGGGCAATGCACGGAGCAGAACGGAATTCCACACTGAGAGCAGCGAGAGGCCTGCTCTTCAGCGCGGCTCATCGCAAACCCACGGTAAATCTCTCCAAAGTCTGCACGACGCTCAGCAGCGTCACGCTTCTCCGGAAGGATCTGTGGGTGATTGACGAACTGCAACATCCGTTCGGCCATGCGCCGTGTCTCCTAAAAACAGAACGCACACCAAAGCGTACGAAATTTGTGGAATACCAGCTATTCCGTCAGTTTACGCGATAATAGTCAGCAATGCTTACCAATATAAAAAAACCGACCTCATAGCGTCACTTTTCTTGCGTCAGTGTCACATTTTATAGGTCCGATACGGACCAATCAGGCTTTTAGCTGGCGATAAAGCTTACAGACGCTTCCATTCAGATACCCCGGAACCACCATTCCCATTGATGCCGGATGGATTCCGAGTGTCTGCAAGGTCTCAGCCCCCGGCTGCACGACATTATCGACAGACATCATGGCCACCTGGTCCCGCGTCAGCAGATGGCCAGGCAACTTCTCCAGAACAGTTGCTTCAAGGCGGGCTAACACTTGCGGGATCGGGAACAGGATTCTTTTACGACCCGACGCTTCGAGTACGAATGCCATAAGCTCACGCATACTCAGGATATCGGGACCACCGGCCTCAACCGTTAGACCTGCATTCTCCGGCTGCAGAAGTCGTAGCGCTGCTTCTGCAACATCTTCCACAAATACCGGCTGATAATATGTGCGACCAGCAAAAACCGGCAAAACAGGCGATAGCGCCGCGATCAAGGCAAACAGATTGAAGAAGCTATCATCTGTCCCGAACACCACAGACGGGCGAAGCAGACGCGCATCAGGAAAAACGTCCCGCACGACACGTTCTGCAGCCGCTTTACTCCGGCCATATGCCCCTGGAGACGTCAAAGAAGCACCAATGGCAGACATATGAACGTAATGCTTCACACCTGCCAGATGAGCCCGCACAGCTGCGAGCCGAGCGCCCTCAACATTAATGCGATGCAGAGTCTGCACATCTGGCGTCATGACAGACACAAGATTGATGACGGCATCCACACCATCAAACAGACGATCAAGCTGCGCTGCATCATTGACCGACGTTTTCAGGAACTCGACGCGCCCTGTTCCGCGCGCTTTTCCAAGCCCCTGAATTTTTTCGGGATTCTGACTCCCCACACGAACGACATGCCCCGTGGCAACCAGCTTTCTCACCAGGCTGCGCCCGATAAAACCACCACCACCAATGACAGCGACCTTCTGCTGCCCCGTACCCGAAAAAAGTTTTTCCATTTCCCTGTTTTCTTTCATTCCAACTGTTGACGCTCTCATTCAGTCAATGTAAACGCCTCTTCACCAACCCGGGATGCCTCAGGAAACTGAAAAAACCCGGTGCTTTCTGAGCCCAGATGGCGGAATTGGTAGACGCGCAGGTTTCAGGTACCTGTGTCCGAAAGGACGTGGAAGTTCGAGTCTTCTTCTGGGCACCACAGACGGTCAGGTTCATACGAACCTTCCCCTCTGAGTTCATAAAAATTCGGTGACAACAAAATGAGCCAGCAGAACGCCATCCATCTTCATGACGGCGACCTGCCGGAAGATTTTGATATTGGCCCTGTTGTCGCCATAGATACCGAGACTATGGGTCTCAATCCCTACAGAGACCGCCTCTGCCTTGTGCAGCTTTCCGCCGGTGACGGTGAAGCACATCTTGTGCAGATCAAGCCTGTCTCCATGGGTGGCCGTGGCTATGATTGCCCTAATCTCAAAGCCTTCCTTTCGGATGACTCGATCACCAAGCTGATGCACTTCGCCCGCTTTGACGTGGCGGTGCTTCAGAAGGCCTTCGACATCACGATCTCTTCCGTCATCTGCACCAAGATCGCTGCCCGCCTCGTCTATACGTTCACGGACCGTCATGGACTGGCCTATCTGTGCCGCGACCTACTTGGCGTCGAAATCAGCAAGCACCAGCAGAGCTCGGACTGGGGCGCTGAAATCCTGACGGACGATCAGAAGCGCTATGCTGCATCTGACGTGCTTTATCTCCATGCCCTGTGGGACAAGCTTGAAGCCATGCTGATCCGGGAAGAGCGCCGGGAGCTGGCTCAGGCCTGCTTCGACTTCCTTTCAGCGCGCACCCGTCTGGATCTTCTGGGCTACGACGAGCCCGACATCTTCGCACACCGCGCGTAATCGCCTACACTGCGCCCCGACATGATAAACCCGGCTACCTCGCCCCTTCCCTCGGCCCTGCACACTCTTGCTGTCGAGCGACAGGGGCTTGAAGCGCTCGAAAGCGCCCTCGGCGGCTCTCTGGGCCAAGCTTTCAGCCACGCCATTGAGCGGATCCTTCTCTGTTCTGGCCGGCTGATTGTCACGGGCATCGGGAAATCCGGTCATATTGGCCGCAAGATCCAAGCCACCCTTGCCTCTACCGGAACTCCGTCTCTTTTCGTGCACCCCGCAGAAGCCGCACATGGTGATCTGGGCATGGTGGCGGCAGGGGATGTCATCCTTGCTCTCTCGAATTCCGGCGAAACCACAGAACTTGCCGCAATTCTGTCGTATGCGTCGCACAGACAGCTGGATGTGATTGCCATAACATCCGTCGAGACCTCGGCTCTGGCCCGCGCTGCCAAGATTGCTCTGGTTCTCCCTCCCGCCAGAGAAGCCTGCCCCATGGGGCTGGCACCAACCACGAGCACGCTTCTTCAGCTTGCCCTTGGAGACGCGCTGGCCATCGCCCTTCTGGAAAAACGCGGCTTCACAGCCAACGATTTCAGCGTGTTTCACCCAGGCGGCCGTCTGGGCGCGCGTTTGCGCCCGGTGCGGGAACTTATGCACACCGGAGAGGCCCTTCCACTTGGGGAAAAATCTCTCTCGCTTCGTTCGGTCATTCTGGAAATGACTCACAAAGCCTTTGGCTGCATGGGCGTGACAGACGAAAATGGCGTGCTGTGCGGTCTCATCACGGATGCGGATCTCCGACGGGCCCTCCACAGCGATCTTGACACGACCACGGCGGAAGAGGTCATGAATCTCTCTCCGACCACGACTGCCCCCTCGACCCTGGCACAGGACGTCCTTCTCCTTATGAATGCACGCTCCAAACCGATCACGAGTCTTTTCGTTGTTGGAGAGGACGGACGCCCACAGGGTATCATTCACCTGCACGATCTCCTGAGGGCGGGCCTAGCATGACCGACTCGTCCAAGGATGACAAACGCCCCAAACGGGACGACTTTTCAGGAAACCGGAGCGAAAGCCTCGCCAAGCTTGACGCCCTGCGCCGTGCAGCATTCCAAAAGGTACGGACCGCCCCAAATCCGGAAGAGCTGGCCCGCCGCCGCTCTCTTCTGGGGTTCGCCAAATGGGCACTCCCGGGGCTTGCACTTGTTCTGCTGAGTTCAATTGCGGCATGGCCCGAGATCTCTCATCTCGTCAATCAGAACCGTGCCGCTCTGAAAGAAATGGCACGCCTACGCGTTGAGAGCGGCAATATGGAAAATGCCGTCTATCGCGGCCTGGACGCCCATAACCACCTGTACATGATCACGGCACGCGTTACGCATCAGGAAGGCCCAGACCGTGTAGATCTGGTTGATCCGGTGGCGGATATCGAGCTGGCAGGCAATTCCTGGGCGCACATCAAGGCGGATCGTGGCGTCTACATGCAGCACGAGCAGACCTTGAATCTGGACGACAACGTGGTGCTTTACCGCGATGACGGGACGCTCATGAACGGCCCTTCCGCCGATATGGACCTGAAGCAGGACGTTATTGCATCCCGCGACTGGGTCCACGCCGAAGGCCCATTTGGCAAGCAGGACGCGCAGGGCTATTTCCTGGACCAGCATGCAGGTATCATGCAGTTTACAGGGCCGGGTCTGACGGTCCGCAACGACGATAACGGCCCCCCTTCCATGGCGGCCCGCCTCCGCCAGGAAGGAGCCAAGACAGAGAAATGATGAGCCGCATCGCCAGACTGCTTCCCGTTGCAGGACTTCTCCTCGCTACCACCGCCACACCTGCCGCTTATGCGGATGGGCTGGATATGTCTCACGGCGAGGCCGTTAAGCTGTTCTGGAAAAGCGAGGAAATCTACGACCGCAACGCCCAGACAGTTACCTTGACCGGCGGCGCCCGTGCCGTACGAGGGGATGTAACGGTCGATGCCGATACGCTGATTGGCTATCTGCGCAAGAAAGCGGCTTCACAGGGGCAACCAGCCACACCGCCGCCGGCCGCAAATGGACAGACGGGTGAAGCCGACCCGATGGGCGGCTCCCTTGAGCTGTACCGCATCGAAGCTCGCGGTCACGTCCATATCTATAACCAGACGGACCAGGGCTGGGGCGACCGTGCCCTGTATGACATGGATCAGGCTGTCATGGTCATGACTGGCAAGAACCTGAAGCTTACGACGCCGCAGGATGTGCTCACTGCACGTGACGTCATGGAATATCATTCCAAGACCCGCATGTCGGTCGGGCGTGGAAACGCCACTGTCACCACCAATGACGGGCGCCAGATCAAGGCTGACGTGCTGGTCTCCTTCAGTGCACCGGACTCCCCCGCACCAGCAGGACAGGCCCAGCCGGCGAAAAGCGACGGCAGCCCTCTCGGTGGCGGTTCTTCCAAACTGGATCGTGCTTATGGCTGGGGCCATGTCGTGCTGCGCACCCCTACCCAGACAGCAACCGGGGACAGAGGCGTCTATGTCTTTGCCAGCCAGATTGCCCGCCTGATCGGCCACGTGCATGTGACGCAGGGCCAGAACCAGAACAACGGGTCTCAGGCTATCGTCAACATGAAGACCGGCATTGCCACGATGCTGCCAGGATCTGACTCTCCTATTCAGGGACTAGTCGTTCCAAACGAAGCCAACAGCAGCCAGGCACCAAAGTGACAGACACATCCCCCTCATTTCCCGTGCTCCAGACCGGTCTGGTCGCCAGCGGGATCGGCAAGACCTACAAAAAGCGGGCTGTCGTCAAGAACGTGTCCATTCAGGTTCAACGCGGTGAGGCTGTTGGCTTGCTCGGACCGAACGGCGCAGGCAAGACAACAAGCTTCTACATGATCGTAGGACTGGTCCAGCCAGACACTGGCACCATTACGCTGGATGGCGCAGACATCACTCAGTTGCCGATGTATCGACGGGCGCGTCTGGGCGTTGGTTATCTACCACAGGAAGCCAGCATTTTCCGCGGCCTGAACGTCGAACAGAACATCATGGCCGCGCTGGAAGTGATCGAATCCGATCCGGAAAAGCGCGAAACCATGCTGAACGGCCTTCTCGCAGAGTTCGGCATTACGCATCTGCGTCACTCGCCGTCCCTAGCCTTGTCCGGCGGCGAACGCCGTCGTCTGGAAATTGCCCGCGCCCTGGCAAGCCAGCCGAACTATATCCTGCTGGATGAGCCTCTGGCCGGTATTGATCCGATTGCCGTGGGCGAAATTCGCGATCTTGTGTCTCACCTTAAAGATCGTGGCATCGGCGTGCTGATTACGGACCATAACGTCCGCGAAACGCTCGAAGTCATTGACCGCGCCTACATCATGCATGGTGGTCAGGTTCTGATGGAAGGGACACCGGAGGCCATCGTCGCCAACGAAGATGTGCGCCGGGTCTATCTTGGAGAGAACTTCTCGCTCTAATCTGACGGGATGCTCAGTCCCGGTCTGATACAGCGCCAGTCGCAGTCGCTTGTCATGACGCCACAGTTGCGTCAGGCGATTGCGATGCTGCAACTGGGCCATCAGGAACTGACGCAATCACTTCAGCAGATTGCGGAACTGAACCCCCTTCTCGTTCTGGAATCCACGGACACTGCTCCCAACACAGAGCCCGCAGATCCTACATCTGATTTGCACGACGATGACCCTGAACGGTTTACTTCAGGTTCGGAACGACCAGAGACTGCGGCCCCCGGCCCCACACTTCATGATGATCTGATTGCCCAGATCCATCTCCGGTTTCCCGTCCAGCAGGACTGTGCTGCCGCTCTTTATCTTCTGGCTTGCCTGGATGAGGCCGGACGATTACCGGAAGCAGTTTCAGGCCTTGCGGTCGCACTTGGTGTCGAGCCCGCCGCTCTTGAAACTATCCGACAAGTTCTGATGCGACTGGAGCCTGCTGGTCTTTTTACACGTTCTTTAGACGAATGTCTGGCAGTCCAGTTGGAACAAAAAAACCGGCTAGATCCTGCCATGAAAATTCTTCTGGCTAATCTCGATCTTTTAGCCCGAAGGGGCTGGCGGCTGCTCCGCCAGAAATGTCAGCTCGAACAGGACGACCTGCTCGATATGCTCGCGGAAATTCAGGCCCTCAATCCCAGACCGGGCTTTGATCCGCGCCAGCCAGTCTCCCCCATTCAGCCAGACCTGATCCTCCGCAAAAATGGTCTAGGGTTCCGCCTGACATTCAATCATCGTCTGTTGCCCCACTGTCACGTGGATCTGGAGATGCAAAGCGCGCTCGACAGTTCAACAGACGCCGGGCGACAGCTACTTGCTTATGCAAACGAGGCCAATGCTGTCATCCGCGCGCTGGAAATGCGTCGCCAGACTATTTTGAAGATCGGAGCCGAGATCGTCCGTCAGCAGGCGGCGTTCTTTGAAGAGGGCCTCGCTGCTCTCCGCCCGCTCACCATGCGCGACCTCGCCACAGGCGCAGATGTCCATGAAAGCACGGTCAGCCGGGTTGTGAACGGGAAGTACATAGACACACCCCGCGGCATTCTTCCGCTTCGTATGTTTTTCTCTACGGCTCTTCAGGCCAGCGACGGCTCCACGCAAAGTGCCAGCGCCATTCAGCACCGTATCAAAACGCTGATCGCTTCAGAAGGCGATGGCATCCTGTCAGATGATGCCCTGACGACCCAACTTCAAAAAGAAGGGTTCGCCATCCAGCGCCGAACCGTGGCAAAATATCGGGAAGGCATGGGGATCGCAAAATCCAGCCAGAGGCGACGCCTGAGGAAAACCTCCTGATGTCCCAAGCCGGCTTTTAATGCAGGCCCGGCGCTTCTTGCCCCGTACGCGCCACATATTCCGTATATCCGCCACCATACTGGTGCACACCTTCCGGCGTGACTTCCAGAACGCGATTAGACAGGGCTGCCAGGAAGTGACGATCATGGGAAACGAACAGCATGGTTCCGTCATAGTCTGCGAGGGCCGTGATCAGCATTTCCTTCGTAGCCATGTCCAGATGGTTGGTTGGCTCATCGAGTACAAGAAAGTTCGGTGGATCAAAGAGCATCAGAGCCATGACAAGGCGGGCCTTTTCGCCACCAGACAGAACCCGGCAACTCTTTTCCACTTCGTCACCCGAAAATCCGAAACCACCGGCGAGCGAGCGTAGAGCGCCCTGATTGGCCTGCGGGAACGTATATTCCAGCATCTCGAAGACTGTTCGGTCTCCATCAAGAAGATCCATGGCGTGCTGGGCAAAATACCCGATCTTTACATTACTGCCGACGGTCACCGTTCCGGAATCCGGCTCTGTTGTCCCTGTCACGAGCTTTAGCAATGTGGACTTGCCGGCACCGTTCACACCCATGATGCAGCAGCGCTCACGCCGACGGATCATCAGATCCAATCCATCATAAATTGTGCGGCTGCCATACCGCTTGTCCACGCCCTGAATATTCACGACCACATCGCCCGAACGCGGAGCCGGTGCGAATTCGAAGCTCATGGCCTGACGACGTTTCGGCGGCTCCACACGGTCGATCTTGTCGAGCTTCTTCACACGGCTCTGAACCTGCGCGGCATGAGACGCACGGGCCTTGAAGCGCTCGATGAAGTTGATTTCCTTGGCCAGCATGGCCTGCTGGCGCTCAAACTGTGCCTGCTGGTGCTTCTCGTTCAGGGCCCGTTGTTCTTCATAGAATTCGTAGTTTCCAGAGAACGTCGTCAGGTTACCGCCATCAATTTCAATCACTTTATTGATGATACGGTTCATGAAGGCACGATCATGAGACGTCATGAGCAATGCGCCATCGTAACCAGCAAGAAACTGCTCAAGCCAGATCAAACTTTCCAGATCAAGATGGTTGCTCGGCTCATCGAGCAGCATGACATCAGGTTTCATCAGAAGAATACGGCCCAGCGCCACGCGCATTTTCCAGCCGCCAGACAGAAGACTGACGTCTCCGTCCATCATTTCCTGGCTGAACCCGAGACCGTGTAAAACCTCACGCGCCTTGCCATCCAGCGCATAGCCACCAAGATCCTCAAAGCGGCTCTGCACTTCACCAAAGCGCTCAATGATGCTGTCCAGTTCATCCATCCGCTCTGGGTCCGCCATAGCGGCTTCCAACTCGGCCAGCTCGGCAGCCACTTCCGAAACGGCACCTGCCCCGTTCATGACTTCCGCCACAGCACTATGGCCGGACATTTCACCAACATCCTGACTGAAGAAGCCTATGGTGACGCCACGATCCGTCAGAACGTTCCCTTCATCCGGCTCTTCCTGCTTTGTGATCATGCGGAACAGCGTGGATTTTCCCGCACCGTTTGGACCGACAAGACCCACCTTCTCGCCCTTCAGAAGAGCGGCCGAGGCCTCAATAAAAATGACGCGCTGGCCGTTATGCTTGCTGATGTTGTCGAGACGAATCATGGATCCTCAGAGGAACTGAAAAGCGGGAAACAAGGGATTGTCGGGACTTACCGTTATCCCAACACGGGCGGAACCCCTGAAAGCCAAAGTCCATACGGGAACCCGCTTTATTCACGCGACAGACGACATCTTCTTCACGTCGCACCTATCTCGGGCAATGCTGAAAAGGCCGGTCATTGCAAATGGTTGAGGAGCGCTAACCCTGTCACGGCATGAAACTCACGCATCACGCAAGGACAAGCCTCTCAAATAAAAAATAAGGGCAAAATGATCTTTGACCGGGCTTATGGCGCTTTACCGTTCCCCCAATCCCAACTGACCTCCATCGAATGTGATCCATGTTCGAGACGGCATAGCAAAGCGAATGAGCATTATCGCTTTTAAAACATTTTATGTGTGATATATCCGCTTAATATAACAACAAACCAATCATATACGTCTCTCACGCAGATACATCCTTAATCCCAAACTTTAGCGCTCAATAAACTTCTGTGAGGCAATCCGTGGCCAAGTCCGATCCTGTCGTCCAACTCCCGGACGGCTTTTATCTGAACCGCACACCCCTTCTGGCTTTTGGCCTCCTATGTTGCCTGTTCTCCCTCTGGGGCTGTGCGATGAGCCTCAATGACGTGCTGATCGGGCAGTTCCGCAAAGCCTTCATGCTGTCGGATTTTCAGTCCGCGCTCGTGCAGTTCTCGTTCTACATCAGCTATTTCGTGCTCGGCATTCCGGCAGGCATGATCATCAAGCGCTTTAGCTACAAATGGTCGATCCAACTCGGGCTGCTCCTGTATCTGATCGGCTGCTGCCTCTTCTTCCCTGCTGCCCATTTCGCGACATACCAGATCTTCTTCGTCGCGCTCTTTGTCGTCGCGGCAGGATTGGTCTTCATCGAAACTGCGGCCGATACCTATTGCACCCTGCTCGGCCCACCGGGACGCGGAACACATCGCCTGAACTTTGCCAGTGCATTTCAGCCGATTGGAGCCATTCTGGGGTCCAGCATGGGGGCCTACCTGATTTTCAAGGATGGCGATCTTTCCCGCGAACAGCTTTCCGCCATGCCAGCCGCTCAGGCCTGGCAGCATCAACTCGGCATGATCCACGCCACCCTTGAGCCGTATGTCTACATTCTCGGGGTTCTGCTGGTCGTCATGATCGCAATTGGCATCACGCGTTATCCGGCCTGCAAAGGGCGCGATCAGCAGCGTAGCCACGAACTGGATACGGCCGGCGCCCTCAAACGGCTATTTGCCAACAAACGCTTTGTCCTCGGTATCCTGACACAGTTTCTGTATGTCGGCGCACAGGTTGGCGTCTGGAGCTTCATTATTCGCCTTTCCATGCGGCTGGGGCACATCAACGAACGACAGGCCTCCGTGTACCTGATCGCCTCATTCTGTGCGTTCTTTGTCGGCAAGCTGGTAGCCAACTTCTTCATGCGGCACGCCCGCCCGGCACGTGTTCTGTTTGTTTACAGCCTGCTCTGCATCGTTGCGCTGGGCTATGCGGTTATGGTGCATGACTTTACGGCTGTGTACGCGGCCATCCTCGTCAGTGGACTGCTCGGCCCTTGCTGGCCAACCATCTATGGCCTGACCGTCGATGAACTTGGCCATGACCGCGCATATGGCGGGTCCATTCTGGTGATGAGCATCAGTGGCGGTGGCATTCTCCCGCTTCTGCAGGGCTATATTTCGGACGCTACCGGCGGAAACATGCAGCTTGCATACATTGTTCCGATGGGATGCTTCGTCGTGATTGCGATGTTCGCGGCGTATTGCATGAAAAGCGGCGACGAAACGGCAGAACACGTCGTGTTCGACGCCACGCTTTGATCCACAAAAAAGGGCGAGCACTTGCTCGCCCCCCATGACCCAACAGCCTGAAGGTCTTAGTCCTTGATTAATGCGCCATCCCGGCAGTCCTTGGGCGCATTAACCGGGTTGCACCGAGCCACCGCCTGATTGGCAAACTGAACCTTGTAGTCATGCCAGGGCGCAGGCTCGATGGCCGGATAATCAGTGCTGATAATCTGCGCGCCACTCTTAAAAGATACGTCTCGGCGGCTCAGGTCATTCTGGCGCGCCTCAATCGTGTTGGCATCCGCCCGCGTCCGCACGAGATAACCCTGCCGAACCAGCTCCGGGATTTTCCGGGCAGCCTCAGCATTATCAAAAGACGCGCCCTTCTGACCGGCGAAACCTTCATTGACCTCCGTATAAGCCGCATCCGGATCACCCGGTCGGCCATTGGTAAACAGAACGCGCCCTTTCAGGCCCGGATGGTTCAGCACATAACGGGCGGTATCCTGAGGGCGATCCAGCACGAAGATGATCTTGCCACGCGCAGACGCCAGTGTAGGCCAGCCTTTCGTTCGGATCGCTTCATTGACCGAGGCTGACGTCCCCCGAACATCGTCAGGAATCAGAAGATGATCACGGCCAATAATATCCGTGATTTCCTTGTCCAGACGATCATAGGTTGCAGGCACAAACGTCTCGGGAACCGTAAATGTCATCTTGTCGCTTTTAAATGGGATGTCCTGTTTTGTTTCGACATCAATGAACACCGGGAAATGCCCCGGATGCTCATCTGACCACGTCCGGATGATCTGAAGGCATTTGCTGAAAGGTTCGCAGTTCGAGTGCTGGTCAATGTCCACAATATGCATGACCTTGAAATCGGTACCCTGCATGGCTGCGGCGGATGCCGGATCAGCATCGGGGGTAATACCGCTTTTACGCTCCCACTCCGGCCCCTTTGGATGACTGTACTGGCCGCCCTGCGTATCGGCATAAATATCAATTTCGAGCTGGCGAACGCCACCATCAAGCTGCCGGTCCAGTGTCGTGTGCTTGTAGTCCAACGCTTCTGCGGCTTTTGGGGAAACCGCCTGAAGCCATTTCAGCGTCGCGGGAGAAAGATCCGTTCTGTAACTATTATGGGTTCCAATGATCTGAACCTGATTCAGATGTAAATCCTTGGGAATTTCCTGCGCCAAAGCCGATGATGAAAGACCAAAGAAAGAAAAGACCAGTCCATACGTGAAGCGGTTCATGCGATGCCATCCATTTCTCAGAAGCGACGGGATGACAGATCACTACAAGACATATGACAACCGTAATGTTTTGAACGTTTTATGATGATGACTTATTTATTTCATTTCATGTTCATAAAAACATCCTTTGAAATGATCCGGAAGCGCCCGTAGTTCCACTCATGCCTCCTTCCGGGAGGTGGCCCCAGGCCAAACGTGCCGTGTGATGGAATAACAATGCCTTCCTACAAGAGACGTTCTTTTTATCTGCTCTGCGCCTCCGCACTCGTTCCAGCATTGGTATGCAGCACCGGCCCGGCACATGCCCGCGTCCATCACACCGGCAAAACCCAGACAAAACAGGCGCCTGTCGCTTCAGCTCCAAAAGCCGCACCAAAAGTTCCGCACGATCTGGAAGGCCATTCGGCCGAGAGCATGAGCATTCGCGCCAGTCGCCGGGCACTGGGCGGCGGAATGATGGTACATCATACGGAAGCCAAAACCATCAGCACCGTCACACAGGACTATATTTCCAAACAGGCCCCAACCGTTACGCCCGGCGTTCTGGCCTCAAGTCTTCCCGGCGTGCAGGCCACCAACGAAGGGCCGCTCAGCACGACGGCAGAAACCATCCATATCCGCGGCCTGGATCAGACGCAGATCGGCATGGTGTATGAAGGCATTCCCCTCGCCGACCCGTTCACTTACGGCGCCTATACGTCCGCTATGGTCGATAACGAGAACCTGGGGTCCGTTTCCGTCAGCCAAGGCTCGTCAGACCTCACGGCACCCGTTTACAACGCTGATGGCGCACAGATGACACTGTCCCTGCGACACCCCGCAGACAAAATGACAGCCTATGCGGAAGCCTCCGGCGGTACACACAGCACGAACAAGGAATTCGTCCGGTTTGACACAGGTGAAATCGGGCATAGTGGCGTCCGGGCCTTTGCGTCCGGCTCTTATTCCAGCGCCAATCTCTGGCGCGGCCCCGGCCAGATGGATCGCTGGCATGTGGACGCCGCCATCGAAAAGCGCTGGGCGCCCAAAAGCAGCTCCGAGCTGATTTTCGGATATAACAAAGCCAACCAGACCGAGTGGCTCTACCCGACGCTTGCGCAGTGGAACACTTACGGCACCGGCTACAACACGCACGGGACCTACACGAAGGGTGACACGCTCTATTACAAGCTCAACACCAAGGCGACGAATGCCGTAGTCGGTGCGCTTAAAAACCATTTCGACTTCGGACATGGCCTGACGCTTGACGCTGAACCCTATGCCATCGAGACGTTCGGCCCCAACAACTACGGCGTCAATATTCCAGCGTCCAACGGCTATGTCGGCACCCAGCAATATTCATCCTTGAACGGATATGAAGGCCAGACCGGAAATGTCACAGCCATCAGTATTCACCCATGGGTCCAGACGTCCAGCGGCATCAACCTTGTTGGTGCCTGGCATCGTGGTTTCAATACGCTGAAACTCTCCTACTGGTATTCTTATGCAGTCCATACCGAGTACCAGAACCATTATCCGGTCAATGCATCCGGCCAGTACACCGAGAATAACGGGTACCTGACCGCCTTCAACAACGTGTCCGTCAGCCAGTACAACATCAATGGCTTTCAGCAGCTGAACGCCATCGGTCTGGAAGATCAGGTCAAGCTCTTCCATGACCGCCTTACCATCGACGCGGGCCTGCGCGCCAACATGATCTCCCGCAGCTTCAGTCAGGATCTGCCAGGAGCCAATTTCAAATCCGTGGAGAACATGTTTGTTCCCATCCCGCAGGTCCTGATCAGCTACCAGTTTGATCAGAAAAACCAGATCTACGTGAACGGCACGACCGGTTATCGCGCACCGTCTTCCTTCCAGGCACAGGTCCCGGTTTACAGCTTCACCAGCGCAAACAAAGCCTCACTTCCGCTGACAAATTTCCAGCCGGAATACATGATCGGTGAGGAAATCGGATATCGCCATTCGGGTGATATCATGTTCAACGTGGCGCTGTTCAATTACAACCTGACGCATCACCAGATCACCAGCGTCTCTTATCTTCCCAACTCCACCATCATGATCAGCCAGCCGATCGATGCGGGTGGCGAAAGCGCACAGGGCGTACAGGCTGAAATTTCAACGCGCCCTTGGCACCATATCAGCGCCTATGCATCCGGCCAGTTCATGCATACGCGTGTTGGCAACAACATCGCCTACCAGGGTGACTATCTGCGCACGAAGGGCAAGCAGGAAGTCGCGTCCCCGAAGTTCACCGGCGCTCTGGGCCTGACCTATGACGATGGCACCAACTTCGCGAACTTCAACCTGCGCTACACGGACTCCCAGTACGCAACGCTCATGAATGACCAGTCCATTCCGTCCTACATCACGTCCGATATTTCGCTGGGTCGATACCTTCCGAAAATCGGCCGGGTTCGCCCGAAGGCCATGCTGAGCCTCATGAATGTCGGGGACAGTCACTATCTGGCGCAGGTCAACGGCTTCTCCGGCAACGCCACAACAACACGCGGCGTCTATGGAAAGACCCTCTCAGCATCTCAGCCGACCTACAGCGTCGGCACCGGCTTCGCTGCGGTTGTTTCCGTCTCTGGCACGTTTGAATAAAACCCATACCGGGATCTGAACGCTCCCGAACAAACAAAAAAAGCGGTACAGCCTCTTTGGCCGTACCGCTTTTTTATTGGGAGTTGCTTCTGCTCAGCGCAGGGCAGCAATCGCCGTAATTTCCACCCGCCAGTCCGGATCGGCCAACTTGGCCTCAACCGTGGCACGAGCGGGCTTATGGCCCGTATCCAGCCACGCATCCCAAGCCTTGTTCATGTTCCCGATCTCGTTGATGTCGGTCAGGAAGATCTGAACAGACAGGATACGCGTCTTGTCCGTACCCAGATCCGCCAGAAGCACGTCAATCTGGTGCAGGATATCAGCCGTCTGGCCTTCAGTATCCAGCGTGGCATCATCCGCGACCTGACCGGCGAGATAAGCCAAGCCATTATGGGTCACGACGCCAGCAAGACGATTTTCTTCAAGATGGCGGGTAATGTCGGGATTAGTGCTCACGCCGGAACCTTCACTGAAGAAGAGTAGGAATCAATTCGTGTTCGAGGATCGCGTCCATAGCGCTTTCCTCATCCTCAGCAACTGCCATCGGTGTGCCGTCAGCAGCGTGAATCGCCACCATCAGCTCGCCGTCATGCAGCACTGATTTGACATAGGCCAGCTGGGACATGCCCAGCGTCCGGAGCTGCGGCCCCGTGATCCGCCTCAGATCTGCGGGGAGCACATCTTCCTGCCCATCACTGTTTTCGAACGGGTTGTTCAATTCATAATCCTTACTGACACCTGAGGGCCTTTTCAGCCGCAGTCAGGTTGAAACATTCATACTGTCGATACGTGACTTACTCGTCGTCGAGTTCCCGCACCGGCCGGGTCCGCCGTGCCGTCTTGACCACAGGCGGGACAACTTCGTGCTGAACCGTCTGCGGGCTCCCGCCAGTGCGCCGTCCTTGCGTGATAGCAATCCGTTTGACACGGACTTCAGGCTCCGGACGTAGAAGATCGATATGAAGCAGGCCATTATCAAGCCATGCCCCGCCAATCTCTATGCCTTCAGCCAGAACAAACGCCTTATGGAACTGCCGTGCAGCAATACCACGATGCAGGAAGATCCGTCCCTGGCTGTCATCGGTCTGACGTCCACGGATCACCAGCTGGTTGTCTTCCTGCGTGATCTGAAGGTCATCCATCACGAACCCGGCTACAGCCAAGGTAATCCGGAGCGCCGTCTGGCTCAGCTGTTCGATGTTGTAGGGCGGGTAACCGTCTGACGTAGACTTGGAGGCACGCTCGAGCATCTGCTCAAGATGATCAAAACCAAGGAACATCGGGGATGTAAACAAGCGACCGGACATAGGGCTAGAGCCTCCTCCATGAGCGAGACAGCGGGAACCAGACCCTCCATGAGGCATCTGACGTGACCCTAGGATATGGTGGAGCAGGCTTTCTATGCAAGTTCTGCCTCGGGAAATGCTTGCTCGGGACTGGCATAAACAGCCGTCGCTCGCTACATCGCAAGGCATGAGCGAATTCGATTTCCTGTCCGGCATCGACGCGGTGCCGCCGACCCCGATCCTGATTGCCCCTGCGCCCGTGCTGCGTCAGGTCACCCGTGACGTCCGCGCAGAGGACATGGCGTTCCTGCGTGAGCAGCTTCCAGGCATGTTTTCCGCCATGTACAAGGCCCCCGGCATTGGCCTCGCGGCCCCGCAGGTTGGTCTTGATATGCGCTTCGCCCTTGTGGACGTCGCTGAAGAAGATGCCCCCCGCGAACCCATGGTTCTCATCAATCCGGAGATCGTCACGGATTCCGAACAGATGGCCGTACGGGAAGAAGGCTGCCTCTCGCTGCCGAACCAATATGCGGAAGTCATCCGTCCCGAATCGATTCGCGTGCGTTACCGCGACCTCGCGGGTGAGATCATCGAGCGTGATGCTGATGGCCTGCTGGCGACATGCATCCAGCATGAAATGGATCATCTGGAGGGTATCCTGTTCGTGGATCACCTCTCCACACTCAAGCGCAACATGATCATGCGCCGCCTGGCCAAAGAGCAGAAGCTGAGAAGGCGTTAATCTCTGATGCGTCTGATCTTCATGGGTACGCCGGATTTCGCGGTTCCGGCCCTGCATGCCCTCATGGCCGCAGGACACGAAATCGTTGCCGTTTATACGCAGCCCCCTCGTCCGGCAGGACGTGGCAAGGCCGTACGGCGCTCCCCTGTCCATGAAGCCGCCGAAGCGGCAGGCATTGAAGTGCGTACGCCTGCCCGCGTTCGCCGGGACGAAGCGGAGCATGAAGCCTTTGCCGCGCTTAATGCAGACGCCGCAGTAGTCGCCGCTTACGGGTTGATCCTGCCGAAAGCCATGCTGGATGCCCCCCGTCTGGGATGCCTGAATATTCACGCAAGCCTGCTTCCCCGCTGGCGCGGAGCTTCGCCTATCCAGTCCTCAATCGTGGCCGGAGATACCAAAAGCGGCGTTTCCATCATGCAGATGGACGAGGGTCTCGATACGGGCGCGGTCCTGCTGGAAGAAGCCACGCCGATCAGTCTTTCAGACACCGCCAGCACGCTCCACGATCGTCTGGCAGAAATTGGCGGCAGGCTGATTGTTCGAGCACTGAGTGAGCAGCCTCAGCCTGTGCCACAGCCTGAAGACGGCGTGACATACGCGCATATGTTGAAGCGCGAAGACGGACGTATCGATTGGTCACGGTCCTGCGAAGAAATCGATCGCCAAATTCGGGGGCTGACACCATGGCCCGGCGCATTCACGACGCTAAACGATGTCGTCCTCAAAATCGGCGCAGCTACCCCACGCCCCGAAATTGCAGGACCTGTTGCCGGTAGCGCACTGGATGATGCTCTGACGATTGCCTGCGGCACCGGTGCACTGCGCATTGACCGTATCCAGAAACCCGGACGCAGCATGATGGACGCTGCAGATTTCGTACGCGGACAAGCAATTCCGGCAGGCACACGCTTTGACTGAAATGGATATCTCCCGCTGGGCGTTACGTCTCGAATATGACGGAACGGGCTTTGTGGGATGGCAGAAACAGCAAGACGGCGTCTCTATCCAGAGCCTCATTGAGGCGGCAGCGTCTCGGCTTGTTGGAAATCGTCCGGTCTCCAGCATCACCGCAGGCCGTACCGATGCCGGTGTCCATGCCTCCGGAATGGTCATTCACATCGATTTCCCGGGCGACGCCAAGATCAACGGGCGCCAGATCCGCGATGGCATGGGTTATTACCTCAAGCCTCACAGGGTTGTAGTTCTGGAGGCCGCACAGGTCAGCTTGGACTGGAGCGCACGTTTCTCCGCCATCTGGCGCAGCTACCAGTTCAAGATCCTAAACCGTCAGGCGCGCCCCGCCTTGCAGGAAACACACGTCTGGCACGTCAAGCGCGTTTTGGATGTAGACCTGATGCAGGAAGGCGCGAATTACCTTCTGGGCTCGCACGACTTCACGTCATTCCGGGCGATCGCCTGTCAGGCCCGAAGTGCTGTCCGCACCCTTGATGTTCTGACCATTCACCGGGAAGGCGAACTGGTCATCGTGAACACGAAGGCACGCTCGTTCCTGCACCATCAGGTCCGGAATATGGTTGGCTCTCTGGTCATGGTGGGCTCTCGCCAGTGGCCACCGGAAAAGATGCGCGAAGTGTTGGAAGCCCGGAACCGCTGCGCTGCGGGACCGACTTCTCCACCGGATGGCCTTTGCCTCACAGGCGTCGGCTATCCGGAAGATCCGTTCGCCTAAGCTCCGAACAGATCGGCTATCGCATTGTAATGCGGTGGGACCAGTAAGAGCAGGCCGATCAGGACAAACACGCTCACCGTCTGCAATACGGTCATAATGGCGGCCTGCCATGCCGTCATCACAAGCCCAACCCGTGTGACATACCAGGTTAGCCACAGGCTATAGAGCCATACACCCACCGCAACACCCGCCAGCGCTGCAGAAGACGAGGCAGCGGCAGGCATGATGATCCTCATGATGCCTTCGGCCATGATCATCATGATAACCGGTAGCCACGCACACCAGAGCGAGGCCGTCGCATACCGGGTCCACAAGCCTTTCCGGCCCACGAACACGGCATAACGTTCCGAGACGATGAGCTGAAGCAACGGGCAAACCAGCTGAACCAATGCGCGTATGGCCTGCAATTCCCGCTGATCCGCTGGCAACAGGAAGACACTCACCAGTTCGATCAGGGTTATGGCAATGGTGGGTGCCAGAGCCGCCATCAGCGGCTGAACCCCGGGGGAGAAACAGTTGATCCCCACCGCACGTCCGCGCCCCAGCAGCCAGACGCCCAGTGGAATACTCATTCCTCCAAGCGGGGGAATACCGGTTGGACGGTCTGGGGTCACAGGCCAAATCTTTCCATGAACGTCAGATAGATCTGCGTCAGATCTTCAAGGGTCGAGACGTCAACATGCTCGTCCCGCTTATGCATTGTCGCCCCAACCAGACCAAACTCCGCTACGGCACAGTGTTGCGAAATGAAGCGCGCATCAGACGTTCCTCCGCCCGTATCGAGTTTCGGCTGCCGCCCTGTCACATCCTGAACAGCCCGCTCAAGACATTGAACTGCTGGGCCCGGCTGCGTCAGAAACGCCTCCCCGCTGATGGAAACCGTCACGTCACTGTCAGGTGCATGCCGGGCCACAACATCACGGATCCACTCAGCCAGAGCAGCACCGGTGTGACAGTCATTGAACCGGATGTTCAAGCGGGCCTTGGCCTCAGCGGGAATGACGTTCGTCGCAGGGTTGCCGACGTCAACGCTCGTAACCTGCAATGACGACGGGGAGAACCACTTCGTCCCCTCATCAAGGCAGCGTCCAGTCAGTTCACTGAGCGCCGGAAGAAGGCGATGAATGGGGTTATCGGCCAGATGCGGATAGGCAACATGTCCCTGAACGCCCCGAACCACAATGTCCGCGTTCATGCTGCCCCGGCGACCAATCTTGATCGTATCCCCCAGAGCCGAAGGATTTGTGGGTTCTCCGAGCAGGCAGAAATCAGGCACATCATTTCGAGCCGCCAGCCATTCAATGACAGGCTTCGTACCGAAATGAGCCGGGCCTTCTTCATCACCTGTAATGAGCAGGGAGATTGACCCCTTGAGGGTATTGTTCTGAAGAAAACGAGCGATGGCTGCCACGGAACAGGCGACGCCACCTTTCATGTCCGCGATCCCGCGGCCATACAGTCGCCCATCCTGAATTTGCGCTGCGAAAGGATCGTGTGCCCACCCTTCACCGGGGGGAACCACATCCGTATGGCCCGCAAAGCAGAGAGACGGACGCCCAGTACCAATTTTAGCGTAAAAATTCGGCGTCGGAGCGTCCGCTGGCCCGAACGGCAAATGGACCACTTCAAACCCCATCCCTTCCAGCACAGATGCCAGAAGAGCCTGTGCCCCGTCATCGGCGGGTGTGACGGACTGACAGCGGATCAGATCCTGCGCGAGAGCAACAGGATCAGTCGGAAAAGATGGGGACGGCATGACTTTAGTCGCGCAACAGTTCGTTGATGGACGTCTTGGAGCGGGTACGCTCGTCAACGCGCTTGACGATCACAGCGCATGCGAGGGACGGCTGACCTGGCTCCTTCGGTGGTAGCGTGCCTGGGATAACCACAGAATAAGCCGGCACACGTCCCATGAAGATTTCACCCGTCGCACGGTCCACAATCTTCGTAGAGGCACCGATAAACACGCCCATGGACAGGACGGAGCCCTTCTCCACGATCACGCCTTCAGCAACTTCCGAACGGGCACCGATGAAGCAATCATCTTCAATGATGACTGGAGCAGCCTGAAGCGGCTCAAGAACGCCACCGATGCCTGCACCACCGCTGATATGGCAGTTCTTGCCAATCTGGGCGCAGGAACCAACCGTTGCCCAGGTGTCGACCATCGTGCCGCTATCTACGCGGGCACCCACGTTCACGAAGCTCGGCATCAGAACAACATTCGGCGCAATGAACGCTGAGCGACGAACAATGGCACCTGGAACGGCACGGAAACCGGCTTCAGCAAACCGGAACTGATCCCAGCCTTCAAACTTCAGCGGAACCTTATCGAAAGCAGGCTGACCGCCACATCCACCCACCATCACGCGGCTGTCGTACAGGCGGAATGAGAGCAGAACAGCCTTCTTCAGCCATTCATGGACAACCCAGCCATCTTCGCTCGGCTCGGCAACACGCAGCGTACCAGCGTCCAGCCCTTTGAGAGCGGTTTCGACGACCTCGCGGTCCTCTCCCTCAGTCTGGGCGTTCAGAGTAGCGCGACGCTCCCAAAGAGCGTCAATAGCGGTGCGGAGCGTATCGTGAGGCATCAGGACCAATCCGGAAAAGGAGCAGAAAACCGCCGGACCATGCGGTCCCCGATCCCGACTGTCAACGGCTCTTTCCCTGTGAGCAACATCCAGACCAACGTTAAGGCTTTGTTTACCTTTTGATCCTATGAAAAATCCAAGCCCTTTCGCTTCTGGAAAAGACCCGGAATGCCCAAGGCGCCAGACCGTGTTCTCACATCGATTCACGACGCAGTACATCTCTCGCTTCAACGATGCGGCACGTTCAGCCGCAAAATCATGGATCCTTTGCGGCAATGCATGACATTGGCCTGAAAAGCCCGCCCCCTCCGGTGACCGAGCCCACCTCCCCTCAAAGCTTGCAACTCTTGCGAGAGAGCCTGGCCTGTATGCGCAGCGCCATTCTGCCGCGGCTAGGCATCGCAGCGGCTCTCTCCAAAGTACAGGAAGCACTTGGGGCTGAGTGCCTGCTCTTCAGCGCATTCAAAGCCTCAGATCATAGTCTGATGTTGCATCAATCCGCCCCAATTCCAGAGGGGTTTCAGAATGAACTGCAACGGTACGACTTTTTGCTCAATCACGACGTCATTCAGTTTTTCTCAGCCGCCCGTCACGCGCTGTTGGTGTGCGAGGCCATCAGAAGCCAGGCACCTCTCGGCCTTCTGTGCTGGAAAGAAACACCGTGGTCAGCGGAAGAGATCGAATTTATCCGTACTCTTCTGGCCTTCATTGCGACGTTGCAAGATTTGGAAGGGCTGCACAGGACCGTCCTGAAAGGCGCTCACTATGACCTCTCGTCCAACCTTCTCAACTGGGAAGGTCTGAAGCAGGAAATGGAGCGACGCATTCCGCGTCTGGATCGTGATTGCCTCGCGGCGACCCTCATGATCGCGCATGTTCCCGGCCTGAGCGAAATAACCCAAACACATGGGTTTCAGGCAGGAGAAGAAGCGCTCACGCAATGCGTTGCCTTACTCCGCAAAGCCGTACGCCCAACCGATGCTATTGCCCGGCTTAGTGGCAACATGTTTGCGCTTTGGCTGGACGGAGGGGATCGCTTCGCTATGGCTGAGCGTGCCGAACGGATGACGGCGCATGGCATCCCGATCCTGATTAATCCACCAGTGCATCTCCCGTTACACATCGGACTGATGTGCCGCGAAGCGAATGATCCGGAAAATACGGCAGACAATCTTTTGGAAAGAGCCAGTCAGGCTCTCCAGACCGGAGAAGAAGAGCAAAAAAAATGGCGCTTCTCACATGAAGCGCCATAAGCCACATCAGGCTTTAATGAGAGTTCCTGGACCTGCTCGGGTAAAGAGTTCCAGAAGGCAGGTGTGGGGCACGCGACCGTCGAGAATAACCGCAGCCTTGGCACCGCTCTGAACAGCGTCCAGACAGGTCTCAACTTTCGGGATCATGCCGCCGGAAATCGTGCCATCCTTGATGAGATTGCGCGCTTCTTCTGCGCTCAGCTCTTCAATCAGCTTACCCTCACGGTCCAGCACGCCCGGAACGTCCGTCAGCATCAGCAGTCGTGATGCATGAACTGCACCGGCAATCGCGCCTGCTGCCGTGTCGGCATTGATATTGTAGGTCTCACCATTCTCGCCAGCACCCACAGGCGCAATCACGGGGATAAGACCTGAGCCAAGCAGAGCATAAAGAACGCGCGGATCAATCTTCTCAGGCTGCCCTACAAAACCGAGGTCAATGACGCTCTCGATCTGGCTGTCCGGATCACGCCGCGTACGGGTGACCTTACGGGCCTGGATAAGACTTCCATCCTTGCCCGAAATTCCAACAGCCATGGCGCCAGCACGGTTTATAAGCTGGGCAACCTGCTTGTTCACACTCCCGGCCAGAACCATCTCGATCACATCGACCATGGCACTATCGGTAACGCGCAGACCATCCACAAACTCTGAGCGAATATTGAGACGATCCAGCATGGAGCTGATCTGGGGACCGCCACCATGCACAACGATCGGATTGATCCCGACCAGTTTCAGCAGGGCAATGTCATACCCGAAAGCACTGGCGAGTTTGCCCTCACCCATTGCATGACCGCCATATTTCACGACGATCGTGTCACCGGCATAACGACGCAGGTACGGCAGAGCGCTTGCAAGAATAGCAGCCTGCTGCTGGGCATCATCCATATTCACCGCCGGGGGAATCTCCGGCAGCTTTTCACTGTGGGTCTTTTTACTCATGGCCGGACATCTCCTTCCCCTGACGTCTGAACAGGATCTGCGAAACGGGCAATCTCCGCCCGGAGATCTTCAATCCCTTCCCCGGTCTGGCTGCTGGTGCAGACGATCCGTGGGTAGGCCGCAGCCTGCTTGAGAGCGATCGCTTCAACTTCTGCAATCTTGGCTTTCAGTGCAGTCGGCCGAACCTGATCGCACTTGGTGAGCACAATCTGGAATACCACAGCCGCACGCCCCAGCAGATCCATGACGTCCCTGTCGGACTGCTTGATCTCAATCCGCGCATCCAGAAGCAGAATGACGCGGGCCAGCGTCGTCCGTCCACGAAGATAGGCGAACATCATGTTCTGCCAGTCTTCCTTGACCGATTTTGCAGCCTTCGCGAAACCGTAACCGGGCATATCCACAAGAGAAATGCGGTCCGCGAGATTGAAGAAGTTGAGTTGCTTGGTGCGCCCCGGCTCCGAAGATGCTCTCGCTAGCGCACGACGCCCGGTCAGGGCGTTGATGATGCTGGACTTGCCAACATTAGAACGCCCGGCAAAAGCAACTTCCGGCCGACCGACCGGCGGAAGCTGGTCGATCTTCTGTGAACCAAAAAAGAACTCGCACTCCCCTGCGAAGAGCAGGCGACCGTCTTCGATCTGTTCAGGGGTAGGAGGGCCAGCGGCTTCTTTCATGATGTCTCAGCGTCCACTTTTAGTAACAGGAACCGGCAACTTGGCACGGCTCTGAATGAAGGACTGCTGGGCGAATGTCAGCAGGTTGTTCCACGTATAGTAAACCAGAAGGCTGGCCGGGAAGTTGGACATCACGAACACATAGACCAGCGGCATAAACTGCATGATGCGGGCCTGAGCCGGGTCCATGCTGACCATTGTCTGGCGCTGGAGCAGCCAGAAAGTCACGCCCAGTGCGGCTCCCCAGATGCTGACGTGCAGGAAGGAGAAATACACGGTCGGGTCGAAGGGGATCAGACCAAACAGGTTAAAGATGTTCGTCGGATCTGGGACGGACAGATCGTGAATCCAGCCGAAGAACGGGGCATGACGCTCGTCAATGCTGATGTTCAGCATCTTGTAGAGACAGAAGAAGATCGGAGCCTGGATCAGAACAGGAAGGCACCCACTGGCAGGGCTAACACCCTCTTCGCGGTAGAGCGCCATGACCTTCTGGTTCATCACCATTGGGTCGTCCTTGTTCTTCTCACGGATCTCCTTGATCTTCGGGGCCAGCAGACGCATGCGCGCTGAAGATCCTGCCGCCTTGGATGCCAGCGGGAAGAGCACAATCTTGACGATCAGCGTCAGCGCCATCAGCGCCAGACCGAAATTGCCCAGATGCAGATACAGCCAGTGCAGCAGATACAGGATCGGACGCGTCAGGAAACTGAACCAGCCAAAGTCGATGGCTTTATCGAGATCTGTAATGTGTAGGTTGCTGCTGTAAGCCTGCAGAAGGCTTGGCACCTTTGCACCAGCAAAAAGATGGCTTGTCTGCGTAACAGTGCCATTCGGCATGATCTGCTGCGGAGCCTGAGACACGAAGCCGATACGATAGGACCCTGCATTTTCCGGAACGTAAGCAAAGCTTGCCGTCACAGAAGACGTGGAGTCAGGTGCAACCGCCGTCAGCCAGTACTTGTCGCTGATACCGCCCCAGCCACCGGTGCCACCCTTGGCCCAGAACGTATGGTCGGGATGCTCAGCACCCTTGCGAACGTTTTTGTAGGTCTCGTCGTTCAGGCGACCGTCCATGACGGCGATAGGGCCTTCATGTGCCGTCCAGAAACCTTCCGGAGCCTGATAGTCACGCTGCACACGCTGGAACGGAAGCAGTGCAACAGGCTGGGAGGAATGATTCTCCACCGACTGCACAGCCGAGAACATATAATGCTCATCAACTGAAAGGTGGATCGAGAAGATCAGACCTTCGCCGTTATCCCATGTCAGCGTGACCGGGTGGCCAGGAGAGAGTGCCTCGTCCGCACTGGTCCAGACAGTGTTCAAATCCGGCACCTTCGCATTGGACCCCGGAGCGTTGCTCCAGCCAATTACGAAGAAGTTCGGATGCTCGCTGCCGGGCTTGTCCAGCAGACGGACAAGCGGGCTGTCCTTTGCAAGAGTGGCACGGTACTTCGTCAGCACCGCATCATCCAGAAGCGCACCCTTGAGGTTAAGGGAGCCCTGCACGTCGTCGCTGGTAATCGCAATGCGACGAGCGACCACTTCCGGTTCAGGCGACGCCTGAGCCGGACCAGCAACAGCCGGAGTGGACGGAGACTGTGTCGCAGTGGTCTGCGTCACAGCCGGATGACTGTCCGGACGGGGTTTCGGCATAAAATAGTCGAAACCGATCAGGATGAGGGCCGAGAGGATAATGGCCGCAATGATGCGCTTGATTTCCATCGGGCTGATGCCGGTCTTTCGTCTCTAACGGAGGAATGCTGAGCCTCAAGTGGCCGAAAACCGTTACCAAAACAATAGGCGCACGCGTTTTTAATGCCGATGAGCCTCGGGCGGGAGGTCACATCCCCCTTTTGACCAGGGGTGACAGCGGAGGATTCTCTTCAATGCCAGCCAGCCGCCCCGAACAGGCCCATGCCCCTTGATCGCCATGATGGCATAGGTGCTGCACCCGGGTTCAAAACGACAGTTTCGACCCAGATAGGGACTGATGAAGAGCTTGTAAGCGTCAATCAACGCAAGCAGGAAGACGGTGACAGCCTTATTGAAAAGGCGTGTCATTTTTCCAGGCCTTTGCGGAGCGCTTTACGAAGATCATCCTGAAGAAGGGGAAATTCTCGTCGGCGCGTACCATCGCGGCCGATCAGGACAAAGTCTCCCGAAGGAAGACCGTCCTCACGCGCTACAAGACGCAGCGCCTCACGGAGGCGGCGTTTTGTGCGGTTACGAATGACAGAGTTTCCAACCTTTTTCGTGACGGTAAAGCCGACACGGCTATCAGGCTGGCTATCATCCTGCAGCATCTGCACAACCATTCCCGGGGTAGCGACTTTACGCCCCTTCCCGGCAACACGCAGAAACTGCGGCCGCTTTTTCAGGCGGCCAGCTGTGTGGTTCCGGCTCAGGCGGAGAGCTTCGAGCGGCCCTTGGTGCGACGGTTTGCCAGCACGCGGCGGCCACCGACTGTAGCACTACGTGCACGGAAACCGTGACGACGCTTACGAACCAGCTTGGAGGGTTGATACGTGCGCTTCATGACATCGATCCTTTAAAACCATGCAGACGCCTCTCTGGACATCCGCGTCGATCGGGCGCACGAAACGCCCGGTGAATGAGACCCGGGCTTGTACTCACCCGACCCTCCCCTGTCAATGCTACACCCTCAGGAACTTAAGGATATGAGCCAGAATCCCGCTCTACCACCGTCATCAACTGACGACTCCAAGGCATTTCGACATGATCTGCGAAATGCCCTGTCCCCGGCAATGCTGTGTGCGGACATCCTGACATCCCATTCAGACGAATCCGTCAGAAAACATGCAGGAACAATTGTCGAGGCGCTGGAAAAAGCACTGCGCCTCCTGAAGAAACCTACTTCTTCTCAATAAGCTCGATCTTATAGCCGTCTGGATCTTCCACGAAGGCAATGATGATCGTGCCGAACTTCAGTGGCCCGGCTTCACGGGTCACTTTGCCGCCGCCGATCCGAACAGCCTCTACAAGCGCAGCCACATCCGGCACGCCAATCGCAAAATGGCCGAATCCCGTGCCAACGTCGTAATCCGTTTCCTGATCCCAGTTATAGGTCAGCTCAATTTCAGCCTGTCCGTTCTCATTATCAGCGAATCCAATGAAAACGAGTGTGTAACGGCCTTCACGAACTTCCTTGCGGCGCAGTTCTTTCATGCCAAGAAGGCTGTAGAACGCCAGACTGCGATCAATGTCTCGAATACGAACCATCGTGTGCAGAAATGTGCTCATTTTTCTTCTTTCAGATCTTCGCTTGTCAGCCCGTAAAGGAATAGCCCGTATCGGTCAGCCAAGGCGACGCAGCGGTCAGGGTCTGTCAACAACGTGACACCAGGCTGAAACGCGACGCCCCGCAATCCGTTCCGGGCCGCATTTTCCAGCGTCTCAGGACCTATTGTCGGCATATCTGCCCTCAGGTCCTGTCCGCTTTTAGGCATTTTGATAAGAACGCCGCCACTGCCAGCCTGCATCAGTTTGCCGCAGCGTCCCAGCATGGCATCCGTGCCCTCGAGAGCTTCGACAGCCAGAACCAGACCGCTCTGAACGACACACCCCTGCCCGATATCCAGCGCAGCCATGGCCCGCAGCACCTGAACACCACGCGCTATGTCCTGACGCGCCTGTTCGTCCGGCACAACGCGACCGAGCGTCCCGCTTTTACCGGTAGCATGATCAAGGAATTCGTGGGCGCCACGAACAATGAACCCTTCTTCCCCGAGCACGCGCACAACTGCTCCGAGAAGCCCGTCGTCGCCAAGGAAGATTGCGCGTCCCAGACGCGCAAGAACACGCGCTCCTTCCGCATCAGGGCGAAGGTCACGCCATGCAGGGCGCCGAACCGGTCCGATCAGAACCAACTCCCGGCATCCATGCTTTTTAAGGGCTGTCAGGATTTCTCCTACAGCAGCAAGGCGGATGATTTCATGTGGATAAGGCGCCAGACGGGCCATGTCCGCAAAATCACGAAAGCCGACCACGAAAACCGACTTCCCCTTTTCCAGGGCAGCCGCAGCGACCTTTGCAGGCAAGGGGCCCGCCCCGGCCAGAATACCGACGCAACCTGCCCCCATCACGCTCAGGCCCCTTCGGTTTCGGAAAGCCCCTCATTGCGGGCCACACGTGTCAGCCCGCGGCGGCTTGGCGCTTCCATAAAGTCCAGCATTTCAGCAATGCGCTGCAAATGCCCATATTCACGGCGCACGTCCGCAAGTCGGGCTTCAAGCACCACATCCGTACTGCCATGACGTGGATAAAGCGTCCGGAACGCACGACGCATGGCCTGCATTTCTTCCGGGCCCACACCAGACCGCTTCAATCCGATCCAATTCAGACCGACCAAGCGGGCGCGGTTCCCGAGAACACTTCCGTAGGGGATGACATCCATCTCGACACCGCAAACGCCACCAACAACAGCGCCGCGACCAATGCGCACGAACTGATGGAGCGCTGCTGATCCCATAACCTTTGCATCATCAGCAATCTCGACATGACCACCCATGACAACATTGTTTACGATGATCACACGATCACCGAGAACACAGTCATGCGCCACATGAGCATTCGCCATGATCAAACAGGACGCACCGATTTTCGTCAGAGCATGTCCCTGCGCCGTTCCACGATGAATGGTGACGTTTTCACGGATGATGGTTTTCGCGCCGATCTCACAAAGTGTCGGCTCACCAGCATATTTGAGGTCCTGCGGTGCCATCCCGATCGTGACGAACGGATAGACTTCCACTTCCTCACGCAGGGTCGTGTGCCCGTCGACAATCACCGAAGCATGCAGGTGCACACCGTCGCCAAGTGTCACATGAGGCCCGACGATGCACCACGGGCCAATGCGAACATTTTCCCCAATTCGGGCACGTTCATCGACAAGAGCAGTCGCGTGAATCTCAGCGCTATCGGATCGTTTTCCTGCAATCTGCATCAGTTCAGCCCATGATCATGGCACTGAAGGTTGCCTCTGCAACAGCAACGCCGTCAACACGTGCAGTACCCTTGAATTTCCAGACGTTCGCCCGGGACCGTTCCTTGACCACCTCAATACGAAGCTGATCGCCAGGGCCTACCGGGCGACGGAACTTCGCGCCTTCAATGGTCATGAAATACACCAGCTTTCCTTCGAAGGCCTTGCCAAGCGTCAGGACAACGAGCGTTGCCGCTGTCTGGGCCATGGCTTCGATGATCAGAACGCCTGGCATCACCGGATGGGAAGGAAAGTGCCCCTGAAAGAAGGGCTCGTTCACCGTGACGTTCTTGATGCCAACAGCGGACTCACCAGCCTTGATTTCCTGCATCTTGTCGATCAGCAGGAACGGATAGCGATGAGGGATCGCCTGCATGATCTGCAGAATGTCGATGCTCTCAGGAACCTGGTGCGTTCCCGAAGCCCCTTCTGCCGGGGTCGTCTTTTCAGCCGGAGCGTCCACTCGATCCATTTTGTTCACCATGCCCTTCTAAGGGAAAATTTTGTCAGTTTTCTGCTCTCCGAGCAGTGCGGATGGCCTCCCTTAGCAAAACTGGCTACGGGATACCATCCGTCACCGGAAAGGTCAGTCGCCGCTTTTGCGGGAGAGCTTCCGCAAAGTGGCTACGTTCCGGAAGAATTCCCGGAAGGGCATGGCGGGACTGCCGATAACATCCGCTCCCGCATCCACGTCAGACATGACACCGCACTGAGCCCCAACACGGGCCTTGTCACCAATCTTGATGTGACCGATCAGGCCGGCCTGAGCAGCGATTGTGACGAAGTCGCCCAGTTCGGTCGAACCGGAAATACCAGCCTGCGAAACAACAATGCAGCATTTTCCGAGCTGAGCATTGTGTCCGATCTGAACCAGATTATCGATCCGCGTGCCTGCCCCAATGATCGTATCGCGCATGGAGCCACGATCAATCGTTGAGTTAGCACCAATCTCAACGTCGTCCTCAATGACAACCAGACCAAGCTGCGGCACGGTCTCGAAACCAGCAGGGCCGACAGCAAAACCAAATCCGTCCTGACCAATGCGGGCGCCCGGATACAGTGTTACCCTGTTCCCGACACGGGCGTGCGTCAGACTGACATGGCTGCCAATGCGGCAACGCTCACCAATCTCGACACTCCGACCAATCACGGCATGCGCACCAATCAGTGTGCCCGAGCCAATTTTCGCGCCGTCTTCGACAACAGCGAAAGCCCCGATCTCGACATTCTCACCGATCTCAGCCGTCTCACTGACATAAGCCGAAGGATGGCGAACACCCGTCGATGACGGTGCAGGATGAAAGAGCGCTGCAATGCGTGCCCATGCAAGGTAGGGCGTTTTGCAGACAAGGCCCGCCGTATGTGCTGGCAGCTTGTCGGCAAAAGCCGGCGCAAGAATCACTACTCCTGCACGCGTTTTTTCCAAAAGAGGCAGGTAGCGGCGATTATCCAGAAAACTGACGTCTTCCGGTCCCGCAACGTGCAATGGGGCAACCCCGCGGAAACTGACTTGATCCTCCTGCCCTTCAGCAGCGGAACGAACCTCGCTTCCCGATACTTCCGCAAGATGAGCCAGACCAAAAGGTCCAGCTCTCAGGAAGAAGCGCTCATCACCAGGTCGGTTTTCGGTGAGTACCTTATCAGCCACGGGATCAGGCCTCAGTGATGCTGC
This sequence comes from Gluconobacter sp. P5E10, assembly GCF_018812145.1. Classification (NCBI taxonomy): domain Bacteria; kingdom Pseudomonadati; phylum Pseudomonadota; class Alphaproteobacteria; order Acetobacterales; family Acetobacteraceae; genus Gluconobacter; species Gluconobacter sp. P5E10. The sequence goes on along the minus strand of NZ_JACRVZ010000001.1, from coordinate 475,205 downwards.
CGGAGAACGGACTCAGGCTGCGCTGGAGCCGAAGCCGGCGCTGCCTGTTCAGGACCCTGCGGGGCACGCTGTTCATCTGCCGTCGTTGGCATCTTGCCAGACTTGGCGAGTTGCTCAGGATCAACGCCTTCGTCAGGAATAAACACGTGTGGCAGCGTCTTGTTCAGCTGGTTTGCCACTTCTTCCGTAATGTCCTGCTCGCCCACGTGCAGGACAACCTGCTCGGCATGCAGAACCAGGTTCATGTTATGGGCACCAGCAACGGCGGCAATGATGCCGTTGCCCTGCTCAAGCTCACGCTCGATCTGGTGGAAGGCGACCTGCGCAGCTTCCTGAACAATACGAGCCTGATTACCAAAATCGCGCTGATCCTTGGCGCGGCGCTCCTGAAGATGGCGCTCACGAAGCTGGATCTGATCAGCTGTAAGACTGCGGGCTTCGGATTGCAGCTTCTGCTGCTCACCACGCCATGCACCCTCTTCACGCTGCACAGCCTGTGCCAGCTTGTCACGGCGTGCGCCAAGAACCTGCTGGATCTCCTGCGCAGCAGACGACATCTGCATGACAGCCTGAACATTGATCACACCAATGACCGCAGCTGGCGGCGCAGCGCCCTTCGCAACAGTTGGCGGATTAGGGATCGGTGGCAACGGCAGAACCGGTGGAGCCTGCTGTGCATTCGGAGCAGCCTGCTCGTCTTCAACAGGTGCCTCAGCCATAGGCACACTACGGCGAGGTGCCGGACGTGCAGCAGCCGGTGCATCCGGATGTGCGGCCTTGGGAACAAACCATCCACCGTTGTTGGCAGCCTGGGCGTGAGCAGCGGGTGCAACAGCAAGAACCGTCGCAGCCAGAAGCGCACCGACCGAAGCCGGGCGCATCAGGGAAATAAAGGTCATAACCACCTCTGGGAAAGGGGATGGAATTGCTTGGAGCTCGAAATCAGACACGCAGTTCTTAGAACTGCTGTCCGAAGCCAAAGCGCAGCGGGTAAAGACGATCGCCCTTTTCCTTACGCAGCGGAATGGCACCATCAATATTCACAAGGCCGAACGGGCTCTTCCAGGAAATACCAAGACCAGTGGAAACACGCGGGATCATGGTGTCACCATTGATCGGGGTATAAGGATACCCGGCCTCGAAGCGGCGAGAATAGTCTGTGTACTTCTTCTGCACACGCACGCTCGACAGGCTACCAGCATCGACAAAGTAACGACCGGAAATACCAAGATCGTCACCCATCGGCATCGGGAAGTTCAGCTGCGCGGAAGCCGTGTACATGAAACGGCCACCAAGCAAATCTTCCTGACCCTGCCGCGGAAGATAATCAAGCGTCGGGCAGGACCCGCTGACATATGCTCCCGTACAGATATGGCCAGAACGCGGGCCTACACCACCCTGCAGGAAGCCTCGCAGGTTTTCACCACCAAGATAGAAGTTATCAATGATGTTGCGCTTGCTGTTGGAATCCCAGTCGCCCATGTAACCCACGCCGCCCTTGAACTGCATGGTCCAGTCATGGCTGCCGGTAATGCTGTCCAGCGGCAGGTAGTACGCGCCATCAGCCTTCACACGGAAATACTTGGCGTTTCCGCCAACACCCGCGAAATCACCACCCAGCTTCATCATGTAACCGTCGTGAGGATTCATACGACGGTCACGGCGGTCATAGGTCAGGGAGGTGCTCAGCTGCGACAGGAGCGACCAACCTGCAGACTGCTGAACGTAAACAGACGGCACCCATTCGATATAGGACGGGTCAGCTGCAACCGTTGCGGCATCATAGAAGTTGCCAACCTGACGATCGACCAGAGTGTAGCTGAAGGACTGCGACAGATAGCGGTTATAGGCATAACCAAGCCGCAGGCTCATACCGTACTGGGATTCTTTGTAGCTCTGATACGTCTGGTAGTTGTTCTGGATGAAGTAGAAATCAGCGCCAGCCACCAGGTTACGGTTCAGGAAGTACGGATCCGTAATGGAGATGTCAGCCTGCTTCTCATAGTACGCAACCGTACCCGAGATACCGGCGTCGATACCCGTGCCAAGCATGTTGTGCTGCTTGATGGACGCATTACCCAACACACCAACGTCTGTGGAGTAACCACCACCCAGTGAGAACTCACCAGTCGGCTTCTCAACCACGTTGGCAGACACGTTCACACGGTCAGGAGCGGAGCCCTGCGTCTGATCAACAGATACCGTGCTGAAATATCCGAGGTCCTGAAGGGCCAGCTTGGAGTATTTCTTGTCAAACGGGGTGTACGGGTCGCCCTCTGCCATGGGCAGGTTGCGTCGGATCACGTTATCCCGGGTGATGGTATTGCCGTTGATGTCGATACGCTCAACATACACATGCGGCCCTTCAGTCACATCGAACAGAAGGTCAACAATCCGCTTTTCCGGATTACGGGCGATTTCAGAGCGCACCATCGCAAACGGATGCCCCTGAGCCTGCAACCATTCCTGCATGTTCGTCGTGTTATGCTGGATGGCAGTGCCATCGTAGATCTGATGCTTGAACAGCTCGATGTGCTTGCGCATCATTTCCGGCGTTACACGACGCACCGTGGAACGAACGTCCATCTTGCCAATGCGATACTGCTCACCTTCATGAATGGTGAACGTCACGTAGAAAGACTTATGATCGGGAGAGAGCTCGCCCGTCGCGTCGATCATGTGGAAATCGACAAATCCGTTGTGAAGGTAGAAGCGGCGCAGAAGCTCCGCATCGTACTTGATACGCTCAGGATTATACTCATCCGAGGATGAGAAGAAGCGATACCAGGTATTCTCCTTGGACGAGATCACCTGTGCCAAACGTGCTTCACTGAAAGCGTGGTTGCCAACAAAAACGATCTTGTGGATCAGCGTCTGCTGAGCCTCGTTGATCTTGAAAACAACATCGACACGGTTGTGAGAGAGCTTGATGATCTGCGGCGTGACCGTCGCGCCGAAACGCGCCTTGCCTGCATACTGGTTCAAAATCTTCTGACGGTCGGCAGCCGTGGTCTGAGACGAAAATACCGCACGGGGACGAAGACTGATTTCCTTACGGAGATCCTCATCCTTCAGGGCATGATTGCCTTCAAAGACAATACGATTGACGATCGGATTTTCAACCAGATTCACCAGCAGCGTATTACCATCGCGGTGAAGGGTGACGTCCTTGAAAAGGCCCGTTGCATAGAGCGTCTTCAGGGAACGATCCAGATCGTCCTGATTGAAAGAGTCACCCGGCTGAGCAACCATGTACGACAGAACCGTACTGGTCTCGATACGCGTGTTACCAGTGACCGAAATGGCCTGGATCACGTTGTTGCCTGAGGTTGCACCTGATGTCTGGTGCTGACGAGCAGAGCGGGCCTCCGCCACACCGAGAGCGGTCGGGAGAAGACATGCGGATGCCAGCAGCATCAAACGCATGTTCGGGGACCGGGAACCTCTTGACCGTGATCCTGACAAACCGGTTTTCCTTGTAACAGATTTTTCGCAGGCGCCTGACACGCTACGCCATTGGCGGAGGTATCCGAAAATCCCCCCACCATGCAAGATCTCCCTTCACTCACGAAGAGTTACCGGGCGTATCTCACATTAGCTTCCGGCGTGAAACATCCAGTGAAACAGACCCAGATTCGTGAGATCATTCACTGTTGAAAAGAGGAAAAGCGCGCCGATAAGCGCCATTCCGACCTGCATACTGACTTCCTGAACACGGCGTGAAACCGGGCGCCCCTTAATGGCTTCGACAGCATAAAAGATCAGTCGTCCACCATCGAGGACCGGGATCGGAAACAGATTAATCAGCCCAAGATTGATGGAAAGAAGCGCCATGAACGACACAATACTGGCCATGCCATAGCTGGCGACCTGTCCGGAGATCTGCGCGATTCGGATTGTTCCACCCAGCTCCCGTGCACTGCGCTGCCCGGAAATGATCTGCCAGACCCCCTGCAACGTCCGCACTGACATGGTCCAGGTTTCCTGAACACCCATGACCGCCGCCTTGATCGGCGAAACCGGTTTCCCCGGAGAAGCCGCAAAACCAACGCCCAGAACACCAGTCGGATGGGAGCCAGCCTTTACGCTGCCAAGTGTAACGGGCAACGTCAGATCCTGGCCATTCCGGCGCACTTCAAGTGTGGTCTCAGCGCCTGGTCTTGCCGCTACCGTCCCCATGACATCTTCAGGACCGGAAATGGACAGCGAGCCAATCCGGGTAATGACATCACCCGTTTTTACACCCGCCTTCTCTGCGGCACTGCCTGCCACAACCTGGGAAATATCCCCGCGAAGCTGCGGCTTGCCCACCGTTGCGAACAGCAGGGTAAACGCCACAATCGCAAACAGAAAATTGAAAACAGGCCCCATCACGATCACCAGCGCGCGAGAGCCGACAGGCTTGTCATGAAAGGTGCGCCCAGGAATCCAGGCCGCTTTCTGCTCATCCGTGGCATCGTCAGGCCCTTCAAACCCGTGCGGTTTGACATACCCACCGAGCGGAATCGCGCTCAGGCGCCATTCAGTGCCGGATTTGTCGTGCCACCGGCGAAGAGCAGGCCCAAAACCGATGGAGAATGTCTCAACCTTTACCCCGCGCCACCGGGCAGCAAGGTAATGGCCCAACTCGTGGATAAACACGAGAACACCAAGAATCAGAACATAGGCAAGAATGGTACGCAGAAAATCATGCATGCAGGGCAGTCTCGCTTACTGTGTTCCGCAGTCGGCCGCTTTCGCGAAGAATATGCTCTTCTGCCAATGCCCGGCCGCGCGCATCCCATTCCAGGACTTCATCCAGCGTCGTCAGTTCTGGATTTTCCGTCATGGCCTGAAGAGCGCTATCGATGGTTTCACCAATACCAAGGAATCCTATCCGACGGTTCAGAAAAGCGTCCACGGCAACTTCGTTGGCTGCTGAGAAAACTGCGGGAGCAGCTCCTCCTGCCCTAAGAACCTGACGGGCAAGTCGCAGGGGAATAAAGCGCGTCTCATCCGGTGCCTCGAAATCGAGGCGCCCGAAAGCCGTCAGATCCAGACGCTGGCATGGTGTTTCCATGCGGTCAGGCCATGCAAGGGTATGAGCGATGGGGATACGCATGTCTGCTGACCCCATCTGCGCGACCAGACTGCCATCCCGGAACTGAACAAGCCCATGCACCACAGACTGAGGGTGCACCAAAACATCAATCCGGTCTTCTGTCAGGCCAAACAGACGTGCGGCCTCAATAACCTCAAGGCCCTTATTGGCCATGGAAGCCGAATCAATCGTGATTTTCGCACCCATCGTCCAGGTAGGATGCTTCAACGCCTTTTCAAGCGTCGCATCACGCATCTCTTCCAGAGTGGACTGACGGAAGGGGCCGCCGGAAGCTGTCAGCACGATCTTTTCGACCGTGCTCATATCGCAACCACCCAGAGCCTGGGCGATCGCATTATGCTCTGAATCGACAGGAAGAAGCGTCGCACCAGCTTCGCCAACAGCCCGGAGCATCACATCGCCCGCACAGACGAGAGCTTCCTTGTTGGCGAGCGCGATTGCATGACCATTGCGTGCGGCAGCAAGTGTTGGCTCCAGACCCGCTGCACCTGTGATGGCAGCCATGGTCCAGTCTGCTTCCATCGCACCAGCCTCGATAACGGCCTGACGCCCGGCTGCTGTGCGGATACCGCTCCCTGCCAACCGTGCTTTCAGATCATCATGCAGGCTCTCATCGTGAATGACAGCAATTTCAGCGCGAAGTTCACGAGCCTGCTCCGCAAGAAGCGCAACATTCCGCCCCCCGACCAGCGCCCGCACTTCAATATCGCCGCCCATCTGCTTGAGTAGATCGACCGTCGAAGTCCCGATGCTACCTGTACTGCCCAGAACGCTGATCCGCCGAGGCTTGGCCACAGAACCGTCAATCATGAGAAGATTCCCCCTGAGGAATGATACGATGCGCAGACCCGCCTATCAGATCCGCAGGAGTGGCAGACCAGAACACCTGCCCCGCAACTGCCAGTGACAAAAGCGCGGCAAGCGGTGCCGCAGCCAGTAGGCCATCAAAACGATCCAGCAGGCCGCCATGGCCTGGAATCAGACGGCCGGAATCCTTGACGTTCAGTCTACGCTTGGCTGCACTTTCAAGCAGATCACCACTCTGGGAGAAAACACCCAGAACCGCGCCCCACAGGAGACCACCACCCACAAAGCCTGCTCCAGAAAGCCAAGCCACCATTCCCCCGGCAAAAGACGCACCAATCAGGCCGCCAATGGCGCCGGAGCGGGTTTTTCCGGGAGAGATTGAAGGGGCCAGTTTAGGGCCACCAAAGATGCGCCCTGTCAGATAAGCAAAACTGTCGCTGGCGATCACAACGCACAGCACGAACAGAACGCTCTCCAAACCATAGGGCAAATGTCGAAGCCAGAGGAGCGAGAGACCGCCCAGAATGGAGACGACAACAGGAATACAGGCTGGAATACCAAAGATGAGGCTTGGCCAAACCATCCAGAATGCGCCGCTCCACTCGCCGCGAAGGGCCGCAACCCCTGACACCATCGGCCAGAGAAGAAGGAGGACGCCGCGCCAGGTGTGTAATGGCTGCTTGATGAGGGTAAGCCCTTCCCAAACCAGCCCGAACATGGCCAGCAGGATGAGAGCGTTATAGATCATGCCGCCTTGCCAGAGGCATCCCCCGGCAACGACAACGAGAATGACAGCTGACGTCAAACGCAGCTTCAGATCAGACCACCGGGAAGATCCGCTCATGCTGGCCGACCGCCAAAACGGCGCTGACGCCCGGCAAAATGCGAGAGAGCCTGAACGAACTCGGCTTCCCCGAAATCTGGCCACAAGACGTCCATGAACACCAGTTCCGCGTAAGCACTCTGCCAGAGCAGAAAGTTGGAGAGACGGCATTCTCCACTTGTCCGAATAACGAGATCCGGATCTGGCATATCGGACGTCTGAAGCGCCTGATCCAGACGCTCCTCAGTAATATCCGACGATGCCAATGTTCCATTGGCAACCTGATCCGCAAGACGTCGTGCCGCCTGAACGATATCTGCTCGCCCGCCATAGGACAGGGCGAGCGTCAGAGTCAGGGTCGTGTTGGAAGCAGTCTTTGCTTCCGCGCGGCGCAATTCCTCGCGCAACGCTCCTTCGAACCGCTCAGGCTCTCCGATAACGCGCAAACGCACCCCTTGCTCATGCAATTCATTGAGCTTGTGGCGCAGATAGAAACGCAGGAGCGATGTCAGGTCACCGACTTCCTCAGCAGACCGCCGCCAGTTTTCCGAAGAGAAAGCGTAAAGCGTCAGATAGCGCACACCCTGACGAATGGCCGAACGAACGCAATCCTGCACAGCCTCAGCACCTTTCCGGTGTCCGGCTGCAACTGGCAGATTGCGCGAGCGCGCCCAACGCCCATTCCCGTCCATGATCATGGCGACATGGACGGGAACAGCGGCGCCTTCCCCCTCTTTTGATGAAAGAGACGGCGTGCTGGTCTGAGGAAGAGATCCCATTGTCAACGAAAGTATCAGACCTGTTTGATCTCGCGTTCTTTCTCCGCGAGAATATCGTCAACTTTCTTGACGTACTGATCTGTCAGCTTCTGCACGGAATCCGTCCAGGACTTCATGTCGTCCTGGCTGATGTCACCCTTCTTTTCGAGCGACTTCGTCTGTTCCATGCCGTCACGACGAACACCACGTACAGCGATCTTACCGTTTTCGGCATAACGATTGGCTGCGCGCGCCAGTTCGTTACGACGCTCTTCCGTCAGCACCGGAATGGGAACGCGGATCGTCTGACCGTCAGCTGCAGGGTTAAGACCCAGGCCACCATCACGGATGGCACGTTCCACTGCACCAACCAGCGTACGATCCCAGACGGAAACCGTCAGCATCCGGGCTTCCGGAACAGCGATAGATCCCACCTGAGAAAGCGGCACTTCGGAGCCGTAGGCTTCAACCCGGATCGGCTCCAGCAGGTTCGGGCTGGCACGACCAGACCGCAGGCCAGAGAGGTCACGACGCAGACTCTCAATCGCACCATCCATACGGCGCGTGAGGTCAGCCATCAGGTCTTTCAGGTCAGCAGACATTAAGCTGTTCCTTTCTGAATCAACGTAAGTTCAGGAGAATATCCTGAAAGGTTCGTTAAAAATGAGGCGATCAGCCTGCTTCGATAACCCGTGTAAAGCGACCTTCGCCACGCACAACGGCTGCAAACGCGCCCGGAGCATGCATGTTGAAGACCACGATGGGCAATTTATTTTCGCGGGCAAGACTGATCGCTGCGGCATCCATGACATTCAACTGACGAGCCAGAACATCCATGTACGTCAACTGATCATAACGCACGGCATCAGGATTACGACGCGGATCATCGGAATAGATGCCATCAACCTGCGTTCCCTTGAACACGACGTCGCATTCCATTTCATTGGCACGCAGGGCGGCAGCTGTATCCGTTGTGAAGTACGGGTTGCCCGTTCCGGCAGCGAAGATAACAACGCGTCCCTTCTCCATATGACGGACTGCCCGACGACGGATGTAGGGCTCAGCAATCGCGGCCATCTGAATGGCCGTCATGACGCGCGTTTCAAGTCCCTGACGTTCAAGGCCGTTCTGGAGCATCAGTGCGTTGATGACCGTTGCCAGCATACCGGCATAGTCACCCTGCGCACGATCCATGCCACGTGCCGCCGCGGACAGGCCACGGAAAATGTTGCCACCACCGACAACGAGGCAGACCTGCACACCAGACGCCACAACTGCGGCAATATCGGCGGCGACCATGTCCACCATTTCCGGGTCCACTCCACCCGAGCCCTTACCCATCAGGGCTTCCCCTGACACCTTGAGCAGAACACGTTTGTAGGAGGGGCTTTTGTCTCGTTGTTCGGTCATCGTGCCCGTCTCTTGCTGGATTTGTGGTGACTTTGCGCCTGTCATACAGACGCAGAGGGCTTGGAACAAGCGATGTCAGACACGAGGCTTCTTATGAAAAGCCCCGTTGACAGCGTTTCCACCCAGTTACTCTTCGAGGCCAATCGCCCTCAGGCGTGCCTTCTCTTCATCCCAGCCTGCCCGCTCCTTGACGTTCAGGAAAAGATGGCAGGTTCGCTCAAGCAGGCCCTGAAGCTCCATTCGTGCTCGTGCGCCAATGGATTTGATTTTATGGCCGCCTTCACCAATCAGGATCGCCTTATGACCCGGGCGTGACACGTAGATTGTAACTTCCACACGCACTGATCCATCGGGGCGCTCCTTGAAGCTCTCTGTCTCGACTGTCGCCTGATATGGAATCTCTTCATGCGTCTGCATGAATATCTGTTCGCGCACCAGTTCAGCCGCGAGAAGACGATCTGGAAGATCCGTCAGATCATCTTCCGGGTAGAGATACGGGCCTTCCGGCAGTTCACGTGCCAGATGATCCATCAGGTCATCAACACCGTCCCCGGAACGGGCGCTCAGCATGAACACATATTCAACGCTGATCAGGCTGCTGACATCCTTCGTCAGCGGCAGCAATTCTTCCGCACCAACAAGATCCGTCTTGTTCAGAACAAGCCACACTCTCTTACCGCTACCCGCAAGCTTGCCAATGATCTCACGGACATCATCCCGCAAGCCGGCCTTGGCGTCGATCAGGAGAAGTGTCAGATCGGCATCCTGGGATCCCGTCCAAGCCGCGTTGACCATGGCCCGGTCAAGCCGACGGCGCGGCTTGAAAATACCGGGCAGATCCACAAGGATGATCTGAGCATTGTTGCGAACCACAATTCCCAGCGTGCGAAAGCGTGTCGTCTGAGCCTTGGGGCTCACAATCGACAGTTTGGCACCGGCAATCCGGTTCAGAAGTGTTGATTTTCCAGCATTCGGGGACCCGACAAGGGCCACGAAACCGCAGCGTGTGGTCATGTACCAATCCTTTTCCACATGCGCCTCACGACGCTACGTTCTGACCAAGACGTTTCAGAAGATCTATTGCTGCCGCACTTTCGGCCACTCTCTTACTGCCTGCTTCTCCATGCCCCGTCAGGCCAAATGCCTGAACGGCCACACGAAACACGGGCGCATGAGACGGCCCCTCTGCGGCGAGGAGTTCATATTTCGGGAGCGGGAGCCCTTTGGACAGGAGATATTCCTGCAAAAGGGTCTTGGGCTCCTTGTGAGGCCGGGCATGACTGTCGATCCGCCCTTCCCACTGTTGACGGACGACACGCCGTGCAGGCTCCAGCCCGGCATCCAGATAAAGAGCACCTAACAGCGCTTCCATGGCATCTGCCCGGATGCTGGACAGGCGGCGAATACCGGCAGCCTCTTCATGCGGGGAAATCGTCAGAGCCGAAGATAAATGGATGTTATCCGCGATTTCGGCGAGAACAGGTCGCGAAACAAGATGCGCATGCCTCGGACCCAGCGCGCCTTCCTGCTCCAGCGGATAGTGTTCGAACAGCCACTCCGCCATTAGAAGGCCCAGCACCCGGTCTCCAATGAATTCCAGTCGCTCGTTCGAACCGGTTCCCTTAGGGCCCTGCGTGCGTTTGCCACGACGAGGATCACGCCCACTGACCGCAGAACGATGCGTCAGAGCTTCCACGAGCAGATCCCGGTTCGCAAAGCGATGACCAAGCGCCTGCTCCATGGCCTCCATGGCCTCTTCCTGTGAAAGTTTCATGTGACAGGATGCAGAAAACGGTTCCAGCGAATTTCGACCGGCCAGTACCAGAACTGCCATGCCGGATGCCGCAAATCCATGGAGAACAGAACAAGCGGCGCCCGCCCTACAAGGTTCTGCATCGGGACATAGCCGAGATCATCCGGACCATCGCCCTGAAAACGACTGTCAGCGCTATCGTCCCGGTCGTCCCCCATCGCGAAGAAATAACCTTGCGGCACGACATATTCTGGCGTGTCGTTGGCAAAGCCTTCGTCCGTCAGCTTGAGAATATCATGCTCAACAGGAGGGCGCCCGCCACTCCCAGGCAGCGCTTCCCGATATCGGTCACCACTCAGCAGACGGTTATTTTCGTCGACAACCTCGTAATGCCCCAGGGACGTCCGCGGCACTTCAATTCCATTAAGAAAGAGCTTTCCGCCCGTCATCTGAATGTGGTCACCCGGCAGCCCGACAATCCGCTTGATGTAATCAACGGAGGTGTTCTGGGTGAACCGGAAAACAGCCACATCGCCACGATGCGGCTCAGAGTCCATGATCCGTCCGTTAAAGAGATTGGGCGAAAACGGAAACGAAAACCGTGAATAGCCGTAGCTGGATTTCGATACCAAAACGAAATCACCGATCTGCAAGGTCGGGATCATCGAGCCTGAGGGGATATTGAACGGCTCAAACACCAGAGAACGCACGGCGACGACAGCCAGCACCATTAGGGCAAGCCAGCGCACGCTCTCTCCCAGAGATTCTTCACGGGCCGCCGGCTTTGCACCAGCCTTCTCTGAACCCTTCACGGGGCTTTTCTCCTGAGTCATGGGACGCTCTTAACGCAGCTTGCCCGCAATGGCGAGCGCTTCAAACCCTAACAGACTGAATGATGACCTGCGCCAATGCAAAGGGAGGGTCATCCGTCAGGCTCACAAGGACGTCTGCCCGACATCCTGAGGGCGTCAGACGCTCCAGAGCAAGTTGAGCTCCGCCGGAAAGAACAAGCCTTGGAGCGCCCTTTTTATCGTTCAGAACCCCGATGTCCTGGAGTTGCACACCGTCAGCAACTCCCGTCCCCAAAGCTTTGACGCACGCTTCTTTGGCTGCCCAACGCTTGGCATAACTTCCCGTTCGCGCCGGACCAGACAGACGCTCGGCGTGACTACGCTCGGCTTCCGTAAATACCCGGTCAAGAAAGCGATCTCCAAACCGGTCAATGCTGCGTTCGATGCGGGAAATCATGCACAGGTCTGTTCCCATGCCAAGAATCACGCCGTCATCCCTTCGCGCGCTCCACCTGCATCACGCCCACAGCAGTCCGGAACGCGGCAATAAGTGACGAGAGATGCCTTAGGTCGCGAACTTCAAGATCAACCAAGATCTCCATAAAATCGAGCTGACGGTTCACAATCTTGAGGTTGATGACGCTACCATTATATTTGGCCGCGGTATTGGTCAGGGTCGCCAGAACTTCGGGCTCATTTGCCGCAATAACCGACAGGCGCGCCGTGTAAGGAACCGCATCCTTACGTCTTCCGAGCGCCTCATAATCCCAGTCCACCTCAATGAAGCGCTCGGGCGTGTCTGCAAAACTCGACAAGTTCTGGCATCCACGACGATGGATCGTCACGCCCTTACTTTGCGCTATGATACCAACAATCGGGTCACCCGGCAGCGGGCGGCAGCATCCGGCAAAACTCGTCGCAATCCCTGTGCCGATACCCTTGAGAATATTCGTAGACTGAACAACAGGCGACTGACGTGCCGGTCCACTTCCCGCCCCCAAAAGAAGCGACTGACCAAAGCGCGGTGACAACCCCGGCACCATCCGAGGCGCCCGACCATTCTGCCGCAGATCCGGATATGCGGTATTGACCACATCCTTCGGACCCAACTGCCCGTTCCCGACAGCCACATAGAGATCTTCGATGGAACTCTGCCGAAGCTCCTTGAGGATTCCGTCAAGAACCTTTTCGGAGCCATCGACACCTTCCTGACGGAAGGCCTTGGCAATGGCTGCACGCCCATTGTCCAGATGCACCTGACGCTGCTGTGCGGCCACAAACCGGCGCACGCGCGCACGAGCTTTACCCGTAACAACAAACCGCTCCCATGACGGCGACGGTGTACCGCCACGAGCCGTCATGATCTCGACCTGATCTCCGTTCTGGAGCTCATGACGCAACGGCAGAAGCCGCCCGTTCACCTTGGCTCCGACGCAGGTATCGCCCACCTGACTATGAACGGCATAGGCAAAGTCGACAGGTGTCGCGCCCCGGGGAAGCGAGATCAGCTGCCCTTTGGGCGTAAAGCAGAAAACCTGGTCCTGATAGAGTTCAAGCTTGGTATTTTCCAAGAACTCATCCGGGGCCTGGCTGTCTTCCAGAATATCCAGAAGATCCTGCACCCAACGCAGCTTCCGGCTACCTGCGCCAAAAGCCGAAGATAGCGCTGCGGCTTCACGCTCGCTTGGCGTCGCATCTTCTTTATAGGCCCAATGCGAGGCCACGCCGTTTTCAGCGAGATCGTGCATTTCCGCCGTACGGATCTGCACTTCAATCTTCTGATTACGCGGGTGACGGAGTGTCACCCCCGTATGCAGGCTCTGGTAGCCGTTGGCCTTGGGGGTGGAAATATAATCTTTGAACCGCCCCGCAATCATCGGATAGGCGCCATGAATGGCACCCAAAGCCATGTAACAGGCATCACGAGTTGGAACGAGCAGACGAAATGCCATGATGTCCGAAAGCTGCTCGAACGCCACATTGCGTCGCTGCATCTTCTCCCAGATTGAAAAGGGAGATTTTTCGCGACCGGTCACTTCGACCTTGTCGAGACCTGCTTCCGCACAAAGAGCAATCAGCTCCTTGCGAATATGTTCAATAATGTCTGCGCCCTGCCCACGAAGGAAGTTTAGCCGCGCACGGATCGTGGCGTCTGCTTCCGGCTCGAGCTGGGCGAAAGAAAGATTTTGAAGCTCTGTCTTGACCCGGTCCATACCAATGCGCTCGGCGAGCGGCGCATAGATATCCATGGTCTCACGGGCAATACGCTGCCGCCGGTCCAGGCGCTGCACATAATGCAGCGTCCGCATGTTGTGCAGACGATCGGCGAGCTTGACGATCAGGACGCGGATATCCCGCGACATGGCCAGCACAAGCTTACGGAAGTTTTCCGCCTGCTTCGTCCGGTCAGACTGCAGCTCAAGCCGCGTCAACTTCGTCACACCATCGACGAGGGATGCAACGTCTTCGCCAAATCGGTTTTTCAGAGAGGCACAGGAAACGCCTGTATCCTCAACCGTATCATGCAGTAGCCCCACGATGATGGACGTCGTGTCCATCCTGAAACCTGCCAGAATATTGGCAACAGCAATCGGGTGAGTGATGTAGGCGTCGCCGTTATCCCGTCGCTGCTCGTTATGAGCATCGGCTGCCAGATCATAGGCAGCCTCGACGCGGGATAGATCAGCAGTCGGATCGTAACTCTCGATCCGACGGAGCAGCCCGCTGATGGAAGGTTTGAAGTCTCCCGTCGCGACAGCGGTGCGCTCAACAGGAGGAGATGCGTCAGGCATGAAGCATACCCCCCTCAGTCAGGATAAAGCAGAGAAAATCAGCGGCGGCCCCGGCCACCCAGCTCTGCCTCAATGGCAGCAGCTTCATCGGCAGACATGTTGTCTGCCATGTGAGCATGCTCTTCTTCAGCCGAAACATCCTGCAGACCGAAAATGTTCTGGTCCGTCGGGATGATGTCCATAACTTCTTCGTCCACAGGCTCCGGCTCGGGAGCACGGGCGAGCGAACGGATGATGCCGTCACGCAGGCCACCAAGGTTCAGCTTGTCTTCAGCGATCTCACGAAGTGCAACGACCGGGTTCTTGTCGTTATCACGATCGAGCAGCATCTCTTCGCCACGGGAGAGTGCGCGGGCACGCTGGGCAGCCAGCAGAACCAGCTCGAAACGGTTTGGAACCTTCTCGATGCAATCTTCGACGGTTACACGCGCCATGCGACTGGCCCCCTTCGGGTAAAACTATAGAAAATGAATACAGAAGAGGCTGGCATTAGCACGCTGTTCATGCCAATGCAACGCAGCCCCGCTTTTCTGCCATAATCCTGACCAAACTTAATCGCTGGCTGAATCGTTTCATGTTCTATCGTTGGGGCCTGTCTCTGTCAGGCGAGACAACACATTTTACAACCAGGAATATCATATGATTTTGCGTCAAAACGAACGCACCGCTCTCTTCATCGATGGCGCGAGCCTTCATCACGCCGCACGCAACCTTGGATTTGAAGTAGATTTTCGTAGCCTTCGCAGTCTGTTTGAAAGCCAGAGCCAGTTTCAGCGCGCCTTCTATTACGCCGCCATGCCTGAGACGGACGACTATTCTCCACTTCGCCCCCTGACAGACTGGCTGGCCTACAACGGCTACCACCTTGTTCTGAAAAATGCCCGCGAGTTTACGGATCATTCAGGAAGACGCCGTATCAAGGGAAATATGGATGTCGAACTCACCGTAGATCTGCTTGAGCAGTCCTCCAGACTGGATCACGCCGTCATCATCAGCGGCGACTCGGATCTGCGCCGTGCTGTTGAGGCCGCACAAAGCCGTGGCGTGCGCGTGACTGTCATTTCTTCCATGCGCTCGACCCCGCCCATGATCGGCGATGACCTGCGCAGACAAGCTGACCGCTTCGTGGAGTTGGCTGACATCGCTCCGTCCTTCACACGGCGCCAGTCAGAAACGAGGCCGCGTCAGGCTCCGCCGGTTCGTCATCCAGCAGACATCAACAGTGACGAGAGCAGCGACACATGACGCCCCAGGCTTCTTCCGGTTCAACACCATCAGACGGTCACCCACCAGTTCGTTCAGACGTCCAGCCATCCTTGTCTTTAAAGCAAGGCCTTGGGTCCCTATCCGCTGAATTGCTGGTTGTCTGCCTTGATCCGGAAAAAGCCACCAAGACCCTTGTGCCATTTCTTGAAGCACAGGGAATTTGTTTTGCTGAAGACAGACGTGATCCGCTTTTCATTCAGGCGCGTATCACGTCTGTCACCCGACACCTACCTCCGGAGCAGGTATCTCTCCCGACCGATATGGAATCCTGTAGTGCCGCGCTCTGCGACGAATTACAGGACATGGGGCGACTGCGCCTTGTCCTGGTTCTGGGCATAAGCGCTCACATCGCTGTTCTTGGTGCGTGCGGTATTCCCCTGACACGGCTCGATTTCCGGCCCGGCGAAATTACACGTCTGCCAGACGGGCTCCTGCTTGCCGATGCATGTCACCCCCTCTCTGACGAGGCCGACCCCGATCTTCTAACTCAGCGTAAAAATGCTTTGATAAAGCTTATTCCGCAGATCAGGAGCGCCTTGCGCCCGAGTGCATAAACACGCGCCTGCCAGCGCTCACAAGCGCTGGCACTCTTGTCATCAGCACTAGCCCCATTACCGTCAGATAAAAGGCAGTCGTGCTGTTCAGCGTTTTGAACGAGAGAAAGAAATGTATGCCTGCCAGAACGGCAGCGACATAGACCAGTCGATGCAACCGCTTCCAGTTTCGCTTGAGCCCTCGCATGGAGATGCGGTTTGATGTCACGGCAAGCGGCAGAAGCAGCACCAGCGCCACCATTCCCAAAATGATGAATGGGCGCCGCGTTACATCTCGCCAGAAAATTGAAATATCAAACTGGAGATCCAGCGCGAGATAAGAGGCCAGATGCATTACAGCGTAGAAAAACGCTAGCAATCCGGTCAACCGCCTGAACCTTAGCAGATTGATGCCGATAATTTTTTGCATCGGAGCGAGCGCAAGGCAAATCAGCAGGAACCGGAAAGCCCAAAGACCTAAGCTGCGCTCAAAGACATTGACTGGATCAGCACCAAGCTCTCCGCTTTGTCCCTGCCAGACCAGCCAGGCAGCCGGAATAAAGCCAAGGGGATAAAGCACGACGTGCCAGTATCTCCGCAGAAAAGCAGTGCTTTTCCCTGATACTCTAGAAGCTTTCATGCAGGTTCATGCCTTTATAGAGACTGGCGACCTGCTCGGCATAACCGTTGAACATCAGTGTTGGCTGACGTTTCGTGCCAAAGAGAGTCTTGGAGCCAATGACACGTTCACTCGCCTGGCTCCATCGCGGATGGTCAACCTGCGGATTGACGTTGGCGTAAAAGCCATATTCGTCTGGCGCCAATCGGTTCCATGTCGTCGGAGGCTGCCGATCCAGCAGACGGATACGCTGGATGGATTTAATTCCCTTGAAACCATATTTCCACGGCACAACCAGCCGGATGGGAGCACCGTTTTGGTTGGGCAGGCTTTCGCCATAAATACCGACGGCCAGCAATGTGAGCGGGTTCATGGCCTCATCCAGCCTCAAACCCTCAACATAGGGCCACGAAATTCCTGAAAATGCACTGCTTTGCCCCGGCATTTCAGAGGGCCTGACAACACTTTCAAACGCGACATAGCGAGCAGCGCTATCCGGCTCAGCCAAGGCCAAAAGCTTCGCCAGAGGAATGCCATCCCACGGGATAACCATGGACCACGCTTCGACACAGCGCATCCGGTAAATGCGCTCTTCAATGTCAGAGGATTTTAATAGTGCTCCAACATCAATGCGTTGAGGCTTTTTCACCATCCCTGAGATTTCGAGTGTCCAAGGCAATGGGTGGAAATCACCTGCATGAGAAACAGGATCATCCTTCTCCATCCCGAATTCGTAAAAATTATTGTACCCGGTTACGAATTCTTCCGGCGTGGGCGTGAGGCCGCTTGAATAAGGGCCAGGATGTGCTTTTAGAGCGTCCGCTTCAGCCGTCCCGGCAAGAGCAGCCATGAGACTCATGGCACTCCCTCCCAGCATTCCCCGGCGAGAAAGATAGACCTCTTTTGGGGTGATCTCCGATGGTGCAGGACGTGGATAGCGAAAAATCGCCATGATCAATTTCCGATCTGAATGAAACTCTGGCAGCCATAGTGCGTGAACTGAAGCAACGCATCGTAAGGAGCCTGTTTGCATGCCCGATATGAAAATCGGTTTTATCGGCTACGGCGCCATGGCCCAGCGGATGGGCGCCAATCTCCGCCGTGCCGGATATTCCGTCGTGGCCTTTGCGCCCTCCGGTGGCAAAGACGAGACGGAGATGCTTCCCTCCCCGCGCGCCATTGCCGAGGCTGCCGACGTCATCATCCTTTGCGTTCCCAACGATGTGGCTGAACATCAGTCCCTTCAGGGGGAAAATGGAATGCTTGCGGGTATTTCAGCAGGGAAGCTGGTGCTCGACACGTCAACAGTGTCTCCGGAGCAAGCACTGGCTCTTGCCAAGATCGCCGCAGAAAACGGATTTGTCGTTCTGGACGCCCCGATGTCCGGCAGTACACCAGAAGCCGAAACCGGCGACCTGGTCATGCTGGTTGGTGGAGATGCCGAGACTGTCGAACGCGCCAAGCCGATTCTGGACGTTGTTGGCAAGCTGACAATCCATGCCGGCCCCGCTGGCTCTGCCGCTCGGCTTAAACTCGTCGTGAATGGCGTCATGGGTGCCACGCTCAATGTCATTGCCGAAGGTGTGAGCTACGGCCTGAAAGCGGGTATCGACCGCGATGTCCTGTTTGATACACTCCAGCAGGTCGCCGTTGTCAGCCCCCATCACAAGCGCAAACTGAAAATGGGCCAGGACAAGTCCTTCCCATCCCAGTTCCCGACGCGACTGATGTCCAAAGACATGGGCCTTCTGATTGATGCGGGACGTAAAGTGGGTGCCTTCATGCCTGCCATGGCCATAGCCGATCAGGCTCTGGGCCTTTCCAACCGCCAGCACGCTGACGAGGACTACTCAGCTCTCATCGGCGCGATGGAACACAGCGTTGCCAACACGCCTCATAAATGAGATCGATTATGACAGTGGTCACCCCTCATCCCTGAGAGAGTGACTTCTTCATTTTGCCAAGGAGTAACATCATGGCCTTCGAACTGCCCTCACTGCCCTACGCCGCCAACGCGCTCGCAGGCGCTGGCATGTGCCAGGAGACCCTGGAACTTCACCACGGCAAGCATCATCAGGCCTATGTCACGGCGCTGAACGGCTTCGTCGAAAGCAAGCCGGAACTGGCTGGCAAGTCCCTTGAAGAGATCATCGCATTCTCTCATGGCAAGTCTGACATTGCCCCGGTTTTCAACAATGCCGGCCAGCACTGGAACCATATCCTGTTCTGGAAGAACCTGTCCCCGACGGGTGGCAAGCTGCCGACATCGCTTGAAAAGAAGATCACGGAAGACTTCGGCTCCGTGGATGCTTTCAAGACCGCATTCAAGCAGGCTGCCACCACGCAGTTCGGTTCTGGCTGGGCCTGGCTCGTTCTCGACAAGTCCGGCAAGCTTGCCGTGACGAAGACGGCCAACGGCTCCAACCCGCTCGCCGAAGGTCAGGGCAAGGCTCTTCTCGGCCTCGACGTCTGGGAGCACGCCTACTACCTCGACTTCCGCAACCGTCGTCCGGACTACATCACGAACTATCTGGACAAGCTGGCGAACTATGAGTTCGCAGAAGCTGAACTGAAGTCTGCCTGAATCTTTCAGACAGTCTGAAGACGGAAAACGCCCCGACCGGTCTCCCGGCGGGGCGTTTTTCTTGGCGCGCTACGACCCGATCAGGAGTCGTTTGCAGCCTTGTCGCGAGACACGATGTTCGTGATCGTGGTGCGAACTATCTTCACACGGACGCCCTGAGCGATTTCGACATCAACTTCGTCGCTGCCGTCACGGGTTGCCTGCACGATGCCAACGATACCGCCGGCCGTCACAACCTTGTCACCACGGCGCAGACCACCCTGCTCTTCACGGAGCTTGCGCTGACGCTGCTGCTGCGGACGGATCAGCAGGAAGTAGAAAACAACGAAGATGAAAATCATCGGGGCGAACTGAAGCACCGTCGGGTTCGCGAGGAGCCCGCCGCCATCGGCGGCCTGTGCTGAAGAAATGAACAGACTGCTCATGGAATATTGGTCCAGTCTTGAGTGAAACGTGCGGGGACCATATCGTCCGGAGTTTCCCCGTCAAGGACGGGCGCTTCCTTCATCACTGGCACAAAGCGAATTCCATGACCGATCACGCCCTGTTCAGCGTCCTTGAACGTATTGCGGACAGCCTCGAACGCATGAGCCCCAAGCCGCCGAGTGCTGATATCCTGAAACATCATGATGCGTTCATCTGGCAGGCCGCGATGGGAACGCTCGCTCCGATCGAGAAAGTTTCCGGCGTTACCCTTTCACTGCTTCGGGGGATTGAGCGACAGATTTCACAGGTCATGACGAACACACGTCATTTTGCAGAAGGCTTCACGGCCAATAACGTGATGCTCTGGGGCGCTCGCGGCATGGGCAAATCCTCGCTGGTGAAGGCTGCGATTGCCACAGTGAACGCCGAGCAGCGCGCCAAGGGACAGCCGACGCTCGCGCTCATCGAAATCCAGCGTGACGAGCTTTCCACCCTGCCGAAACTTCTGGCCGTTCTGCGCACAACCGATCGCCGCTGCATCCTCTTCTGCGATGATCTGTCGTTCGAAAGCCAGGATGCTGATTACAAATCCCTCAAATCCGTTCTGGATGGTGGTATCGGCGGACGTCCGGACAATGTTCTGGTCTATGCAACCTCGAACCGCCGCCATCTCATGCCGCGCGACATGATCGAGAACGAAACCGGGAGTGCCATTAATCCGTCTGAAGCCATTGAGGAGAAGGTCTCCCTGTCAGACCGTTTTGGCCTCTGGATTGGCCTCTATGGCGCCAGTCAGGACGAATATCTGGATATCGTCCAGACTTATGCAGTAGCCCGCAAACTTCCTGTTTCGCCAGAAGACCTGCGCCGCAAAGCGCTTCAGTGGGCTCTCACGCGTGGCAGTCGTTCTGGACGTGTCGCGGCGCAGTTCATTGATGACCTGAGTGCAGATCTCGGTATTCCAAACTCATGAAACGCCGTTCTTTTCTCGCAGGGGCCACCTGCGCCTTCACTACGCTCCCACACGTTGCGTCAGCAGAACCCCGGGAGCAGGAGCAATCCGGATGGTGGGCACTGGATCTGGAAACGAACCGAACACTCGGTGAAAACCCGGACATGCACCTGCCCATGTGCTCGACATTCAAATGGTTGCTGGCTGCTGCCACCTTGTCACGAACGGACTACGGCCGTGAACACCTGGGTCGGGAGATTGCCTTCAGCCGCAAGGATCTTATTGCTGCGTCCCCGGTGGTGAAAGACGCTCTGGCGGCGTCAAAAACAGCGCACGCCAGTCTGTCTGTTGGAGAGCTTTGCGCTGCAACGGTTTCACTGAGCGACAGCACCGCCGCAAATCTCCTTCTGAAGAGGCTTGGCGGCCCGGCAGCCCTCACACACTGGCTGCGCGATCATCATTACCCAGTGACAAGGGTAGATCGTTACGAAACGGCGCTGAACCGTGTTCCAATGGGGGATCTGCGAGACACCACCACGCCACGCGCCATGGTCTCGAACCTTCAGAACACGCTCTATGGCAACAATCTGAGTTCGGCTTCTCAGGCCGAGCTTCTCAAATGGCTCCTGGCCACCACAACCGGTCCAAAACGTATGCCGGCCGGATTGAGAGAAGGATGGCGCATCGGTCACAAGACCGGAACATGGACTGTGAAACCCGGCTACAATCCAGCTGTGGAACGGGCAGCGTCCGGAGATGTGGCGATCCTGCTTCCCCCCTACGGGCAAGCCCGTTCTCGTAGCCGCCTATGCAGCAGGATATTCCATTCCTCAATCAGAGAAAGAGGGCTGGTTTGCCGATATCGCTCATCGTGCAACAGACCCCGACTGGCTACAGCGGCATTAAAAAAAGCTGGGAGATCTGTGTCTCCCAGCCTCTGAACATACTTAGAACGATGCGCTGACCGTTCCAAAGAACTCACGAACTGCTCCGCGTTCCATGGACTGATAATCCCCTGTCGCAGGATTGTCGTTCTGGCCCATCATGGCGATGTATTTCGTGTTGAACAGATTATAGACGTTGAAGCTCGCCGTGACGTCTTTTAGCACACTCAGCTTGCCGAAACGGTACTGCATCCCGGCATTCGCCAGCCAGTATCCACCAACGGACGTATCATTCATGAAGCTGTAGTAACGGCGGCTATAGTAGTTGGCATCGAAATGCGCCGTCGCACCCTTCCAAGTGTATGAGACGGACGTTTTGTACATCCACGCCGGGTAATTGACGATGTTCTTGCCTGCCAGCGCGTAGAAACCACCCGCCGTATCGACGTCCCGGTCGTAGGTACCCTTGTTGTAGCTCAGGTTATTGCTGATGCTCAGACCTTCGATCGGCGTCAGCGTGATATCACCATTGGCACCCGTCATGGAGATATGACCGAAGTCGATCACCTGAGACACCGGATTGGTCAGAGAGCCAACAGCCGCCGCCAGGATCGGATGGATCAGGCTGGCATGATAGACGGTCGCATTCGCCTGAAGATACTTGGACGTGTAGCGGTATCCACCCAGATAGACCCAGGCCTTGGACGGCTCGAGAGACTTCTTTTGCGCCTGAAAGGTCGCCTGATCTTCAACCGAATAAACCGAGTTCGCCACGCCATAGGCCGAGACTTCGTAGGCGCGCATATTCTCGGCCACATCCACATACAGCTCATGGTGGTTGTTGATGTGCCAGTCCAGGTTAAGATGCGGCAGGAAGGCCTGAGACGCCGTTAGCGAGCCATTCGGCAGTTCGTCAGAGCCGGTCCAATCCGCATTATTGTAGTTCGCGCCGCCTGAGGTCGTCGCAACCATAGACTTGAACCCGGCGTGCAGCGTCAGACCTTCGGTCAGGCGGATGCTATCCTGAAGGTGAAACTGCATGACGTTGGTCGTCCACTGGAAGTTGTATCCTTCCAGAAAAGCCTTTCCGTAAACGTCATAGGGACCCACGGCCTTGAGCGGAGCGCCCTCGCCTAGCACCGGCTGCTGGTAATTGAACAGGCCCGCCTGCTGGTTGTTGTTTTCATACCAGACACCGCCCTCGATCGTGTGGCGTCCCCACTTGTAACGAAGGCTCGTATCAAGACCGTAACGCTCCTGACGGTTCTGCCAGACTTCTTCTGAGAATGGCGCACCGTTCGGGGATGGGTCTTCGGAGTCCGTGTAGCTGTAATAGCCGGTCTGGCTGTGGCCATAGACCGTTGTGTTCCAGGTCAGGTTATCCGTAAGAGCCAGATCGAAGTGCAGGCCGCCCATGTAGTTGGTTTCAGCCTGACCGCCATCGTACATCGCGATTTCGGAGCCATCGATACCCGGCACGCCACCATACCCAGCCGGAAGCGCTGCCGTACCCTTTGCAATGCCGTAGGCCAGACCATAATTCGGATAGAGATGCGGCGTCCGCCATCCAAGATTTTTCAAAATCCCGACGGACGTATCCGGATAGTTCCACTGAGCAAGGCTGGACCAGTTGAAGAAGGCAGACATGCGGCTGCGCTGCCCGATGGGCTGCACAAGCTTGGCATCAACCTGCTGCATGAACTGGTCACCACTGCCCATCCACATGCCCTCGTCGGTACGGGCATAGGACGTGTAGAACTTCGTGCCAGAGCTGTTCAGCTTGCCGGAATCCAGCCGAACATAGGTGCGATAAGAATTATAGCTGCCGAAAGACTGGCTGATCTTGCCGCCACGCTTGTCGTTCGGGTCAGACGACCCGATCTGGATTGTTCCACCCAGCGTGTTTGTGGAAGGTAGCTCGACGGACCCGGCCCCCTGAGACATCCGCATGGACTGGATATCATCCGGGATAATGGCCGAAGCAAGGCTCATACCACTCACAGACTGATAGGTCTGATCATTGAGGGGCACGCCATCAACCGTCACCCCCATCTGATTCATGAAGAACCCACGGACGTAAAGATTCGCGCCAAAGCTGTCGATTCCGAATGGATCCGTGGATGTGAAGCTGACACCCGGCATCCGGTCCAGCATGCGGTAAGGGCTGGTTCCCGGCACAAACTGGCGCATGACGGCTTTCGAAACAGCCTGCTCCGCATCGCGACCCGTCAACTGGCGCGCCGTGACCGAAACGCTTTCTGTTGAACGGGATTCCAGATTCGCCCGCTGTGGGCGCTTCGCAGGAACAGCTGTTTTCTGAGCAGGCGCGGTCGAAGTTGCTGCCGATGATGTCACGCCATGCCGCGATGGCGCATGCCGATGCCCTGGAGCGACCTGTTTTGTCGTCTCAGCAGCGTATGCCTGCGATTGAATAGCCAACAGTGCAATGGAAGACAGAAGCAGGGGTTTCGTGCGCACTGAGGCCAATACTCCGGGAACATAAGGGCAAGAAGAAAGGAAGCGGTGTCCTAGCCAAGCAATACTCATAGGCAAAGCCTCTGAGGCTCAGGATGATGTTTCCATGACATCTAGCCTGTGCTTTTCCTGCCTCATGTTGCGCAAATGACGCGACTTGCCTTGATACATCCTGCCCTCTTCCTGCGAGAACCCTTTGCCTGTTAGGCTCGTTTAGAAAACATGCCTTTTGAAGGCCCGTCTTTACTCAGGATCGGGATATCCATGTCGCAGAGTACCTTAGAAGAAGCTGATATTGTCAGCAGCGTCTCTCCAGAGCCCCAAGGACACAATGCGGACCTACGGCGTATCCGTTCCAACCCGGACTACTGGTACCCTGTCGCGTGGTCTCACGAGCTCAAAAGCGGAAAAACCATAGGCACACGTTACGCCGGGCAGCCCATTGCGCTCGTTCGCCCTCTGGATGGCAGTGTATTCGCTCTGGAAGATCGCTGTGCCCACCGGCAGGTCCCGCTCAGCCTCGGCCGTGTCAGTGGTGAAGCGGTACAGTGCTGCTATCATGGCTGGGCCTATGGGCGCTCGGGTCGGTGCATCGATGTCCCGTATCTGGGAAAGAACAAGCTTCCGAACGGTGTGCGAACCTATCCCTGTCGGGAAGAAGGCGGCCTGATCTTCATTTTCCCAGGTAATCCGGGAAAAGCAGAAACCACACCCTTTCCTGCGCTCGGTTCAGTTCGTGATCCCGCGTACAAGACGCGCCGTTTCGGCAAAAAAGTCGCCTGCCACTACAGTTTCATGCATGAAAACCTGATGGATATGAACCATCAGTTCATGCACATGAAGCAGATGGGCCAGATGAAGCCCCGCTTCCTTGGTGGCAAGGATGAGCCCACCCTCGTAGAGGCCCGCTATAGCTTCGCACGGACAAGCGGCAAGCAGCCCTGGGGCGAAGCGCTGATCTTCGGTGAACGTCGGGACGCCAGCGAGCGCTACGCTCACCGCGACGTCATGACGATCCGGACAGAGTATCCTTATCAAACCCTGAGGATCGCCACGGGTGACGAACCGCCCGTCATGGATCTGTGGATCGTGTATGTGCCGCAGGATGCAGAAGAGAAAACCTGTCGCGTTTTCGGCCTCCTCTCAGTGCGCAAACCGAAAGTCGGCGTTGTGCTGGATATGGCATGGCCTTTCCTTGTCGCCTTTACGGAACGGATCTTTAAGGAAGACCGTGATATCGTCGAGCTCGAACAGGCTGCCTGGAACGAACTGGGCGGAGACCACAATCAGGAAGTTTTCCCTGTCATCAATACGCTGCGCCGACTGTTGGCACGTTGCGGTGTTCCTGAGGAGCAGGATACAACAAGGCCGACATGACACCTGAACTGAAAGCGGGGGATTTTCTTTTACGTCCCCTTCGCCCGGAAGACGCGCCAGCCGTCCATCGCCTCGTGAACGACTGGAGCGTGGTCCGCATGCTCAGTCGTCTTCCCTTCCCTTACCCGCGTGACCTTGCTGAGAAATGGATTGCCTCCACGCTGGAAGACAGTTCCAAAGGAAGCGCTCATCACTTTGCCATCACGCGCGACGGCATCCTTCTGGGAGCTGTCGGGCTGGTGCTGTCGGACGACAAGCGTTCTGCTTCTCTAGGGTACTGGGCGTCCCCCGCCACATGGGGACAGGGCATGACAACATCTGCGGCCCGACGCGTCACAGAATGGGCCATTCAAGTGCTTAAGCTTGAGAAGCTCACGGCAGATGTCGCGGTTGATAACCCCGCGTCTTCCGCCGTCCTCCGCAAACTTGGCTTTCGGGAAACTGGCCGTTCAAGCCGTCGCTTTGTCTCACGTGGGACCGAGTGTCCCATCATTGTGCACGAATTGGCGCGGTCGACCTTCCTTCAACTCGACATACCGACCCCCGTTGAAACGGCTTCTCCGGCTGCACTGGAAGATCAACCGTCCGCTCCCGCACCGATACGCAAACCACGGACTCTTCTGGTCGTCGCAGCAGCTCTGCTGGATGCGCAGGGACGTATTCTTCTCGCACGCCGCCCTGAAGGAAAACGTCTGGCTGGGCTTTGGGAGTTTCCAGGCGGAAAGGTCGAACGGGACGAAACACCGGAACAGGCCCTCATCCGGGAAATGAAAGAGGAGCTGGATGTCGATCTGACAGGAGCCTGCCTCGCCCCTTTCACCTTCGTCAGTGAAAATGCAGGCCCGTTTCATCTTCTGATGCCACTGTATGTTGTGCGGCGGTGGCGCGGCGTTCCTGCCCCACGGGAAGGGCAGGCGCTGGCGTGGGTGGAGGCAGCCGATCTGGCAAAATATCCAATGCCAGATCCGGATCTACCACTCATCCCACTCCTTCAAGAACTTCTGGGATAAACAGCCGGAACCGCTTTAATCATTCCGGCTGCCCGTTAGGGATTAATCGTTCAGCTGGAACTGATTCTGCGGCACACCGGCAATATCGGTGCGAAACGCAAACAGCGATCCGGCCTGCGGCTCCTTGGCAAGAACATCGTCATCCAGACCTTTGCGCGCCGTTGTCACAAAGACCGTCTTGAGATCATCCCCACCAAACGCGACCTTCGTCACGTTCGTCACGGGCATATCAATGGACGGGAGTTCTGTGCCGTCGGGACGAAAACGCGCGACGCGGCCGCCTCCCCAGGTGCCACACCACAGATTGCCTTCACTATCCGTCACGATTCCATCCGGATAGCCCTTCGTCAGCGTGGCAAAAACGCGCTCGTTCGAGAGATCTCCGTTCTCATCAACATCGAAGGCATAGATCGTCTGTTTCGGGCTATGGCAAACATACAGGACACGCCCGCATGGCGAGACAGCCGGACCATTCGAGACAATATACCCCTCGTTATGGTGCGTGATTTCAAGACCGTCTTCCGTATGAACCACACGATAGATGGAGCCCGTCGGTTCCTCTTCGCCATCATCCATTGTGCCAAACCACACACGGCCCAGCGGATCTACACAACCGTCATTCAGACGATTGTCCGGCCGCTCGGGCTCAATTTCCGGACCTGCTTCGAAGTCACCGCTTTCTGGATCAAAACCATGCAGGCCATCGCGAAGGCCTGCAAGAAAAGTGCCGTTGGCAACAGGAAGCAGGAAACCCAGACGGTCCGGAGCATCCCATGTCTTGTGATCGCCTGTTTCCGGCGTAAAGCGATGAACTTTGGCGGCAATGATATCGACGAAATAAAGCGACTTTTCAGCCTCACTCCAGACGGGTCCCTCACCCAGCGTTGCACGCAGATCGAGAATACATTCAGGGAGATGGTGCTTCAGAGTGCTCATGAGTGTCCTGTTTGAAATGGGCATGGCCAGACGTCCGACTCTGCTCGACAACGCGGCACAACGCGCTACGTTTGGTCCACAGACTATCAGGACGAGACTCATGCTTCAAAAAAACGCCTGCCTGCTCGTCATAGGCAACGAAATTCTTTCCGGTCGCACTCAGGACGCCAACACACAGGTTCTGGCGCGTGCGCTGAATGCCCAGGGTATCCGGCTTCTCGAAGTCCGTGTCATTCCGGACATCGAAGACCACATCATCCGAACCGTTACGGAATGTCGGGAGCGATTCGATGTAATTTTCACATGTGGCGGCATCGGTCCTACCCATGACGACATCACGGCTGAATGTATTGCCAAAGCCATGGGCGTTCCGCTGCTGCGTCACGAGCCGACATTCCAGAAGCTGGAAGCCATTATGGGGAAAGAAAAGTTCAACGCGGCCCGCCAGCGCATGGCCATGCTCCCGGAAGGCGCAACACCCATCGAAAACGCCATTTCGGCGGCTCCCGGCTTCAGCATCGGGAACGTGCATGTCATGGCGGGTGTCCCCTCCATTTTCGCAGCCATGGTGGACTCGCTGGTGCCCCAGATGGAGAAAGGGCCGCCCCTGACGTCCGTCAGCTGGCATGCCGCGGGGCTGAAAGAAGGTGACTTCGCGGATGATTTGCGCCGTTTGCAGGAACAGTTCCCGGGAATTGATCTGGGATCCTATCCATACGGCCTGACGAACGGCACGACGGGAACAGCTTTGGTCGCCAAAGGATACGATGCATCAGCAGTTAAGAGTGCGGGCTCTCTTCTGCATGATCTGATCATGGCGCATGGACGCGATCCAATCAGCGGTGACCCGCCGCACAAAGCGTAAAAGCAAAAAAAACCGCTGCTCCGGAGGGCAGCGGTTTTTTTAGACTAGTTCAGAGGACCACGGGTCATGGCCAGGAACTTTTCTCTGCGTTTCTGAACGAGAGCCGGGCCTGTCAGCTTCTGGAGTTCCAGAAGTTCTTCAGCAATGACATTGCCGACCGCGTGCACGGCATCGTCCGGAAGACGCTGCGCCCCGCCGACGGGCTCAGGAATAATACGGTCGATCAGACCAAGCCCCAGAAGATCCTGAGCTGTCAGCTTCAGAGCTTCAGCAGCGGCCGGAGCCAGCTTCGGATCACGCCAGAGAATGGATGCTGCGGCCTCAGGCGAAATAACGGAGTAGATCGAGTTCTCAAGCATCAGAACACGATCACCCGCGCCGATAGCAATCGCACCACCGGAACCACCCTCACCAATCACAGTTGCGATCAGGGGGACAGGAGCCTTGAGGCAGATATCGATTGAGCGCGCGATGGCCTCGGCCTGACCGCGTGCTTCGGCATCGATACCCGGCCATGCTCCAGCCGTATCGATGAAGCTCAGAATCGGCAGTCCGAAACGGCCGGCCATTTCCACAAGGCGCTGTGCCTTCCGGTAACCTTCCGGGCGGGCCATGCCAAAATTATGAAGCAGACGCGTTTCCGTGTCGTGACCACGCTCCGTCCCAACCACGACAACCGGCTCACCACGGAATCGGGCAAGACCACCAATCATGGCCTTGTCGTCTCCGAAAGCACGATCTCCGGCCAGCGGCGTAAAGTCTGTTGTCAGAAGACGAACATAGTCCAGAGCCTTGGGGCGCTGGGCGTGACGGGCAACCTGCACCTTCTGCAGCGGCGTAAGCTTTGCATAGGTTGCACGAAGCTGTTTGTCCGCCTTGTCAGAAAGACGGGCAACCTCGTCATCGATGTTGATGCCGCTGGTGCCGGAGTCCTTCTCCTGGCTGCCCATCTGGCGGAGTTCGTCGATTTTGGTCTCGAGTTCGGCGACCGACTTCTCGAAATCTAGGAATTGGCGCATGGCTGCCGGATAGCACGGCAACGCATCCGGAAACAGCCCCCCGGTTTTTTACGGGGCAGATCAGTCCCCGGACTGGATTTTCGCCAGTGGATGATGCGCCGTCACAAGCTGCCTCAGACGTTCCGCCATGACCTGTGTGTAAATCTGGGTCGTCGCGATATCCGCATGCCCCAGCAGCATCTGAAGCGCTCTCAGATCCGCGCCATGAGCCAGAAGGTGGCTGGCAAAGGAGTGCCTGAGCACGTGCGGGCTCACACGCTCAGGGTCAATTCCCGCCTTTAGTGCGCAGGCCAGCAGAATTTTGTCGAACCCCTGCCGGGTCAATGGCTTGTCAGGATTTCTGCCTGGGAAAAGATACGGGCTTCCCAAATCCCGGTCATAGTGAACCAGAACTTCAGCAGCCTCCCGCGCACTTCGAGACAGAGGAACCAACCGCTCACGGCCGCCTTTGCCTCTCACAAGAAGCATCGCCCCCTTCGCCTTCACACATGTCGCGGGCAAAGACAGGAGTTCTGAAATTCGAAGGCCTGTTGTGTAAAGAAGTTCCAGAGCCGCACGGGACAGCAGATCACGCCGTTCACTGTCGTGCCCTCTGGTGCCTTCTTCTAGAAGCAGTCGAATTTCTTTCTCATCCAGAGGACGAGGAAGCGAAGAACTGACTTTCGGAGCCTGCTGGCGATCCGTTGGATCATCGCTCCGAATCGATTCCAACATCAGGAATCGATAAAATTGCTTGAGACAGGACAGTCTGCGCGCTGCCGTACGGGCAGCCATCCCAGCCTGTGACAGTGATGTCAGGTAACTCCTGACCTGCTCTCCCGTCGCCTGCGCCAAAGACGTTCGAGCACAATGACGGGAAAAATCCGCGAGGTCCGAGGCATAGGCCTGACGCGTTTTCAGAGCTGCGCCCCGCTCTGCCGCAAGCATTTCAAGAAATGCCTCGACATGCCGATCAACCACCTCTGACATGCGTCAGGCCTGCCTGATCAGTGCGCGGGAACGCCAGCAGGCGCCGGAACAGCAGCTCCCTGCAGAGGAGCAGGCTTGGGTGCAGGCATTGTGGGCAGCGGCGTGGATGGCGTCAGAGCGGGAGCGGCTGGAGCCACGGGGGCCGGGACAGGCGCAGGCTGAGCAGCTCCTGCGGCCGGAACGGTCGGAACCGGCGGCATCGCCGGAAGAGCCGCAGCAGCAGAACCGGATGTGGCGAACATCGCCGCTGGCAGCTCTTTGTGAACCTGTGTCTGCTCAGGGGGGACAACCCCCATCCCCAGACGCAGGAAAAGCCCTCCCAGCACCACCACCAGAACCAGAGCACCAGCTCCAGCAATCATGGGCAAACGGGAAGATGAACGATCAGATTGTGCCATTATGTTCAGGTCTCAAAGTGCGGGCAGGACGTGATGCCCTCTCCTATGATAGGTAGCAGAGCATGTCACCTCTGCCACCCTCACTTTCCGCCGATCCGGCGGTATCTCTTCCCGTCCCGACCTGCACTGTTGTTCTGGTTGGCATGATGGGAGCTGGAAAAACCACCGTAGGCCGCCGCCTGGCGCAGGTCTGCCGCCTGCCCTTCGTTGATGCGGATGCAGAAATCGAACGCGCCGCAGGCTGCACGATTCCGGAAATCTTTTCCCGTCACGGAGAAGCCTATTTCCGTGCTGGCGAACGCCGGGTCATCGAGCGCCTGATCAAAGGCCCTCCCTGCATTCTCGCCACGGGTGGCGGAGCATGGATGGACGCCCAGACACGCCGCCTTGTTCGCAAACATGCCGTCTCGATCTGGCTTCGCGCGCCTGTGCATGTTCTGCTCAGACGCGTTCAGGGCCGCGGCGGCAGGCCTCTGCTTGCTCAAGGTAGCCCGGAAGAGGTCATGACCCGGCTGGTGGGCGTTCGTTACCCTGTCTATGCGGAAGCAGACATCATTATTGATTGCGGAGACGAAACCGTGGAGCAAGGCGTGCAGCGCGTCCGTGAAACCCTCGCAGAATATCAACATCCACAGAAAGTTCCTGTCGCTCTGACACAGCACAGCTACGATGTTCTGGTCGGGCCGGATCTGATCTCGCGTGCGGGGGCGTGGGTTGCTCCATATCTGCGCCAGAAGAGAGTCGTGGTGATCACGGATGACACCGTGGCAGCCCTCCACCTGCCCCGTCTGCTTCTTTCCTTCCAGGAAACAGGCATTCAGGCAGACGTCATCTCCGTGGCTGGAGGCGAAGAGAGCAAGTCCCTTCATTGCTATGGCGACGTAATGACGCGTCTCCTGTCACTGGGAATCGAGCGTGGCACAACAATTGTCGCCCTGGGTGGTGGTGTTGTTGGCGATCTGGCCGGTTTTGTAGCCGCAACAGCCTTGCGCGGAATCCCGTTCATCCAGATTCCCACGACACTGCTCGCACAGGTGGATAGTTCCGTCGGTGGAAAAACCGGCATCAATTCCCCGTCCGGCAAGAATCTGATCGGCGCATTCCATCAGCCCATCATCGTTCTCGCAGACAACTCCGCACTCGCGACTCTACCGCGCAGGCAGCGGATTGCGGGTTATGCCGAAATTGTGAAGTCAGGCCTGATCGCAGATCCTGACCTGTTTGCATGGTGCGAAACCAACGGGCGATCCGTTCTTGATGGGGATCCGGCGGCTCTCGCAGAAGCCGTTCGACGTGCCTGTACTTTCAAGGCTGCAGTCGTCGCGGCAGATGAGCGCGAACAGGCGAAGCTGAATGGCCGCGCCTTGCTAAACCTTGGTCATACCTTTGGTCACGCCCTTGAGGCGGAGCTTGGTTACGATGGACGTCTCCTGCATGGCGAAGGCGTTTCCATAGGGTTGCATCTCGCGATGGCCCTGTCTGTTCAGCTCGGATATGCGCCCGCTGAAGACCTTTCCCGTCTGGACGCCCATCTGCGCAGCCTCGGAATGCCGGTCAGCTTTGACTGGTTCGATATTCCCTTCTCAGCGCAGATACTTCTCGATCACATGACTCGGGACAAGAAAATGCAAGACGGGAAAATTTCCTTTGTCCTCCTGCACGGTATTGGCAAAGCATTCACAAGTCGTGACGTTCCCATGGATACGGTCCGTAACTTGCTGATAAATGAAGGCTGCAAACCATAAGGACCGTTACAGTCCTTTATGGTTCAGCCTAACTTTTTGTTTTTTAACTGCATTTGAGCAGCAGAAATTCCCGGAAGAGTCTGGCGTCCCTGCAAGTGTTCAGCTATGGCAGCAGGGACGCGAGGCGTAGATCGTGAAGCGGGCGGAATGAAATGTGACTTTTTTGTCACTCCTTCCACCCGAGTAGGTCTGGAAGGCTCTGTCTGGCTTTGTCCGAGGGAACTCCCCGATCTATATGCGCTTATGCATCGCGCTGGGTCCGTTGGTTGAAGCAGTTTTTCCAACGGCTCGAAACGTTAGTCACTAAGAGGACGAAAACATGCGTCTCCGCACGGCACTCCTTGCCATGACGTCGATGGTCGCCGCACCGTCGCTCGCCATGGCCAGCACGATCACCGGCCCGTACGTCAACATCGGCGGTGGTTACAACCTGGTTCAGCAGCAGCACGGCCGCTTCTCACCAACCACACAGGCTGACGGCACGTCTAGCAACAACGCTAGCAGCTCACGCCTCCGCCACAAGGACGGCTTCACGGGCTTCGGTTCGTTCGGCTGGGGCTTCGGCAACGGTCTGCGCGTTGAAGTGGAGGGTGTGTACAACTACTCCCAGATCAACCACCGCACGCCGACGGCAGTTCGTGGCTCCACGAACGGTTCTGACCAGGCTTATGGCGGTTTCGTCAACGTCCTGTATGACATCGATCTGGCCCACTTCGGCCTGAACGTTCCTGTCACGCCGTTCGTTGGTGTTGGCGCTGGCTACCTGTGGCAGCACTACAACCCGATCACGACGAACTATGCCAATGGTTCCGTCAACCGTATCGGTGGCACGCAGGGCAGCTTCGCGTACCAGGGTATCGTCGGTGCAGCTTACGACATTCCAGGCGTTCCGGGTCTTGCTGTCACGACCGAATACCGCTTCATCGGTCAGCAGTTTGCTGACGGCCCGTACCGCTCCACGGCCTACAACGGCTCTGGCGTTCACAAGGGCAACGTGAACTTCGACCCACGCTTCTCGCACCAGTTCATCCTGGGTCTGCGTTATGCGTTCGACACAGCTCCGCCGCCGCCGCCGCCGGCTCCGGTCATCGTTCCGCCGGCTCCGACGCCAGCTCGTACGTACCTTGTGTTCTTCGACTGGGACAAGTCTGACCTGACGGGCCGCGCTCGTGAGATCGTTGCTCAGGCAGCTCAGGCTTCCACGCACGTCCAGACGACGCGCATCGAAGTTAACGGCTACACCGATAACTCCGCAGCCCACCCGGGCCCGCGCGGTGAGAAGTACAACATGGGTCTGTCCCTCCGCCGCGCACAGAGCGTTAAGGCTGAGCTGATCCGTGATGGCGTTCCAGCAGCTGCTGTGGACATCCATGGTTACGGTGAGCAGAAGCCACTGGTTCCGACCGGCCCGAACACCCGCGAGCCGCAGAACCGTCGCGTCGAAATCATCCTGAAGTAATTCAGTTTGAAAAGACGTCGGAGCCCTCGGGCTCCGGGTTTCTGGAAAAGGCGTCCTTCGGGGCGCCTTTTTCTGTTTCAGAGCCTTTGCAGCCCCAATCTGCACACGCTAGAGCAATACCCACAGCCCCTCCGGAGATGTCCACTTGCGACGCACCCGAATTTTCTATCCCCGTTCACGCCCGCAGGTGATTGATCAGTTCCTTCGATTTGGCGTCGTTGGGGCATTCGGCTTCTTCGTAGACTGGGGAAGCGTGGAAGCTTTGCGGCCAGAAATTGGCCTGATCGCTGCAACCATTGCAGCCTATTTTGTTGCGGCCACCGTCAACTGGATTCTGAACCGCGCCTGGACGTTTCGAACCTCGGCGGCCGATAACCAGCATCTGATCCTTCAGTGGCTCCGGTTCCTGATCGCAAATTCCTTCGGGTTCCTTCTGAACCGCGGAGCAGTCTTCCTGCTCTACGCGTTCGTGCCCTTCACAGTGCACCACCCTGTTACGGCACTCGCAATTGGTGCGGGTTGCGGAATGATGGCCAATTTCAATCTGTCCAGGCGTCTGGTTTTCAGAGCCAAAATTCCCGAAACCCCAATGGAACTCATGCAGATGGCTGTGGAGATCCCGGCAGCAGGCCTGACCTCTCCTGCCCCGGAACCTCAAATGCCTATTCCACAACCAACCATGGAACCCTTTGAGCACAAGGCCCCCTGAGGCGCACATTTCCAAGCTGTTCACAATGGTCTAGGAGTAACGCTGGTTTTTCCCGTTTTCTCCGGAATCTGACGCTTCATCCCATGACCAGCACAAACGACATCCGCTCAGCCTTCCTCGAATATTTCGGGTCGAACGGCCATCGCATTGTTCCTTCAGCGCCCCTCGTACCGCAGAACGACCCTACCCTGCTGTTTACGAACGCTGGCATGGTTCCCTTCAAGAACGTTTTTACCGGCCAAGAAACGCGCCCTTACTCCCGCGCCACAACCGCTCAGAAGGTTGTCCGCGCAGGCGGCAAGCATAACGATCTCGACAACGTCGGTTACACCGCGCGCCATCACACATTCTTCGAGATGATGGGCAACTTCAGCTTCGGTGACTATTTCAAAGCCGAAGCCATTGAGTTCGCCTGGAACCTACTCACGAGAGACTTTGGCCTTCCCAAGGAAAAGCTTCTCGCCACGGTTTACGCTGAAGATGAAGAGGCTGCAGATCTCTGGAAAAAAGTCGCCGGCCTGAGTGATGATCGCATCATCCGTATCGGTACGTCCGACAACTTCTGGCGGATGGGCGACACCGGTCCGTGCGGTCCCTGCTCCGAAATCTTCTACGATCACGGCGACAGCGTCTTTGGTGGCCCTCCGGGCAGCCCGGACGAAGACGGCGACCGCTTCGTCGAGATCTGGAACCTCGTATTTATGCAGTTTCTGGATCAGGCCGACGGTTCCCGCGACAATCTGCCGCGTCCTTCGATTGATACTGGCATGGGCCTGGAGCGTTTCGCTGCAATCATGCAGGGCAAGCGCGACAACTACGACACAGACACAATGCGGGCGCTCATTGAGTCCTCTGCTGACGTCATGCATCACGATGCAGACGGACAGTTCAAGTCCAGCCATCGCGTCGTGGCGGATCATCTCCGCTCCACGGCCTTTCTGATCGCGGACGGCGTTCTTCCGTCCAAGGAAGGCCGAGGCTATGTGCTGCGTCGTATCATGCGTCGCGCCATGCGCCATCTGCACATGATGGGCGCCAAGGAACCAGTTTTCTATCGCCTGCTCCCGGCCCTGATCCAGCAAATGGGCGCGGCCTATCCGGAACTCGTGCAGCACCAGGCTCTCATCACTGAAACGATGAAGGGTGAAGAAGAGCGCTTCACAGCCCTTCTGGAACGCGGCCTGACCCTTCTGTCCGACGAAGTCAGCAACCTTGGAGACAAGCAGGCCCTTCCGGGCGATGTTGCCTTCAAGCTGTATGACACTTTTGGCTTCCCGCTCGATCTGACGCAGGACGCCCTCCGCGAGCAGGGTCGCACTGTCGATGAATCCGGCTTCGAAACAGCCATGGCTGAACAGCGCAAGCGTGCTCGCGCTGCGTGGGTCGGCTCCGGCGATACGGCGGCCGAGACCGTCTGGTTTGACGCACGCGACAAGCATGGCCCCAGCGAATTCCTAGGCTATGTGTCTGAAAAAGCCGATGCTGAAGTGCAAGGTATTTTCCGTGGAAACGACGAACTCGCCGAAGCGCCGGCTGGAGAAGACATTATTGCCATCCTACTGAACCAGACACCGTTCTATGGCGAAAGCGGCGGTCAGGTTGGCGATCACGGCACACTCACGGCGAACGGTCTGCGGGTGCACATCACAGACACCCAGAAGCGCAATGGCGATCTAATCGTCCACTACGGCAAGGTTGTCGAAGGCACACTGAAGCCTGGTATGGCCGTTCATGCAGAGATCGACCATAGTCGCCGTACGGCTGTCCGTGGCCATCACTCAGCAACGCATCTTCTGCATGAGGCTCTGCGTCGCCAGATCGGCACGCACGTCACTCAGAAGGGCAGCCTGAACGCCCCTGAACGCCTACGCTTCGACATCAGCCAGCCTCGCCCGCTGACGGACGCAGAACTTCAGGCTGTTGAAGCCGAAGTCAACGCCCGTATCCGTGAAAATGCGCCTGTCGAAACGCGCCTCATGACGCAGGAACAGGCTGTTGCCGAGGGTGCAATGGCGCTCTTCGGTGAAAAATACGGCGACGAAGTGCGCGTTGTTTCCATGGGCGTCGGAGAGGAAGGCCGTCCCGCCTACTCCATCGAACTTTGTGGTGGCACGCATGTTGGTCGCGTGGGAGAAATCGGCCCGTTTCGGATCGTGTCAGAAAGCGGTGTGTCTGCGGGCGTTCGGCGCATTGAAGCCGTCTGCGGAATTGCCGCAGAAAATCTGGCACTTGAAACTGAAAGCCGCCTGAAACAGATCGCCGATCTTCTGAAGGTTCCGGTTTCTGATGCCGTCACACGGGTCTCAGCTCTGCTGGAAGAGCGTAAATCGCTCAACAGCCAGATTTCAGAATTGCAGCGGAAACTGGCCACAGGCGAAGGCACGGCGGCAACCGAGACCATCAACGGCATCACACTTTCAGCCCGCAATCTGGGAGACGTCAGCCCCAAGGAACTCAAAAGCCTGGCGGACAGCATCTCCAAGCAGATCGAATCTGGCGTTGTTGCTCTTATCTCGGAAGCCGATGGCCGGGGCAGCATCGTGATTTCCGTCACACCAGATCTCAAAGATCGACTGAATGCTGTCACGCTTGTCCGTGCAGCATCTGAAGTCATGGGAGGAAAAGGTGGCGGCGGACGGCCAGATATGGCGCAGGCTGGTGGCCCCAATGCAAATGCAGATGAAGTCTTTGCAAAGCTGCGCGAGCACCTTGCTGCGTCATAAACCGTAACGACAACAGATGTCAGGGCAGTAACAAATCATGAGACTACCGTTTTACTGCTTTACCTGCCCTGACAAAGCCTCCTAACTGCTCACTAGTTTATAAAAAGGAGAACACCATGGCCTGTGGTCGTGATACTCTGGCAAAACTGCTGAGCGGTGTCCGTACATTCGAGACGGACGTCTATCCTGACAGTGCGGAGCTTTTTGAGAGCCTGGCCTCCAGCCAGTCTCCTTCCACGCTGTTCATCACCTGCGCCGACAGTCGGATCAGCCCGAGCCTCATCACCCAGACTGAACCGGGTGAGCTGTTCATTGTCCGGAATGTTGGCAACATCGTGCCGGCTTACGGTGAGATGCTGGGTGGCGTGTCTTCTGCCATCGAGTACGCCGTTGCGGCGCTCAAGGTGAAGAACGTCGTCATCTGCGGCCACTCCAACTGTGGCGCCATGAACGCCCTGCTGGATCTGAACGCGCCGAAGCTGGACGCTCTTCCAACCGTTCGCAGCTGGCTGCGCAACGCAGAGGCAGCACGCGCGGCCATGGGTGATCTGAAAGCAGACGATGCTGGCCCGGCGGACATCCGCCAGCTGGCAGAATACAACGTCCTGCTTCAGCTTGCCCATCTGAGAACTCACCCCGCGGTCGTTCGCGCCCTCTCTCAGGGCACACTGACCCTGCAGGGCTGGTTCTACGACATTCCGAAGGGTGAAATTCTCATTCTGGATGAAAAAACTCGTACGACCCGCTCTATCGAAAGCGTTCTTTCGGAAATGGGCGCAACACAGAAAGAAGCCGTCTGAGGTTTCTTTACACACTGACCCTCGCCGCATGTTTTCTATGCGGCGAGGCTTTTCCAGCCCAGGCCAGAGACATCAAGCTCTCAACCTGGAATCTGGACTGGCTCTCCCTTCGCCAGACGGGAGATCCAGCACTCCCCGACGATGTTCACGGTCGTAAACCCCGCGACTTCATTCGGCTGCATCAATACGCGACCCACCTGAACGCAGATCTCATTGCTTTTCAGGAAGTGGACGGCCCCGAACCTGCAGCGCAGGTCTTCGATCCCCAAACCTACCAGATCATTCTGTCCAACGCGCCCGTTATCCAGCATGTCGGCCTAGCCGTCAGACGCCCGCTGAACGTTACGGTGAATGAAGAACTCTCAGCCTTGGATGTCGTGGCTCCCAATGCGCCCCATCACCTGAGAACCGGCCTTGATGTCACGGTGTCAGACGGAAAAAGCCATCTCCGTATTCTTATTGTGCATCTGAAAACCGGCTGCTGGGATCAGCCTCTCACTCAGCGCAAACATTCCTGCCCGACCCTGTATCAACAGTTCCAAGTCCTGGAAGACTGGATTGCAGAGCGTCAGGACGAAGGAGAACCCTATGCTGTTCTTGGTGACTTCAACCGCCGCTTGACCATGCACGACCCACTCATGCAGCAGATCGAGCATGATGCGCCCGTTCTTCTCACCACAGCAGGCAAAGCCAGTCCCTGCTGGAATGGAGAGTACTTCATCGACCACATCCTCCTTGGTAACGAAGCCCGCAGTTGGCTCGTCCCGGAGAGTCTACGGGTTATGACTTATCAAAACGATAGTGCGCCGGAAGGATTGTCTGACCACTGCCCAGTTTCGGTGCGCATGCATCTGCCTTGACCGAAGCGACATCGGGGAAAGTGTTTTCCAGAACGGAATTATGCCTCATGAAGGCATGTGCTTCCCGCCTATTGTTCAAGGTTCCAACATGCCGCAGTCTCTATCCTGGCCCATCACACCACTTCAGCCAGATGTTCAGGTGTTGGCTGACCGCCCCCTCCCTGCCCTGACGACTGAGCAGGAAGAGACCGTCTCGCGCATCTGGGCTAAGGCACTTGCGGCGTATCCCAGCCTCTACAATGGCCGTGTCTTCTGTGCAGATGAAATCACCCCAGCCCGAATTCACGGCCACTGGTCCGAATACCGCCGCGTTCTTGCACAGATGAAAGAACCAGACGTTTATGGAGCGCACATCCTGCGCCCACTGGCCGTTGTGGGGTTGATGTTTACGCCAGACGGCATTGTCATTGGCAGACGCGCTGAGACCTCGATCTACCTTCCCGGATACTGGCAGGGCGCTCCAGCAGGAAATGTTGAAAGCCGCGCGCAGGAGAGTACCATAGATCTCCCCGCGCAGCTTCTGGCGGAATGTGAAGAAGAACTTGGGCTCGTCCCAGCGGAATGCAGGGTTGGACCGTCCCTTTTGGCCTGCGAGCATCCCTCATCGCATATCGTGGATATCGGGATGCGCATTGACGTCTCCCTGACTTTTGAGGACCTTCAGACGCGATGCCGCGAGCAGGGCAACGCCGAATATGGCGCACTGCATCTGATCCGCCCAGACCACACACCTGAAGGCCCAATGGTCCCGACCCTGGCCGCTCTGCTGGAACTGTCCTGATGCCGTATTTCACTCTCGATACTTCCAGCCTTCGACACTGGCTGACAGAGCATGCCGATCTTGCATCCCGCCTTGGTGGAAACCCGGAAGACTGGATGATCCGCGAAGTCAGCGACGGCAATCTGAACACGGTTTTTATTGTGGCCGGTCCGGATGGGCAGCTTTGCTGCAAGCAGGCTCTGCCTCATGTTCGCGTGGCACCAGAATGGCCTATGCCTCTGCAACGTGCACTGTATGAAGCCCGTTATATGCGCGCAACGGCAGACGCCGTTCGCCCAGCCGCGCCAGAGCTGTATTTCTACGATGAGGAGATGTTCCTGCTCGTCATGGAGTGCCTGACGCCACATGAGGTCCTGCGCTCTGCCCTGATTCGCGATGATGCGCAGCCGGGCTTTTCGGCCAGTATCGGCCAGTATGTCGCTCGTAGCGTACACGCGACGAGCTGGATCAGCCGCCCCTTTGAGGTCGGCTCGAAACTTCTTGAGGAGTTCTCAGGCAACACGGCCCTCACCCGTATTACCGTCGACCTGATACTCACCGATCCATTCCGTCCCTGCTCCCGCAACCCGGAAGCGGAGGCGGCTCTTCTGTCGGATGTGACGGCCCTGCAGGACAACAAGCCTCTTCACCGCGCAGTCGGGGTACTTCAGGATCGTTTCCTGACGGCACGACAGGCCCTTCTGCATGGAGACCTTCACACAGGCTCTATCATGCTACATCGCGATGATGTTCGTGTGATTGACGGCGAGTTTGCCACAATGGGGCCAATCGGCTTCGACTGTGGACTTTATTTGGGCAATCTGGCCCTTCACGCCTGCGCAGCGCCCCACAAGCAGGATTTCATTAGAACCGAAATCATTGCCTTCTGGAGCAGCTTTACAAACGAATTCCGCGCCCTGCTGAAAACGGGCGGAGGAGACGTGTGGGCGCTGTCAGACGAAACACAGCGTGAGGAGCTGCTCGAAAATTTCTTGACGAGCATCCTTCAAGACACGGCAGGTTTCTGTGGTCTCGAAATGATCCGACGAACTATCGGTTTTGCCCAGGTTGCAGATTATACACTCTGCCCAACCCCAGAAAATCGCACGCAGGCACGCCGCAAAGCTCTTCAGACAGGCCAGCGTCTCATCCTTGACGCATCCACCGTCCAGAACCTGAGCGACGTTCTCGCCTTACTGACACTCGCTTGAGATCATACAGACAAAAAAACCTCGCTCCCTGAAACAGGAGCGAGGTTTAAAAATCAGACCGAAGCCAGACCGATCTGCTTGATATCGTGGAACGCCAGGTCAGGGTTCATTTCGATAGTCCGGCGCATCATGAAGGACGAACTGGCAAGGAAAACCGGATCTCCATCCAGATCGTCGGCCATGGACGAGCGGTTCACCATCATGAACACCTCGATCTTCTCGCGACTTCCCGTAATCCAGCGTGCCAACGTGAAGGGTGTGTTTTCGAACCCGATAGACACGCTGTACTCACCTTTCAGGCGAGACTGAAGCACGTCCAGCTGTAGCGTTCCCACCACGCCGACAATCGGCGGCAAGCCATCCTGCGGACGGAAAAGCTGCACAACGCCTTCCTCGGCCAACTCTACCAGAGCCTGACGCAGCTTCTTGGCTTTCATGGCATCATCGAGACGAACACGACGCAGAATTTCAGGCGCGAAGTGTGGCACACCTGTGAAACGAAGTTCTTCACTTTCACTCAGGGTATCGCCAATGCGGAGCGTCCCGTGATTGGGAATACCAACCACGTCCCCACCAAAAGCTTCCTCAGCCAACTGACGATCACGCGCGAAGAAGAACTGCGGCGTATGAAGGGCGAACTGCTTGCCCGTCCGCACATGCTTCAAGCGCATACCGCGCGTCAAACGCCCCGAACACACACGGGCAAAAGCCATGCGGTCACGGTGGTTCGGGTCCATGTTGGCCTGAATTTTGAAAATCAGCGCCGTTACCTGTTGTTCGCTGGCCTGAACTTCACGGGTTTCCGTCGGCTGGGCACGCGGAGCCGGGCCGTAAGCAACAAGCGCATCCAGAAGATCGGTCACACCGATTTCTTTCATGGCCGAACCAAAGAACACCGGAGACAAATGCCCGGCATCAAAGGACTCACGATCGAATTCAGGTAGAGCGGCTTCTACCAGTTCCAGATCTTCCCGGAGCTGCACCATCCGCGGATCAGTCTCATCAACCGCATCCTTGGTGTGAACTTCACGCGTGCGGATATCAAACGTGCCGATAAACGTCGCGGCACGGCCAATTGGCCACGTAGCAGGCGAGACGTCCAAAGCAAGAGAGTTGGAAATTTCGTCCAGAAGCGCAAAGCAATCCTGTGCTTCACGGTCCATCTTGTTGATGAACGTGATGATCGGAATGTCGCGAAGGCGGCAGATTTCGAAGAGCTTGCGCGTCCGGTCTTCGATACCCTTCGCAGCGTCGATCACCATGACCGCACAGTCCACAGCCGTCAGGGTACGATAGGTGTCTTCGGAGAAGTCTTCATGGCCCGGCGTATCAAGCAGGTTGAAGACACATCCACCGTATTCAAACGTCATGACGGACGTCACAACCGAAATTCCACGATCGCGCTCAATACCCATCCAGTCAGACTTGGTGCGGCGGCGCTCACCTTTGGCGCGCACGTTTCCGGCAAGCTGAATGGCACCACCAGCCCGAAGAATACGCTCGGTCAGGGTCGTCTTACCGGCATCCGGATGGGAGATGATGGCGAAAGTCCGCCGACGGGCGATCTCGCGGTTAATTTCGGCGCTGAGAGCTTCGGACATGGAGACTCCGGGAGAGACTGGAAGCCGGGGGCTTTAAAATGAGAAACGCCGGACGGGATGACCCGCCCGGCGTTTTCCGGTCGCTTGCTGATCCAGGTCCGAAGACCCGGGATCGGAATTAGCGGGAGTAGAACTCGACGACCAGGTTCGGTTCCATCTGCACCGGATACGGCACGTCAGAGAGAACCGGCGTACGCAGGAACGTACCCTTCATCTGGCGGTGATCGACTTCAACGTATTCCGGCGTGTCGCGCTCGCCCGTCTGCACGGAGTCAAGAACGATGGCGAGGTGCTTGGACTTCTCGCGCACTTCGATGACGTCGCCTTCCTTCACGAGGTAGGACGGGATGTTCACCTTCTTGCCGTTGACCGTAACGTGGCCATGGCTGATGAACTGACGTGCTGCGAACGGCGTGATCGCAAACTTCAGACGGTACACAACGGCGTCCAGACGACGCTCCAGCAGACCGATCAGGTTCTCG
This sequence comes from Gluconobacter sp. P5E10, assembly GCF_018812145.1. NCBI lineage: Bacteria > Pseudomonadati > Pseudomonadota > Alphaproteobacteria > Acetobacterales > Acetobacteraceae > Gluconobacter > Gluconobacter sp. P5E10. The sequence continues at coordinate 432,307 of NZ_JACRVZ010000001.1, read as the reverse complement.
GAGGTATCACCCTTACGACGGACGGCTTCGTCGTAGTACTTGCGGAACTGCTTCTCGCTGATGTTGCCGTAGTAGCCCTTGAGCTTCTGCTTGGCCATCAGCTGGATGGAGAAGTCAGAAGGCTTCTGCTTACGACGCTGACCATGCTGACCCGGACCGTATTCACGACGGTTCACAGGGGACTTTGCACGGCCCCAAAGGTTTACGCCGAGACGGCGATTGATCTTGTACTTGCTCTCAAGACGCTTTGACATGGGTTAACCCCTGTTCATACATCAGGCCCGCCCCATGCTGCTTGGCGAGCCGTTTTGTTGCACCGGTAGGCCTCTCCCCGGATTGGGAAAGACGGGCGCGCACCCAAAAACCGGAGCCTGCGGGGTACAGAAACCCGCTTTATTGGTCCGGCCGGTACGTCCACGTTTCCGGCAGTGGACCCGCGCCTAACAGGTCTCGCTCTGTCATGTCAATGAAAGGACGAGTCTGACCCTTGTTATTTTCTCACATCGGAGGCCTATAAAGCGCGCAACCCTTCCCTGGGGATTTGCGCTAACGGTCTGGTACTCCCCATGAATCCGGGAGCCATGTCTTTTTGAGTTTGCCCATGAAAATCTATCGCTTCAATCCCAAGGCTGGCCGCATCGCTGAGGGTTCCCTCGAAGGGCTGATCCAGTCTCTGGATTCACCGCCCCCGCCCAAGCCAGGCGAGAGCGCCATCAAGCGCGCCTTCAAGAGATTTGGTCTCGCGCAGATGCATATGTCGCATCTCGTGATTGATGACCGCACGATCTATCTGCGCGGCAAGGCCGATTCCGCCAAAGCGCGTGACCAGATGATCCTCACGGCGGGTAACGTCGCTGGCGTGGCTGCTGTGGAAGCGGAAATCCAGGTTCCCCCCGGCACACCTGATCCGAAGTTCCTTGAAATCAAGACAAGCCATAACCTTGATGAGGTTGCCGAGAAACTGCCGGAAGATATTTCTGGCGATGAGCTTCTTGATGCAAATCAACCGCTTGTCACAAGCAAGGATGACATTTATCCGGGTCAGACAATTCGCCTGCCAACGGAGAATTGAACTGACCTGCCCGGACACTTCCATGTGAGCGTGTTCGGGTAGCTTTTCAGGGTCCGGATGGTAGGCGGGTTTTCCCCTTATTCCGGACCTTTTCCATATGGAATTAATCGAACCAGTCGATGTCGAGCGGGTGCGTCCACCCCACGGTGTCGAGCCAGCCATGTTTGCTCTCATGCTGGCGACATTTACGATTGGGACTGGCGAATTCGCCATGATGGGCCTTCTGCCCGAATTCTCCCATTCCCTTGGTATTTCCATTTCCCGCGCCAGTTCCGTCATTTCAGCTTATGCGCTGGGTGTCGTGGTCGGAGCACCCCTCATTGCGGTTGCTGGTGCAAAACTCCCCCGTCGTACACTTCTGCTGGCTATGCTTGTGCTGTTCCTTGTCGGGAATATCGGCACAATCCTGATGCCGAACCTGCTCGACATTGAAGTCATGCGCTTCATCACCGGGCTCCCTCACGGCGCCTTTTTCGGTGTTTCCGCGCTCGTTGGCGCCTCCATGGTTGAGCGCGCAAGACGTGGCCGCGCAGTCGGACGCGTTCTGTCGGGCATCATGATCTCCACGGTCGTGGGGTCGCCCCTGTCCACCTACGCCGCCAATCATCTGGGCTGGCGCGTCGCTTATGGTGCAATCTCTGCGCTGGGATTGCTCTGCTTCCTGGCACTCTGGTACTTCGCCCCACGCGACAAGCCCCATCCAGACGCAAATGCACTCGCTGAACTCGGAGCTTTCAAGCGGCCTCAGGTGCTCCTGACGCTTCTGACAAGCGCCATTGGCTTTGGTGGCCTCTTTGCAGTGTACACGTTCCTCACGACAGCCCTGTCAGACGTAACGCATCTCCCGGACTGGGCCGTTGCGCTTTATCAGATTGTCTGGGGGCTCGGCATGGTTGCTGGCAATTCGTTTGGCGGAGCCATGGCGGACCGGAATATCAACCGGACGATCCTTTTCTCTTTGGCTGCCAGTTGCGTGTTCATGATCGGGTTCTGGCTACTCCTGCCATCCCCTGTCGCCATGCTGCTGATCACGTTCCTGATTCCGGCAACGCTGATCGGCATTTCCCCAGCCATTCAAACACATCTGATGGAAGTTGCGGGCGATGCCCAAACCCTTGCCGCATCCCTGAACAATTCAGCCTTCAACATTGCCAACGCTGCGGGCACATGGCTCGGGGCCTATCTGGTGAGTTCAGGGCATGGTTTGGGCTCGATCGGATGGGGCGCCGCACTGCTCTCCGCCGGTGGGTTTGTGGCTTATCTGATTACGATGGCACAGGCTCGGCTTTCCGCATCACGCTGAACAGCCGAATTCCCAAGGCGACAGAGCTCACCGTGAGCGCTGCCGCCATGCCGATCCAAAGGCCTTCCGCACCCCAGTGCTGCTGGAAGGCCAACCATCCCCCAAAGACAAGGCCAATCAGGCCATAATTCGTGACCGCAATCACCATTGGCCAGACGGCATCACCGCACCCACGCAGGGCGCCGCTGAACACAACCTGAAGTCCGTCCACAATCTGGTAGATCCCGGCAATCTTCATAAGCGTGATCACCAATGCAGCCGTAGAGGGATCAGGAGCATGCCCCGTGAAGTACAGGCTGACGATTTTTTCTGGCCAGATCAGCAACAAGGCTGAAGACAGAATGGACCAGACGAGCACCACCCAGATACCGGTCCACGCAGCCCGGCGGCTTTGATCCATTCGCCCTGAACCCCGCCAGTATGCCACCCGAACATTGGTGGCCTGACCAATAGCCAGACACACCATGAACAGCAGTGCGCTCACGTTTACAGCAACCTGATGGGCTGCCAGGCTTTGTGTTCCAAGCTGCCCGGCCCGCAGGCTTGTGATCTGAAACATGAGAATTTCAGCAGCAGCTCCCATCATCATGGGCAAACCGAGCTTCAATAGTTCCTTCATGATAGGCCAGCGCACAGGAGCTGGCTTCATAACGGCCCGCACTCGCGGGTGCATCAGACACAATCCGGTCAGGGCAAAACTGATCGCCCAGCCTGTCAGGGTCGTGGCTGTGGCGGAGCCATACATCCCCATCGCAGGCAGCCCGAACCATCCATGAATGAGCGCTGCATTGGTGATGCCATTGCAGAGCGCCATGGCAGGCATGATCCACAACAGAAGCGTTTCCGCCCCGAGCGATGGGAGCGCCACACGCAGCACACCAATCACGGCCAAATCCGGCAGCAGGGATAACAAAAGGATATGGATGAAGTGGCTACCCTGGGTCACCACGTCCCCGGGTTCCGCCAGCCACGCAAACAATGGCTGCACGAACCATAAGAGCAACGCACAGGGAATGAAGATCAGCAGTGCCAGAACGAACGCAGCGCTCATGACACTGCGACCGTCATGAGAATCCCGTCCGTGGTCTTCCGCCCCCCGACTATGAGATAGAAGAACGCCAGCTCCACCCAGAATGGTCTGGCAGGTCACCATGGTGGTAAAGAAAAAAGTATTGGCCAGACCGCCGACCGCCACTTCAGCTACCCCCAGACCGCCCAGAAGGATGGTGTCCGTAACGCCCATCGACATTTCGGAAAGCTGGGAAAGTGCAAGCGGAAGAGCCACGCGAAGCAGGGCAAGAGCATGCCCGCGTGAAGAGGTCGGATCTTTGAAGGTTCTACACATAAGCCTCACTATCGCAGTGCAGATCATACAGACAAGAGTAACAAAGCCTGTTGCACCAAAACGGTGGCTGGCGCATTGATCCCATCTATGGCCGATCCCGTTCCTCACGTGCTCCGTCTGCACGACACCCACGCGCGCGAAAAGCGACTGTTCACACCACTCGATCCGCAGAATGTGCGGGTCTATTTCTGTGGACCCACAGTCTATGACCGGGCGCACCTGGGCAATCTGCGCGCCATGATGGGCGCGGATATCCTGATCCGACTGCTCCGCGTGCTGTATCCACGTGTCACCTATGTCCGCAACGTCACGGACGTGGACGACAAGATCACAGCCCGCGCGAAAGAAAACGGTGAGGACATCTCCGCCCTCACCGCCCGCACGACTGAAGCCTTTCATGAAGATTTGGCGTCACTCGGGATTCTGCCCCCGGATATCGAACCCCGCGCAACCCACCACATCGGTGAGATGCTGGACATGATCGGCCGCCTGATCGAAAACGGGCATGCGTATGAAGCCGAAGGGCACGTCCTGTTCGCAGTCCGGAACTTCTCCTCTTATGGCGAACTTTCCGGCCGCTCACTGGATGACATGATCGCTGGCGCCCGCGTTGAAGTGGCTCCTTATAAACGTGACCCCGGAGATTTCGTGCTCTGGAAGCCGTCAACACCCGATCAACCCGGTTGGGACAGCCCTTATGGTCGTGGTCGTCCCGGCTGGCATATCGAGTGCTCGGCCATGTCACACCGGTATCTGGGTGAGAGCTTCGATATTCATGGCGGTGGCGACGACCTGCTCTTCCCGCATCATGAAAACGAGCGTGCGCAGTCTCTGTGCTGCTATCCGGGCAGCAAGTTCGCCACGCATTGGCTCCATAACGGCATGCTGCTCTCCAACGGGGAGAAGATGTCCAAGTCTCTGGGCAATTTCTTCACCATCCGGGAAGTTCTGGAAAAGTCCCCGGCGGAACCGCTGCGTCTCCTGTATCTGGGCGCGCATTACCGTTCGACGCTGGATTTCACGTGGGAGAAGCTGGAAGAAGCCCGCCGCGTTCTGGATCGCCTCTACCGTGCTCTTGAGCGCGGTGATGCGCAACAAGGAGCAAATGTTCCGGCAAGTGTGCTCGATGCCCTGTGCGATGACCTGAATACACCACTCGCCATCGCAGCACTTCACCCGCTGGCAGACGCTGCCATGCAGGGCGATCAGCAAGCTGCCTCTGGTCTTCTGGCCGCTGGCAAACAGCTTGGTCTGTTTCAGGCTTCCCCGGCTGAATGGTTCCGCTCAGGCGTTGATGCGTCCGCCATCGAAGCGCTGATCGAGGAACGTCTGGCAGCCCGCAAAGCCCGCAACTTCGCCCGCGCGGATGAAATCCGGAACCAGCTTGCTGCAGACGGCATCACGCTGGAAGACGGCCCCGGCGGCACAACATGGCGGAAGGCATAATCTCATGACCGGACGTGATGGTGGTGCCGATCTGGAACCGATCGGCGAATTTGACCCCGTTGTTATTCTCGTGCGCCCGCAGTTAGCCGAAAACGTCGGCACAACCGCTCGCGCCATGGCAAATGGCGGCCTGTTTCACCTGCGCCTCGTCGCCCCACGGGACGGATGGCCGCAGGAACGCGCCTGGCCTGCGTCTTCCGGCGCCCATCGCATCCTCGACAACGCGCAGGTTTTCGAAACGGTCGATGAGGCCGTGGCTGACCTGCACCGCGTCTTCGCCACCTGCCCCCGCCCCCGCCATGTCGTGAAGCCTGTCATGACGGCTCGCGGCGCTGCGGCAGAACTCCGCGTGGCTTCCACGCGTGGCCTGCGCACCGGTATCCTGTTTGGGCCGGAACGCGCTGGCCTCGACGTCGAAGACATGGCCCGCGCCGATACGCTGGTGCGTTACCCGCTCAATCCGAAGTTCATGTCTCTCAACCTCGCGCAGGCCGTGCTCGTCATGGCCTATGAGTGGTATCTGACCGAAGACATGACGCCCCCGCGCGAGCTCATGACCAATGAGACGCATGTGGCTACCAAGGGCGAGCTGGAAAACTTCATGTCCCATCTGCTGCGGGAACTTGATGACTGTGGCTTCCTGCGGAACGAGCAGAAGAAACCGGGCATGATCCGCAATCTGCGGCATTTCTTCACACGAGGCGAAGTCACCGAACAGGAACTTCGCACGCTCCATGGCGTGGTCAGCGAACTGGTCAGCGCCAGAAAGGCAAGACGGTAAGACCATGATCCACTGGCGACACAGGCACCGGATGACTCCACGGCCTGAGGCGCTGGTGGTCGAAACGGCCAACCGCATCCGGGCCCATGTTCTGGAAGAAAACGGTCGGGGCGACATTATCCGTACCGGTCTGAAAGACGGCTCCCTCGGGGACCTCTATCACCATCTGATGACCATGACATGGGGGGCGTTCTTCTGGGCGTCCCTCGCTCTGTATCTGGGCATCAATATCGGCTTTGCCTGCCTTTACTACATGATCCCCGGCAGCGTCAGCGGCGTCCCGCATGGGGATTTTCTTGATGACGTGTTCTTCAGTGTCCAGACGATCTCAACAGTCGGATACGGCACGATGGCCCCCGTCGGACGCCTGACCAACACCATCGTGTCCTTTGAAGTGCTCGCCGGCATGATGCTCAACGCACTCGCGACGGGACTGGTCTTTGCTCGCTTCTCGCGCCCAAGAGCCCGTATCCTGTTCAGCCACGTCGCCGTCGTGTCCTATGATGACCTGATCCCCACACTGACCATCCGTATCGCCAACCGGCGCCGCACGCTGATCCTGTCTGCCAATGTTGAAATGACCTTGACGCGCCTGATGCCGGACGATCATGGGCGACTGGTCCGCCGTTTCGACAGACTGGCGCTAATCCAGTCGCATGTTCCGATCTTCCGGATCAGCCTGAACGCCACACACATGATTGATGAGACCAGCCCGCTTTATGGCCTGTCAGCAGACACGCTGATTGACCAGAATGCGGAAATCATCATCACGATGGATGGGACAGACGAAATCTCTTCCCAGACACTTTTCGCACGACATGCCTACGAGATCGGCCATGTGAAACACGGATACCGTTTCTCGGACATGATCCATCACCGTCCGGATGGCAGGGTCGAGGTCGACTTTACCCGGTTCCACACAACCGAACACGGGGACCACGAGCCGATTGATCCGTCCACCGCGCATGAAAGGCACTATCACCATGTCTGACACCCGGCACAGCTTCGGAAAAAATGGCCTGACGGCAACGGTTTCCGCCCATGGCGCAGAGCTGACCTCCCTGCGGACCACTTCGGGGCAGGACCTGCTCTGGAACGCTGGCCCCGCATGGAAACGCCATTCGCCCGTTCTGTTCCCTATCGTTGGAAAACCACCGGAAAATACAACGCTGAATGGCCAGCCGGTTACGCTGACCCAGCATGGCTTCGCCCGTGACATGACATTCCGCTGGCTCGAACGAACAGAAACCGGCTGTGTTCTGGAGCTGGAAGATACACCCGAAACATGGCAGCTCTTCCCGGCGGCATTTCGCCTGCATCTTATTTATCGGATGGAAGAAACCGGCCTGCACGTCGGCTATGTTCTGACCAACCCGTCCGAAGATGCCACACTACACGCGTCCCTTGGTGTGCATCCGGCTTTCATGTGGCCCCTGAACCCAGAAACGGGCCGCGAAAATCATCGCCTGACCTTTGACACGAATGAAGCCGATCATATCCGGCGCATCAGCCCGGATGGTCTGCTTCCGGAGGCAGTCCCGTCCCCAATCCATGACCGGCTTCTTCCGTTGCAGGACAGCCTGTTCGAGGCTGATGCCATTATCATGCTGGATGCCCGCAGCAAGGCTGTCGATTTCACAGGCCCGGACGGAAGCGGCCTGCGTGTCCGCTGGGACGGGTTCAAAGATCTCGGGATCTGGACCAAACCCGGTGCCGGTTTCCTGTGCATCGAACCTTGGTATGGCTACGCTACACCCGTTGGATTCACCGGAGATTTTTCGGAAAAGCCGGGGCTGCTGCATCTACAGCCTGGCGAAAGCTGGGAAGCTTTCTGGAGCGTCGAACCCGTCTGAATTCCGGAAGTGGGAATGCCCGGACAAACGGGCATTCCCACTCATCACTCAGGCGCCAATAGCGTCCTGAAGACGTGACACCGTCCGGGCGTGTCCCATCAGGCTCAGAAGAACATGCAATTCTGGGCCGTTATCCTCACCCGTCAGGGCAAGGCGCAACGGCATAAACAGGCTCTTGCCCTTACGACCTGACTTTTCCTTCAGAGCCGTGGTCCAGTCCTGCCATGTGGTTTCGCCCCATGGCTCGGCAGGAAGGGTTTCAAGCGCCTGCTGAAGGAATTCACGGTCTTCCGGCTGGGACGGCGGAACGATCGTGCCCTGCGTCACATCCCACCAATGCGGGATTTCAGCCGTCAGATCGACATTACCGCGCACTGCATTCCAGAATTCTTCCGTCGCCTCGGCTGGCAGATGTTCCTTCGCCACCGAAAACGGCAGATTGTGCAAAGCCTTGCGGTTCAGAGCCAGAAGCTGGCGCATATCGAACCGCGCCGCAGACTTGGAAACATGGGAAATCTCGTAGGCCGCAATCGCCTCTTCCATCGTCATGACTTCCGGATCATCGGACGTCCCAACGCGTGCCAGATACGACACGATGGACATCGGCTCGATCCCATCCTGACGAAGCGACTTCAGGCCCAACGCATCAAAACGCTTGGACAGCTTCCCGCCGTCAGAATCCAGCAGCAGCGGCAGATGCGCGAACGTAAAGCGATCCGGCTTTGCACCCAGCGCTTCTGCAATATCGATCTGAACACCCGTGTTCGTCACATGGTCTTCACCACGGACGATATGCGTGATGCCCATTTCCAGATCATCAACAACCGACGCCAGCGTGTATAGGATCGTGCCGTCTGCGCGGATCAGAACCGGATCGGAAATTGCCGTCAGCTTGACGGAGCAATCGTCCATGACGAGATCCTGCCACTTGCGGCTGCCATCCGTCAGCTTGAAACGCCAGTGCGGCGTCTTACCATTGGCTTCCGCACGCGCCCGCTGGTCTGGCGTCAGCTTCAGCATAGCGCGATCATAGATCGGGGCCTTGCCAGCCCGGATGCGCATCTCGCGCTTGGCATTCAGTTCGTATTCGGTCTCGAAACACGGATACAGCCGACCAGAGGCTTTCAGCTTGTCGATCGCCGCAGCATACCGCTCCATCCGCGAGGACTGACGGGCCTCTTCGTCCCAGTCCAGACCGAGCCACGCCAGATCCTTACGGATCGCGTCCTCATATTCAGGCTTGCTGCGCGCGACGTCCGTATCGTCGATACGCAGGAGGAACTTGCCGCCATGGCGGCGGGCGAACAGGAAGTTGGCGACGGCCTGACGGGCGTTACCAACGTGGAGATAGCCGGTTGGCGATGGGGCAAAGCGCAGTTTCATGCCGCCTTAATGCCGCATGATTGCGCGTCATGCCAGATGCATGAAGCATCGTGTTCAGAACACCCGACACTCTCCAGTTTCTCGACACTCCAGCGGGCAAATAAAACATGGCCATTCTACCGATATAACATAACGGGAAACCGGAATACTTTCCCCACAAACATGGACTAAAAAGAAACGTTTTTTCCTTCAGTCCATTCTGTTGTATAAAGGCGAAGAACAGACACTCACGACTGACGATTTTTTCTGCGATCGGAGTGATGATCCGTTTTTTGATTTAAGAGGACCCCCTAATGAGAAAACTTCTCATTCCTGCCATTCTGGTAATCGGCATTATTGCCCTGCTGGGATCAAGCTATAACCGTTTCATGGGAGCGGACCAGAACGTCAAGGAACAGATGGGTCAGCTTCAGAACGAAGTTCAGCGCCAGACCGACCTGATTCCCAATCTGGTCAACACAGTCAAAGGCTATGCCACCCACGAGCATGACACCCTGACGGATTACGCTGCGGCCCGTTCGGGTGAAACGCCCCTGAACCGCATTGACCCTCGCTCGGTCAGTGATGAAGACCTTCAAAAGAAGATCTTGGATGCACAGACCCGTAACGCACAGGAAATCAAGGCCATCAACGTTGTGGCTGAACAGTCCCCGCAGCTACAGGCCAATCAGAACTTCACGAGCCTGATGGTTCAGCTTGAAGGCACACAGAACCGCATCACTGTAGCACGCCAGCGTCTGCAGCAGGCCATTTTGGCTTACAACCAGACGGTCATGCACTTCCCGGGCAACCTCGCCGCCGGGATCATGGGCTACCATCAGCGCGTCTACTACGAGGCTTCCCCAGCCGCACAGACGCCGCCAGTCGTAGACTTCTCCAAGCATTGATCTGACGGAAGGACCGGATGAACGTGCCGACTGTTTCCCACCCGCTTCTAACGCGCACCCTGCATCTGGTCCTTGCCGTGACTGCCCTGCTATGCCTGTCCCTGACTGGTCCAGCAGGGGCGGCCACACCTTTGACCGAGCTCGTGACAGATCCGCATCAGAGCCTGTCCGAGCCGGAACAGGATCAGCTCGTCCAGAAGCTGACGGATCTTCGGCAAACACTCCCAAGTCACCCGCACATTCTGATCGTTCTTCCCGGCCATGTGGACGATATCGATCAGTATGCAAATGAGACGTTCCATGCCTCCGGCATTGGTCAAAAAGGTCAGGACAACGGTCTTCTGATCGTTCTGGATATTCCGGACAATCAGGCTCGCATCGAAGTCGGGTATGGGTTTGAAGGCGACCTGACCGACCTTCAGACCTTCAATATCCTGCATGCTGCCCAACCGAACCTGAAAGCCGGTCACTATGCCGCCGCACTAAACGGGATTCTGGATTCCATCGCCGACATTTTGCGTAAAAGCGAGACGCAGGTTCACGAGGAGCAGGCCACATCTGATACGGATTTCAACATCAACGGATTTGATCTCGCACTCGGTGTCGGAGGGATGGTGCTGTTTGCTCTTGGCTCTGGCTTTACCGTCCGCGCTCAACGCCGCGAAGCTCAGGGCCTGCCTCTTTCAATTTTTGACAGGTTTCTGATCAGCATTCCTTGGGACGTGATCCTGAGCCTGCTGATCAATATTCTATCAGCCGCCTCACGTAATAACGCCAACTCGTCCGGCGGCGACAAGAAGAAAAACTCCTACAAATCCGGCGGAGGCGATTCTGGCGGAGGCGGCGCGAAGGACTCCTGGTAACGGACGCCTACGTAAGTTTATCCTTCGGTCAGCGGCCAGCAGCATCAATACGCAGCAACTGAGCCACCGCCGCATCAAGCTTCTCGGGTGTATGATTCTGCAATATCAGATCACGCCCGTGACGAACGACCATCTCCCATCGAGAGGCCTGTGTGTAGAGCGCCACAATGGCTTCCACCATATCCTGCGGAAGATCAGCAACAACCAGCTCTTTGAGCTGCGGCGTGAAGTCGAAACCTTCAGCGGCAACGGATGTCATGACACAGGGCACCCCATGAGACAGGCTGCTTAAAACCTTTCCTTTCGTCCCAGCTCCATACCGAAGCGGCGCGACAGTTATTCTTAAACTGTTCAACACAGCCGCCAAATCTGGAACGTGCCCTAGCACAACCAGACGCGCGTCTTTCTCCGCCCATTCTGTCAGCCAGTCCGGCGCCCCCGTTCCCACGATCAGAAATCTGCAATCCGGCATGCGGACAGCTAGATCCGGCCAGACATGCTCCAGAAAATAACGCACCGCATCTTCATTCGGCCGATGCCCGAAATTGCCGATGAAACCAATATCGCGGCGCGCGTCCCAGCCATCTCCCTCGGCAGAGGGGCGGGGAAAAGCCAGATGAACAACCAGCGCTTCCGGCAATTTCTGACGTAAAAGATTTTTCTCATAGCTAGACACTACGAGTGTCGCATCTGCACGACGCATAATGGCGAATTCATTATCCCGCGTGACCTCAACTGCTTTGAGCGCGGTATAATCTCCGGCCAGACGCGCAGCCCGTTCTTCTCGTAGAAAATGCAGATCACACGCGTAGAAAATCATGCGAGCCGATGGAAACGCCGCACGAAGCCGATCGTAAGCTGCGCCCCCACAACTCACGCGGCATGGGATGCAGGTATCAAGATTTGGCCCGATTTGTTGAAGAGCCTCTTCGATCCCCTTCCATCCGGGTGAAGCCATATCATCACCGGGCGTCAGGCAGGTCACTCCACAGGCGCGATATTCTTCCCTCGCGTTCCTATCCCGCTGCTCTCTGGGAAGGAAATACTCCCCCAGCGCAAGGAAGCTGACCTTACATCCCTGACGCAGCAGCGAGTGGATCAGCGCGTCCAGATCCATCGAACCGGAATCATGGAGGGGCCGCGGAAAATTACAGTCCACAATCAGAACTGACTTTCCAGGCGAACGCTCCGGGTTACGACGAAACACTCTGAACATCGCTGTGGCCCAATGAAATTTCTCTAACAATTTTCAGGCCTTTTTCCGTTCCTGCCGACGCAGGTCAGTACTTAAAAACGCAACTTTTTGACACGACAGGCTTTTACCCCTGAACAAACACACAGAACATAAGGACATGCCCGCATGACCAAGACCCGTAAATCCACGTTCGCTCGCCTGATGCTGGTCTCTGCCCTGCTTACAGGTACGGCAGTGTCTCTGTCCGCCTGCAACACGACGCGTGGCGCAGGCCAGGATGTCAGTGCTGTTGGCCATGCAACGTCCCACGCTGCAACCAGTGCGCAGCAGGGCATTGCCAATGCAACGGGTGCCTCCACCCACTGATCAGCCTTCGTCAGGCCTGATAAAAAAGACCCGCCTCTCACAGGGGCGGGTCTTTTTTCGTTTCAGACCAGTTCCATCGTTTGGACGTCAATCATTCCAAGATCCGTAATCTTGAGATGCGGGATAACAGGAAGAGGCAGAAAAGCCAGTTGTAAAAACGGCTCTTCCAGAGAAACGCCCATCTCTTTCGCAGCTTTCCGCAACACGATCAGTTCGTCGCGGACCTGTTCGAACGGCGCATCACTCATGAGGCCCGCCACCGGCAGCTTCAGTTCTGCCAGCACCTTGCCATCCTGAACGGCAACAAATCCGCCGCCCGTCGCTTCCAACCGGTTCACAGCAGTCGCCATATCCGCATCGTTGGTGCCCGCAACGCAGATATTGTGGCTGTCATGCCCGACAGATGACGCCAGTGCTCCGTGCTTCAGGCCGAACCCTTTCACAAACCCCCTGCCGATATTGTCATTATGTCCATGTCGCGCCACTACACAGACCTTGGCCACATCGTTCGGCACATCTGACAGAACCTGCCCGTTCTCTTCCAGCAATGTCAGCCGCAGATATTCCGTAATAATCTGCCCAGGAATGAGCCCCATCACAGGGCGGTCTGTTCCGCTGCCATGAATTTCCATATCCGACGCAGAAACCACACCTGGGAGCTTCACGCTGCCCAGCCCCACGGGTGGAATAATCTCCCGTTCAGCAAACAGGGCATCCGTGACCAGACGCCCGGCAGAAATGACGTCTGACACCAGGCAGACCTCCAGATTATCCAGAAGCACAACATCTGCCCGCTTGCCTGGAGCAATCTGCCCGCGGTCTCTCAGACCAAAGGCATTGGCAGCCGAAAGTGACGCTGCACGATACGCAGCCAACGGCTCAACCCCCAGTTCGATTGCCCGGCGGATCAGAAAGTCCAGATGCCCTTCATGTGCGATTTCAAGCGGATTACGATCGTCTGTGCAAAAGGCAAAGAAGGGCGACGTTGCAACATTCAACAGCGGAACCAGAGCTTCCAAATCCTTGCAGACAGAGCCTTCCCGGATCAGCACGGTCATACCCTTGCGGACTTTTTCCAGCGCTTCTTCCGCTGCGGTCGCTTCATGGTCCGTCGAAATGCCCGCAGCCAGGTAGCCATTCAGCGCCTTGCCGCGCATCAGCGGCGCATGACCGTCAATATGACCGCCAGCAAATGCGGCCAGCTTGTCCAGGCAACCTGGATCGCCGTTCAGAACACCCGGGATATTCATAAATTCTGCTAGCCCGATCACCTTGGGATGGTCCCGGTAGGCCACCAGATCAGCTGCATCCAGTGTGGCCCCGGATGTTTCCATAGGCGTTGCAGGAACGCAGCTCGACAGATTGACCCGCAGATCCATGACGGTCCGCTCCGCCGCTGCCAGGAAATAATCGAAGGCTGACCGCCCAAGGACGTTGGCCATCTCATGGGGGTCACAGATGGCGGTCGTCACGCCATGCGGCAAAACGCACCGATCAAACTCGAAAGGCGTGACCAGAGAGGACTCAACATGAAGATGGGTATCAATGAAACCGGGAACAGCGACCCGCCCGCGTCCGTCGATCTCCTTCCTGCCTTCGTATGTCCCGTACGTTCCAACGATCCGGTCACCGCAGATCGCAATATCAGTCGGGACCAGTTCGCCTGTCACGAGATCCAGAAGACGGACGTTGCGGATCACCAGATCTGCTGGTTCCCGTCCCTGCCCCTGAGCCACCCGGCGCTGGATTGCGTTCTGCATGCCTGAAACCTCCGAATGTCAGCAATGACCACTTATAGCGCGCAGACGCCCCGGCACTCAAAGCAAGCTTTCGGGACACTTTTTGTTGCGAAAATATCACGATTATTTATGTCGTAATGTTTCATATGCCAAACTGTTGATGATTGTGACAAAGCGTGGTTTTCCCCTTCTCGCTTATTTCACTATCCGAGAAAGACCATCTTCCTGATGCGCCTTGCACGCCTGCTTTCAACGTCTGCACTCATTGCCTTAGGGGTTGCGCCTGCACTGGCCGCTCCCGCCGCGTCGTCCCCTGATCATAAGTCAAACCGCCATCAGGCAGCCGCAGCGGCACCGTCCATGATGGGTAATACCGCGCCAACAGATGAAGTGCATGAAGAGCACGTGTCCGTCAGCGGTCGTCGCAAGTATTTTGACGGGGTTACACGCCGTGACGTTGGTGGCGGCCTGATGCAGAAGCAGGACGCAGCAAAGTCTGTTTCCAGCGTGTCTCGCGATTTCATTGAAAAGCAGGCTCCAGGTCAGGACCCGATGCAGCTCATCTCCCTGCTTCCAGGCGCCAACGTGTCGTCTTCCGACCCGGCTGGCCTGACAGGAAGCCACATGAGCTCCCGTGGCCTCGATCAGACGCAGATGGGCTTTACCCTTGAAGGCTTCCCGATCAACGACGTCGGCTCCTTTCAGACGTATTCTCAGGAAATCGTGGATTCAGAAAACCTTCAGAAGGTTAATCTCGCTCAGGGTTCCGCGGATCTGGACAGCCCACATCTGAGCGCCACGGGCGGCGTGGTCGACATGTACATGATCGATCCGAAGATGAAGGCTGGCGGCGCATTCGACGTGTCCTACGGGTCTTATGATTACACCCGCGGCTTCCTGCGCCTCGACACCGGCAAGATTGGCCACACGAACCTGCGCGCCTATTTTTCAGGTTCTTATGCAACGGAAGATGCCGTTCATAGTGAAGCAACGAACCGGAAGCTGCACGCCGAAGGCAAGATCGTGAATGACTGGGGCGACGGCAACCGCGTCTCTCTCGCGATCGTTGGCAATCGCCTCTACAACTACCTAAACCGTTCCGTGAACATGGCTTCGTGGGACGAATACGGCCTGGGCGTGAAAGACAAATACGTGACGTCCTGCTCGGCTGGTGCAACCTGCACGCGCCCGAATGGCAGCACATTCAAGAACACCACCACGTCCACGATCTCCAACACCGTCTATAATGGCATGTACAAAGATCCGACCGGCCAGACCACGAAGAGCGATGCGGACTATTACAAGTTCCATCAGAACCCGTTCACCAACATTTATGTCAGTGCACCGTCCACCTTTAAGCTGACCGATCACCTGACACTGACGGAAACACCTTACTTCTGGTACGGCAGCGGCAGTGGCGGCGGGGCATACACGGTTCCCACCAGCTATGGTGCGACAACAATGGGCGGAACGCTTGAAGGGCAGTCCGTTGCCAAGGGCAGCCTGCTCTATGAACCGTCCATCACCACAACCTACCGTCCCGGTGCCGTCACGAAGTTGACACTGACAACAGGCGTAAACCGCCTCATGGTTGGTTACTGGTTCGAATATTCCAAGCAGATCCAGAGCGGCCCCGCCACGGGCATTGGCGCGGACGGAACGCCCTGGAGCGTTTGGGGACAGGCTGCAAACTACGTTTTTGATAATGGGCAGACCTATCAGTATCGCTCTAACCTGACGCAGACCCGCGTGCACACAATGTTCATCGGTGACAGCCTGTCGCTGCTGAACAACAAGCTCACGATCGAGGGCGGCCTGAAATACGCCATCGTCACCCGTGATGCGCAGAATATGCTGCCAAACACATCCACCGGCCCGTACATCAACAAGACTTACTATGAGCCGCTGCCAACGGCGTCGATCCGCTACCAGATCAACCCGGAAAACCAGATCTTCATCTCCGGTGCGACCAACTTCCGGATGCCGACGAACTACGCGCTTTTCGATGCCGGCACGTATTACAATGTGAAGGCTCCCAACCAGGCCAGCAGCGGTTACGCCACACGCGGCACCTCAAACCTCAACCCGGAAATTTCCATCTCGGAAGAAGCGGGCTGGCGTTACACCGGTTCAACCGTCATGGGATCGATCACGTACTTCCATTATAATTTCACCAACCGGTTCTTCTCGCAGAGCCAGTGCACCGATGACGCCTGCTCAAACTACTACAGCAACAACATCAATGCGGGCGGCCAAAGCACAAACGGTGTGGATGCAGAAATCGGCACGCGTCCGATTTTCTATCATCTGCGCCCGTATGTATCCTTTGAGTATGTTGATGCCCGCACAACCAGCAACCTGCGCGGCGGCAGCGGAAGCTCCGTGGATTACCTGCACACCAAGGGCAAGTTCGCGCCTGAAACACCAAAATATCAGGTTGGCTTCAATCTGGATTACGATGACGGAAATCTCTTCGGCGCCTACAGCCTGAAATACGTCGCCAAGCAGTATTCAACGTTCATGAACGACGAGGCACTCCCGTCTTACGTGCGCATGAACCTGACCGTCGGTTATCGCTTCCACAATGTTGGCTTCCTGCAGAGCCCCAACGTCAAGCTCAACATCTCCAACATTGCCGACAAGCACTATCTGGGCTTCCCGCTCAGCGTGCAGACGAATGCAACAACCATGAAGGGCATTTTCGGCAATACGGTAAAGGGCACGGCCCCGACCTACGCCATTGCAGCACCTTTCGCCGCAACGGGCTCCATCAGCGCCGGTTTCTGATGCCCTGCTGAGGCTGATCCTCCTTGGCCCCAGAAGCACGTAGAACCTGACAAACCATCCGGCTCATGGCAATCAGACAGCCATGAGCCCTTTTTCCACGCCTCCAGTTGTTGCCATCGTTGGCGCAGGTCCCGCCGGACTGTTCGCCGCTGAGTATCTTTCTGGTCATGGATGTCACGTCGAAATCTTTGAGCAGATGCCCAGCGTGGGGCGGAAACTGCTCATGGCAGGCCGAAGTGGCCTCAACCTGACCCACTCTGAGCCACTCGACGTTTTCATAACACGCTATGGACCAACTCAGGACTGGCTGACCCCAGCCTTGCTGAACTTCCCGCCAGACGCTCTGCGTTGCTGGGCTGAAAGCCTTGGGCAAGAGTGCTTTAGTGGAAGCTCGGGGCGAGTTTTCCCCAAAAGCATGAAAGCGTCTCCCCTCCTTCGCGCTTGGCTCGGTCGCCTTGCAGAACGAGGCGTTCAGATCCGGACACGCCATCGCTTCACAGGATGGGAGGGTTCACGACTGACCTTTGAAAGCCCTTCAGGTCCTGTCACCTTTGCTGCGGACGCCACGCTCATGGCCACAGGCGGAGCAAGCTGGTCTCGCCTGGGATCAGACGGGCGCTGGGCCAGTCTGTTCCCTACGGAAACATCCCCTTTTAAACCGTCAAACTGCGGTTTCATGCCCAACTGGCCCGATGACGTCTTGCAACGCCATGACGGGGAAGTGCTCCATTCCGTCGGACTGTTGTTTCAGGGAACGGAAACCCGTGGAGACCTCACCATTACGCCGCGCGGACTGGAAGGCTCTGCCCTTTATGCCCTCTCGGCCTCTCTCCGTGATGCCATCACCTCTACGGGCACCGCTACCCTGTCACTGGATCTGCGCCCTACCCTTTCTGAAGATGCCATTCTCAAACGCCTTCAGGCCCAGCGACCAAGAGAGAGCCAGTCTAACCGCCTCCGCAAAGCTCTGTCTCTCGATGGTGCCTCCCGAGAACTTCTGCGACAGGCAACGCCAAAACAAGCGACACCCCTCCAGCTGGCCCGGGCCATTAAAGCCCTCCCCATCGTCCTGACCGGGACAGACACCCTCGACCGCGCTATTTCGACCGCAGGGGGATTACGTCAGGACGCATTGGACGAAAAGTTCATGGTAAAGGCTCATCCCGGGGTGTTTGCAGCTGGCGAGATGCTGGATTGGGAAGCCCCAACCGGGGGTTATCTTCTGCAGGGATGTTTTTCCACCGGTCTTGCCGCAGCAAAAGGCGTCCTTGGGTGGCTAGAATCGTCAGTTTCGGGTATCCGCTGACGCCATGACATCCATCGTTCTCGGACAGGGCCGCGACGGCTCAGACACCTGCATTGATTTGCCGGAACTGCTGGCCACGCGCCTATTGGTTCAGGGTAACTCCGGCTCGGGCAAATCCCACCTTCTGCGCCGCCTGCTGGAACAGACAGCAACCCTCGTTCAACAGGTCATGATCGACCCGGAAGGCGACTTCGTCACCCTGGCAGACCGCTATGGCCATCTGGTCATTGACGTTGAAGACCAGTCCGAAGCCAGTTTGCGTGCAGCCGGTGAACGTGTCAGGGCGCATCGTGCATCTGTTGTGCTGAACCTTGAACAGGTGGAAGCCGAAATGCAGCTGCGTGCAGCCGGTGCCTTCCTGAACGGCATGTTCGAAGCACCCCGCGCCAACTGGTATCCGGCTCTGGTTGTGGTGGACGAAGCCCAGCTTTTCGCACCCGTTGCTGGTGGTGACACTTCCGATGAAGCCCGTCGCCTCTCACTCGGGGCCATGACGAACCTCATGTGTCGTGGGCGTAAACGTGGTCTGGCCGGTGTCATCGCAACTCAGCGTCTGGCTAAACTGGCCAAGAACGTCGCGGCAGAAGCCTCGAACTTCCTGATGGGCCGGACCTTCCTCGACATCGACATGGCCCGTGCGGCAGATCTTCTGGGCATGGAGCGTCGGGCCGCGGAATCGTTTCGTGATCTTGCCCGCGGGCAGTTCATGGCGCTCGGCCCCGCTCTGTCCCGTCGCCCGAAGCTGCTGACAATTGGCCCCGTAGAAACAGCCAGCCACAACACGGGGCCAGTGCTCGTTCCCCTGCAGCCCATGGATGCCGAGGACCTGCGAGACATTATTCTCGAGCCCGTTCACGAATTTTCGCCGCGCCCCCGCCGCGAAACACGCCCCCCTCCGCCGGATCTTCTCGCACAGCTTGATGCCTATGGCGCAACCCGCGAAGCGGCTGAAGAACCCGCCACAGCAGCTGAAACGACCGAGATTGATCCAGCCCATATCTGGGACATGGTTGCTGGCGTGGCATCCGAGGAAGGCGCGGATTACAAGCCGCTTGCCACCCTCTATCAGGACTTCCAGCTCCGGGCGCGCATTCAGGGGCTATCACGAAATATCCTCGATCTCGGTCGTTTCCAGCGCATTCTTGCAACCATCCGCGCGGGTCTGGACCGGGAACGTGCTGAAAGTGAAGAGTGGCAGAAAGCCGAAGCCATAGCCGCGTCTCTGCCGGAAGACGTTCAGGGCGTCTTTTTGTTGCTGGCGCGCACGGCACTCGATTCGGAAACCTGCCCGGATGATAGTGCTCTTGCCCGCGCCTACGGCACGCACTCACTGGGACGGGCCCGCCGCCAGCTGACATATCTTGAGGAAAGAGAAGTCATAGTATTGCAGGAGACCCCGTTCGGACGGCGCGTCGCGATCGTGGGCCTAGGCTGGCAAACGGCGTCATAAAACTGTCACGCCGCCTTCACACTAGGTTCACACAACCATCACGATATTGAGACTAGTTTCCGCCCGTTCCGACTCCGCTTCGTTACGGGAAAGCTATCCATGTCATCCAAATCCCAGCGCAACCGCGCGCTGCTCTTTCTTTTCTGTTCTCCGCTGGCAGTGAGCATGGCACTGCCTTCAGCCAAAGCTGCCACCGCGTCGACAAACAGCAAGAAACACACCGCAGCACACAAGGCCGCAGCCGTTTCCGGCGGATCGGAACAGCTGGTTATTACCGCAAAGCGCACCCGCTCCGAGCAAACACTTGGCCGCGTTCAGATCCAGCGCATCATGCCGGGCATCAACCCCATCAAGGCGCTGCAGATCCTGCCAGGTGTTGTGTTCAACAATGCTGATCCCTGGGGCAACAACGAACAGAATTCATCACTGTATGTGCATGGTTTTGCCAAAGAGCAGCTCGGTTATACGCTTGATGGAATTCCCCTCGGTGATCAGGCCTACGGTAACTACAACGGTCTTTCACCGCAGCGCGCATCCATCAGCGAAAACATCGGCTCTGCGTCCATTGCCACCGGTGCAGGCGGTCTGGGCACGGCATCCACGTCCAATCTCGGCGGTACACTCGAATTTACGACGCAGGATCCACTGCGCAAGCGCGGTGCTCAGATCGAACAGGTCTTTGGCAGCTGGTCCACATTCCGCACCTTCGCGCGTCTCGACACGGGTGAGTTCGGAAATGGCAACTCAGCCTATGTCTCATTCGCTCGTCAGGATGCGCGCGCATGGGATTTCGCTGGCCATCAGGGCGGCTATCAGGTCAATGCCAAGTTCGTTCACCATAGCGCCCATGACCGCTTCTCGGTCTTCTTTGACTGGTCCCAGAAAGTGGAGCCAAACGAAGACAGTGTAACTCTGCCACAGGGCTACGGCACTTATGTCCGACCCTTCACGTACCCGAACTATAATTACGCAAAATCTTATATTAATTCAGCTGCCTACACGAATGCAGGCCTGAACTACCGCAACTACTATTCCGCTGCCCAGCGTGAAGATTTCCTGGCCTATGCAAAGTGGACGCATGATTTCAATGCGAACCTGCACTGGGATAACTCGATCTATTACCATCATGATCTAGGTGAAGGCGTCGTCGCAGGCCCGATTACGGCTGCGGGTCTGCCCACCCTCTTCGCAGCTTATTTCCCCGGTCAGGATCTCAGCACGGTCTTCGGTGGATCCGGTTACGCCACGCGTACAACCGAATACTGGGATAACCGCGGTGGCCTGATCTCCACACTGCGCTACCACCTCGGCAAGCATTCCATTGAAGTTGGTGGATGGTATGAGCGCAACAACAATACGCAGGCTCGTCGCTGGTACCCGCTGGATGCCAACAACCCGACCACACCATACGAGCGCCAGCAGAATGCCCTGATCGACCAGTATACGAACAACTTCTACACCAACACGTTCGTCACCCATCTGCAGGACAACTGGCAGATTTCCAAAAACTTCTCCCTGACGGCTGGTTTCAAGTCTGAGCTGGTTTACACGAACGGCACACTGCCTGTTGCTGCCAAGGCGGGCTCGCTCTCTCCGTCCTACGCTGTCACGGCTCCGGGTGGTACGATCGCTGCGGAACGTCCGTTCCTGCCATCCTTTGGTGCGGTCTGGAACATCACGCCAAATGAACAGTGGTTCGCCACAATTCAGGAAAACATGCGCTCCTTCCAGGACGCAGGCTACGGCAACGCCACACCTTGGGGCGCAACCAGTCAGGCTGCGTTCGAAGACTTCAAGAAGAACGGCAAGCCGGAAACATCATGGACGTACGAGACCGGCCTGCGTGAGCATCGCCAGATCCATCTTGGCCCGCTGACGTCTATCGAAGGACAGCTGTCATACTATCACGTGCACTTCTCGAACCGCCTTCTGGCTGTTGCCACCACGCAGACGCTGTCTTCCATCATCGGGTCTGCCACAACGCTTGCCAACGTTGGTTCTGTCACAACCGATGGTATGGACTTCTCCTTCACGTCCCATTTCGGCGAGCATTTCTCGCTCTACAACGGCCTGTCCTATAACAAGTCCACCTACAACGATAACTACAGCACCGGCACGACAGTCGTGCATACGGCTGGCAAGAACGTTGTGGGTATGCCTGCCTGGTCTGAGAAGTTCGTCTTCAGCACCAACTGGGGCAATGCTTATGGCCAGTTCATCGGTGTCGTGACCGGGAAGCGTTATGCAACCTACACCAACGACATGTACGCCGCCCCATTTGCTCAGTTTGACATGAACGCCGGCTACACGTTCCATGGCATCCCACACATCGCAGCCCTGCGTGTTCAGGGTAACATCACCAACCTGACCAACACACACGCCTGGTCCACCATCAACGCGACCCAGACTTCTGGTCAGTTCAGTGCCTTCCCGGTTGCCCCGCGCAGCTTCTTCCTGACACTGAACGCCACGCTGTAAGGACTGATCCATGCTGACGCGCCGCCGCACTCTGGGGCTGCTTTCCGCCGCCCTCCCTGCCCTTCACCTGAGCCGCTCCGCAAAGGCGGCTCCCTCCCTGGCTCCAAAGCCACTGGTGTTTGCCCACCGTGGCGCGTCGGCTCTCCGTCCTGAACACACACTCGGTGCTTATGCCAAGGCAATGCTGGACGGTGCTGATTTCATCGAGCCCGATCTAGTCATGACAAAAGACGGCCATCTGGTCGTCCGTCATGAAAGCAACATCGCCGATACGACGGATGTTTCCGATCATCCGGAATTTGCCGACCGCAAAAAGACCGTCATCATCGACGGCCAGAAGCAGACCGGCTGGTTCACCACGGATTTCACGCTTGCGGAACTGAAAACACTCCGCGCCCGTGAGCGTCTGGCCACCCTTCGTGTCCATAACACCCGCTACAACGACCGCTTCGAAATCCCGACGTTTGAGGAGGTCATCGAAGTTGTGGCGGCTCAGGCTGCTGCCACCGGCAAGACCTTCGGTCTGATCCCGGAACTGAAGCATTCCACGCATTTTCACAGCCTGGGCCATGATCCGGAAGCAATCTTCCTCAAGACCATCGCGGCTCACGAATATACGCGCCAGGCCCCGCTCGAAATCCAGTCTTTCGAAACGTCCAACCTTGCCCGTATCCGGGAGCAGGCACTGGCCATCAACCCACAGACACGACTGATGCTTCTGATGGGTGAACGCAGACAGGTTCCCCCTGATCTTGCCGCAGCAGGAAAAACAACAACCTTCGGCGACCTGATGACACCGAGCGGCCTCAAGGAGGTCCGTCATTATTCCGACGTCATCGGCCCATCGAACACGGATCTGATCCCCCGGGATTCCAAAGGCGCATGGCTTGAACCCAGCACACTGGTGGATGACGCGCACCGTGCAGGTCTGCTTGTTCATTCCTACACAGCACGCCCGGAAAACTACTTTCTTCCTGCTCAGCTTCGAAATGACGCAGGCCCAGCAGCTCGCAACCCCCAAGGTATGATCGCAGAGGTCCGCCGCTACCTAGATATGGGGATCGACGGGTTCTTCACAGATGACCCAGCCCTCGGACGCCATCTAGTGGACACAAACTTCTAAATAGAACCCACATGTCACTCAGAAACGTATAAATCAATCTATGTGGAGACGAGATTTCATCTTCTTGAAATTAAGGTAACAGGCCCTCTGTAAAATGCAAAAAACAGGCTTCTGCAGCCTATTTTTCTAATAAAATTTTCGCTTGGCTTTAAATTTTCTCCATGATTTAAATACAAAAAACGCTTCTGATCTGGTATTTTAAAAATGGAGATTACAATGAAAATTGCTGTTGTTTTATTTACAAAAGATGAAGTAGAAGAAATATATTCTTGGATATCATGGTACAAACTCATTGGTGTCGACACAATAATAGTTGCCGATGATAATTCCAATGACGGAACATTTGAGGCGCTCTCCGACATTTCCAACAGTTTTGACGTTAGAGTTACCAGATTACCTCCGTCAGAAACTCCTCACTCATGGAGACAAAAAGAAGTTTATATTTCTGCTATAAATAACTTCAAAGATGAATTCGAATGGATCGGATTCTTAGACTGTGATGAATATCTTCTTTTAGAAAAACATCAGAACCTAAAAGACTTCCTTGGCGAATTCAGACCCACTGTGGGTCAAATTTGCTTTAATTGGTGCAATTACGGAAGCTCTGATAATATCACAAAGCCTGCATGGCCAAGTACTTTTTCTTACAGGCATCACCTCTCTAAAGAAGAGTCAATCAACAAACATACAAAATCTTTCATACGACCAAAATACTGGTCCGGAGAATGGCAAACAGTTCATTCTTTCAAAATGAAAAATGACATAGAAACCGTAAGCTCTTCAGGAAAAAATTTTACCTGGTCAGATACAGTCGGAATCATGGAAGATGAACCAGACTGGACCAATGGAAAGGTTATGCACTTCCAATGCAGAAGCATGGAGCACTTTGTAGAGAGATTTAAAAAGAGAACAAATATAAACCCCTCTACCCATCTATGGCTTGAATACAATAAGGGCCATGAATACGATGATAAAGGGAGTAAAAATGTTCTAAAATTACGTGAAATAATGGGAGAATTTTTTGAAAATACCATTCAAAGAGTTGCTAATGAAATTGGCGTATTTGGAAAGCAATACAAATATATTTCAATGGAAAAATTTGAATCGGATCTTTTTCAAAGCATTAATATACTCCCACACGTTAATTTATTTAAGCTGAAAACATTTCATGATAAATATTGCGGCGTTGATTCCCGCGGGCTGACCGTTGCCAATGATGGCAATTTACAAGAAATATATGGTATAAAATTTACAGATAAAAATAAAATTTTTATTTTTTCTAAAAGTTTAAATCGATTTTCTATTCTGCATGATCGCAGATTACGCCGGTTTTTTTCTTATGAAATTTTCCCAACAGGAAAAGAAAACCAGTTCTTTTTAAGACATCCTAACACAAAACATTTTTTAACTTCCGAGCCAGTTCATATAGGCGGAACTATAATTTCCGACAGAAAAAAAACAGGAGATTGGGAAAAGTTTCATATAGAAAAGGTTAACGTTACTGAAGAAACACTTAAGGAACGCTTACAGCATATTTCCATGTTTGTTTGTAATTTTCCAAATAGGTTAATTACCACGAGCAATGAAGAGATAACAAAAAAAGATTTATCATGCGCAACAGAAATAGTTTTTGACTTGTTAGATAAAGATGGAAAAGATTTCGTTCGTGCAAAGCTCAAGGATAGCAGCTCCTATATAATATAGTAATTAATCCAAAATGTAGAATCAGATGCTTTCAAAATATTCTTGAAAGCATCTATCATCCATTTTTATATATTCCATATTATCTTATATCAGTCCAATCGAAGCATCATCTGAATGCAAGAAGAGCCCGTTTTCTCTGGAACTTCCTAGTCAACGTATGGATGAGCGACTGCAAAACCTTGCTCACCAGACAGGGTGTTTCGTAGACGCGGATCCGGCGCTTCTAGGCACCATGAAAGCGCCAGCCGTCTCAGGTGTCCTGACACCCCGACAGGCATTCAGCCGATCCCTAAAAGGGAGCGGCCTACGCTATCGGTTTGTGAAAGATCATTGGAAAATTACATCTCAAAGCCAGACGACCGACCATCCAATTCATGACTCGTTCGTCCAGCCTTGGTGATGCGATGTATCACCCCACCTTGAAATGCTTGATAATCGCCTTGTTGAAAGCAGGCAGATCGTCGGGGCATCGTGAGAAAACATAAGGGCCGTCTGTCACAACTTCTGTGTCCACCCAGCTTGCTCCCGCATTTTCAAGATCGGTCTTGATTGCAGGCCATGATGTAACGGTACGGCCTCGTAGCTCGTTTACTTCGATTAAAACCTGCGCTCCGTGACAGATTGCAGCGATCGGCTTGTTGGCCTTCACAAACTCCTTCACGAACGCCACGACATCCCGGTTCATGCGGAGGCTATCAGGTGAGGCAAGCCCTCCCGGCAGCAAAAGAGCATCAAAATCGGAAGCTTTCGCATCTGCAATGCCTAGCTCTGCTTTAATTTTGCGAGACGGATAAATGTCCTTGTTGACCGCCTGAAATTCCCCAGCTTTCAACGAGATTACAGTAACAGTCGCGCCCGCTTTCTCCAGCGCCTCTTGTGGAGATGTCAGTTCGATTTCTTCCAGGCCATCAGTGGCCAGTGCAGCAACTTTAACCATGTTTCCGGTCCTTTCATAAAAAAAGGGCAGTCCGGTTTCGGACTGCCCTTTTGAACATCAAGCGTTGAGATAAATCGTCTTGGTCTGCACATAGGCTTCCAGCCCGTGCTGTCCGTCTTCCCCCCCAAGGCCACTTTCTTTGTAGCCATGGTGGAAACCTTGCGGCGCTTCACCGCCAGGACGGTTCACGTAGACCTCCCCGAACTCCAGTTCGCGCGTCATACGCAGGATACGACTCAGATCCTTCGTGAAGAGGTAGGCTGACAGCCCATACCGGCAGTCATTGGCCCAGGCGAGCGCCTGATCAAAATCCGCCACCTTGATAAGCGACATGACAGGGCCAAACACCTCGTTATGAACAATGTCCATATCCTGCGAGACGTCCGTCAGCAGTGTGGGTGCGTAAAAATAGCCCTTATCGTAGACACCGCCCGTTAAGCGTTTCCCACCAGTTTCCAGCGTGGCACCTTGGCGAACAGCCTTTTCGACAATCTCGTGAACCTTGGTGAGTTCGTCTTCGCTCACCTTGGGGCCCATGTCCGTTGAAGGGTCAGTCGGCAGACCAACCTTCAGTGCGTCGATCTTCTGACGAACCTTCTGCACAAAGTCGTCATAAACTGCTTCATGGATGTAGGTACGTTCATTGCAGGTACAGACCTGCCCCGTGTTCATGAAGCGAGATTGCACAGCCGCTTCCGCCGCCTTTTCCAGATCAGCATCTTCCATCACCAGGAAAGGAGCCTTGCCACCAAGTTCCAGTCGAACTTCCTTCAGCGTCTCCGCCGCGGCGGCCATGATCTTTTTCCCGGCAGGCGTAGAGCCGGTCATGGTGATGAGCTTCACATCCGGATGCGCGACCAGCGGAACTCCGACTTCCGGGCCATCACCCGTGACAATATTAACGACACCTTTGGGAATGCCGACTTCCTCAACCAGCTTTGCCAGATGAAGCGACGCAAGCGGCGTCAGTTCGTGCGGCTTTACAACGATCGTATTCCCCGCAGCGATGGCCGGCCCAATCTTGCGAGCACAAAGAGCCAGCGGAAAGTTCCAGGCCGTAATGGCGCCAATCACGCCAAGAGGCACACGATCAATCAGAATTTTCTCGTCCGGGGTACTCCCCGGAATGATTTCCCCCTGAAGACGCAGCGTGTTTTCAGCCGAAAACCGCAGCAGCCCGATTGCGAAATCAACTTCGACTTCAGCTTCTTTCAGGGGCTTACCCATTTCGGACGTAATGATCTGGGCCAGAACCGTCTTGTCCCGCTTCACCAGATCTTTCAGCGCATGGACATAATCCGCGCGCTCCGTAGCTGTCTTTCGGCTCCAAGCCGGAAACGCCGCCTTGGCTGCTGCTACTGCCTTATCCAGATCGGCTTCACTACCCCGAGCCGCCTGGCCGACCGTTTCTTTCGTGGCAGGATTTTCGACAGCAATCCATTCTCCCGTCTGCGGGGAAACCCATTCACCGTTAATGAAGAGATCGTATTTCTGAGCCATGAGTGCTCCTGTTTTGCAGGAAGCGCATCCTGCGCCGCTTTATTCCAGACGCATGAGACCGCTGCCGGTTCAATCGATGACCCGACACTGGCAAGAGATATGTTTTATTAAAAGTGATGATAAATCAGTGTTTCGTTCACTATTTATGAGTCTTTAGAGATTGAACCCAAACCATCCATGAACAGCCGGGCCAACACGCTCACTCGCGGCTCCCGCCAGACCGAATAGATATCACTGCCCTGAAGATCTGTGGGGTACTGCACAGCGATGCCTGTCTTACGGACAGCCCCCAGAGTTGAGAGAACACTCTGAGGAATACACGAAATTCCCAACCCCGCCTCTACGCAGGCCATAATGACGTCATAAGACTCAACGGTATGGATAAGACCACCGCCAAAGCCCTTCTGCTCCAGCCAAGCCTCAAAATACCGGCGATACAAACAGTCTGTATTGAACAGAAAGACTGTCTGGCCTGACTGAAGTGTCTTCTGTCCTTCGGGCAAAATAAGTGCCAGACGTTCGCGAAAGGCAAATGCGCTGCCCATCATGGGATGCTCGATTGGCCCATCCGTCAGAGCAAGATCAATCTCGCCATCAACCAGCATACGCTCAAGCGTATCTGTCGGCCGGATCAGTATCCTGATCTCTACACCCGGTGCCGCTGCCAGAAACTGCGGCACTCGACTGGGTAAATATTCCTTCAGTGCGACGTCCAAGGCCCCAACAGTCAGTATCCCGCGAGGCACGCCTTCAGAAAAGAGATCTGTCAGGTGCCGTGCCTCTTCCACGACGGTTTTGGCCTGTTGGTGAAACAATCGTCCTTCCGGCGTCAGAAAGAGACGGTTCTTTTCCCTCGTAAACAACTCCCGCCCCAGAAGCTGCTCCAGTTCCCGCAAGCGCGCCGTCACGTTGGACGCCACACAGTTCAGTTTCCGTGACGCTGCCACCACCGTTCCTGTCTCGACGACAGCACAGAACATTTCCAGCTGTGCAAGACGCAACGGATTCATGGACGATTTTTCCTCAGCAGCGGACTCTTATCCCCAGATTCATGGAACATCTCCGGGGACGTCCCTGTGGATGTTTTATGAAGAACTGGGGATCACTCTCGAAAGGGTAGCTTTCCTGCGGAGTCGCACGATGAGCGTATCGAGAGCGGAAAGAAACCGGCTTCGATCCGCTTTTCCAAAGGATGGATTGTATGTATTCACCACCCCGGTTTCGCGCAGGTCATGCATCAGATCCCGCATGGCCGAGACCATTCCCACGGACCGATCATCGATTTCTTCGCCATTAGGGCGCAGAACGGCCGCCCCCTTTTCCAGACACCGCACGGCCAATGGTACATCATTCGTGACCACGATGTCTGCTGTGACAGCCTGCTCTGCAATCCAGTCATCCGCAACGTCTGGCCCTTCCGGCACGACCACACGTTCAATCAGTGGCGACTGGGGGATATTGATCCAGCGATTGGCAACAACCAGCGTCTGGAGGCCATAACGGCCTGCCACACGGTAAATCTCGTCCTTTACAGGGCAGGCATCTGCATCAACCAACAGCCGCATGGAGTTCCTTCTGGTTTTCTTCATCACGAAACTGCTGGATCAGCTTCTCCAGCACAACATCGGGGTGATCTTCACCACAGACATGAATGACCGGTTCATCATCACCCGGCTCTTCAAATGTGGAAAGCTGGCTCGGTAGCAGACTTGGCGGCATGAAATGACCTTTTCGATGGGTCATACGATCAGCCAGAGTGTCACGAGCAACACGGATATGAATAAATTCAACGGGAAGATCGCGGCGCAGCTGTTCGCGATAAATGCGCTTCAAAGCGGAGCAGGTCAGGACAGCACCGTGACCCGCTTTTACTTCCCTGCTCAGCCAGTCATGACAGAGCTCCAGCCAGGGCTTGCGGTCTTCGTCCGTCAGCGGCTGACCTGAGCTCATTTTGTCAACGTTACTTTGGGGATGGAGCGCATCCCCTTCCTGAAAATGCCACCCCAGGCGGGTGGCAAGGCCGGTGGCGATTGTTGTTTTGCCTGTCCCGGAAACACCCATCACGACCAGAAAACGCGGCCGGACACCTATGGCCTTACTGACGTGCGCAGTCTCTATGGTTCCCATCGCTCCACTCCCTGTTCTGTCGCAACCAGAACTTCAGACGCCATGTTAAGGAACATGCCGTGTTCCACCACGCCCACGATCGCGTCTATTTGGCGCGCCAGATCTTCCGGGTCCTCGATCGGGCCGAACGTGCAGTCCAGGATCATGTTGCCATTGTCACTGACGAACAGGTTCCCATCACGGTCGGTCCGGGGCTTAACGCCCTTGGCACCGCAGGCTGACAACCGTTCTGCCGTGCATTCCCAACCAAAAGGAATCACTTCCACGGGAACAGGAGTACGCTCCCCGAGGTGATCAACCGGCTTGCTGCCATCCACAATCACCACAAATATCTTCGAAGCCTGAGCCACGATCTTTTCACGCAGAAGCGCCCCGCCAAGGCCCTTGATGAGGTGCAACGGCCCCCGCTGAACCTCATCCGCGCCATCAATGGCAATATCGAGCTGACGATGAGCGGAAAAATCCGTCAGCGGAATCCCCGCTTTTTTGGCCTTGCGGGCACTGTCTTCGGATGTCGGAATCCCGACAATGTGAAGGCCTTCTGCCACGCGCTCACCGAGCCGCTCGATCATGTAGGTGGCGGTGCTTCCCGTGCCGAGTCCAACCACCATGCCACTCTTGACCATATCGGCAGCACGACGAGCGGCAGTGCGCTTGTGCGCCTCCATATCCGAGCTCATGCGGCGTCTCCCGTTGCGGCACGATCTGCCAGAATGACGATCCGACCTTCACTGGTCACATTTGCAGACGGCAGAGTTTTGTCGCCTTCACGAAGACGCTGAAGCATTTCAACCTTGGATGCCCCGGTCACCAGAAAGACGACCAGCGCGCTGGAATGGATGGCAGGATACGTCAGCGTAATACGCTCGTAAGGCGCGGTCTTCGGAGCTGCCGTTCCGACCCATGCCGTCTTTTCCTGAAGCACAGGCTCGCCCGGAAATAGGGAGGCCGTATGTCCATCCGTTCCCAGGCCAAGCATTACGAGATCAAACAGCGGACGAGCCGGGTCCAGCTCCGTCGCGCCGTATGAAGTCTCAAGAGTTTTCTGATAGGCGCGCGCATCCGCCTCGACCGTTCCACCCGTCGGGATCGGATGAACATTCTCGGCAGGAACCGGAACACGGCTGATCAGAACAGACTGGCCAACCGTATGGTTGCTGTCTGCATGCCCTTCGGGAACATGGCGCTCATCCCCGTAGAAAATCTCAATACGATCCCACGGAATGCGCTTTGCCAGCTCTGGCTCTGCCAGCAGTTCGAACAGTCGCTTGGGTGTCGAACCGCCAGACAGAGCCACACGGAACTTGCCGTCCGTCTTGTCAAAAACACCTTCCACCAGAAGATCCGCCATTCGAAGGGCTACTGCTTCTGAGCTCGGCAGTGTTTCCAGTGTGGCAGTACGGATATCGGTCGTCATGTGTTTTTGACCCTTGGCAGAATGTAGCGCTCAATGGCTTTGGCCCAGCCATCACGCTCATTGGTGTCAGTAAGAACCTGGGCAGCGGCTCTCACATCGTCTTCAGCCTGTCCCATGGCAATGCCCAACCCCGCGACAGCAAACATCGGCAGGTCGTTATGGGCATCACCCAGACAGGCCACTTCATGCGGCTTTACACCGTGAGCGAGAGCCAACTCACGGACGGCTTCGCCCTTGTTGGCGAGCGCAGGCGTAATATCGAGCAGCATTTCGGAGGAACGGCGCACACTGGCTTCACCACGAAGCATAACAGCCAGTTCCGTCTCGACACGCTGAAGCAGATCGTAGTTGTTGCTCACACCCATGACCTTACCGATCCCATCAAACTCATGACGCAGATCCGGCACGGCATGAGGCGTCAGCCCGGTAATACGGCGCTCATGCTCGACAAACGGCGTCGCGGCGTCACTGACCATCCAGTAAGACTGACGCAACAGCCACGTTTCAATCCCATGGACATGCAGCATGTCATGCACCACGGAGAGCACATCACGCGAAAGGACACGGCTCACTGTCGGTGTTCCGTCCGGCGAGAAAATAATGCCGCCGTTGAAACCCGCGTTCTGACCGCTCAAGCCGAGTTGTGAAATGTATTTTGTCATCGCAGCCGGGGGCCGCGCGCTTGCCAGACAGAGCGGAATACCGCGCTTCTGGAGCTCCTTTGCCATCGCCATCGTAGAGGGAGCGATTGTCTTTTCCGGTGTCAGGAGCGTTCCATCCATGTCGGACACAACCATCCGGATCGTATCCGGAAGCGCTGGAAGTTCCGCGTGAATGGTATCTAGGTCAATGGACATACAAGCCCCTGTCGGTCGGCCATATTGAATGGGGGAGTGAGCATACTGTGCCCACTCCCCCTTGCCCATCCGTCAGAGGGGCTTATTTCTGCTCGACGTGACCGCCAAAGCCGAAACGCTGCGCCGAGAGAATCTTCTCGGCGAAGTTATTGCCCGACCGCGAACGGAAACGGGTAAATAGAGCCGCCGTCATCACTGGCGCCGGCACATTTTCTTCAATGGCGGCTTCGATCGTCCAGCGACCTTCACCAGAGTCAGCAACTTCACCCGAGAACTCGGACAGTTCGCCCGACTTCGCGAGCGCTTCCGCCGTCAGATCCAGCAGCCAGGACGACACGACACTGCCGCGACGCCAGACTTCGGCAATATCCGCCATGTTCAAGTCGAAGCGTTCACCTTCGGCCAGAACGGGCGAGTTCTTGCTCTTCATGATGTCAAAACCTTCAGCGAAGGCCTGCATCATGCCGTACTCGATGCCGTTATGGATCATCTTCACAAAGTGGCCCGAACCGGACGGACCACAGTGCAGATAACCCTGCTCGGCACGCGGATCGAGATTGGTCGCATCGCGGTTCGGCGTGACGGGAACATCGCCCTTTCCAGGGGCCAGAGCCGCCAGAATTGGATCGATATAATCCGCAGCCTCTTTAGGCCCGCCATACATCATGCAGTAGCCACGTTCGAGGCCCCACACACCGCCGGACGTGCCAACGTCAACGTAGGAAATCCCCTTCGCTGCCAGCTCTTCCGCACGACGGACGTCATCCTTATAGTAGCTGTTGCCACCATCAATAATGACATCTCCCTTGCCGAGAAGCGTGCCGAGCTGCTTCACGCAGGCTTCGGTAATCGCCCCAGCCGGAAGCATGACCCAGACGACACGATGCGTGTCACCTTCAAGACCCTTTACAAGCGCCTCGACGCTGTCCACGCCTGTGGCGCGACCCTTTTCGGATCGCTCCACAGTCGCAGCCGTCACGGCAGCCGTGCGGTCATGCACAACAACATCATGTCCATGCCGGGTCAGACGGACGGCAATATTGCCGCCCATACGACCCAGACCAATGATACCGATCCGCATGTTTATGCTCCTGCCACCGCTTTATGGATTGCCGTGGCAAGGGTCTTCAGGCCCTCTTCCAACGGTCCATCGATATGCACCCGGAGGGCACGACGCCCACGGGCCGAGAGAACTTCGAAGTCACCGCGTGCCTGTGCCGCTTTAACGACACCGAAGCTGAAACCATGCCCCGGAACCGGGACATCAGCAGCATCAGCCGCAGTTACCTGAAGGAAAACACCACTGTCGGGGCCACCCTTGTACGCCTGGCCTGTCGAGTGAAGGAACCGCGGACCGAACTCGGCTGCCGTGGCAACCTTCAGCACGTCGCGCAATTCCATCCGAACGTCCTGCGCCCAGTCCCGTGTTTCGCGGTTGCGCTCGATATAGGCCAGAAGACCGACATAATCGCCCGCACCAACACGGCTGAAGTGCTTCTTGAGAACGGAAACAGCGTCTCCTCCCCCAAGAACACCCGCATTCTTTTCATCTGCGTAGAAAGACAGCTTTCCGTCGATTGCGAACGGCTCTTCTGCTGGCAATGAACCAGTTTCAGCATAGGCGTTCGTCAGCTTGCGGGTTTCAACCTTGCTGAACTCGACATCCGGCTGATCAAACGGGTCAATGCCCAGAACCGCACCTGCAACAGCAGTTGCAAATTCAAAGACAAAGAAGGCCTGCCCGATCTCGTTTTTGTCTGCCAGACGCACCGTAATCACCGGAGCTCCAGCTTCACGCAGCGCCCCAAGACGACTGTCCGGAACGTCGTCGCCCAGCAGGATGTCCACGAAAACACGGTCCTTGCCGTAGACGTCAGGCGTGCCGAGCACTTCCTCGTCAATCGGGATCAGACCTGTGCCCTTCTTACCTGTGCTTTCCGCAATAAGCTGCTCAAGCCAGGCCCCGAAGGACGCAATGCCCTTGGACGCAAGGATTGTCACCTTGTCACGACCGAAGCACTTGGCGGAATGACCAAGGATCAGACCCAGCGTCACACCCGGGTTAACGTGTGCCGGTGCGCTTGGACCACAGCTCTCGACCATCAGATTGGTGATGGTCAGGAACTTGCGAACATCAAGACCGCTGACTGCGGCTGGCACCAGTCCAAAGTTTGACAGGACAGAGAACCGGCCACCAATCTTCGGATCACCGTAGAAAATACGCCAGAAGCCGTTCTCTTCGGCGACCTTCTGCATGTGGGAGTCAGGGTCCGTGATGGCGATGAAGTTATCGCCCGGAGCCTTGCCCAGAGCCTGACCGGCAACCGTCCAGAAATGCGCGAACAGAATGTTCGGCTCCAGCGTACCGCCAGACTTGCTGGCCACGATGAACAGGGTCTTCTTGAGATCAACGGCCTTCTCGTAAGCACGAACCTGCTGCGGGTCAGTGCTGTCAAGAACATGCAGCTTCGGCCAACCTTCCTGCTGACCGAAAGTTTCGGCCAGAACCTCTGGGCCAAGGCTCGAACCGCCCATACCCAGAAGCAGGATGTCAGAGAAACCACGACTGCGGACATCACGAGCCAGAAGTTCCAGCTCCTCAATGTGCCACAGACGATCCTGAACGATGGTCAGCCAGTTCAGCCAACCGGCTTCAGCACCATTCGTCCAGACAGAGGCGTCCTTCGCCCAAATGCGACGGACCAGACCTTCCTTGCTCCACGCCGTCTCGGATTCAGCAACATCGTCGCGGATATCCGAGGGAAGGTCAGCTGTGACGTGGAGCAACCGTTTTCCCAGCACAGACTCCCGCTTTTCAGCGACCGCACCGAGAAGAGTGTCGAAGGATTCAGAGAAGGAGGCACAGCCATCCTTCACCAGCTTCGCCGTGACACCGGCCAGATCCAGACCAAGGCGCTCGGCCTCAGCAAGAACGTGACGGGCTTCTTCAATGTTTTCCGTCAGGCTCTCACGGAGCTTGCCGTGATCGCGGAACGCATCGAACGTTGCTGGCGGAATGGTGTTGACCGTCTCAGGACCAATCAGCTCTTCGACGTACAGGACGTCAGAGTAAGCCTTGTCCTTCGTGCCGGTGCTGGCCCAGAGCAGACGCTGCGGATTTGCACCCTTGGCAGCAAGTGCCTGCCAGCGCGGGCTCTTCTTGACGTCAAGGTAATACTGATAGGCGGCCTTGGCGTTTGCGATGGCAACCTTGCCACGCAGAGCCTTGAGCGCTTCCGCATCCTTGTCACCAGCAGCGACGCGGCGATCGATTTCGCCATCGATCTTTGCGTCAATACGGCTGACGAAGAAGGAAGCAACGCTGGAGATGTGGGAAATGTCTTCCCCACGGGCTGCTCGGGCTTCAAGACCGGAAATGTAAGCTTCCAGAACGGCCTTGTAGGCATCCAGAGAGAACAGCAGCGTCACATTGATGTTGATGCCGTCTGCAATCGCTTCGCGGATCGCACCCGTGCCTTCTTCCGTACCCGGAATCTTGACCATCAGGTTCTTGCGACCGACGGCCTTCCACAGGCGACGGGCTTCCGTGATGGTGCCGTGCGCGTCAAAGGCCAGATACGGAGAGACTTCGAGGCTGACGTACCCGTCCAGACCCTTTGTCTTTTCGAACACCGGATAAAGGACACCGCAGGCAGCGCGGATGTCGTCAATCGCGAGGTGCTCGTAAAGGTCTCCAGCAGAGAGACCTTCGCCTTCGAGAAGCTTGCGGATCTGGGGATCGTATTCCGTCCCCTTACCGATGGCCTTCTCGAAAATAGCCGGGTTGGAGGTGACCCCGCGAAGCCCGTCTTCCTCGACAAGCTTCTTGAGGCTGCCATCTTCCGTAAAACTGCGCTGGATAAAGTCCAGCCAGGGGGACTGGCCGTGCTTTTCCAGATCCCGCAGGACACTGCCCACTTTGTCTAGGCCGGTGTTAGAGATTGTGTCCGCCACAGGTTCTCTCCTTACTTGCTACGGGCAGCCTGACGCTTCGCGGCGCCATAAACTGCTTCCGGCGTAAAACCGAACTTGGTCAGAAGTGCAGAGGCAGGAGCCGATGCACCAAACGAATTCATGGCAATGATCGAGCCGCCAAGACCGACATAACGGTCCCAGCCGAAGGCCGCAGCCTGCTCGACAGCCACGCGGCCGATCACGTCAGGCGGCAGAACGGAATCGCGGTATTCCTGGCTCTGCTCTTCAAACAGATCGAAACTCGGGATCGACACCACGCGGGCCTTCACACCTTCTGCCGTAAGCTTTTCATAAGCTTCGACAACCAGCGATACTTCAGAACCCGAAGCCATCAGAATCACATCCGGCTTACCTTCACAGGAGGCCAGAACGTACGCGCCCTTGGCCAGACCGGAAGCCGCTGCATACTTCGTGCGGTCAATGGTTGGCAGATTCTGGCGGCTTAGAGCCAGAACAGCAGGCTTGTGCGTCATCGGGATCAGCGTGCGCCATGCCTCTGCCACTTCGTTGGCGTCGGATGGGCGGATCGTCATGATGCCCGGGGTCGCGCGAAGTTGAGCAAGCTGCTCGATCGGCTGATGGGTCGGACCATCTTCACCGACGCCGATGGAGTCATGCGTGAAGATATACGTGACCGGCAGTTCCATGATGGCCGACAGACGGATCGGAGCCTTCATGTAATCAGAGAAGATCAGGAAGCCAGAGCCATAGGCACGGATGCCGGACAGCGCGATACCATTACAGATCGAACCCATCGCGTGTTCACGCACACCGAAATGCAGGTTGCGGCCACCATAGGTGCCACCCCACTGCGGCGGCTGGAACGATCCACCACCCTTGATGTCCGTCTTCGTGGACGGCGTCAGGTCAGCAGACCCACCGATCATCCAAGGCAGGTTCTTGGCAACGGCATTCAGCACCTGGCCAGAGCTTGCACGGGATGCAACGCCCTTGGCATCAGCCTCATAAACCGGAATGTCCTTGTCCCAGCCTTCTGGCAGACGGTGCTCGAAGATTGCTTCAAGCTCGGCGGCTTCCTTCGGATGCGCTTCCTTGTAAGCCGAGAACAGTTCACGCCACTGGGCACTGGCTGCCGCACCGCGCTTGCCGAGACCTTCGGCGAAATGCTCCTGGACACCATCCGGAACATAGAAATCACCGGCATTTTCCGGCCAGCCATAAGCTGCCTTTGCGCCCTTGATTTCATCTTTGCCCAGCGGTTCACCATGAGCAGATGCCGTGCCGGCCTTCTTCGGCGCACCGTAACCAATGACCGTCTTCAGAACGATCATGCTCGGGCGGTCCGTGACCTTCTTGGCTTCCTGAAGGGCCTTCAGAATTGCCTGAACGTCGTTACCGTCCGTCAGCGTCTGAACGTGCCACTTATACGCCTCGAAACGCTTGCCAACATCTTCGGTCAGGGCAAGATCGGTCGAGCCTTCAATGGAGATCTGATTGGAATCGTAAACCCAGGTCAGGTTGCCGAGGCCCAGATGACCGGCCGTTGAAGCCGCTTCCGAAGCCACACCTTCCATCATGTCGCCATCACCACAGAAAACCGTGACGTGATAGTCGAACAGCTTGAAGCCCGGGCGGTTGTACGTTTCAGCCAGCCACTTTTCAGCAATGGCCATACCCACGGAGTTGCCACAGCCCTGCCCCAACGGGCCGGTCGTTGTTTCAACGCCTGACGTGAAACGATATTCCGGGTGGCCCGGCGTCCGGGAGCTTAGCTGGCGGAACTGCTTCAGGTCCTCGACAGTGAGAGCTGGCTGGTCCACGACCTTTCCATCCTGAATGTCCCGAACGCCTGTCAGGAACAGCGTCGAGTACAGGAGCATGGAGGCGTGTCCGACGGACAGGACGAACCGGTCACGGGCTGGCCATAGCGGATCGGCAGGATCGTAGTTCAGATCATGCTGCCAAAGCGCATACATGGCCGGGGCGAGAGCCATTGCGGTTCCGGGATGCCCGGAATTCGCACGCTCGACGGCGTCCATGGAAAGGGTGCGGATGGTATTGATACCGAGTTCAGGAAGCGTACTCATCGGTATAGGGTCTCCGGCTTGTGACGAGCGGGGGAAAGGTCAATGATGCCCCCGCACCTTCTGCAGCCACGGCATGACGCGATATCACGTCTGACGCAATGCTTGATGGGTAAACCATATTGTGAAACACGGTCTTGTGCTTGACGACAACCCGCCTCACTTCGATGGAACACGTTATTTCAACCCACCTTCGTGGCGCCCGGATAACGCTGTTTCAGGACGAACCCCTGCCCAGCGCTTCCGCAATATCCTGAAGTGGCAGCTCAGCCTGCGTCCCCGCTGGCCTGATGCCCTGCCCCCTCAGCAACCCCACACCCTGACTGCTCCCGCGCCCGGTGAATGTCTCGCAACGTTCATCGGCCATGCCACCGTTCTGCTCCAGTTCGGCCGGCAGGGACGTGAACCATTACGCATCATCACGGACCCGGTGTTTTCAGAACGCTGCTCCCCGTTCCGGAGTTTCGGCCCCCGACGCGTTCGGCCACCCGGCATCTGTTTTGAAGACCTGCCGCCAATCGATCTCGTTCTGGTTTCACATTGCCATTACGACCACATGGATCTCCCGACCCTGCGCATTCTGGCGCGCAAAGGTGATCCGCTGTGCATTACGTTGCCGGGAAACCGTAGCCATCTGGAAAAAGCTGGCTTGCCCCGTATTGTCGAACTTGACTGGTGGAACAGCACGCAGGCGGAAGGCGCGCGCATTTCTGCAACGCCCGCCCTGCATGGAAGTGCCCGTACTCCGTTCGATCAGAACAAGGCCCTCTGGGGCGGCTTCGTGATCGAAACTCAGGACAAAACCGTGTTCTTTGCCGGGGACACAGCGTGGGGCCGTCACTTTGATGCGATCCATAATCGCTGGAACACGATTGACCTCGCAATCCTGCCAATCGGCGCCTACGAGCCACGCAATTTCATGCGTCGTGTGCACATGAATCCGGAAGAGGCGGTCATGGCCTTTGATACCCTCAAGCCCACCCAGGCGATGGCCATTCACTTCGGGACATTCCAGTTGACTGATGAAGCTATTCTGGAGCCTGCGGCACGCCTCAATCTGGCCTTTCAGGACCGTGCCCGTCCCTTTAAAGCTCTGGAAAACGGGGAAACCCTGGCTCTTTCGCCCCCTCCCGCAAGCCGCTAACCTAACGGCACTATGTCCCCCTTGTGGAAACCGTCATGAACGCACAGACCGTCAATTTCACGCCTGAACAGATCACTGCCCTGTTCATTGACGCCGCCCGTGAGGGTGACACGGACCTCCTGACCCAGTTTCTGGACGCAGGAATGGTCATCGATACACCTGACAGTCGCGGCTACACGGCCCTCATCGTCTCGACCTACAACGGACATCTGGATGCCGCGCGGCTACTCCTCGCACGCGGAGCCAATACGGAATCCGTTGATCTGAAGGGGGCCACGGCCCTGTCCGGCGTCGCCTTCAAAGGCATGACGGACATTGCACAAGTCCTGATCAACAATGGGGCTCAGGTTGATCACGCAAATTTCTCGGGCCGGACACCACTGATGTTCGCCATCATGTTTGGCCGTACGGACATGGCACGGCTTCTTCTGTCTGCGGGCGCCAATCCGGATCATCGGGACGGCGACGGCGTTTCTGCCCGTGACCTCGCAGAGCGACAGGGTGTGACCGGCTTTTTCGATCAGGAAACAGGCGCATGAGCCGCTTCTGGAACAAACGCGTCCACGCTCTGGACCCTTACGTCCCTGGCGAACAACCTAAACTAACCAACCTGCTGAAGCTCAATACGAACGAGTCTCCGTATGGCCCGAGCCCGCGGGTGCTGGAGGCTATTCGAGAGACTGCAACGGACGACCTTCGGCTTTACCCGGACCCAACTGCAACGGTCCTGTGTGAAACCATCGCAAAGCGCTTCGGTGTCACAACAGACCGGGTTTTCGTTGGAAATGGCTCCGATGAAGTCTTGGCTCACGCCTTTCGTGCCCTCTTTCACGATGACGCACCGCTCTACTTCTCGGACGTCACTTACGGCTTCTATCCGGTCTATTGCAGCCTGTTTGAACAGCCCTTCAAGCAGTTCCCGCTCAACGACGACTACGAGATCGACATCAACGCTTATGATGGCCCCTGCGGTGGCGTTGTCGTCGCGAACCCCAACGCCAATACGGGTCTGGCCCTCTCGCTTGAACAGATCGAGATGCTCGCTCTTCGTCATCCGGACCGGACGGTCATCATTGACGAAGCATACGTGGATTTCGGTGCCGACTCGGCCATCGAACTGACGAAGCGTCATGACAACCTTCTGGTCGTTCAGACACTGTCAAAATCCTATGCTCTGGCGGGGCTGCGCGTCGGTTTCGCAATCGGCTCGCCGGAGCTGATTGAAGGACTGATCCGTGTCAAGGACAGCTTCAACTCCTATCCGCTTTCACGCCCGGCGCAGGCAGGGGCCATCGCTGCCATCAAGGATACGGACTGGCTGGAAGAGATTACAGCCCGAGTGATTGCCAGCCGGAAAACACTTGTCCCTGAACTGGAAAATCTCGGCTTCCAAGTCCTTCCATCCTGTGCCAACTTCATTCTCATGCGCCACCCGGCGCATCCGGCCGGATCGGTTGCGAGCGCCCTGCGCGAGCGTTCGATCCTGGTGCGGCATCTTTCAACCCCGCGTATCCAGAACTGGCTACGCGTCACGATCGGAACTGACGAGGCCTGCACACGCCTGATTGACGCCCTGCGGGCCATCATTCTCACAAACCGATCCTGAACCACAGTTGGGCGGACTGATCCGCCCTCACGATCATGACCTTTCAGAGGCTGCCCGGTGTGCATTCGCGCACCGTTCCGCATTCAGTGATGATGCGGAGGCCTCTGGCGTTTCGTGCTGAAAGACCAAGACCATGCGCGCATTCCACGGACAGATGTCCGACAATCAGCCTATCCGCCGTAACCAGGCAGAGAAGGAAAAGCAGCTTCGGGACCTCAAGGAAACACTTGCTTCCATGAAGTCTCACACATCCCCTGCTCTGAAAGAGAGCGTCCAGCGCCGTATCAAGGAACTGGAAACCGAACTCCGCGCCGCAGCCCGTGACAAGGCTACCCGTGCCGCCAACCCGAGCGCCCAACCGCAGGACCAGCAGCGTCAGCGCCGCGCGCCGCGCCGGAACACCATTCGCTCCATGTAAAATTGCGAACCGGGCAGCCTTACAGGCCTGCCCGGTTCCACGCCTCTCCCATGCATTGCAGACGAACCGGATGCATGCCGTCCGTTTCTGTCAGAACATAGAATGCTGAGTACTTTCCGGTAGGTTTGCCGGGCCTGCTTTTCAGCCAGTTAAAAACACTTCGATCTGCCGTCATCCCGCCCTGATCCTGCGGAAGAGGCTGGTTCCAGAGATCCAGAACCTCCGGAACTCTCGTCCGATCAATCATCAGACAATTCGGGTCTACAAACCCTCCAAAGGACTCGCGGAAGAGCCCCCCGCCCGGGCCCACAGATTCCCACTGATCTTCGCAGACCGGCTTTAACGTTTTGGGATGTACAAACCATCGACCTGACCAGGCCCAGTCCTTTTCCTCAATCGCTTCAAGAAGCGATGACAGATGATCCGGTGCCCACCAGTTGTCATCGTCCAGATAAGCCACCCGAGGCGCATTGGAGAGCTGGCTCAGGACACTCCGCAGCACGCCTCCATCACGTGCGCGGCCAAACCCTCCATGCCGCACAGACGTGGAATATCCCGGCCATAGCACGTCCACTGACCAGCCCTCCGGACGCGCCTGACAGGCACTCTTCAGCATCTCCTGCGCTCCATCTGGTGGCGTAGTATCCGCACCGATCATAATCTGCACGCGCAGGTCACCACTCTGGGCGAAGATCGACCGCAAAGCGTGAAATAATGAGGGCCTCAGCAGGCTGGGCATGACAACAGCGACATCAAAAGGCTGCTGGTCCGGCTGACCATCGTCAGCGAAAATATGAAGTCCAGGACGCATCCTGCAAGACTACGGCGTGCAGCACTCTCCGTCCATGCTGGTCAATCTGGCACTTAATCACGTCCCAGCTCCAAGCCCCGCACCAACCGCATTAAAACGGCGGCCCAACCACTTCAGACTGCACAGGGCATGCTCTTGCACTTCGGTCGTGCAGCCCCCACGATGAAAAACAGAATTCCACTGCGAAAGAGCAAGATGTGTCCGCTACTTCCCAATTTTCGCACGAGCAGCTTCTTGACCGCCTTGGCGAAGTCGCAGTTCGCGTCGGACTGAACATCAAGCCGGGGCAGCAGCTCCTCATTACAGCCCCGCTGGATGCCGTTCCGCTGGTCCGGCGCGTTACCGAACACGCCTACAAGGCTGGAGCATCTCTCGTCACAACGCTGTACGCCGATGACGAGACGACACTCGCCCGTTATGTCCATGCCTCTGACGCCGCCTTCGATACAGCCCCGACCTGGCTGGCTGACGGCATTGCCCGCGCCTTCCGTGAGGGAGCGGCGCGCATGGCTATTACTGGGGCCAACCCAATCCTTCTTGCAGGCCAGGATCCAGAGCGGATTTCACGCGCAAACCGCGCCAACTCAGCGGCCAACCGCCCGGCGATGGAAATCATTACCCAGTTCGCAGTGAACTGGAACATCATCGCCTGCGCCACCCCGGCATGGGCCGCACAGGTCTTCCCCGATCTGGCTCCGAAAGATGCACTGACGGCGCTGTGGAACGGCATCTTCAAAGCTTCGCGCGTGGATGTCCCAGACCCGGTAGCAGACTGGAAGGCCCATAACGCCCGTCTGCATGCCCGGGCAAAATTCATGAACGACACACGCTTTGACGCCCTGCACTTCACCGGCCCCGGTACTGATCTTACGGTTGGCCTTGCAGATGGCCATGCCTGGGCTGGCGGATCGGAAGAGGCACTGAACGGCATTGTCTGCAATCCGAACATTCCAACTGAAGAAATCTTCACAACCCCGCATCGCTCCCGCGTGAACGGCACCGTCTGCAGTACCAAGCCACTATTCCATCAGGGCACACTGATCGACGACATTTCCGTCCGTTTTGAAGATGGTCGCATCGTTGAAGCGCACGCGAGCAAGGGTGAAAACGTTCTCCATCGTATTCTGGACACTGATGAAGGCGCACGCCGGATTGGCGAGGTGGCCCTTGTGCCCCACTCGTCGCCAATTTCCGCAAGCGAAATCCTCTATCGAAATACCTTGTTCGATGAGAACGCATCCAGCCACATTGCGCTAGGCCAAGCCTACACCAAGTGCATGGTCGACATTGAAGGCCTGACGCCGGAACAGCTTCTGGAGCGTGGCGTTAATGACTCCCTGATCCATATCGACTGGATGATTGGCTCGGATAAAATCGATCTCGATGGGATCAAAAACGGCAGCCGCACGCCTCTGATGCGTTCCGGCGAATGGGTAAACGCATGACTTTGAATATAAAAACGCTCACAGCGCTCGCTCTCTTCGCCAGCGCGGCTCTTCCTTTTTCTGCGCACGCACAGGGCTACCCAAGCCAGACACAGGTTGATGGGCAGCAAGCCCAGCAGCCGGCACAGGTTCCCCCGCAGTTCAAGGCCGACACAGAGCGCGCCATGCGCTACGCCCTGCCGGCAGACTTCATGCCACGTGCAACGAGCGCGATTGGGGAGCTTCAGGCCCGTAATATCCAGCCACCCAATTCTCAGGGGCTTGGATTGCAGGCGATGATTAGCCAAGCAGGTCAGGTTCCGGGTTTTGCCGCTGTGCTCTCATCCCATGGCTTTACGCCGGAAAGCTTCATCACGGGCATGACGACCTTTGGTATGACGCTTGCCGTAAGCAACGGACAGGTTCCAGCAGGCATGCCGTCTCCCACCCCGAACAACGTTGCGCTGTTCAAAGCCCATCCGGATCAGGTCAACGCCCTGATGCAGGCTATGGGCAACCCTCCCCACTAATTTTTACGGGCGCGCTCTGACTTTGTGCAGGGCGCGCCTTCTTTTCCCACCTTCTCACTGATAAAAAGCCGACATGTCTGTCGTGCTTGATCCTTCCTCACTCCCTGCCGTCAACATTCTGGGGCTTGCCCAGTCTGGAGCTATTCTCCGTGCTGAACGGGAAACACCGCCCGATGGTGTTCCTGCGTTCATCACAAGAGAAGGATGGGACGAGCTTGTTGCCGCCCACGCCGCAGAACATGATACGCCGCACACCATCGTGCTTCCGGCGCTCGAAAAAGCCGTAACGCGACTCTTGGCCCATGCCGCTCAGGCAGCGTCGGAAGAAGGCGGGACTGCTCCCGTCGTCAGCCTTGAAAGCGATCTTTTCCCGAG
The DNA here is from genome assembly GCF_018812145.1 of Gluconobacter sp. P5E10. Lineage (NCBI taxonomy): Bacteria > Pseudomonadati > Pseudomonadota > Alphaproteobacteria > Acetobacterales > Acetobacteraceae > Gluconobacter > Gluconobacter sp. P5E10. Next base: position 388,060 of record NZ_JACRVZ010000001.1, on the reverse strand, counting down.
CGACGGGACTTTGATTCTCGCCTTCGTCCGTGATGAAACGCACCCTGTTGCCTGCACACTTATTGGAACGGCACACCAACTCGCAGGCGTTCTACGCTCAGCAACGTCAGTATAGGGCCCTCTGACGCAGCGCCAGTTCGTCCAGAGCGGCTTGCTCCTTACGAAGAGCGAGATAATTCATCTCAAGCCGCTGCTTATCCTGCAGTTTCTCAACAGCTTTTAGAGCTGCCTGAGCCATCAGAAGAGCCGAACGAAGACAATCCCGATCAAGGGCTGCCTCCCGGCAAAGCTCCTGTGCGTCAGCGATCGCACGCTGGCCAACGGGCAACCAACGGCTGAACGCTTCTACTGCATCGTCATCGGCCTGCGGATCTGACGCCAGCTTTTGCTCCTGATTCAGGAGCAGATGGGCCTTGCTCAACACTGCTTCAGCAGCAGTCTCGCGCGCTACTGCTTCGCCAAACACCTTCTCAACCACCTCGAGTTCATGGCGCCGCAGGCGCTTGAGCGTATCCAAGGGCATCTGCTTCATTTTACCTGCTCCCATCGTGTCTAGGCCTCGGCATTCACAATACTGGAAAGCTGTTCAAACGCTTCCGCACAGTTAGACCGTTCGCTCTTGCCTTGAGAAAGAAACTCTTCAAGCCTGGGCATAAGCCGCACAGCCTCATCGACGTCCGGCTCCGTTCCAGCCTTGTACGCCCCCAGACGAATCATATCGGCCATCCGTTCATAGGTTGCCATGGTCGCCCGCGCCTGCTTCGTGATCCTGTTTTCCTCAGCTGAATTACATCCCGGTACGGCACGTGACAGAGACCGAAGAACGTCAATCGCGGGGTAACGCCCCTGCTCACCGATCCGCCGATCCAACACAATATGTCCGTCGAGAATTCCACGAACGGCGTCCGCAACCGGCTCGTTATGATCGTCACCCTCCACAAGCACAGTGAACAGGGCGGTAATCATACCTTCTCCCGGATAACCAGGCCCCGCGCGTTCCAGCAATCGCGGCAGTTCAGCAAAAACAGATGGGGGATAGCCACGCGTAGCAGGAGGTTCGCCAGCTGACAGACCGATCTCACGCAGGGCCATGCAATAGCGGGTCACACTATCCATCAGCAGAAGTACGGATTTACCCTGATCACGAAAGTGCTCTGCAATCGCCATACCCGCAACGGCAGCATCCCGACGCATCAACGGCGGGGCATCTGATGTGGCAATGACCACCACACTCCGCGCCAGCCCCTCAGCCCCCAGATCGTCTTCAATGAATTCACGAACTTCACGACCGCGCTCACCGACCAGTGCAATGACCGCCACATCGCAGTTGGCACCGCGCGCCAGCATGGACAGCAGAGTGGATTTTCCGACCCCAGACCCGGCAAACAATCCCAGCCTCTGACCACGCCGACAGGTTGTAAACGCATCGAGAGCCCGCACTCCCAAATCTATGCGCTCTCCAAGCCGTGCCCGCGTTGCAGCGTTTGGAGGTGCGGCACTGACAGGCTGTTGCTGGAATGCCGGCGCTAATGGCCCCTTCCCGTCGATCGGCATCCCGAGGGGGTCCACAACTCTTCCAAGCCAGCTTTCATTCACACCCAGACCGGCAGACTGACGCCCACTCAAAGAAATACGCGCCTCACACCCAGGCCCAATCCCTTCAAGGCTACCAAAAGCCATGACCCGGGCGTGTGCATTATGAAACCCTACAACCTCAGACTGTATCGACACTCCAGAACGTGCCTTCACGTTAATTCTGTCACCGATAGAAACGAGTCCCTCAAGGCCGTGAATGGTCATGCACAACCCCGTTACATCCCGAACAACTCCGGTTGCACCGTCAACGTGCAGGGATGAGAGCTTTTCGAGAAGGCTCTTCAACCCGCCTTTTCCCTGGATTTTCTGAGGATTTCCGAGGTGTGATGTCATCAAACAACCATAAGGAGCGCAACCTTAACAAACCCTGAACACGCACCCTTTAATGAAGCAATGATGAAAATTTTACGCTTTTTGATTTGTATCTATCGACAAACACAACTCTGGGTAGTAACCATTGCTTTACCAATCCGGGAGTTGAGAAACATGCGTATCCTTCTTGTCGATAGCGATCTTCAGGCCGCAGCCCACCTGTCTCAGACCCTTCGTACGGCTGCCTTCACCGTCGATCATACGTCCTCTGGCGAGGAAGCAATCGAGATGCTCCGGCATTACGATTATGATCTGATGGTGCTGGAACTGATGCTGAACGATATCGAAGGTTACGATGTGATCCGCCGTGTCCGCGCAGCCCGGATTACAACGCCTGTTCTCGTTCTCTCTGCCCTTCTCCGCCCCCAGGCCAAAATCCGTGCCTTCTCGATGGGTGCCGATGATTACATGACAAAGCCTTATGACTCAGGCGAACTTGTTGCCCGTCTTCAGGCCGTCATGCGTCGCTCTCGCGGATTTTCGGAGCCTTGCCTGCGCATTGGCAATCTGGAACTGGATCTGAACGGGAAAAACGTCACCGTTGAGGGCAATCCCTTACACCTGACGGGCAAGGAATACGCCATTCTGGAGCTTCTGGTTATTCGGAAGGGCTCTGTCCTGACCAAGGATGCTTTCCTGAATCATCTTTATGGCGGCATTGATGAGCCTGAGATGAAGATCATTGATGTCTTCATCTGCAAACTCCGCCGCAAGCTTCAGAAAGCAGGGGCCAGCAACCTCATCTCTACAGTGTGGGGACGTGGCTACATTCTGCGTGAAGAAACAGCGGCCGAGCCCCTGCCTGCCTCTGTCAGCCCAATAACCAGAGCTGCCTCTGAACTGACAGTAGCCTAAAGCGTACTCTTCAGGATTGGTACCAGTCCGGCCGGATCGTCACGCCATGATTGACCGGCCCGTGACCAGCGCCATATCCCGGAGCATCCGCGAGCGCGAGCCGTAGATAGGCATGAGCCCGACGCACCGCCGCTTCAAGATCCATGGCCTGTGCAATGCCCGTCGCAATGGCACTGGCAAGCGTACAACCCGTTCCATGAGTATGACGCGTATGAATCCGCGTTGCACGGTGTACGTACTCATCACCATTTGGGAAGACCAGAAGATCCTCGAGATCCTCTCCCGTCATATGCCCCCCCTTAAGCAGAACGGCCGCGGCTCCCCGCTCTTGCAGGATATGAGCTGCCCGACGCATTCCTGCCAGATCATGAATGATCTCTCCCGTCATGACTTCTGCCTCGGGAATATTGGGGGTCACGATCAAGGCCCGGGGCAAAAGACGGGTCATCACAGCGTCTACAGCATCGTCGGCTAGAAGAGCTGACCCGCTGGTGGACACCATGACCGGGTCAAGCACCAACGGGAGATGCGGATGGCATTCCAGTTCGTCAGCAACTGCATGAACAATGTCTGCAGTCGCCAGCATTCCGGTTTTGCAGCAATCTGCACCCAGATCATCAAGAACGACCTGCATCTGCTGCCGAACAAATGATGGGGAAACAGCCTCCACCCCAAAGACGCCGAGTGTATTTTGTGCCGTCAGAGCTGTAAGGGCGCTCATTCCAAAGCCGCCCAGAGCAGTAATAGTCTTTAGGTCGGCCTGAATCCCGGCCCCACCACCGGAGTCACTTCCCGCTACTGTCAGAACCCGGCCACGCATACGTCAGGCCTCCGTAATTGCTCTGATCGCCTCACAGACATGATCCACGACCTGAAGAACCAGAGCGTCGTCTTCTGCTTCCGCCATCACGCGAATCAGAGGTTCGGTGCCACTGGCCCTCAGAACCAGACGACCGCGCCCGGCAAGACGTTCTTCCGCCCAGGCTTTGGCAGCAGCCAGCTCGGGACTGCTCAACGGATTAGCCCCTGAGTAGCGAACGTTTTTGAGAAGCTGGGGGAACGGCTGGAAGACCTGACAGATCTCACTGGCAGGCTTCTTGGTCTCCACCGAAACAGCCAGAACCTGAAGGGCGGCAATCAGCCCATCTCCGGTCGTAGCGTAATCGGACAGGACCATGTGCCCGGACTGCTCCCCGCCCAGGTTCCCACCATTCTCACGCATGCGCTCAACGACGTAGCGATCCCCGACGGCCGTCCGCTGAAGCTCCAGCCCATCTTCCGCAAGAGCCTTCTCCAGCCCCATATTGGACATGACCGTGGCCACGACCGTGTTGGTCCGCAGACGTCCATGCTGCTTCCAGAATCGGGCGATCAACCCAAGAATTTGGTCGCCATCAACCAGATTGCCGTTCTCATCGGCGATCAGAACACGATCAGCATCTCCGTCCAGCGCAATGCCGAAGTCCGCGCCATGTTCCTTCACGGCAGCACAAAGCGTCTCTGGGTGGGTAGAGCCAACACCATCATTGATGTTCAGGCCATCCGGTGAACAACCAATCTTGATGACCTCCGCACCCAGCTCCCAGAGAGCAGTTGGTGCCACGCGATATGCAGACCCATTTGCGCAATCGAGAACAATCTTCAAACCATCCAGACGCAGTCCGCGCGGGAAGGAAGCTTTGGCATTCTCAATGTAGCGGCCAGCGGCATCGTTCAAACGAGAGGCACGCCCGATTTCTGCCGGTGAAGCCAAACGCTGAGACAGGTCCTGTCCCATCATGGCTTCAATCTCCCCTTCCACTTCATCGGAGAGCTTGAAACCGTCTGGGCCAAACAGCTTGATGCCATTGTCGGTGAAGGGATTGTGAGAGGCCGAGATCATGACACCTAGGTCTGCCCGCAAAGACCGCGTCAACATGGCAATCGCTGGCGTCGGAAGCGGACCGACAAGGATCACATCCATACCTGCAGACAGAAAGCCAGCCACAAGCGCACATTCAATCATATACCCGGACAGGCGTGTGTCCTTGCCCAGCACAACAGTGTGTCGACGGCTCTGACTGCGCATGAAATACAGGCCTGCGGCCTGTCCAAGCTTCTGAGAAACTTCCACCGTCATTGGAGCGGTGTTTGCGGTTCCCCTGATGCCGTCCGTCCCGAACAGAGCCCTCTTGCTGGCCATGGTTATGAAATCCTGCCTGTCTCGATAGATAAGAAAAAGGCGCGGCACCGGAGAGGAAATTCCCCTCCAATGACGCGCCTTGCGGTGCGGTTAACGGCTTGATTAGCCTGCCTGAGGAGCCGGATCAAACGCGCCCGGACGTGTCGTTGGCACAGAGGCGCGGCGATTATCCGGCAATTGCTCGTCATCGGACGGACGCTCGATCGCCTCTCCCCGCATGATCCGACCGACATCGTCTCCGGTCAGGGTTTCATACTCGAGCAGAGCCGCTGTCAGACGATGCAGATCATCAATCCGCGTCAGAAGCAGATGATGCGCCTGCTGGTAAGCCGTATCGATCAGAGCCTTGATCTCTACGTCGATATCGCGCGCCGTCTGCTCAGACAGATTTTTGTTCTGCGTGACAGAGTGACCCAGAAAGACTTCCTGTCCATTATCGCCATAGGAAATCATGCCGAGCTTGTCGCTCATGCCCCATTCCGTGACCATTCGGCGAGCCAGATCAGTAGCGCTCTTGATATCACCAGACGCACCGGCACTGACTTCTTCCGGGCCAAAGATGATTTCTTCAGCAACACGGCCACCCATGGCAATCACCAGACGCGCCAGACACCATTTCCGGCTGTAGGAAATGTTGTCTTTCTCAGGCAGCGTCATCACCAGACCAAGAGCGCGCCCACGCGGCACAATCGTGGCCTTGTGAATGGGGTCACTACCCGGCGTAAAGATCGCGCAGATGGCATGCCCGGCCTCATGATAAGCCGTCGAACGCTTTTCGTCTTCGGTCATGACCATGGACCGACGCTCTGCGCCCATCATGACCTTGTCCTTGGCCTCTTCGAACTGAGCCATTCCGACCGTGCGGCGTCCCTGACGGGCAGCCATCAGAGCAGCTTCGTTCACAAGGTTGGCCAGATCAGCACCGGAGAAGCCTGGCGTACCACGAGCGATCACCTTCGGGTCCACATCTGAAGACAGCGGTACTTTCTTCATGTGAACGCGCAGGATCTTTTCGCGACCGGCAACATCAGGGTTCGGCACAACGACCTGACGATCAAAACGCCCCGGACGCAGCAGAGCCGGATCTAGAACATCCGGACGGTTGGTTGCTGCAATCAGGATAACGCCCTCATTGCTCTCAAAACCATCCATCTCGACGAGCATCTGGTTGAGAGTTTGCTCGCGCTCATCATTGCCGCCACCAAGACCGGCACCACGATGGCGGCCAACGGCGTCAATTTCATCGATGAAGATGATGCACGGAGCAGCCTTTTTGCCCTGCTCGAACATGTCACGCACACGGGATGCACCGACACCAACGAACATCTCCACGAAGTCCGAACCGGAAATCGTAAAGAACGGCACATTGGCTTCACCCGCAATGGCACGGGCCAGAAGCGTCTTACCCGTGCCCGGAGGGCCGACCAGCAGGGCGCCCTTGGGGATCTTGCCGCCCAGACGCGTGAACTTCTGCGGGTCTTTCAGGAATTCGACGATTTCCTCGAGTTCAGCCTTGGCTTCATCGATACCTGCCACATCGTCAAATGTGACGCGGCCCGTCTTTTCCGTCAGCAGACGAGCCTTGGACTTGCCAAAACCCATCGCACGGCCACCACCGGCCTGCATCTGGCGAAACACCATAAAGCACAGGCCAACAAGCAGAAGAACGGGAAGATAATTTCCCACATACCGCAGGATGGAGTTCTCACCGCTATCCATTGGCTTGGCTGTCACTTCAACACCCGCGCCGGTCAGACGAGCCGGAAGGCCCGGATCCATCGGTGCATAGGTTTCGAAGGAGGTACCGTTCGTCAGTGTTCCAGAAATATTCTGTTCCTGGATAACCACCGAGCGCACCTGGTGCTCGTCCACATCATGGACAAAATCGGAATAGGCGATCTGCTGGGCAGCATGCTGGCTTCCACCGGGCTGGAAGGCGGTCAGCACTGCCATTCCGACCATGATGATGACCACCCAGATCGCAACGTTACGGCCTAAATTGTTCATCTCGTTCTCTGTCGTCCTTCAGACTGTCCGTCAGATGCAGCGGGGCTTCATCATCTCAACAGGCCGACGTCATAGTCTGCGTTGACTTCATAACATAGGCGGTCCTGCCCATGATCCTACCCCATCAAGGGCAGGAAAACGCATTTCCACGCATTTTGGTACGCTTTTCACCCGTTTACGCCGTTTTCGCCGGTAACTGGAACCCCTCCAGCCCAGACGAATGGAACCGTTCCGGCCCTTTCCAGAAGATCTGGCAACCCTATGACACGGCCGTCGCGCCAGAGAGCGGGGAGCGCCTGTAACGCTTCGACAGGAATTCCCAATCGTCTGGCATCAAGACCCTGAGCCCCGGTTCCAAGAGCCCCAATAAGAGTTCCTTCAGGTACATCCTCTTGCAGGCATCGCCAGCGCCCATCCCAGAGAGGCTCCCCGGCAGCACAGACAGAGGCCTCTAAAGATCGCATTTCTCTGACAAAGATAACGCCGTCCCCAAACCGCCCAGCTGTCCGCATGATCACGCCCCCGAGTGAGCCTCGTCCCTGCTTTATGAGGGACAGGACTTTTTCACGCGATGGACGATAACGACCGCCAGAAACCAACCGCACCAGAGCAGACACGCTGTCCTCGCAAACGCCGTTTTTTCTTAAGAAAACCCAGCCCGCAGGATGCCATACGGCCTCATTCGCCAGTAAGTCAGCTAGACCAGCATCTTTTAGCGCGCGGTTCAGCACAGCGCTCGCTTGCCACTCGCGAGCTTGAATCCGCTCGCTCTGCGTCAGGTCCTGGCGCCATCGCACCCGTTCAAATCGACGATTCTGATTGGAAGGATCTTCGACCCAACTCAGGCTGGCAGCTCGCAGCGTCCCTCTCAGGCGTTCGGGATGACAGGCCAACAACGGCCGAACAATCCTGATCCGCCCCCGAATGGCAGAGGCAGCAATCCCAGCCAAACCGGCCTGTCCGCTTCCAGCACCATGCCGCATCGAGACGGTTTCATCCTGGTCATGAAGATGGTGCGCCACCAGAAGGTCCAGGCACCCTGCGTCGACACATGCCCGTTCCAGAGCATCAAATCTCGCATCCCGGGCTCGCTCCTGAAGCCGCCCCTTTGGAAATGGCGCCAGAGTTAATACCCGGGCTTCCACGCCCATCTCGGACAGCCTTTGAGCCGTTAGTCTTGCTTCTGCCGCGGACTCGGGACGCAAGGCATGGTCAACAATGAAGGCGAGAACATACTGGCGCCAACGATGTGCAAGCCATGCGAGCGCCAGAGAATCTGCGCCTCCGGAAACTGCAAGCCCGACCGGCGCGATTGGCGCATCAGGCAACCAAGGCCCCAAAGACTCCATCCAGGCAGAAAACTCTGCCGCCTGGATGGGAGTTTTTACATCAGTGACAGGCTGCACGCCCACGGAACGTCGCTGCTGCCGATTTGACGCGAGGCGTCGGTGTCGGGAATTCGGTCTTCAGCTTATCAAGTGCCTGACAGGCCGAGTTCTTATCGCCCATAGCCAGCAGAGAAGCCGCAACACCCAGGAGGGAGTCCTGTGCTTTCGGCGTTTTCGGAGCTTTATTGTAGGCGTCGTAATAGGCGACTGCAGACTCACGATACTGCTTCTGCCCCGCTAGGGACTGAGCCAGCAGAAACTGAGAATCCATTTTACCCGAAGCGCTTTTGGCGGTCTTCACGGCAAAGCGTGCATTCGTTTCAGCATCTTCATACTTGCCAGCCTTGAGGGCAGCATTGCCGGCCTTCAAAGCTTCAAGAGCCGTTTTGGGGGCCTCATCGGAAGACGCAGGCGCTGTCTCTGCTGCTTTAGACGTGGCTACCGCAGCTCCGGCGGCGGCAGGAGCAGACGCTCCACCTCCACCGCCGCCATTCTGGGAGGCGAACTGCATGTCAGAAATCTGCTTGGACAGATTGGCCTGCGTTTCCTTCTGCGCGTTGCTGAGCTGATCCAGCTCACCCCGCATCTGACGATTCTGCTCTTCAAGCGCAGCAACACGCTCGAGAAGCTGGGCCGTCATGTTGCCATCAGTTCCCGACGAGGAGGAACCACGCGATGATGACGAACTCGGCGCAGGCAAAGGCCCGCTATTCTGGATCTGCGAAAGCTGCTGCCGCAATGAGGCAATTTCGTCCTGAAGGGCAATCGCCTCGCGGGAGGAAATACCCCCACCATCTGACGCGTCCTGAGCCATGACTGGCAGGACAGGACAAAGCACAGAAAGCGCCGTTCCGAGCATGACGGCACGGAGGGGACGGGACAGGGCCATGCAAGATCTCCTGAAACATGTTTGACGCCCGGCCTGAGCGCCCTCTCGCAATCACCGGCGAGTTCGGCTGATGAACAGTCTTAAAACAGAAACGGCCGGGGGATAAACTCCCCCGGCCGTTCAAACTGTCAGTCCGTCAGACGGATGACCTGGGTTCAGCGAACCGAGGTGATCGCGTTACGGTTCTGAGCCCATGAGGCTTCATCGTCACCGTCAGCCGTCGGACGATCCTTGCCGTAGGAAATCGTCGTGATGCGGGAAGCGCTCACGCCCTTGGCAACAAGGTAGTCACGAGCAGCATTCGCACGACGCTGGCCGAGAGCAATGTTGTATTCTTCGGTGCCGCGATCATCGCAGTTACCAGCGATCTGAACGCTGACCTGCGGGTACTTCGCAAGCCATGCAACCTGCTTGTCCAGCGTTGCACGAGCTTCTTCAGAAAGCTGGGATACATTCAGCTCGTAGAAGATACGGTCGCCAACATTGGCAACCAGGTCAGCTTCGCTGCCCGGCGTCGGGCCGGCTTCCTGCGTGGCTGCGCCAGCACCGGTGCTGTTGCCCGTATCGGTTTTGCCGTCGGAGCAGGCTGCGAGAACAAGCGCCAGACCAAGCGCACCAAACACCTTGAACTTCATGTGTCTCAACCCTGAGAACGGTTCCGTATCAGAAACCGAAATGCGGCATATTGCCGCGTTGTTCCGGACCACACACCCTTCCACTCAGGAACGCTCAAGAATCCTTTACGAACTCTCTGCGAACCACTGGAAAAGCACTGGCCACTAGCGCCCATACCCATGACTTAAATCCGGGGTCAAGCATCCTGTGAGGGCCTACCCCCGAGCCAGAGAACGATTCTGTTTCGAAACTAGAAAATGCAACATAAATGTCACAGCAGTTAGACAGGAATGTGGCGGAATTCTGCCAGTTGTTTTGCTGAACATTCTTTAATCGTTTTATCCTCATGCAAGCCTTGCGTATCAGCCAAGCGCCGCATGCGGGGCACATTCAATCCGGGAGCTGAGGCGCTAAAGTCGATTTACAGAAGATGCGATGGAACGCCGGACTCTGACACCTGGAGAGAACGCCCAAAATCGACTCCGTTCGAAGCCATTTTTTACGCATTTCATCAGGACAGATGTTTCGTGCCCCTGTGTGATCGAGCGAACGCTCCAGATCTGTTCAGGGAAAAATACTCCCCGTTGATCATTGCCAACGGGGAGGGAAAAGCTGATCAGCCGTTCAGTGGAGACCAGGCTGGGTCAGAAGCCCCTGTTGCCGTGCGAATTGGGCGCTCATTGAAGCCCGTGATGTCGATTGTACCGATGCCAGACGCAAACCCGGCACCGCCCGCACCCGAAGCGCTTTGACGGCAGAACGCCAGCACGCGGCCATTCGGGCAGAACGTCGGAGACTCAACAGTAAAGCCCTGTGTCAGGATACGTTCACCCGTACCATCCGGGTTCATGACGCCCAGAGAGAAGCCACCATGCCCAATGCGGGTAAAGGCAATCAGATCACCACGAGGTGACCAGACCGGAGATCCATACTGGCCAGAGCCATAGGAAATCCGGCGTGCACCACCGCCCGATGCCCCCATGATGTAAAGCTGCGGGCTACCACCACGATCGGAGTTGAACACGATCTGGCTGCCATCCGGGCTGAAGCACGGGCTGGTATCAATCGCACCGCCAGAACTGGTGATCTGATGCTTGCTGCGGGAGGCCAGATCCACAACAAAGATGTCAGATCCACCACCGCGCGTTGCAGACAGAACAACGCGGCTTCCATCCGGAGAGAAGCGCGGCGCGAAGGAGATGCCGTCAAACTCACCCAGCATCTGCTGACGGCCAGAGCCCAGGTCAAACAGATACACGCGCGGACGGTTGTTCGCATACGACATGAACGCAACCTGATCGCGCGCCGGGTTGAAGCGCGGCGTCAGGGTCAGCCACTGGCCGCCTGTCAGCATCCGGGAATTGAACCCGTCCTGATCCATCAGCGCCAAACGGGTGATCTGATGACGGCGCGGACCTGTACGGGCAATATAAGCGATACGGGTATCGAAGTACCCCTTCTCGCCCAACATCCGCTCGTAAATCACGTCAGCAATAATATGTGCAATCCGACGCCAGTTGGATGGCGACGCCGTATAGGCCGTACCCTGAAGCTGCTCACCGGCAACAACATTCCACAGGCGCATCTCAACGCGAACACTGCCCGAACCAACTGCACGTCCGGCAACAGCAGCGCGCGCGCCCTGAGCTTTGAGCGCACTGAAATCCGGCGTGCCACTGGGCGACACATCGCCTGTCATCACTTTGAACAGGCCAGTCCCAGCCAGATCGGAAGAAATGACACTGGAGATCTGTTCACCCATTCCAGCACCAAAGCTCGGAATGACAATCGGAATAGGCGCCTGACGGGCCTGATCTACGGTAATTTCAGCTTCCCCAGCCCCACCGGCCGCAGTTCCTTGCGCAAAAGCGGAAAGCGGGGTTGCAAGAAGACCACCAGCCGCGGCTGTGGCACCGAGGATGGAACGGCGCGACAGCAGCGCGCTCAGAGCATCAGCTTCGGAATCGGAAATGAAGGTCATGATGATTCCTCTAGGGTTTACGGCCTGAAGACAAAACGCAGCTGATGCGTCTGGCCTAGCAGGTTGGAAGGAATGGGGAGATGGGCACAGGTCGGGCTCAGAACCGCATCCCGCGCACGCTCGGCCAGCACACGATAGGATGGGTCTGACGCCATCTTCGCTGCCGTATCAGGAGCATACTTCACAAGACGCGCCTCACCCGTTGCATCCACCGTCACAATCAGATGCGCGACAAAGCTCGCATAGTTCCGTGCTTCCGTGTCTTCCGTGTAGCAACGCCGCACGGAGCCACCGATCGCCTTCTGATCCGCCATGGACAGAGACTTAGTGATATCGCCATTCGGCACACCGCCGCCATCCGGCGCACCACCCTGTGGCGGATTGGCCTTCGCCTTGGGTGCATGCGTCTGCTTCTGGTCAGACCGGAAACTATCCAGTGTGGCCAGCAGGGAGTGACTGTCCGCCTGCGTATTCTTGGACGCATTCGGCTGGGTCAGATGCGAGAACTTCGGCGTATCCGGCAGCTTGTCAGCCTTCTGTGTCTGCGGGCTCGGGGGAGCCACCATTGTAGACTTTGACGGCGAAGACGGCTTCGGCGGAGACGCAGGAACAGGCTCAGGCGACGGTTCCGTAATTTTTGGCGGAAGCTTCGTCGGCGGCAGAGGCTGAGGCTTGGTCTCAGGCGTAGGCGGAACAGGCTGCGGCGGCGGCGGTGGCGGAGGCGGTTCTTCCGTCGGCGCCTTTAGAGGAGGCGTCGGAGACGGAGGAGCCTCGTTCTTCACGGGCGCAGGCGCAGGAGCCGGCTTCGGAGCCGGATGGTCAGCCTTGATGGGATGGGTGGGAGGCCCTGCCTCCTCAAATTCCATCTGCACCGCCGGAGGCTCCGGCGGTTCAGGTGGTTTCTCGAACGGGATCCGCACAACCAGGTACAGGATCAGTGCCGCATGGACACCGACTGAACCCAGAAGCGCGTTGCGAAAGCGACGCCTGTCCGAACGACGTGGACGCACCACTGCGGTGTCCTCTTACTGGCCGCTCTGAGGCTGCTGAGCCAGCAGTGCCACATGCGTAAAGCCGCCAGACGTAATCTGTCCCATGACCTGCATCACGCGACCATAGTCGATATGTGCATCAGCCCGGACAAAGATCCGATGGTTCGGATCGTTCTGGGACTGGACCTTGAGCTGGTCCACAAGCTGCTCGGGTGTGATCGGGTCTTCCCCCAGGTACAACGAACCATCGTTGCGCAGGGAAACCGTGATCGGCTTGGTGTCAGCATTGACCGGGCTGGCATCCGTCTTGGGCAGATCGACATTGACGCCACTGGTCATCATCGGCGCTGTCACCATGAAAATGATGAGCAGCACCAGCATGACGTCCACAAGCGGCGTAACGTTGATCTCAGACGCGGGGCGCCGACGACGGCCACCCATACGCCCACCTCCTCCAGCGGACATCCCCATGGATCAGGCCTTCCCGCTGGACGTCTCGTCCGCACGTTCTTCCGACTGACGGGAAAGAATGGCGGCAAATTCGGTCCCGAACGCATCCATGCGGTCCGCGAACTTGTCCAGCGAGTTGCTGATGACGTTATAGGCCACATAGGCGGGGATAGCGGTCACAAGACCAATCGCCGTTGCGAACAGAGCTTCGGAAATACCCGGAGCCACAACGGAGAGATTGGTGTTGTGCATGGCAGCGATTGAGCCGAACGCATGCATGATACCCCAGACCGTTCCGAACAGTCCGACGAACGGCGCAACCGGGCCAATCGTGGCAAGGAAAATCACGCGACGACCCAGACGGTCGTTTTCGCGCGAAACGGTGATGTTGATGGCACGGTCGATACGGTCCCGCACGCCACCGCGCGCCAGATCAATTCCGACAATCCGTGCCGAGCGACGCCATTCGCCCATGGCAGCGCCGAACACGGCAGCCATCGGATGTGTCGGGCGTGCGCCATCAGATTCGTAAAGGTCGTCCAGCGAACCGCCGGACCAGAAACGGTCTTCAAATTCCGTTGCTTCGCGATTGACGCGACGCATCAGAAGGATTTTTTCCGCAATGATCGCCCACACGCCTGCACTGCACAGGACGAGCCCGACCATGACCAGCTTAACGACGATGGACGCGTGCAGGAACAGGTCCAGAGGCGACAGACCGGCCGCACCGACCGCCCCAAGCGCACTCGAACTTACCTCATGATCCACTGTTCTCTCCTGTCCAGATCCTGTCCCTTACGGGTCAGGACTCTCCATTGCACTTCGTGAGGAAACAGGAAAGTGGGTCAGACCTCTCCAGCCTCGAGTTTTCGAACAGCATCACACCACCGAGGCGGAATTTTGGCAGGTTTCATGGCTTCGGCAGAAAGACACGCCAGCTCTACGTCAATGACGACGGCCGTTTCGTTGCCATTCGTGCTGTTTCGAACAGTTTGTTCAAGTTTCAACCGCGTTGGCGTCATTGCAACCAGCGCTGTCTCGATTTCCATTTCATCATCGAGTCGCAACGGCGCGCGATAACGCACCCCAACCTGCCGCACGACAAACGCCAGACCAAAATCGCGCAGAAGCTCCGTCACCGAAGCCCCTGCATCGCGCATGGCTTCACTGCGCGCACGTTCCGCAAAGCCGAGATAGCGGGCATGATAGACGATGCCACCTGCATCCGTGTCTTCGTAATAAACCCGGAAACGGATCTTATGCGTTGCCATCAGTTTCTCCGCTCATTGGCAGTGGCTCTTCAGCCTGCCGTGTCGTCGTCGAGCCCGGACAGAAGATCAACCTGGCTCGCTGGCGGGTTCAGGCCCAGATGTCTCCACCCAGCCTCACCCAACATGCGCCCCCGCGCTGTCCGCAGGATGAGCCCCTCCTGAATCAGATAAGGCTCGATGACGTCTTCCAGTGTGTCACGCGCCTCTGCCAGACCGGCAGCCAGCGTCTCGACACCCACAGGACCACCATGGTGATGCTCTGCGATACGCTGAAGATAGCGGCGGTCCATCGCATCCAGACCGCGCTCATCAACTTCAAGACGGGAAAGTGCGGCATCAGCCGTCGCGCGATCAATGATCGGCTTCTTTGCGACAAGCGCAAAATCCCGAACACGGCGCAGAAGACGGCCCGCGATACGGGGCGTGCCGCGAGAACGACGGGCAATTTCCTCTGCTCCGTCATCATTCAGATGAACCCCGAGCTTCGTGGCGCCGCGTGATACGATCGCTCGCAACTCTTCCGGCGTATAGAACACCAACCGCAAAGGGATACCAAAACGATCCCGGAGAGGCGTTGCCAACAGACCTGCACGGGTTGTGGCGGCAACAAGCGTGAATGGCGCCAGATCAATCCGCACCGAACGTGCTGCCGGCCCTTCCCCGATAATCAGGTCGAGCTGGAAATCTTCCATCGCCGGATAGAGAATTTCCTCGATCGCCGGCTGAAGACGATGAATTTCATCGATGAACAGCACGTCACGAGGCTGGAGATTCGTCAGGATTGCCGCAAGATCTCCAGCGCGCTGAATCACTGGCCCAGACGTCGCCCGAAATCCAACGCCCAGTTCACGCGCTACAATCTGCGCCAGCGTGGTCTTGCCCAGACCTGGCGGTCCATGCAGCAACACGTGATCCAGAGCATCTCCACGGGCCTTTGTTGCCTCGATGAAGATAGCCAGATTTTCACGGCTTGCTTTTTGCCCTGTAAAATCCGCGAGCGTTTCAGGCCGTAAGCCGCCTTCGGCAATATCGTCCGGCAGGCGTGCGGCGTCCGTTTCACGAAATTCGCTCATCGGGCGAGATCCTTCAGGCAAAGGCGGATTGCCAGATCAAGCGAGGCATTTTCGTTTTCGGCCAGAACACGACTGAGAACAGGCCAGGCCTCTGCCCGCCGAAAGCCGAGACCAGCCAGAGCCAGAAGCGCATCATTCTCGACGTTTGGCCCGGTCACCACGCCTGGCATAGGGGCGGACGCGCCACCACCGGGCATCTTGGCAACCTTGTTGCGAAGTTCGCTCAGAATTCGATCAGCTAGACGAGGGCCAACACCAGCCGCCCGCGTCAGAGAACCACGATCGCCCGCATTGATTGCCAAGAGAAGCTCACTAGGAGAGTTGGCCGAAAGGATCGCTAGCGCGACCTTGGCGCCCACACCTTGCACGGTCGTCAACAGGCGGAACCACTCGCGTTCGTCCGTTGTCACGAACCCATACAGAAGGATCGCGTCTTCCCGAACGACGGTTTCGATCAGAAGACGCACAACTTCCGGAGGCTGCGGAACAGATGAGAGTGTGCGTATTGACGCTGACACCACATAACCAACGCCATTGACGTCAACGATGCAGCGCTCTCCTTCGATCTGCCCGACGAGCCCTGTAAGCTGTCCAATCACGCCATCCGCCTTCCAGCCGTTACATAGGCCGCACTTGCACGATAATGGGCATGGCAGATCGCTACAGCCAGCGCATCGGAAGCGTCGGCCTTGTAGATGGCGACGCCGGGCAAAAGCCGTTTCACCATCATCGTGACCTGTTCCTTCGTGGCAGACCCGGTTCCCACAACAGATTTCTTGACTGTCATAGCACCATACTCTGCCACGGGGAGGCCTTCGTAGGCAGGCGTCAAAAGCGCCACGCCGCGGGCATAACCGAGTTTGAGCGTGGAAGAGCCATTGCGGTTTACGTAAGTTTCCTCAACCGCGGCTTCGGCGGGAGCATACTCACGAATCAGGTTCTGGAGTTTCCCGTGCAGCTCACAGAGCCGCAGGGGAACCGATTCATGACCATCTGTCGCAATCACACCAGAGGCCACATGCTTCAGGCGGTTGCCATCCACATCAATAATTCCCCAGCCCATGAAACGCAGGCCGGGGTCTATTCCCATCAGACGGATCAAGCGGCGAGCGCCTGCGCCACATCGTCTGGAAGATCAAAGTTGGCGTAAACAGCCTGAATATCGTCGTTATCTTCCAGAACGTCGATCAGCTTCAGAACTGTCCGGGCCTTCTCTTCATCCAGAGAAATGCTGTTTTCCGGACGCCAGTCGAGCTTGGCGGACTGTGGCTCGCCGAAACGACCTTCAAGAGCGTCACGCACTGCGAAGAAGTTTTCCATCTCGCAGGTGATCTCGTGCCCTTCCTCGGTCAGCACGGCATTATCCGCACCAGCTTCGATGGCGGCTTCCAGCATCTCGTCTTCCGAGGCGGCATCGACCGGATACGTCACAACACCCAGGCGCTGGAACATGAAGGACACGGAGTTCGATTCACCCAGCGAGCCGCCATGCTTGGAGAACGCTGCACGGACTTCACCGGCCGTCCGGTTCCGATTGTCGGTCAGACCTTCGACGATGATCGCCACGCCAGCCGGGCCGTAGCCTTCGTAGCGCACTTCCACATAGTCTTCGCCACCAGCAGCGCCAGATGCCTTCTTGATGGCACGCTCGACATTGTCTTTTGGCATATTTGCTTCACGCGCTGCGGTGACAGCAGCACGCAGACGCGGGTTGGATGCCGGGTCAGGCAGACCGGACCGCGCTGCAACCGTGATTTCACGCAAAATCTTGGCGAACTGCTTGGCGCGCTTGGCATCCTGCGCACCTTTGCGGTGCATGATGTTCTTAAACTGTGAATGACCGGCCATCGGTCGCTCCTTCCTCTACGGGTGTCAGAGGCTCAGACGAGCCTGCCATGACAGTGTTTGAACTTCTGGCCCGAGCCACACGGGCAAAGCGCATTGCGCGGCGTTTCTTCATACCACTGCTGAAGCGTCGCTGCATCCGGCTCGTTAACTGAGCCCGCGGCCGCAAACTGTGCCTGCGGCGCAGCAAAGCTCACAACAGGCTCTGGTTGCGTCAGTGCGGGCGCTGCTGGCGGCGCTTCAAAGCTTTCATGGTGTGCTGAGCTATCGACGACCGGATACGGCGGCGGCTCACTCACAGCCTGGATCCGGCACATCGTCTGCGTCACACGCAGGCGCATATCATCCAGCATCGCCGTGAACATCTGGAAGGCTTCCTGCTTGTATTCGTTCAGCGGATCCCGCTGACCATACGCACGCAGGCCGATACCCTGGCGAAGCTGATCCAGCCCATGCAGATGCTCTTTCCAGACGGCATCGAACGTGGTGAGAACAACCTGCTTCTCGATCATGCGCATGAGGTCCGGCCCCATATTGGCCGTCCGGGCAGCCTGAGCCTTCTGGGCTTCAGCTTCCACGCGCTCGATCACGCTGTCAGCGTCCATGCCGTCTTCCTTCGCCCAGTCAGCGATCGGAAGCTCAAGATTCAGGACGCGGGAAATTTCAGCCGTGAGCCCAGCCGTATCCCAAGCTTCTGCAAAGGATTTCTCAGGAATGTGGGCGTGAACCAGATCTTCAACGGTGTGCAGGCGCAGTTCCGCAATCACACCCGACAGATCTTCGGACGACATATATTCCTTGCGCTGGGAATACACTTCCTTGCGCTGGTCATTCATGACGTCGTCGTATTTCAGCGTGTTCTTGCGCATGTCGAAGTTACGGGCTTCAACGCGCTTCTGAGCCTTCTCGACGGCCTTGTTCAGCCAGGGGTGAACAATCGCCTCCCCTTCCTTCAGACCCATCTTCTGCATCATCGCGCCCATACGGTCGCCAGAGAAAATGCGGATCAGATCGTCTTCGAGGGACAGGAAGAAGCGGGAATTACCCGGATCACCCTGACGCCCTGAACGGCCACGCAACTGGTTATCAACACGACGGCTCTCATGACGCTCCGTCCCGATGACATATAGGCCGCCGGATTCATGAACTGCGCCATGATTGGCTTCAACGGCTGCACGGATTTCTTCGGTGATGCGCGCACGCTCTGCGTCATCCTCGATCCCATCTGTATAAGCATGGGTCAGCATCTCGATATTGCCGCCCAGTTTGATGTCCGTTCCACGACCCGCCATGTTCGTGGCAATCGTAATCGCACCCGGCGCGCCAGCCTGCGCAATGATACTGGCTTCTTTTTCATGATGACGCGCATTGAGCACGCTATGCTTGATGCCGCGCTGATCCAGAATACTGGAAAGGTACTCGCTTCTTTCGATAGACGTCGTACCCACCAGGATTGGCTGCCCCTTGGCGCTCACTTCCTGGATCAGATCTGCAACGGCGTTATATTTTTCGCCCGCAGTCAGATAGACTTCATCGTCCGTATCAATCCGCTTGACGGCACGGTTCGTCGGAATTTCAACAACCGTCAGGTTATAGATTTCCGCAAACTCATCCGCCTCCGTCATAGCCGTACCCGTCATGCCGGAGAGCTTCGGATACAGGCGGAAGTAGTTCTGGAATGTGATGGATGCGAGCGTCTGGTTTTCCTGCTGGATCTCGACGTGCTCTTTCGCTTCCAGAGCCTGATGTAGGCCATCGGAATAACGACGGCCGTCCATCATACGTCCGGTGAATTCATCAATGATGATCACCTTGCCGTCACGGACGATGTAATCAACATCCCGCGTAAACAGCGTATAGGCGCGAAGCGACTGCTGAACGTGGTGAACAACAGCCACGTTATGAATGTCGTACAGACCACCTTCCTGCAGAACACCGTCCTGGTTCAGGAGCTCTTCGATACGGTGTGAGCCAGCTTCCGTCAGCGTAACACTGCGCAGCTTCTCATCCTTATCGTAAGCTTCCGGCTCCAGCACCAGCTTGGCCACAACCGCATCAACAGTCCGATAAAGGTCGGAGCTGTCATCTGCCGGGCCAGAGATGATCAGGGGCGTCCTGGCTTCGTCGATCAGGATGCTATCCACCTCATCCACGATTGCGTGGTTGAACGGACGCTGCACCATATCGCCGAGCGAATATTTCATATTGTCGCGCAGATAATCGAACCCGAACTCGTTGTTCGTTCCGTAAGTAATATCTGCTGCGTAAGCTTCACGACGTTCTTCATCACTTAGATTCGGGATGATCACGCCGGTTGTCAGACCGAGGAAGCTGTAAAGAACCGACATTTCCTCGGCATCACGACGGGCCAGATAATCGTTCACCGTCACAACATGCACGCCCTTGCCGGACAGCGCGTTCAGGTAAACAGCCAGCGTCGCAACAAGGGTCTTGCCCTCACCGGTCCGCATTTCCGCAATGCGACCGTCATGCAGAACCATCGCGCCGATCAGCTGCACGTCAAAATGACGCTTGCCCAGAACACGGCGGGAGGCCTCACGGCAGACGGCAAAAGCTTCAGGCAGCAGTTTATCAAGGGTTTCGCCTTGGGCGACCCGCTCCTTGAATTCTATAGTCTTGTGCTGAAGCTGCTCGTCACTGAGCCCCTGAACCGTGGGCTCCAGAGCGTTGATCTCCGGCACACGGCGCTGATACGCCTTGAGCGAACGATCATTGGCGGAGCCGAAAAGGGCGCGTGCGAGGCGTGCGAACATGCTGAACCTTGAGATGCCGAGCACCCGGCCGGAAAAGCTCTTTCCACCATCGGAAAGACCTCCCAAACCGGGCAATGACGATTTTCACGTCAGGTGGAGATAGGACCCGTGTGCCCATGGGTCAATGGAGAGGGACCAGAGAAGGCCCTCAAAATACCCATTTCCGCTACGTGACGGAATGGTAAGGGTGCGCGCACTTGCAGGGTTGAGCGGCCTTTGTCATGGTGCAGTCCATTCGGTTTTTCTTATTCTTTATGGTCCGAGGTATTTTCATGCGGCTTTCCCGCTCCACTCTCGCCTGTGCAGCTCTTCTGGCTGGCACGTCGGTTTCGGCTCCCCTCGCATTTGCTGCTCCGGCCGCACCTGCTGCAACCGCTCCGGCCCCGGCTGCTGCACCTGCTCCGAACCCGGACATGGTGATTGCAACCGTTAACGGCGAAAAAATTACCTTGGGTGACGTTCAGCAGGCTGCTGGCAACCTGCCGCCGCAGGCTCGTCAGCTTCAGCCGTCCATGCTGATCCCGCTGCTGGTCAACCAGCTCGTCGATCAGAAGGCAATCCAGATTGCCGCTGGCAAGGAAGGCCTGACCAACAAGCCTGAAGTCAAGGAAGCCATGCAGAACGCTGCCAACAGCGCGCTGCAGAATGCTTACCTTGAAACCAAGGTCGGCCCGCAGATCACGGATGCTGCCCTGCACGACTACTACCAGACGCATTACGCCAACCAGAAGCCAGAGCAGGAAGTCCACGCTCGCCACATTCTGGTGGAGACGGAAGCTCAGGCCAAGGACATCATCGCCCAGCTCAACAAGGGCGCTGACTTCGCCAAGCTTGCTGGCCAACTGTCCAAGGACAAGGGCTCCGCTGGTGCCAATGGTGGCGATCTGGGCTGGTTCAAGAAGGGCGACATGCTGCCGGCTTTCTCTGAAGCCGCTTTCTCCATGAAGCCGAACACAATCTCCCAGACGCCGGTTCACACGCAGTACGGTTACCATGTGATCCAGGTTCTGGGCTCCCGCACGGCTCCGATCCCGAGCTTTGACCAGATCCATGACCAGGTCCGTCAGGAACTGATCCGCGAGAAGGTTCGCCAGATCGTTCAGCAGGCTGAATCCCAGGTGAAGGTTGTTCACTTCGACGCACAGGGCAAGCCGGTCACGGCCGCTCCGGCACCGGCTCCTGTCAAGAAGTAAGACTAAGACCATGGCAAAGCCGATCCCCGTCTCTCCGCTGGCCCGTCCTCTCCCGGACCTTTCAACGGTTGCTGGTGTTCGGCTTTCCGCCGTCGCCGCGGGCGTCCGCTATCAGGGACGAACAGACCTGATGCTCGCGGAATTTGTCCCCGGCACGATTGTCGCAGGCGTTTACACCAAGAACGCCTGCCCTGGCGCACCCATCCTGTGGTGCCGCCAGGCTCAGACAACTCCCTATGCGCGCGCTCTTCTGGTCAATGCCGGAAACGCTAACGTCTTCACAGGACGGGCCGGCATTCAGGCCTGCGAAGACTGTGCAGACGCGGTGAGCAAGCTGCTCGACTGCCCCCCGCAGGACGTTTTTCTCTCATCGACAGGCGTCATTGGGGAAAAACTTCCACAGGACAGAATTATTGCTGCCCTGCCCGCCGCACAGGCTGGCCTCGCGGAAGATAACTGGGCACAGGCTGCCCGCGCCATCATGACGACGGACACCTTCCCCAAGGCCGCACGTCGTGACGTGACGATTGGTGGCAAGCCGGTTCGGCTTCAGGGTATTGCCAAGGGTTCTGGAATGGTCGCCCCCGACATGGCCACGATGCTGGCCTATGTCGCGACGGACGCGAAGCTTCCTCAGAATGTTCTCCAGTCCCTTCTGGCCTCTGGCTGCGCACAGAGCTTCAATTCCATCACAGTCGATTCGGACACCTCCACGTCAGACACCCTGATGCTGTTCGCAACCGGCCTGGCCGATAATCCGGCCGTTGATGACGTCAACGATCCCGCTCTCGCCGAATTTACCCTCGCCCTGAATGACCTGCTTCTGGAGCTTGCCCTGCTGGTTGTCCGGGATGGCGAAGGGGCGACGAAGCAGATCCGCGTTGAAGTCACCGGTGCAGACTCCAATCTTTCCGCACATCGCATTGCGCTTTCAATTGCCAACTCGCCACTGGTCAAAACGGCTATCGCTGGTGAGGACGCAAACTGGGGCCGTGTCGTGATGGCTGTAGGCAAGAGTGGTGAACCCGCAGACCGTGACCTTCTGTCCGTTGCCATCGGCGGAACCTGGATCGCGCGCGATGGTGGCGTTGTCGAGAACTACGATGAAGCCCCCGTCGTCGCACACATGAAGGGCCAGGACATCGAAATTACAGTCGATATGGGGCTTGATGATGGACAGGCCCGCGTGTGGACGTGTGACCTGACGCATGGCTACATCGACATCAATGGTTCTTACCGCAGCTAGAGCGATCAACACGAGAGCGGGAGCGGGGGTTGTGCAGCCCTCCGCCTCCCGTTAGCACAGGTATCGCTCCAATTGGCGGGCGCTTGGTATGAGGAAACTGTCCATGTCTGCTGCAACTCGTGTCGTTGTTCTCGGTGGCGGTGTCGGAGGTCTTGAGGCTGCTACGGCCCTTGGTCGCCGAAACAACATAGCCGTGACACTCGTTGACCGCAGCCCGGTCCATTACTGGAAGCCTTCCCTGCATGAATTTGCAGCAGGCACGATGCAGCACGACGGCAACTGTATTCCTTTCGCAGAAACCGCTGGAAAATTCGGTTTCAGCTTTGTCCAGAGCCTGCCCACCGCCGTTGACCGTACCGCTCAGACAGTCACGCTCGAAAACGGGAGCACCCTCCCCTACGACTATCTGGTTGTCGCGCTGGGTTCCCGCGCCAATGATTTTGGCATTCCAGGCATTCTCGATCACTGTCGCTTCATTGACAGCCTCAATGATGCAGACACTCTGTACTCCGAATTCCGCAAGGCCCTTCAGACAGCCCGCGCAGCCGGTCAGAAGCTGAGCCTGGGTATTGTTGGCGGTGGCGCCACGGGTGTTCAGCTCGCTGCCGAGCTTTGCAAAGCCATTGATGAAGCGCCCGGCCTCGGCCCGTCAGTTCGCAAAACGGGTCTTGATGCTGTCCTGATTGAAACCGGGCCGCGCATCCTTCCCGCCTTCCCGGAAGCCGTGTCCACGGCGGCAGCCAGCCAGCTTGAAAAGCTTGGCATTTCTGTGCGTACGGGCGCCATGGTTGTTGGCGCGGACGAGCATGGCTTTAATCTTAAATCCGGCGAGCAAATTCCTGCGACCCTTCGGGTCTGGGCTGCCGGTGTTCGAGCCTCTGATGCCACAAGCCTTTTTGATGGCCTGGAACGCGGCCGTGCAGGGCAGCTTGGTGTGACACAGACTCTTCAGACAACTGAAGACGCCAAGATCTTTGCGATTGGCGACTGCGCCCGCATTGACGCCGCACCAGTGGCCCCAACGGCTCAGGCTGCCCGCCAGCAAGGCCAGTATGTTGGGCGCGTCCTGCCGCAGATCGTTGCCGGCCAGACACCTGCACCATTCGTCTATAATGATCGCGGCGCCGTCGTGGCCCTCGGCGATTATAACGGCTGGGGCATGCTGGATGCCAATCGCAGCTTCGGTGGCGGTCTGGTGTCCGGTCTGTTTGCTCGCCTTATTCACGAAGGGCTGTACCGCCAGCATCAGGCTGGTATCGTGGGCCTGGTAAAGACGGCTTGCACAACGGTGAAAGAGCATCTTTCTCCCGTAAAGCCAGACCTCGGCGCCTGAAATCGCCCGACAGATGTGACCGTCGGGCCGTGGCATCACCAAGTGAGCGGACATGACCGACGCACATCTGCCTTCCACGTTCGATCAGACCATGCAGCGGGTCGAAAACGTCCTGTCTGACAAGGGCTTCAAATTCCTCCAAGCGGATACTATGCGTCCGCTTCTGGAGCACGAAGGCCTGACAGACTGGGACAGTTTTGCCGCCAGCTGGAACGACCTCGGCCTTGATCTCTACATGGCCGATGGAGGCCGATACCGCCGCCGTCGCTATGCGACCTTTACGGTCAGTTCCGAAAACATCACGCGCAAACCAAGTCAGCCCCACTACCAGAGCCGGGATCACAACCTGCTCAATGGCGGCATCGAGCGCTGGTTCGGGCCGATTGAAGACGCGATTGCCACTCATCCGGCCATGCTGGCAGCTATCCGGACAATTGGCCGATTCGCAGATGCCCTGACACCCTCCGAATCACGGCCCGAAACATGGCATGCAGAAGTTCACCAGTTCCGAATTGAAGCCAATCCTGACAGTGAAGGGCGCCCCACCCCGGAAGGCATGCACCGCGACGGCGTGGACTGGGTGCTCGTTCTGATGATCGGCCGCCACAATGTTGAGCAGGGTGTGACGACAATCCATGATGACCAGAAAGATCTTCTGGGCTCATTCACCCTGACCAAGCCATTTGATGCTGCGATCGTGGACGATCATCGCGTTTACCACGGCGTTACAGCCGTCACCCCACAGGATGCAGACGAACCTGCCTATCGTGATGTGCTGGTTATCACCCTTCGCCACGAATAAACCTGAAATCTCCGATGGATCGACAGGCTTAATTCCGTGTTAAGAATAACATCATGACGATCCAGCAGATTCTTTCCCGTATCCGGCTTCGCCATCTGGCGCTGCTCACAGTCTCAGCCCTCTCGGTCGCCGCTACGGTGAGCGCTGCGACAACGCATCACCGGACGCATCACACGCGTCAGGCAAATGCCGTCAGCGCAGGGGCCGCACCGGTCATCCTGTCTGCCCATCCTGGCACGCAGTTGGATATCGATGCCCGCAAACTGAACACGGACGATCTGGAAGATGCCGCCAAGCATCACGATCAGCCGGTCGTGCTCGTCGGCTCTGCCCCGCTTTCTGCTGGCAAGAATGACGAAGCCCTGTTCGTTCAGCTTCAGTCAGCCCGGCTCTGCGGGTCTGCTGGCTGCACCACATCCGTCTATCTACGCCACAACGACAGCTGGAAAACAGTTCTGGATTCCGTGAACGGCGATATTTCCGTTCTCCCCACACGCCATAAAGGCATGCATGACCTTTTGGTTGGCAAGAACGACAAGTGGATCTGGGACGGCAATGAGTATCAGGACACGCTCAGCGCGCCACCCATGCCCAAAATGAACGGGCCGAACTGACAATTTTTAGGAGAGTTTGGAGCGGGTGAAGGGAATCGAACCCTCGTATGCAGCTTGGGAAGCTGCCGTTCTACCATTGAACTACACCCGCGACGTCGCTGCTTATATCCCCCCCTTCGCGCCTCTGCAATCCATGCCGAAGGGGTGTTGACGCAAAACCACTCCTCGGCCCATAGTCCGCTCGTGAAATGGCCATAAAGACCGTTTCATCCTCGTGATTTGAGCGGCCGGCTTGCGGCGAGGATAAATAACTGCGCTAAAGAGGCCCTGCGGTTTTCCATCCAAGATTTCCCAGGACTTCCACGGCCCGCCACATGCTTTCCGCCTATCCGGGTGGAAACCTTATGGAGGGACTGATCTATGTCTTCAGAAAACTGGCGTACTGCCACCCGTCTCCTGCACGACGCACCGAACCGCACTGAATTCGGTGAAACGTCCGAAGCCATCTTCCTGACATCGGGCTTTGTCTACGATAGCGCCGAACAGGCTGCGGCGACGTTTACCGGTGACGTTGAGCACTTCCAGTATTCCCGCTTCGGCAACCCCACTGTTGACACGTTGCAGGAGCGTCTCGCTCTGCTCGAAGGGGCTGAAGCCTGCATCGCGACCTCTACAGGCATGGGTGCCGTTTCTTCGGCTCTTCTGGCCCATGTGAAAACCGGGGAGCGCGTCGTCGCATCCCGCGCCATCTTCGGGTCCTGTTACTGGATCGTCACCAGCCTGCTGCCGCGCTACGGCATTGAGACGGAGCTGGTTGATGGTGATGACTATGAGGCATGGGAGCGCGCGCTGTCCCGCCCGACAGCCGCTGTTCTGATTGAAAGCCCGTCCAACCCAATGCTGGACGTTCTCGATATCCAGCGCATCGCAGACCTTGCTCACAAGGCAGGCGCGCTGCTGATGGTGGACAATGTGTTCGCATCCCCCATCGGACAGTCTCCCCTCAAGCTTGGTGCTGACGTGGTGCTGTATTCCTGCACGAAGCACATTGATGGTCAGGGCCGTGTCCTAGGTGGCGCCGTTCTGGGCAGCGACAAATGGGTCAAGGAGACCCTCCAGCCCTTCACCCGCAACACGGGTAACGCGCTGTCTCCGTTCAATGCATGGGTGCTGCTGAAGGGGCTGGAAACTCTCAAGCTCCGGACCGAAGCCATGGCGCGCAATGCGGCAGACGTCGCAGATGCACTTGCTGGCCTGCCGGGCGTCGTGAATGTCCGCTATCCAGGCCGTAGCGATCACCCGCAGCATGAGCTTGCTCAGAAGCAAATGAGCAACGGTGGATCTCTCGTCGCTTTCGAAGTCGAGAACGGCAAGGCCGGTGCTTTCGCATGCCTCAACGCCTTCGGTCTCATCGCAATTTCCAACAACCTGGGTGACGCCCGCAGTCTGGCCACGCATCCGGCAACCACGACGCATATGCGTGTTGGCGAAGATGAACGCGCACGTCTGGGCATCACTGACGGTGTGATTCGTCTTTCCGTTGGTTTGGAAGATGCAGCCGATCTGATTGCAGACGTCACCGCCGGTGCCGCCGCTGCTCACGCTGCAAAATAAGTTTTCCTGACAAAGGCGCGGGATGACATTAGAATGGCGTTATGCCTGACAAGTCATCCCAACCCCATCTCCTGGCTGATCCGGAAGCGGCAATGGCCGAAGCCATGGAAAACGCCCCCCGTTTCAGCCAGATAACGGACGACGTGACCGTAACCGTCCGCACGTTCTGGCTGGACGACCAGTCCCAGCCGGAAGACCACCGCTTTGCGTGGGCGTATCATATCTGCATTGAAAATGGTCGGAAGGACACCTTCCAGCTGATTTCCCGGAGTTGGGAAATTGTGGATGGTCTTGGACGGACTGAGCACGTTCACGGAGATGGCGTTGTTGGAGAACAGCCCATCATCGGTTCGAAAGACCAGTATGATTATACGTCTGGCGCCATGCTCACCACGCCAAGCGGTTTCATGCGCGGCACGTACCACATGCTCGAGCCGGTTTCAGGCCAGCGCTTTGACGTGCATATCCCCACGTTCAGCCTCGACAGCCCCCACGAAGCCGGGCTGCTGCACTAACTCCTGACACCTACCCTTGACGTTGCGCGCCCGGCAGCCCATTCCTGCCCGCATGCGTATTGCTGCCCTTCTTCTCGCCGCCGGTCGTGGCCGGCGCTTTGCAGCTGGCTCGCCCGAGGGTGAGGGCTCCAGCAAGCAATTCCGGATGCTGCGGGGAAAACCCGTCATCCGCCGTGCCGCTGAAGCTCTGCTTCCACACGTGGATATCCTGCTTCCCGTAGGAGATGACCCACTACTGGCTGACAGTCTGGCCGGCCTGAATGTTCTGCCGCCCGTATCAGGCGGCGCAGAGCGCCATGACAGTGTACGCAACGGACTGGAAACGCTCGCTAATCTGGCAGAGCCTCCGGATCTGGTGCTTGTCCATGACGGCGCACGCCCCTGCGTGCCGCCCGAGGTGGTTCAGAACGTTATTGAAGCACTGAAGGCTCATGCCGGTGTTATCCCTGCCGTTGCGGTCAGCGATACGATCAAGAAAGTGGAAAACGGTATCATTGTCGATACCGTCTCCCGTGAAGGCCTGTGGCGCGCACAGACCCCGCAGGGCTTTCACTTCCCGACCCTGCTCGAACTTCACCGAACCCAACGTGATGCCCGCACGGATGATGCCGCATTGCTGGAACATGCAGGCCATCCGGTCGCAATCGTTCAGGGCTCGGACAACAATATCAAACTGACAGTTGCGGAGGATCTGATGCGTCTTGAAGGTGTAATCGACGGTAACCTGCTGCCCCGCGTTGGGCTTGGCTACGACGTCCACGCATTCGAGGAAGGCCGCAAGCTGATCCTCTGCGGCATTGAAATTCCCCATACAAAGGGTCTGGCCGGTCATTCAGACGCCGATGTCGGCATCCATACGCTCTGTGACGCCATTTATGGCGCGCTGGCTGAGGGCGACATTGGCCGTCATTTCCCGCCGACTGACAACGAGTGGAAGGATATGGATTCCGCCCGCTTCCTCATCCACGCTGGCGAACGTATCCGTGCCCGTGGCGGCTTCCTTGTCAACGCTGACATCACTCTGATCTGCGAACGCCCGAAAATCGGCCCTCATGCCAAGGCGATGCAGGACCGTCTGGCAGAGCTGCTACAGGTGAATGTCAGCCGTATCTCCGTGAAGGCCACCACATCGGAACGCCTCGGCTTCACGGGCCGTGAGGAAGGGATTGCAGCAACAGCTGCCGTCAGCATTATGGTGCCGGATAACGGAGACGCCTGAGCGTCCAGGTTTACTTTCGAGGAAAAATCCAGAGCCCATTCTTCATAGCGGAGAGTGGGCTTTTTTCTTGTCGCACTAACAAAAGCGACAGGCCTGACAGGTTCTCAGGCCCAGTTCATGGCGCTTCAACCGTGGATAGCGCAGACCACGACAATAATCGGCGTAGCGGCAAGCAGAAACCATGCCCCCATAGAGCACTTTGCTACAAGACGTTTACCCATGTGACGCATGGGACGACTGACGGATACCGACATATCTTCCTCGACTCTGACATTGCAGGACAGAGCGGAAACTGCGCCATAACTCCCTGTGGAAGCCAGTCACTAATCATCTCGTTCTGTCACAGCGCCAGATGCGCCCCGATTATGGCAAGATCATGCCCTAAACCGGGAAATCAGGTGTTTCGGGCCAACTTTAGAAACTGAACGGTTTCCGCAGCATCTTTTTCCCGAATTGCGATGATGCGAATCAGCTCATCGTCCTGTCCCCAGACCAGAAGCTGCTGCCGTTCATCAGCATTCGCGACAAAAACCGCCTCTTCCAAGCTGATCGCGTCGTAAAGCAGCGCCAGAGATAGCAGCAGACTTCCAAAACACTGTGTCAGCACCCCTAGGGCCGCGAGCTCCGCTTCTCCCTGCCGGGATAGCAGACGCTCCAGCCCCGTCACGTAATCGCCAGACTGCGTTACAGGCATAAGCCCGTCTGTTACTTCCGGACGAATGCCCTGCGTCGCCAGCCAGGCAAAGACACGCTCAACCGTCGAATCGGCAGGTCCTTTGCGATAGCAGAGCCCGTCATCCAGACCCAACCGTAGAAGCGCTTCCCGAGCCTCAATCAGATCCGGGCGAATCCGCTCGATCATGGTTCCGGCAACGCGGGTCATGGAGAGTTGTTCAGGCGTAAAGGAGGCATCCTTTGGAATAGCCTCCCATTCTGCCGCAATCGCCTGCGCCAGAGACTGCGAGGCAACGGCCAGTACAGTTCCCTGAGGAAGCCGGATGGGCCGCCCGTCCAACTCAGGAGAGAACAGCCCGTCCCGCTCCCCAACTGAAACGCTCTGCCAGAATCGTTTGCGGCTGCTCAATGGAGAACTCCCAGCGCGCGCAGAATGTCACCCGCTTTGTTGTGATGATGAGACTGCTCGGACGGCGGCGGTCCAGCCTGCCCTTCACGGGCAGCCGAAAGCGCGGCTGTGCAGGGATCAGCCGGGGCTTCCCCACCAATCGAAAGCTGGAATCGGCCACCGGCATCCCTGTCCTGCTTCGCTTGTGGCGCAGACAAGGTGCCTGTTACGATAACAGGGGTGGAAGCACCGGCACCTTCGAAGTCGATACTGGGCACGAGATGCAACTGGAGTTCCTGCGATCCCAGACGGACCTCACCATGCCCAGCCGTAGAGAACCGGCCAGACTGGAGCCCAATCGTGTCCAGCGTGGCCGTATCGTTGGCAAGCGCCATGTGCAAACCGATACAACGCAGCGGCCGCACTCCGCTTCCCAGAAGGGAATCCGCGCCTGGGCCAGCGATGCGGCCCAGGATCTGGCTGTCCACTTTTCCGTCTACCATGGAGACGCCCAGATGCCCGTTCAAAGACTGCCGCAGATCCTCAGCCGTCTGGCCCTGACTCGACACTTCCCCCACAAGCTGGACTGGCCCCTGAAGCAGCAATGGCAGCCCGAGCCCCTCTTCCAGAAGACCGATCGGGAGTACCAAAGGCTGGAACGTCAAATGAGTTGTGACCGGCAGATGGGATGCATCCAGATCCGCCTGTCCCGACAGGGTCAGCCCTTGGCCTTGTCCGGAAATCGGCTCAAGGCGCAGATGACCGTCTGACAGGGTCAGGTGCGTGGCCAGATTGGTGTAGTCATGTCCATAGAACACCACCCGGTCGAGCGTCAGATGAAGGTCAAGGTCCTGGGCTCGCAGACGCTTGACCCATGAAGGCACAGCTGCGCTTTCCACAACACCTGCATCAGACACGGCGGGAACAGAAGACTGATCCTGCATCTGAACAGGCTGTGTCGCTGCTTTTTCTACGGTCCCCGTCGCTCCCGGAATAGTCGCAGGCGGAGCGTTCGCAGGCTGTTGAGCAGTTGCCTTCACATCCTTCAGCCAGACATCTCTCAGCGCATCCAGATCAAGCTGGGTCGCGTGCAGATGCCCGTTGAGGAGCGGTGTGGAGTTTTCATCAGTTAGAAGATGAAGGGCGCCATCGAAGTCTGCCTCGCGGCTTTTGAAAGCCATATCATCCAGCGTGGCTTCACTCAGCCCTTTACTGCTGACCGTGCTCTGAAGCGAAACGTCATGCAAAAGAACGCGCGGCAGGTGAAGCGCTTTAGCCCCGCCCTGCACCACGAGATGACTTTTCTCGGCTCCCACCGTGCCGGAGATCGTTACTTTGGCATCATCCTGAGCATTAATGGGCGGCGTCGCGCCTTCAACATTCAACGCGGTGGACAGAGATAGCGGCATGGACCGCAGTTCAGCCTCAACAGGCACTTCCGTATGGAAATGATCACGTCTTGCGAGATCAACCTGTTCAAGGGTCCCGGCTTTACCAAGGATTCTCCAGCCCGTATCGCGCCACAGCACATCTGCTGCCACGGAAAGCGGCGCAGATGCTGCATCAGCATCAAGGTGCAGATTACTGACCGCTGTTCCACGAACCGTCAGACCCGCAACATGCAGATGGATGCGACTGGGTGCCAGACTCGCCAGTAAGGCCTGTGCCTTCTCGGTCCAGGTCGCATTCGCCACTTGCCCGGCATCACCCTGCACCGTGATGTCTCCACCCAGTCCACGCATGTCAGGCAGGCTGGCATGGGGAAACAGGCGATGAGCATCCTGCAGATTAGGCCATTCTCCCTGCGCAGTCAGAACGAGGCCGCGCAGATTCGATGCATCATGAATCTGACCGTCCACATTCAGCCAGTCACGCTTGGCATCCGTTCCAAGCGTTGAACCCAGGCTGAAAGTCCATGGCTTTGCGCCAGAGCGCAGAAGGGCCAGATCACCCACATGCCCCTGCACCGTGAAGGGAGTTCCGCCGTGGCTCCCCTGCAAATTGATCCAAGGGCTTTGGCTTCGCAGACCAGCCAGATCCATCGTGCCGATCTGGAAGCTACCGCTCATCTTCTGAGCCTGATCGCGCCAGTTCACTGTGCTGTTCGTCAGGTGCAGTGCATCCAGAGAAAGATCCCAGTGAGCCTGCACACGTTCACCAACATGCTGTCGAACCGGCAACGGAGCCTCTGCGCCACCTGCGTCTGAACGCGACGGCTGACTGAACGTCCAGTTGGCATTCCCGTCCGCATCGCGCTCCAAAGAGAGTGTGGCGCCATCCACTACGAAGTCCTGAAAGCGGACCTCGCGGTGAAGAAGCGCCAGAACGGAAAGACCCGCATGCACGGTCCTAGCCTGAAACACCGGAGCCTGGCCCGGACGCTGCAACACCAGATTGCGCGCCTCGAAAGACGGCCATGGTAGGATCTGGATGGTGGAGCTTTTCACCACCATCGAAAGACCCGTCTCTTTTTTCAGAGCCTCGGCCACACGCTGGCGCAGCGCATCCTGATCAATCAGCTCATGTGCAGCAATGCTGACGCCCACGAAGGCAACGATGACCCCGATGAGCGCGCCAGTGAGTTTCCTCATTTTGCAGGCCCTCTGCTTCCCTTGATGCGCTTCGGCGCAGGTGTATCGCCCGGCACGAACCCAAGTGAACGGAACGTTTCACGCATATGCGGCGGCAGTGGTGCCGTCACGATCAGACGACCACCGGCCGGATGCGGAATATCCAGCTGACGGGCATGCAGATGCAGCTTGTCGATGAAGCCTTCCGGATGAGCGGTTTTTCCACCGTAGCGCGGATCACCCACAATCGGCGTGCCCAGAGACTCACAGTGCACACGAAGCTGATGCGTCCGTCCCGTCAGTGGAGACAGGCCGAGCCAGGAGAACTTCTTTCCCGCAGCGTCGATCGTCTCGTATTCGCTCTTGGCAGAAACCGCATCTTCTTCACCGCGGGAAGCCGCCACAACAAGCGCAGCACCGCCCGCACCGATTTTGGCCAGAGGCTGGTCAATAATGCCAGACGCCTGTGCGGGGCGACCGACAACAATCGCCCAGTAGGTCTTGCCAACATCACGCCCACGGAACGCTGCTGCCAGCTTGGCAGCCACACCAGGCGTACGCGCAATCAGGAGAATACCGGACGTATCCCGGTCAATCCGGTGCACAAGGCGCGGACGGTCTTCGTCTTCCTTGCGCAGGCCATCCAGCATCATGTCCACATGCTTGGTGATACCCGGGCCACCTTGCGTAGCCAGACCAGATGGCTTGTCCAGCACCAGAAGATGATCATCCTGATAGATCACCATCTTCTCGATTTCGCGCACAAGCATCGGATCTGGCGGCGGCAGCGGGGCCTGACGGGTCATGTCCGGCAGCGGCGGAATACGCACGTTCTGCCCAGGAGCAAGACGTGCGTTGCTCTGGACCCGGCCACCATCAACGCGGATCTGGCCTTTACGGCACAGCTTCTGGAGCGCGCCCTGAGTGAGATTGGGGTAGTGACGTCTGAACCAGCGGTCGAGGCGCAGATCGGCTTCGTCTTCGGTTACAATGCGGTTGGAAACTTTCATGGATCGCGGGATGCCCTTTTGGCGGCCCGTATGTCCAGAAGTTTTCTGATACGGCCCTCGTAACCCCGGTCTGTCGGCTGATAGAGCGAGACCCGCTCCATGCCCTCCGGGAAATAATTCTGTCCCGAAAATGCGTCTTCGGAATCATGGTCGTACTCGTAGCCCTTCCCGTAGCCGATGTCTTTCATCAACGTCGTCGGGGCATTGAGAATATGAGACGGCGGCATGCGGCTTCCCGTCTCACGGGCCAGCTTCCGCGCCGCCTTGTAAGCCATATACACCGCATTCGACTTGGGCGCCGTCGCCAGATGAACCACAACCTGCGCCAGCGCCAGCTCACCTTCCGGAGACCCCAGCCGCTCATAGGTCTGCCAGGCCGCTACGGCCATCGGCAGAGCGTTCGGGTCCGCCTGCCCGACGTCTTCCGCTGCAAACCGGGTCAGGCGTCGGGCGATATACCGCGGATCTTCGCCACCTTCGAGCATCCGGGCGAACCAGTACAGCCCAGCATCCGGATCACTCCCCCGCAGGGATTTGTGCAGTGCAGAAATGAGATTGTAATGCTCTTCCCGGTCGCGGTCATACAGAATGGCCCGTCGGGACAGGATAGCCGCCAGATCTTTCGGGGTCAGTTCCCTGTCAGGGTCCAGAACAACCAGTTGCTCCACCATGTTCAACAGGTAGCGTCCATCGCCATCCGCCATTGCCCGAAGGCTGGCACGCGCTTCCCGGTCCAGCGGCAGGCGATGGCCTACGTCTTTTTCCGCATGCGTCAGCAACGCTTCCAGACTGGCATCGTCCAACCGGTTCAGCACCAGAACCTGACACCGGGATAAAAGCGCGGCATTCAGTGCAAAAGATGGATTCTCTGTCGTCGCCCCCACCAGAACGACCGTCCCGCGCTCGACATACGGGAGGAATCCATCCTGCTGCGCCCGGTTGAACCGATGGATTTCATCCACGAAAAGCAACGTGCCACGGCCTGTTACTTCCTGACGCCGATCCGCCTCTTCAAAGGCTTTGCGCAGTTCAGCCACACCCGAAAAAACAGCCGAAATCTGTGCATAATGAAGATTGGCTTTGCCTGCCAACAGCCGCGCAATGGTCGTTTTGCCGCAGCCGGGCCCACCCCACAGGATGAGGCTGGACAATGTGCCCCGCGCAAGCATTCGCGTCAGAGTACCTTCTGGCCCCAGCAGATGATCCTGGCCGCGCACCTCTTCCAGTGTTTTCGGGCGCAGACGATCTGCGAGGGGCTGCGTTCGTGAAGGCGGACGAGCGGGTATTTTGGGCGCCTCAATAGGGCGGGGCGATGAAGGCTGCCGAGCAGACTGCGTGTTCCCACGGGACGGCGGCTCGCGCCCCGCAGGTCCGGGATTTGTCCCGAACAGATCTGTCATGTCCGCCATGGCTGCCTCCTGATACGGGAACGATCATAGAACTCCCGTACATATTTCGGAACAGCTGTGACTTTAAGGAAGAGCGCCTACTGGAGAATTTTCCGTAAAGCTCCAGGAAGAAGCATGGAAAGCGGATTGACGGTCAACTCAGGCTGACCAACGACACCCGTCACATCAAATGTCGCGGCCAAGACGCCCCCGCCCTTCTCTGGCGCCAGAATATGCCCGATCCCCGGTAGTTTCCCCGGCAGCGCGTTCAGGCCAAAGAGTGGCACAATAGTGCCATGCAGAGCCAACGCTGACGTATCCAGATCCACCGGCCCTTCTACAGTGGCGCCAAGCGCCTGATTCCCGATTGTTCCATCGCGCAGAACGAGCTTTCGCCCTTCCAGAGCAATCTTCGTGGACACGTGGCTTACGCTGAAACGATCCGTGCGGCTTTGCGACCAGTGAAGCGGGGAAAGATCGGAAACGGCCGTCAGGGTAAAGGGCGGCTGCAGGAACTGGAACGGCCCGATTTCCAGCTGCCCCCGGAAGGGCGGAAGTCCCAGCCCAAGGCCTGACGTGCCAGCTTTCTCGCGCAGGAAATTTCCATCCAGATGTGCCGCGCCGCCGCCGATCCGATCATATAAGCCCAACCCTTTCAGCAGTGCTCCCAGATTGTCCACATCCAGAACGAAGGGCTGCCTCCGGCCTGTATCGGCCAGAACGGCTCTCACACGCGATGGGGCATCCAATGCAAATCGCCCGGATGTCAGGCTGCCGTTTCGCAGCTCAATATGCGACACGACGCCCCCAACCAGCCCTTTAGGACCAAAATAGACCCGCGGGGCGTGCAGATCGATGGACCAGGCATCGCCAACACCGGAAGTCTTGTCGGCGGCAGGGCTCCCTGCTTCGCGTGACGCAGCTTCTGCCGCATCCCGGGCAGCCTTGCGCGAGGCCGGATCGAAGAGTGGCGCAAGATCCAGCGGATCAGCGTCCAGAGCGATCTGAATGGGAGCGGACGGCTCCCTCGGTAACGTAATCTGGGCGTCACCTTCGCTTCGGCCCAGACGGAAACCTTCAATAATGATACTGCTTAAACGTCCAGCCTGCGTTACGCCGCGACCTGCGACAGAAAGCGTCTGACCATGCGCCTGCAACCCATCCAGCGCCACCATGTCATGGCCCCGAAAGCCAATATGGGCAGACGCGACAGCTGCCTCACCTTCAGGCTTGGTCCAGACCGGAACAGTAATTCCGGCCTTCTCCATGTTCAGGGAAAGAGCAAGATCTGCAAGCGTATCAGCATGCTCAATATAATGTGCTGAAAGCGTGGCCTGCCCCGTGAACAAACCCGCCGGCACAAGATGCGACTTCACTGCAGACAGGGGGTCCAGAAGCGCCGTTGCACGAATATCCTGCAACACCCTTCCCGGCGCTCCCTGCTGGAAATTTTCATCCAGCGCGACATGAACAGGGATACCTGACAACCGCCCATCCCCTGTCAGGTTCAGGCCGTTTTCCGTCGCCCCCAGTGTGCCGGACGCTCCATCAACAGGCCGCCCCATCAGAACATTGCCCAGATGCACGTTGGCGAATGAGGCTTTGGCCTGAACATGAATGTCACTGTTTTTGAGACGCGCCGTCAGCGGCAGCGTTAGCCGAGCCTCCGCATCAATAGTCCCGGAAGGCTCCGTGAACGGAAGCGGATGCCGTGACAGAAGATGCAGCCTGGGGTGAGAGAGAATATCCCGAAAAGCCGCGACTGATCCCTGAAAATGGGTTTTGATGTCCCCTGTCGTCGGACCTTTCTCATACAGATTGCCAATGCGCACCTGACCGTCAGGGATGCTGATGTTTCCATCTGGCGTGGCCTGCTGACCATGCTCCAGATCAAGAACCAGCGTATCAAATCCATCAAATCCGAGACGTGCATCAATCCCCGTCGCGGGCGGCACAGGCCGCAGCCAGTGCACGGTCAGGTCATGGCCGAGCAACTGGCCATCCATACTGGTCGGCAGAATGTGCGACAGCCCATCGCTCGTATGAAGATGGGTTCGGACCATGAGGTCACGGCCCTGCCCGCTGGTGATGTTAGCAGCGATCCATTTCCGCCCGCCCCTGATGATACCAGCAGGCCAAACGCTCCCGAGCGTCGCAAAATCAAACCCATCTAGACTGGCCGTCGCATCTCCATCCAGCACATGAATATGCTGGAGATCATCGACGGTCAGATCAGCGGTCGCATGAAGGTGCGTCAGGGCATTATTGGTATCAGCAATCGTCAGCGAACAGTCAGGAACGGAAAGCCTTGCGGCCCCCTCTGTGCCAGGTTTTGCCATAACCAGATGAAGGGATGCCTTGCCGTCACGCAGATCAACGGGCAGCGCTTCTTTCTGCGCAACATGCCCGGCTCCAAGGGCAACTTGCATCTCAATGCTGGCTGGAAGCTCTCCCATGCCATGAGGCACGACATGAATATCCGCGCCAACGGTCAGCGGGACGTCCCATGCCGCCAGAGCCGGAGCGAACATATTCAACCCGGACGGTCTGAACGTCGTGGACGTCAGATGCCACTGGCCAGTGGTCGCGGATGTCTGTCCGCCTTTTGCCGTCAGAAGCGTTTGGAATGATCCAACGCGCACGGAACTGCGCCACCAACCATTCCACAGGTAATCATGAGACGCAGCAGCGACTTTCAGCCGCTGCCCGTGCGCTTCAATCGGCCCCAATAGTAGTCGTTGTCCATTGGGAAGCCCCAGCAGCGTAATGCTGACGTTCTTGAGGTCCAGGGCGGCCAGTCGGTCCATCTGTGTCGGAACACCGCGACCGCCGTGTTTCTGGGAGGGCAGATCCAGATCGACATCGCCATTCGGCTGACGACGCAGAACCAGCGTGACATCCTGCAGGCGCAATCTGCGCGGGGCGATGATGCCGTGCAGAAGCGGCG
The DNA here is from genome assembly GCF_018812145.1 of Gluconobacter sp. P5E10. NCBI lineage: Bacteria > Pseudomonadati > Pseudomonadota > Alphaproteobacteria > Acetobacterales > Acetobacteraceae > Gluconobacter > Gluconobacter sp. P5E10. The sequence continues at coordinate 350,316 of NZ_JACRVZ010000001.1, read as the reverse complement.
CAAGTGCCAGAACCGTATCGGCCTCCCCGGCCTGTTCGGCAGGCGTGCCATCCAGCCGGGCAACCGTCAGCCCGCGCGCTTCAAGCATCAGCCCGGCAGAAATACCGCCAGAGCTTGGTTGCCACTGAACACGCAGCCGGGACCACGAAAGGCGCCCGGCGGGATGCCCCGGCTTTTTGCCTGCGACGACAGACACCGGTTCAATGAGACGTGAAACTGCTGTGATATCGACTGGCCCATGTGCCAACTTCCACAACAGGACAGCCGACAGCGCCCCGGCCACGGCGACAGGAGCGACAAAGGCAATGCAGGCCCACCGTGCAACATGCAGATGACGGGGCAAATGAAACGGGCCGGGTGTGTAAGGATCAGGCAGGGCCATGACTGGTTTGCCGGGAAGCCTCCGGCGTTCTCCCTGTCTGTGAAAGAGATGGCTGGAGAGGCTCTCAGGCCCCTGAGGTCAGGCTCCGGAACGCTTCTGCCACAAGGGCAGAGTGCTCAGCAGGCTTAACTTTGCGCCAGATGTGGCGGATTACGCCGCTCCCATCCACCAAAAAGGAACTGCGCTCCATACCCATGTAGGTGCGGCCATACATGGATTTCTCAACCCACGTGCCATAGGCCTCAGCCACCACATGGTCTTCATCCGACGCCAACGGGAATGTCAGTGAGTACTTTGCAGCGAACCGTTCGATTTTTGAGACGGCATCCGGGCTGACACCGATAATGGTCAGGCCTTCACTGTCAAAAGACGGCAGATTCTCCTGAATTGAGCAGGCCTGCGTCGTACAGCCGGGCGTGTCAGCTTTCGGATAGAAATAAAGCAGATATGGCTTACCCTTCAGCGCATCGCTGCTGACGGTACCGCCTCCCGAGACGGGAAGCGAAAACGCAGGGGCCTGGTCGCCCACCTGAAGAGCATGATCTGTCATAGGCACCATGATTGCCTGACACCCTTCGCCCGATCAAGGCGGACGAAGGGTAAAAAGGGCTCAGTATTGCGGATAAACCACAACTGGCGGCGGCGGAGCATAAACGACCGGCGGCGGTGGCGCATAAACCACACGTGGCGGCGGGGCATAGACGACCGGCGGCGGTGGCGGACCATAAGAGTTGCTCAGCATGGCACCACCAACGGCGCCGATTGCCAGACCGCCTAGGATGCCACCGACGACGGCACCGGTATTTCCACGATGACCGCCACGATGCCAGCCCGGTCCCGGGCCATAATATCCACGCCCTGGGCCACCGTATCCGGGGCCGCCATATCCGCCATGCCAATGAGCTTCAGCGGCGGGAACTACGGCATTCGGGGCAACTACTGCCGTGCCGATCAGCAGGGGCGCAGCCAGAAGGACTGCACGGGTGATGCGACGCATGGCAAATCTCCTCATTACGTCAGACGGGGGATCAGAAGAGATCCTGTCCGTCCTGTGAGAAGAAATCTGCCACACGAAAATGGCAGGAAAAGGCAACAATCATGGCAAGATTTTCTCAAATTATGACTATTGCCCGCCCCTCTCAGTGCTTCGGGTCAATCCGGTGATAACCGACTGGTGGATCAAAGAGTTCTGCTGGCTGAGACGCACGATTTACCGAGGCAGCCTGTACCACAAGTCGCCCGCTCTGGGTCGCGCCGAGCAGCAGACCATCTGCCGTGTAACAGAAGTCTGTGGGCTTGTTGTCGGTGTCCGCAGCTTCCCAGATGACGCACGGCTCCCCGGCAATTGTGGCCGGACCGACCTGTTTCCACGCCCCTGGCGCAGGTGTTCCCGGAGCGGAAAACGATTCGCCCGGCGCTTCGGTGACCGTGGCAGTTTTCAGAGCCGTATCCAGAACCATCAGACGATGAAGCCGGTAATCCGTCAGCATGACCGTTGAGGCCCCTTCCGGATCAACGCGCTGACGCCACATCTGCGAGTTCCAACGCATCCGCTGGTGCAGATGCTGCCCTCCCGGCCCCACCATGACGTAATCGATATCCGCATCGTGCATCGGTGTGACAAAAGGGGCTGTCATGGTGTCAGCAGCGTTCGCTGCGCCAGTTACGAAAACGGCCAAGGTAAAGGCGGCGGCCAGAGAAATACGCTTCATTCTTTCATGCCACCGTTTACTGGTCCGCTTGGCGGCTGATCAGGTGAGGAGACCGTTCCGTCGCCAGCAGAATCATTAGGAACAGATGGCTGGGTTGTATCCTGCGAAGGCGCAACCTGCCCTGGCAAAAGCGTTGGAGCCGCAGGACCTGAGGTTTCCGCAGGAGTACCTTCTGCTGCAATATGACCCGGCGTCTGCACACTGGAATCGCCTGCAGCGCCACCTTCCGGCACAGGAGATGGCGTTAGTGTGTTCGCTTGATTGCTGGCTCCCCCCTGACGGCGAGACGCTGTGCGGGGTGTAATTTCCTGGAAACCAGCCGGGGGCTGGAACGTCGCGGTAGGGAGATCCCCATAGGACAGGCTTACAGCGCGGATAGAGCCCGAGGCACCATCGGCATCCACACCATCCTCGGCAAGAATGACACCATCGTCAGTCACGCAGGCCGAAGCTTTGCCATGGGCTGTCTGGATATCCCAATGATCACAAACGGCCCCGGCAATCGTCTCTTTACCGCCCTTGGTGTACTTCATGCCCAGATCCAGCATGAACGGATTATGCAGTCCGTGCTGGGGACGAATATGTGCGTACAGTTTGCGCGGCACCATTACGAGCGTCACGACCTGCCCCGGCCGGTCCAGAATCGTGATGCCTTGCCCATCCGCTGAATCGATCCGCAGCAGATCACCCGAGCCTGAGAAATAGACCTTCACATCGCCGCCCTGAGAGGCCGGAGCAGACAGGTGATAGGTCACGGTCGCATCACGCGCGGGCGCCAGTCTCGGATGGTCATCAGCGAGAGCCGATCCGCCACTGCCTGCGAGAAGCAGGCCAATGAGAAGAGCAGACTGATGCCGCCGGAGGAATGAAATCATCAGGATTCTCCTGGATGTGGGCGCAGAGACGCGATGTCATCGCGCAGGGCGTGCAGACTGAAATCATCCGGCCAGATGGTACGGACAGTCAAAGCCTGGTTCAGCAGCGCCAGATAATCTGCCGCCGGAATACCGATGCCCCCAAGCGTTGTCAGATGGGGAGTGGTATATTGCGTATCCAGAAGGCGATACCCTCCCTTTCGCAATCCTGCAACGAGATGAACCAATGCAATCTTGGAAACATCGCGCTGGCGGGAAAACATGCTCTCCCCGAAAAATGCTCCGCCAAGGGCAACGCCATACAGCCCCCCTACCAGGGCACTGTCGTCCCAGACTTCGATCGAATGTGCAAAACCACGCTGATGCAGAGCGCCATAGAGGTCACAGATTTTTGGGCTGATCCACGTCTCTTCCCGGCCCGGCGCAGGGTCTGCACAGGCCAACATGACATCTCCAAAGGCCCGATCCGATGTAACCTGAACCTTGCCGGACCGGATCGTACGCATCAGTTTGCGGGGAACAATCATTGCGTCGAGCGGAAGTACTCCACGCTCCTCTGGAAAATACCAGCTGAGCTCATCACTGTCCCGATCAGGGGCCATCGGGAAAATCCCCGAGGCGTAAGCATCCAGCAGGATTTCAGGCGTAATGTCAGACATCCGGTTTCTGCTTCGCGTCGCACATGGGGGATTATTCACCTTTCTGTACCCGGATGTGGTACATAGTACTCCAATCTCGATGGAGTACTGCATTGCCTATAGCGTTTGTTTATCTGATCTGTCTGATTCCGCTCGGGCTCGCACGCTTCCTGCTCCCTGAAGCTGACGGCCTGCTGATGGCACTCGTCAAAATCTGTTTTGCAGGAATTGTGTTCTGGGGCCTACTGGACTTCTGGCGCCTTCGCCCCAAGCGAAGCTGATCGTCAGATCAGTCCGCCCAGAACCAGAAACAGCCCGATCATCGACACACCCCAGATCAAACTGCGGATGCTTCCCAGACCCAGGGCATAGGCTGGAATATAAGCCAGTCGCCCCAGGAAGTAGAGACCTGCTCCCCAGGTCACCAGACTTCCGTCCCGACCGGCCACATGGGCCACAAGGACTGCCCCGATAAAGATCGGGAGCGTCTCCTGAAAATTTGCCTGTGCCCGCCGCATTCTGGCGGCAACGCCTGTGTATCGCGGGGCTTCGCCATCCCGGTTACTCGTGGCCCACTGCACACCATCCTGCCTGCGGCAGGCCGCTGACGTCAGAAATAGCTGCACGACAGCCAGAACCAATGTGAAACTCAGCCAGACAAGACTGCTCGGCATCATATTTCCAGCTTTCGTTCAGCGTCCTGAAAAATCAGGAAAAGGTTTCTGACGCAGCACCTGAGCGGATGTCCACTGCAGCTTCGTGAACAGCGCGACCGTGAGTGCGCTCCAGACGACGGATCGTGAAATGTGCCCGCGCAAGTGCGCGATAATGGGCGAGGAAGGCAGCATTAAGCGAAGCACCACACAGCGCACCTGCAACAGGAACCATCTGCAACGCGAACTTCCGCGACAGGCCAATTCCATAATGAGAGGCCACTTCGGAAATCAGCATCACAACCGGACGTCCACGCAGCAAAGCACGCGCGGAGAAGAACCCGAGTTCCCCATCGTCCTCTTCCTGACGGGCAGGGAAAGTTTTGAGTGCAAACACTTCAAGGCACGCGCGGCGTGTTCCCTCATCACGCAGGTCTTCGCCCTCTTCACGGGCAATCCGCGCGATTTCCCGCATGATAGTCAGGGTTGTGAACCCGACGTCAGGGGCCAGTCCAAAAATTCCACCAAAACCACCGACGGCGCCCGACACGGCAACAGCAGCCTGTCCGGCATTCTCACGCCACGGTTCACGAACGAGCGGGACGTCATTCTTGATCCCGACAATCGCAATATTGAAAGCACGTTCAATTGCGATTTCAGCCGTCTTCTGAATTTTCTGTTGCACCGTGGGCGCAAGGCCGAGGCCTTTCATCCCGAGTCGCGCAGCCTGCCCGACGGCTCCTCCCATCAGGTCCGCCAGACGGACAAGGACACCACGCCCCTGTTCGACGCGTTCCAGCACGGACTGAAGCTGGGCCAACGAGTCCCCGTCCAGCGCCAGTGATGCAAATTCGCTACTCGGAAGCTGCGAGCCATTCTCTACGGTCATGACGATCAAAACTCCTGTTCGTAAGACCTGAAACCGTTTACCCGATAGCAGGTTTCATATCGCATCACGAAAGCCCCCTGCTTGACGGGTGCCCCGGCCGGGTGTGGAGAAGGACATATTATGAAAACATTTTCCCGCTGGATCCTGTCTGCCCCGCTGGTAGCCAGCCTCCTTGTGACAGCAGCCACACCGGCTCTGTCCGCTCCACATCATGCCCATCGTAGCCACAGTACAGCCGATCTGCCACAGATCCCGCCGTCAACGGCGCATCAGCTGAACAACCCGCCAGAGAAAAACCTGACGCCCGCCCAGCAGGTTGCACTGCCAGACGGTGGAGCTCCTCCGCCGCCGCACGGCTATGTTGCCGTGGAAGACTCCGAGGAAAGACTCGCAAATTTCAGCGGTGAAGTGCGGACGCATCTTCCTGTCGGCATGCCGGGCACCAATGCTGAGCAGAAAACCAACGGCACAAACAACCTGCCGTCCCACTTCAGCATTTTCGGTATGCCGGTGAAGTTCAACGCCCCCGTTACGGCGCCCTATCACAGCGAAGATCTTCCCCTCACCTACGCCGGGCACCCGTCCAACGGGCAGACCAATGTTCTCGTCAACGGGGATGCGTCAGACATTCACTGACCGGGAGCGGGTCCGTCAGGCGCGGACCCATCCGCCGATTTTTGTCAGATGCTGGAACTCCTGCTCCGTCACAGGGGCGACAGAAAGGCGGGATTGCCTGAGAAGAGCCATCTCTTCCAGAGCCGGATCTGCCTTGATCTGAGCCAGGGTTACCGGAGTCGTGAAAGCACCATTCGCCTTCACATCCACGCAAACCCAACGCGGGTCGTCCGCAGTCGGGTCCGGATAAGCCTCTTTCACGACCCTGACGACACCAACGATCTGCTTTTCGCTCACCGAGTGATAGAAAAACGCCAGGTCATCCGTCTTCATGGCCGCAAGATTGTTCCGCGCCTGATAGTTGCGAACGCCGGTCCATGGTTCGATGTCATTACGAACCTGTTCATTCCACGAAAAGGCTTCGGGTTCGGATTTTATCAGCCAGTACGCCACGTCTTTCTCCTGCGGAAAGTTCCCATTTCGCGCTCATTTCCGTGAAACGTGATAACAGTCATAGGAACAATGGGACAATGCGCCCCTTCCGAATGCGTGGGGTTCGGACTATTTCAAGTAGAAATATTTCTCCGAGTTGAGAGTTCCCGTGCGCCCTACGCCCAATCTGCTCCATCGTTATGCCAATCCGGGGCAATTCCTGCGTCTGGCCCGTGCGCTTCAGCCGTGGCTATCCACAGGTGCGATCATCTTCCTGACCGTCGGCATTGTCTGGGGCCTCTTTTTCGCTCCCGCTGACTGGCAACAGGGCGAGACAGTCCGGATCATGTATGTGCATGTCCCGATGGCCTGGCTTGCGTCCTCCTGCTATCTCGGTCTCGCTGTCTGCGGGCTTCTTTCCCTCGTGTGGCGGCATCCTCTGGCGGATCTCGCGGCCATTGAAATCGGTCCGGTCGGGGCCTGCGCAGCCGCTCTTTGCCTCGTCACAGGCTCCCTCTGGGGACAGCCGATGTGGGGCACCTGGTGGGTATGGGACGCGCGCCTGACCTCCGTTCTGGTGCTGTTTTTCCTGTACCTGGGGCACATCGCCCTGATCCGGGCCTTCGATGAACCTGCCCGTGGACAGCGCGCCGCTGCCATTCTGGCACTGGCCGGAGCCATTGATCTACCGATCATCAAGTTCAGCGTCCAATGGTGGAATACGCTGCATCAGCCGGACAGCATCACGCTGACTGGTGCACCGACCATGTCCATGACGATGCTCTGGCCGCTTCTCATCACCACCATCGGCTTCACACTTGGTGTCGCCGCTGTCATTTTCGCCCGGCTGAGTGCCGCAATCCACGAGAGCCGCGCGCGTCAGCTGATGGCACGCTCCAGGCTCAACCGTCCGGACAGGTCCGCAGCATGATGCACCTTCCCAATCACTGGCCCTATATCGCCGCAGCTTATGGTCTCACCATCGGCTGCTCGCTGGTTCTCGGTATCGGCGCGGCTTTGCGTCTGCGCCGTGCCAAAGCCCGGCTGGCGGCTGTCGAAAGCCAGCTCCGCCACCGTGAAAGCTCTGCATCATGACCCGCAAGACACGTCGCCTGTGGATTGTTATCGCCTGCCTCGCCTGTATCAGTTCCGCGGCAGCCCTGACGCTGAGGGCCTTCTCGTCCAACATCGTGTTCTTCATGGCCCCGTCTCAGGTCAAGGCGCACCCCCCGGCGCCTGATCGCACGATCCGCCTGGGCGGAATGGTCGTTGCGGGCTCACTGCACCGCATCACGGAACACGATGCCCCGGTAAACTCCTTCAACGTGACGGATGGCCAGGCTTCAGTCGAAGTTCACTACACCGGCATCCTTCCTGACCTTTTCCGCGAAGGCCAGAGCGTCGTGGCACTAGGCACGGTGCAGAAGGATGGTGGTTTCACGGCCAGTGAAGTGCTCGCCAAGCATGACGAGACTTACATGCCCAAGGAAGTGGCCGAAGAACTGAAGCGTACCGGCAAGTGGGACCCACGTTTTGGTAAAGCTCCTGACGCGGCAAGCTGGGACACCATGACAGCCAAGAAAACCGGAGGCTGAACGCCATAATGTTTGGACCAGAACAGGGCCATTTTGCCCTGGCCCTCGCCTGCGTTCTCGCACTCATTCAGTTTGTCGTTCCCCTCTGGGGCGCTCACAAGCGCAATGCCCGCCTTGTCGCCATGGCGCCATTTCTCGCGGTTTCACAGCTTTTCGCTCTGGCCATCTCTTTCTTCAGCCTGATCATGTGTGCCGTTCGGGATGATTTCTCCGTCCAGAATGTCGCGGCAAACTCAGCTGCCTCCAAACCGCTGCTGTATAAAATCACGGGTGTCTGGGGAAACCATGAAGGGTCTGTCCTGCTCTGGACGCTGATCCTCGGCGTCTGTGGCGCAGCCGTATCGACATTTGGGCGCAATCTCCCGGATATTCTCCGTGGCCGCGTTCTGGCCATTCTTGGCGGTGTTTCAGCCGGATTCCAGCTGTTCTGCCTCCTGACCTCCAACCCGTTCGACCGCGTTTTTCCGGCTCCCATGGATGGTCAGGGCATGAACCCCCTGCTTCAGGACCCGGGCCTCGCCTTCCATCCGCCCATTCTCTACACGGGCTATGTTGGCTTTGCCGTCCCATTTGCGTTTGCCGTTGCGGCTTTGCTTGAAGGCCGAGTGGATGCCGCGTGGGGCCGCTGGGTTCGCCCTTGGGCCGTAGCGGCCTGGTGCTTCCTGACCTGCGGCATCGCACTTGGGTCCTGGTGGTCTTATTATGTGCTGGGTTGGGGCGGCTACTGGTTCTGGGACCCTGTTGAGAACGCTTCGCTCATTCCGTGGCTGACCGGAACCGCACTCGTTCATTCCGCCATCGTCGTAGAAAAGCGCGAGGGCCTGAAAATCTGGACGGTTCTGCTGGCTATTGCGACATTCTCGTTCTCCCTGTCCGGCACATTCCTCGTCCGTTCAGGTATTCTGAATTCTGTTCATGCCTTCGCGAATGATCCGGCCCGTGGCGTGTTCATTCTGGCACTTCTGGCTTTGGTCATTGGCGGTTCGCTCGCTCTCTTTGCATGGCGCGCACCGTCTTTGACATCTGGCGGCCTGTTCTCACCCGTCTCGCGAGAAGGCTCGCTCGTTCTGAACAATATCCTGCTGTGCTCGATCTGTGCGGTTGTTGTGACAGGCACGATGTATCCGCCATTCATGCAGCTTCTGGCGGGGCGCACCATTTCAGTGGGCAAGCCATTCTTCGATGCGGCAACCATCCCACTCACAATTCCCCTCCTTTTGGCCATGGGCGTCGGAACAGCGCTGCCATGGAAACGGGCGCAACTGGCACGAACATTCTCCCATCTGTTTGTTGCAGCCATTCTCGCTGCCATCGGCCTGGTCCTGTGTTTCTGGAAGTTCTCTGGAGCATTGCCCATCGCCTGTGGCGCTCTGGCGATCTGGGTCATGGCGGCCTCCGTTACGGATGTTCTGCGCCGCATTGGCCTTGGTCATTCCAGCCGCAGTGACATGCTGGCGCGCGCCAAGAGCCTTCCCCGTTCAAGCTGGGGAGCAGCGCTGGCACATATCGGTGCAGGCATTACCGTGCTGGGTCTGTGTGGAATGTCTGGTGCCCAGCATGCGATCGTAGAGATCCACGTTGGCGAGACCCGCAGCCTCGCCGGTGATGACTGGAGGCTCGTCAATGTTCATGACTATGCCGGGCCGAATTACCGCGCGATGCAGGCAGATATTGCCGTACGCCATAACGGCAAACTGGTCACGATGCTGCATCCGGAAAAGCGGGACTTCACCACACAGAACCAGACAACAACAGAAGTCGCGATCCATACGAACTTCATCACGGATCTTTATGGCGTCGTGGGAGACCGGCACGGAACGGGCGCCGATGCGACCTATGTGCTACGTCTGCACAAGAACCCGCTTGCCCCGTGGATGTGGCTGGGCGGGCTTGTTATGGCCATCGGCGGAGCGTTCTCGCTCTCGGATCGTCGTCTGCGCGTTGGCGCACCGAAGCGGTCTGCCGCACGGACCATGGCCAAAGCCTGAGGAGAGACACGCATGAATGCAACACGACGCGGCCTCCTGACGGCCCTTCCGATTGTTGGCGCTGGCGTGCTGGGCGTCGGGTTCTGGAAAATGCTGCAAGGAATGGAAAGTGGCGGCTTTGACCCGCGGGCCATCAAAAACCCGAATGTCGGCCGCCCTATTCCTGAATTTGCCATGCCAGGTCTGCCCGGACTGGGTGACGGATTTACGGATAAGGAGCTGAAGGCTGAAACACGCCCGGTTCTGGTAAATTTCTTTGCGTCCTGGTGCATTCCCTGCGTTCAGGAAATGCCTGGCCTACGATCCATTTCCCGCAATATGCCCATCTGGGGCATCGCGTATGAAGACAAGCCAGAAAACGCGAGTGCCTTTGTTCAGCGTGATGGCACGCCTTATGCCCGCGTGGCTTCTGACAGACATGGCCGCGTCGCGATTGACTGGGGTGTAACAGGCGTGCCGGAGAGCTTTCTTGTCGCCCCCGGCGGCCGGATTCTCTGGCATGGCAGTGCCGCTCTCGATCCGCAAATCTACGACGCGGAAATCCGGCCAAGGCTTACAGGACTATGATGAAACGTCTGTCTGCCCTGCTGCTCGCTGTAGCACTGGCGGGAGGCGGCATCGCTCTCGCAGTTGATGACCCGTCAGAAATGCTCTCCAACCCAATGCAGGAAAAACGTGCGGAAGCCATCGGTGCTCACCTCCGCTGCCTCGTCTGTCAGAATGAGAGCATCGAAGACAGCAGTGCACCGCTGGCCCGCGATCTGCGCAAAGTTGTTCGCGAGCAGGTCGCGGCGGGGAAGTCTGACCAACAGATCATGGACTGGATGGGAGATCGCTATGGCGAATTCATCCGTCTGGCTCCCCAGTTTTCATGGTCCACAGCCCTGCTCTGGCTGATGCCTGCTCTGGCTCTGGTGGCCGGTCTTGTTATTGCGTGGCGTGCGACGAGACGTCGCATCATTACACCTGTGCCGCTCTCGGATGATGAGCGTGCACGCCTGGATGCCCTGTCGGGCCGGGAGTAAAGTCTTGTTCTGGTTGGGAATCCTGAGTGTTGCAGCTATCACGCTGCTACCGGCCCTTTATGGCCTCCGCCGCCTCCGCCGCCGCGTGGACGCGCGGGACTCTGCTTTGACGCTCTATCGCGGCCAGCTCGCCGAACTCGATCGGGACCGGGATTTGGGTCTCGTCAACGGAGACGAATACGGGGCAGCCCGCATCGAGATCCAGCGGAGGCTTTTGGCTGCTGACGAATCTTCCGCCACACCAGACCTGAAAGACGCAACGGCCCGTTCGAAGCGCTTTCTCCCCGTTTTCGCCGTTGGTCTTGGCATCCCGGTTGCAGCATTTGCGCTGTATATCGTGAACGGGCACCCGTCCCTACCGCCACAGCCTTTAAGCGCACGTCAGGTCAAGCCAGACGCTAAAGCGATGGTCATGATCCAGAAGCTTCAGGCGCAGGTCGCCACGATTCCAAAGGACAATCCGACCTACGAGACTGGTCATGTCCTGCTGGGTCAGATCGAGGCGCGCGCTGGCCTGACTTCAGAAGCCATCGCCGACTGGAAGTCCGCTCTGGACATTCATTTTACTCCAGAGCTTGCAATCCAGCTCGCAGAACTCCAGACCCAGAAGGACGGGCACATTTCCGCGAGCAGTCTTGATCTGTATCGCCGTGCCCTGGCGGCCGCCCCGGCTGATGCGCAATGGCGCCTGGCTGTGGAAGCGCGGATCGCCGTCGGTGAACATGAGGAGAATCACGGCCAATGATGGAACCCCTTTCCACAGCCGTCACAATCTGTCCGGTCTGCCGGCAAAAAATCCGGTCGACCGCAGAGCACTGTCCGAATTGCGGTGCTGAACGTCATTTCGGGCCCCGGATGATCGAATCCGCCATCTGTGCCTTCGCAGGGATGGTTCTGCTTTCAGCCGTTTCGACCATGCTCCTCCCGATCTCCCTGTGGACGATCGTCTTTGCGGCCGCAGGTCTTTGCGCGGGTTTTCTGTTCTCCCACAATCGCTTCGGTGGGGATCGCTGGCTCGGCCGTTAAAGGCCGACATCTCAGTCAGCAGTTGTCTGTGCTTCAAGCGGAAGCACCATCTGCTGATTGTCTGCGTCCCTTCCCCTGTTTTCCCCCTGATCCTTCTGGGATAGTTTCCGCGCAGGCATGAACTCCGTCCTGCAGGAAAGCTCCAGACCGCATGAGCCGTATTGAAACCGATGGCATGGGCCAGATCGAAGTTGCTGATGATGTTCTGTGGGGCGCCCAGACACAGCGCTCCCTGAAATATTTCAGCATCGGCCGCGAACTGATGCCGCAGGAAATGATCGAGGCTTATGCGATCATGAAGCGTGCCTGCGCCTCGGCCAATGCGGCCAGTGGCCGCCTGTCCCAGGATCGCGCGGATCTGATCCATACCGTCTGCGATGAGATCATGACCGGACAGCATAACCGGATGTTCCCACTCCATGTCTGGATGACGGGCTCTGGCACGCAGTTCAACATGAACGTCAATGAAGTCATCGCAAACCGGGCCAGCCAACTCACGGGTCAGCCGCTAGGTAGCAAGGCACCGTTGCATCCGAACGACCACGTCAACATGGCGCAGTCCACCAACTGCAACTTCCCAACCGCCATGCACATTGCGGCTGTTCTGGGTGTACATCGCCGCCTTATTCCTGCCCTCACCAGACTGAGGGATGCCATCGCTGCCAAAGCGGAAGAGTGGAAGGATCTGGTCAAGGTTGGCCGCACGCATCTTCAGGATGCTGTCCCCATTACGCTTGGTCAGGAATGGTATGGCTACGCCGGGATGCTGACAGACAATATTGCACGCCTTGAAGCGGCCCGGGATGGCCTCCTTCCACTGGCTCTTGGCGGAACGGCGCTCGGCACTGGCGTAAATACAGACGCCGGATTTGACACGCGTGCCTGTGGAGAAATCGCGCATCTGACGCAACTGGACTTCACGGCTGGCGAAAACAAATTCGCCCTTCAGGGCGCGCACGATGCACTGGTCCACCTGTCGGGTTGCCTGCGGACTGCGGCGGGAAGCCTGTTCAAGATCGCCAATGACATCCGCCTGCTGGCCTGTGGCCCTCGTGCTGGTTTCGGCGAACTGCTGCTGCCGGAAAACGAGCCAGGCTCTTCCATCATGCCAGGCAAAATCAACCCGACACAGGCTGAAGCCCTGTCCATGCTGGCCTTGCAGGTCATGAGCAATGATGTGGCGGTTGGCTTGGGTGGCGCGTCTGGCATGATCGACATGAACGTGTACAAGCCACTCATGATCCACAACATTATGCAGGGCATCACGCTCCTTCATGACGGGTCAGAGAACTTCCGTCAGCATCTTGTCGAAGGCATTCACGCTAACGAAGACAAACTGAAGCAGGATCTGGACCGCTCCCTCGTTCTTGTTACGGCGCTTTCTCCTGCCATTGGATACGACAAGGCCGCACAGGTCGCCCATCATGCGATGGAAAAGAACCTGAGCCCGAAGGAAGCAGCTCTGGAACTGGGCTTCATGACAGCCGATGACTATGATCGCGTTGCAGATCCGCGGCTGATGCTGTCTCCCAACATCAAGGCACCTCAGGGCCAGTAACAAGACAATACCGGCCCCGCATGACGAAAACTTCATGCGGGGCCGGTGGCAGACGAGCATCCGTGCTGGTAGGGCAGAAACAACCCTGCAATTCTCATCGGAGATGACAGACAGATGATGTCCCGCCGCGCGCTGCTGCTTGCCCTGTCCCTTCTTTCCCCCGTTTCTGCCTTTCCTGCCCTGGCGGCAGATGCCCCGAAGGACACGCTCAAAGCTGACGCAGCCAAGGCCTCAGACAGCTTTACCGGTGAAGCCGCTCTGCTTCCCACTGACTCCGTTACGAAGCATCATCTGAATGGCATCGCCTACACCGCTCATGCTGGCACCCTGACCCTCCGTGGCCCGGATGGGAAGCCGACGGCGCGCATGTTCTACGTGTCCTACACCAAGGACGGCGCAGCGGACGCCAAGCGTCCTGTCTCGTATTTCTTCAACGGTGGCCCCGGTGCCGCAACAGCCTACCTGAACCTTGGCGCCGCAGGCCCGGTCGCCCTGACCATGCCTCCCAAGGATGCAACCGACGGCACTCACGCGAAGCTCGGTGACAATCCGGATAGCTGGCTTCCGTTCACGGACATGGTGTTCTTCGATGCCGTGGGCACGGGCTATTCCCGTCCGCTCGACACCGCCAAGGCTGGAGACCAGTTCTACGGCGTCAAGCAGGATGCTAGCACGTTTGCCAAGGCCATCCAGCTCTGGACAGCCAAGAACAGTCGTCAGTCCTCCCCGCATTATCTAGTAGGTGAAAGCTACGGTGGCATCCGCTCCATCCAGGTCGCCAATGCGCTTCAGATGGAACAGGGAATTCTGTTGAACGGCGTCGTGATGCTGTCGCCTGCCATCGAAATGCCGCTTCTGGACACGGACGAGAACCCTCTGTCTGCTGCCCTCATGATCCCAAGTCTGATTTCGGCGCATGAAAGCCCGAACGTCACCCAGCAGTCGGCTGATGCAGCATATGAATGGGCGATGGGCACTTATCTTCCCAAGGTTGCTGGCAAAATTCCCAGCGGCGAAGACGGAAAGACATTCTACGCCGAAGTCGCTCACCGTACGGGCCTTCCGGAAGATGTGGTAACACGCCAGCATGGTGTTCCGGCTATCGGGTCGCATGACGTCATGTCCCAGAACGGTCGCCTTCATGGCCTGTATGACTTTACCCAGACGATTGCCGACCCTGCGGCAGACGGTCTGGACGAAAGCCCTGACCCAACGCTGTTCGGCTTTGGCCGGGCCTATGGCAACGCGTTCTCTGGTTATGCCGCCAACGACCTCGGTTTCCAGACTCCGCTGACCTATGATCTGCTCTCCTTCAAGGTCAATTCAAGCTGGAAATGGAGCGAAGGCGGTCCTGCTCCTGTCCATCAGATTCCAGTGTTGAACCGTTTGCTGGCGCTTGATCCGGGTCTGCGTGTGTTCGTTGCAAACGGGTACTACGATCTTGCCTGCCCGTTCGGCACAGCCCGCTGGATGAAGGACCATCTGACGGTCGGAGCAGACCGCGTTTCCCTGCATCTCTATCAGGGTGGCCACATGCTCTATACGCGCCCCGCCAGCCGTCATGCCCTGTCTCTGGACGTCGCATCCTGGATGCAGCAGGACACAATCCAGCAGTAAGCCAAATTGACAACAGGGGGCCGAAAACCTTAAGGTTCACGATATATTCCTGTTGAATTGTCGTATTTTCACAGGGGTTTGCTTTTCGAGCAGCCCCTGCCTAGATGACAAGACCAAACACTTTCTGCATTTCCGCCAAGAGGGATTTTCAGACCTTGACCTTATCGTCGAAGATCTCTCTCCAGTCGGGGCAGCCCCTTTCAGATGCGCTGCTCACATCCTGTGATCGTGAGCAGATCCATCGCCCGGATGCGATCCAGCCCTACGGGCTTCTCCTGATTGCCAAGGCCGATACTCTTCAGATTATTGCCGGCGCAGGCGATCTGGAAGCGCGCCTCAATCCGAACTGGCTGGGCCAGAGCCTGCCTGATCTTCTGAACATTCCAGCAGATGGGCTGAAACAGTCAGGCGGCAAGGCCCTGAACAATACCCGGGTCTCCGGCCTGCAGGACGAAACGTTCAATGCCCAGTTCCACGTCTCTGGCGAGCACCTTCTGGTCGAGCTGGAGCCTCTGGACAGTCGTAATTTCCTGACGTGGGAAATCTTCAGCCAGATTGATGCCACGGCTGATCGTTTCGAGCGTTGCCCGGACATTGCTGCCGTGTGCCATCACGGCGCACAGGTCTTCGCGAAGCTGACCGAATTTGATCGTGTGCTTGTCTACCGCTTTCAGGAAGACGGCTCTGGCTGCGTGATGGGGGAAAAGCGCAATGAGGCTTTCCCATCCCTCATGAACCACCACTTTCCGGCCAGCGATATTCCCCGGCAGGCGCGTGCGCTTTATCTGCGCAACCGTATCCGTGTCATTCCAGACATTCATTACGAAGCTGCCCCTATTCGCCCTGTTGAGGCTGGCACCACAGGCATCGACCTGAGTGATGTGCAGCTTCGCAGCATCTCACCCGTCCATTTGCAGTATATGTCGAACATGGGCGTGGCGGCTTCAGCCTCCATCTCTCTGGTCGTGGACGGCATTTTGTGGGGCATGATCACCTGCCACAACGCGACACCGCGCATCCTCTCTGAGGACATCAGAGCCGCATGCCGGACGCTCGCTGGCGTCATGTCACGTCAGCTTCGAAACAAGGAAGAACTCATCACGTATCAGGAGCGTCTGCGCCTGAGAAATGCCATTGAGTTCGCGACGTCCCATTTCGACCCTGCCGCGTCCGTAAAGGACAACCTCCAGCGATCCGTTACGGAGTTACGCAGCCTGTTTCCCTGCGATGGCTTTGCAGTCATTGATCAGAAAGAGATTAAGACGTCTGGCAAGGTTCCTGAACATTCGGATCTCTTGGCCATTCGGGACTGGCTCCGCCTGGGCAGCAACGGCGGGATTTTCTGTAGCTCCTGCCTGGGCAAGGACTACCCTCCCGCAGAAATGTGGCCCGAGGCTTCTGCCGGAATTCTGGCCATCACACTGCCTTTCCGAACCTCCCTGACGCTTGTCTGGAGCCGGGTCGAGATCGTTCAGGTCATTGAGTGGGCTGGCAATCCTCACAAGGGAGCGCCTGACCACGACGGGATTCTGCATCCTCGCAAGTCTTTTGAGTCCTGGGAGCAGACCGTTCTGGGTCATTCCCATCGATGGACGACAGAACAGAAGCAGGCCGCCCGTCGCCTTCGCCGCAGCCTGATTGCCGATTATCAGACCCAGCAACTCCGCGAGCTAAATGCGACCCTGACGGCGACAGTTCAGGAACGTGAGAGCCTGATTCAACAGAAAGACTTCCTGATCCGTGAGGTAAACCATCGTGTGCAGAACTCACTGCAAATGGTGGCATCTTTCCTGAAGCTTCAGGCCCGGACGTCCACGAACGAAGAAACCACCGAAGCCCTTTCTGAAGCCCAGCACCGGATTGCGGCCATCGGGCTGGTACATCGGCGTCTGTATCGTGGCGATCAGATGGGCATGGTTGATCTGAGCCGCTACCTTGAAGAGTTGATGGAAGAGCTCTGCTCTTCACTTGGCGAGGAATGGCAGGCGCAGCTTCGCATGGTTCTGTCACCCGTCTCCATTTCGGCTGACCGCGCCATTAATGTCGGGCTAGTACTGACGGAGCTGGTCATCAATGCCAGCAAATATGCCTACGGCGGCCAGGCCGGTCCGCTTTACCTCTCACTTTCCGTCACTGGCGACCGTCTGACGCTGACTGTTTCCGATCAGGGCCGTCATGACATCAATCTGAACGGAAGCGGTTTCGGGACACGCATGATGAAGGCTGTCGTCGGCAGTCTTGGTGGCACCCTCACCTATACGCCGCTTTCCCCTGGCCTTGAGGCTGTCATGGCTGTGCCGCTCGACATCAACGGACCTGCCTCAGCGCATGAAGACATTCCTGACGGTCTGTATTCCTGAAAGCATCTGTCTGAGCACAAAAAAAAGCGCCTGCTCCCTCATGAGAGCAGGCGCTTTTTCCATAAGGTCGCAATAGAGCGAATATCACTCAGGAAACCAAATTGCCTTCTTTGTCTACGAGCGTGATCGGATAATCACCCGTGAAACAGGCATCGCAGTAGCGACCTGCGCCATCCGTACGACTTTCATGACCCAGCGCCCGATAGAGGCCATCAAAGCTGATGAAGGCGAGGCTATCCACGCCGATAACAGCAGCCATTTCTTCCATCGTGTGGGTTGCTGCCATCAGCTTGCTCTCTTCGGGCGTATCAATGCCATAGAAGCAAGGGTGGCGCGTCGGCGGGGACGTAATGCGCATATGCACTTCCGTCGCACCGGCCGCGCGCACCATATCCACAATCTTGCGAGACGTCGTTCCACGTACAATCGAGTCATCAACCAGAACGACCCGACGCCCGGCCAGAACCGGCCGATTGGCGGAGTGCTTCATCTTCACACCAAGATTTCGGATCTGATCCGTTGGCTCAATGAATGTCCGGCCGACGTAATGATTGCGGATAATGCCCAGCTCAAACGGGATACCGCTCTCAGCCGCATATCCGATAGCAGACGGAACGCCGGAGTCCGGCACTGGCACGACAACGTCTGCTTCAACTGCCGTCTCGCGCGCCAGCTCTGCACCAATGCGCTTGCGGGCTTCATAGACAGGCTGGCCTTCAAGCACTGAATCAGGCCGTGCAAAGTAGATGTATTCAAAAACGCAGAAGCGCCCACCCTGATCGCCAAACGGGCGAAGGGACCGAAGCCCCTCAGAGTTTATCACTACGATTTCGCCGGGCTCGATGTCACGAACGTATTCTGCGCCAATGATGTCGAGCGCACAGGTCTCACTGGAAAGAACCCAGCCACCGTTCGAATCTTCGTAACCCGGCATCCGCCCCAGAACCAGCGGACGAACGCCCAGTGGATCACGCATGCCGATCAGGCCATCATCGGGCGTCAGGGTAATGAGGGAGTAAGCTCCCTTCACCTGCTTGACGGCATCAATGAAGCGATCGAGCACCGTGGTGTAGAGGGAAATGGCGATGAGATGGATGAAGACTTCCGTATCCGTGGAGGAATGGAAGATACATCCGCGCTTTACCAGCGCCTGCTTCAGTGTGGCAGAATTGGTCAGATTTCCGTTATGGGCAACGGCCAGACCACCGAACTCGTAATCCGCATATAGCGGCTGCACATTCCGGACATGCGTTCCACCTGTAGTGGCGTATCGGTTATGACCGATGGCGACACTTCCAGGCAGCGTTGCCATGACACGGCTGTCTCCGAAGACATCACCGACCAGCCCCAGACCTTTGTGCTGATGGAACCGTTCGTTATCGAAACTGACGATTCCGGCAGCTTCCTGACCACGATGCTGAAGCGCATGGAGTCCTAGAGCGGTCAGGGCAGACGCATCAGGCACGCCCCAGACGCCGAAAACGCCACATTCCTCGTAAGGACGGTTGAGAGTATCGGAGGCAGTCATGCAGTTCGGCCTTTCCGGACTGGGTTCACAACGACGCGTCATGACCGCTTGTGGGCGGCGATGCAAGATGTGGTTGCAATGAATGTGGCAGATAACCGGCAAGTCGGGATGCTCCGGCCTCAATATATGGCCCGGTGAAGCTTCCCTGCATCAGGTAGGAGGTCCAGGACCCGAAAAAAGACCCTGCCAGCAGATAAAGTGCGATCAGCATCACATATCCGCGCAGAATGCCGAAAATAGCGCCCAGTATGCGGTCTACGCCACCAAAAAGAGTGCCCCTCACAGCTGCGCCGACACGCCCGGCGATCGTCGTCAGCGTCAGCAGGATGACGATGAACAGGACTGCCGCGCTTGCGCTCTCCGCCAGCCAGCTCTCATGCAGATAGGGAGAAATCCATGGAACCAGGGCAGCATGGAACCGATAGGTGAGAATGACGGCCGAAGCCCACGCGACAAGCCCGGAAAGCTCTGTGGTAAAACCGCGTGTCAGTCCCCAAAGAGCAGACAGACCAATCACGATCAGCACGCCGATATCCAGCCGGCTCAGGTCATCCGGCGAAATATGAGACAGATCTGGAAGAGAGGGCATGGCTCAGGGCAATTTGGTGGAACGATAGTGGCCGCCTTTACGCGGACGGATGCCATTAGCACGAAGTTCTTCCGCAAGGCGGATTCTTTCATTCAGCTCTGCCCAGACCTGATCAGCTTCAACGCCACGGGCTTTCCACACCTTCTCAAGAAGACCGACGAAAGCCGCGCTTTCACGGACCAAACCGGCGCGATCATTGACCATGACATGCAGAACGCAGTTTGAAGCCGAATTGCCCAGCCGGGTCGCCAGTTTCGTGACTTTGCGGGTTTTCCGGAATGGGAGAAGGTCTTCCTTAAGCGGCATCACTCTATGATGAGGGTGATGGCCTATGGACGCAAGGCCACCACCCTCAATCATTCCGCGTCAGGTGTTATTCCGCAATCGTTTCTACTTCATTTTCCGGAACATAAAGTTTTGCACCATGTTCCTGAAAGACTTCACTCATCTGCGCCATCCCATCCTGACGTTCTGCCTCACGGCGAATGTCGTGGCTGATCTTCATGGAGCAGAACTTCGGGCCGCACATCGAACAGAAATGAGCCGTCTTGTGAGCCTCTTTTGGAAGCGTTTCGTCGTGGAAGCTCCGTGCCGTATCCGGGTCCAGCGCCAGATTGAACTGATCTTCCCACCGGAACTCGAACCGTGCGCGGGACAGGGCGTCATCCCGCAACTGAGCTACCGGATGCCCCTTTGCCAGATCAGCAGCATGAGCCGCAATCCGGTAGGTTATGACACCCGTCTTCACGTCTGAGCGGTCCGGCAGACCCAGATGCTCCTTCGGTGTCACGTAGCAAAGCATCGCCGTCCCGAACCAGCCAATCATGGCCGCCCCGATACCCGACGTGATGTGATCATAGCCCGGCGCAATGTCGGTCGTTAGCGGGCCAAGCGTATAGAACGGCGCTTCGCCACATTCCTTAAGCTGCTTGGTCATGTTGACCTTGATCTTGTGCATCGGCACATGACCCGGCCCTTCAATCATGACCTGACAGCCCTTTGCCCAGGCCACCTTCGTCAGTTCGCCCAACGTCGTCAGTTCAGCAAACTGCGCCGCATCATTCGCATCGGCAATCGACCCCGGACGCAGCCCATCCCCCAGTGAAAAGGTGATGTCATACCGGCGCATGATGTCGCAGATCTCTTCGAAGTGCTCGTAGAGAAAGCTCTCGCGATGATGCGCCAGGCACCAGGACGCCATGATGGAGCCACCACGGGAGACAATTCCCGTGGTACGCTTTGCTGTCAGTGGGATGTGCTGAAGACGGACACCAGCATGAATCGTGAAATAATCCACGCCCTGCTCGGCCTGTTCGATCAGCGTGTCGCGGAAGATCTCCCACGTCAGCTTCTCAGGAACACCATTCACCTTCTCCAGCGCCTGATACAGCGGCACCGTTCCGATCGGCACTGGAGAGTTCCGCATGATCCAGTCACGGATATTGTGAATGTTCCGCCCTGTAGAGAGATCCATCACCGTGTCCGCGCCCCAGCGAATGGACCAGACCAGTTTTTCCACCTCTTCGGCCGCAGAAGACGTCACAGCCGAATTGCCGATATTGGCGTTCACCTTCACAAGGAAGTTGCGGCCAATAATAACCGGCTCAAGTTCCGGATGGTTGATATTGGCGGGAATGACAGCCCGCCCCCGCGCCACTTCTTCGCGCACGAATTCTGGCGTGATGAACGCTGGAATTTCCGCACCGAAATCCTCGCCATCTGCCCGGCGCTCTTCCGCTCCCTCAGCCATTTCAGCACGGCAGACGTTTTCGCGATGAGCAATATAGATCATCTCTTCCGTGATGATCCCGGCCCTTGCGTATTCATACTGCGTGACGTGCTGTGCGCTCTCACCCGAATAGACTTCGTGCGGTGCCGGACACGCCGGAACAGCTTGCGCCTCACTTGCGAAGCCGTTGTCTTCTGGCTTGACGGCCCGCGCTGCAACCCGCTCGAAGCCCCGCTTGGCAAGCCATTCTGCACGTGGAGCCGAGAGGCCCTTCGTCACATCAATCGTGACAGACGTGTCTGTATAAGGACCGGAGGTATCATAAACTCTGACAGGCGCTTCATTCGCTGACGGATGCAGCGCAATTTCGCGATATGGGACCAGAATATCCGGGCGTCCCGGCGCTTCGGACCATTTCTTGCAGGAACCCTGAATCGGGCCTGTCGTCACATGACCTACAGCTGGTCTCTGGTTCAGGTTTTGTGGAATGTCACCCATGTTCGCCCCCTCTGAGGCAGAGGGAGCAACAGCACGCACCACTGGCAAAGCCAGTTTCGTTGTGTCTCAACACCATTCCCTCCGCCGGTTCTAACCGGATCAGGTTTCCCGGATGCAGGATGCACCCGGCAGGGTCGTCACACCGCAGACCTTACAGTCCTTCAGTGACCTCTCAGCTTCTTTTGGCGAAGCTCCCCCTGGTAGGGGCCACACTCATCGCATCAGCTTCGTCCTGTCAATGCGTTTCACCGTGAAGTGAGCCGGGGAACCGGCTATGACCCGCTTTACGTTTTGAGGAGACACGCTCTTGAACCTGTATGTTTTCTATCTCGGTGGCGCAGCACCCGGCGCAAACATCGAAGTTCATGATGTTCAGTTTGCAATCGCGAAAAAGCCCGAAGATGCTTATCCATCACTTGCAGAACGCTGGTTTGGAGTTCGGAATTCCCTGCACGTCGATGCTTATGGCATCATCACATGGGCGGACGGACACGCCGTCACACTCAGCCCTGAAAAACCTGCAGGCACCCAATCGCTCTATTTCATCAATATGGGTGGATATGCGGCCGGTGAGTTGAAGGAAGAGCACGCTTTTACCTTCCTCGTCGCCACATCGGCAGAGGATGCCAAAGCAAAGGCCAAAAAGACCCTATTACCAGGCTACGACCATCGCCACCGCGACAACTTCATGGAAGTGGATGACTGCCTGCCGCTGGAACAGATTGATGGGCTTTACATCCATCTGACTCCACAGGACGACGGGCACCCTGTCACAGCGCTTTGGCAAGGCTACCGCAAGATCTGACGTCCCTGCGCTTTATCTCACGGAGCTACTCATGCCTGATCAAATGCCAGTTTACCTGTTTTCTTACGGAACACTCCAGCAACCCGAGGTTCAGCTTTCCTCATTCGGTCGCCTGCTGCATGGCGAAGAAGATGCGATGACGGGCTATCAGGCGTCGATGATGGAAATCACGGACGCTGCTGTCATCAAGGCCAGCGGCAAACGCTTTCATCCTGTTATTCACCCGAGTGACAATCCACAGGACGAAATCACAGGGCAAGTCTTCCGCATCACTGAAGCTGAGCTTCTTGCTGCGGATGCTTATGAAGTGTCCAGCTACAAGAGGGTGCAAGTTACACTGCGCTCAGGCAAGAACGCATGGGTCTACGTGCTCGCCTGACCAGCTCGGAATCAAAAAAGGCAGCCAGTGACCCGGCTGCCTTTTCCAGAATTCAGAACGCTGACCTACCTGACTTCAGGCAGCTTCAGAGCGCTTGAGCTGCCGTTCGCGCCATAGCGTAGAGAGTGCTTCAACCAGTTCATCAATTGCTTCGTTTGTATGAAGCGGCGTCGGCGTCAGACGCAGACGCTCCGTTCCGCGCGGGACGGTCGGGAAGTTAATCGGCTGGATATAATGCCCGAAGCGGTTCAGCAACTCATCGGAGAGATCCCGACATAGCTCAGCCTCGCCCACCATGACGGGTACGATATGGCTCGGGTTGCCGACATGCGGAATGCCTGCCTTGTCCAGAGCGGCCCGCAGATAGGCAACAGCGCGCTGCTGTCCTTCACGTTCTGCGCTGCTGCGCTTGAGATAACGGACGCTGGCCAGAGCACCCGCAGCAATCATCGGCGGCAGAGCCGTGGAGAAAATGAAGCCTGAACCGAAAGAGCGCACGAAATCGCAAAGCGGTGCAGAGGCAGCAATATAGCCACCCACGACGCCATAGCCCTTGCCGAGCGTCCCTTCGATCACCGTCAGACGATGGGACAGGCCCAGCTTTTCAGCCACGCCCGCACCATGATCGCCGTACATTCCCACGGCATGAACTTCATCAAGGTAAGTCATGGCGCCGTATTTGTCGGCCAGATCACAGAACGCTTCGATCGGGGCGATATCGCCATCCATGGAATAGACGGACTCAAACGCGATGATCTTCGGAACGTCTGCTGGAAGTTCCTTCAGGCGACGCTCCAGATCTTCCACATCGTTATGACGAAAAATCTGCTTTTCAGCGCGGGAATGACGGATGCCCTCAATCATGGAGGCATGGTTCAGTTCATCCGACAGGACCACACAGTTCCGCAGACGGCCCGCAATAGTGCCGAGCGTTACCCAGTTGGACAGATAGCCCGAGTTGAAAAGCAGGGCGCTTTCTTTCCCGTGAAGGGAAGCCAGCTCTTTTTCCAGTTCCACATGATAGTGGTTCGTGCCGGAAATGTTGCGCGTTCCACCTGCGCCAGCGCCCGTCTCATCAAGGGCATCATGCATCGCCTTGAGGACTTCCGGATGTTGCCCCATGCCGAGATAATCGTTGGAACACCACACTGTGACGTCACGACCGAGCCCATGATGATAGGCTTTCGGGAAATTGCCGGACCGGCGCTCAAGTTCCGCAAAGTAACGGTAGCTGCCATCGGCGCGCAGACCGTCCAGGGCGGACTGGAACATCGCATCATAATTCATCGCGTTTTCTCCTGCGCGGCACTGTAATCCTGTGAAATCTTTCCGCCAAGTGCCTGCTCCAGATAGGCCAGAAGAACACGAAGCCGCGCGGGCATCTGCATCCGGGTGGCACCACACCCCACGACCATAAACCAGACCGACAGAACACTGCCCCGCCACCTCGGCAGAACCTCAACCAATCGCCCCGCATCCAAATCCCTCCGCAGCATGAAATCTGGCAGAAGTGCTAGGCCTGAGCCATTTCGGAGCGCGGGCAAAAGCATGTCCCCACTATTCACCATCATCCTGCTTCGCAGACGAACAGAGGCCTGCTGGCCGCTCTCATACGTAAGTCGAAGCAGGTCTGGCAGATCGGAATTCGCGTAGAGCAACCCTGCATTGCCTGAAAGATCTTCCGGCTTTTCGATCGTCCCGAGTCTCTCTTTCATCTGTGGCGAGCAGACCAGCCGCATCACGGAACGGCAAAGAAGATGAGCCCCGCCGTTGGTTACGGGAGCAAGATCTCCCGGTGTAATGCGGACGGCTGCTTCAAACCGGCCACTCAGCAGATCGACGGTCCGGTCATCCAGATCAATCTCCATGGAAATATCCGGATACCGGTCCATAAATTCCGGCAGAACAGGCCCGAGAATATCCAGCCCGAACCCCATGGGAGCCGCCAGGCGGATCGTTCCTCTCGGGCTGACTGAGCCTTCCCGCAGTTCTGCTTCCAATCCTTCGCCATCAGCCAACATCCGCCGGGCGCGTTCCAGGCACGCCACTCCGGCCGATGTGAGGGAAAGATGACGCGCACTTCGCTGAAAGAGAGTCGTTTTCAGGCGATGCTCCAGACGCGCAATCACCTTGGACACTGTAGGCGGGGACAGCCCAAGAGCGCGCGCTGCAGAGGCGAACGAGCCGCTTTCAGCGACACGAGCAAAAACAGCCCAGCCTTCCAGATCGGGGAGCATACAGCCTCTCTAAGATGCGCTTTATGGAAACTTTATATTTCCATCAATTCCATTTTCTTTACGCCAAGTTGCGCCCATCTTGAAGACCATAACCTTTACTGAGGAGCGACCAATGCTCGATATCAGACCCTTCTCCTCGCTTGGCCACGCCAACCATGGATGGCTGGACGCCCGGCATCATTTCTCTTTCGCTGGCTACACGGATCGGCACCGCATGCACTGGGGCCGTCTGCGCGTCTGGAACGATGATAAAATCGAAGGTGGGACAGGCTTCGGCGCTCATCCGCACAAGGACATGGAAATCATCACCTATGTTCGCACCGGAGCCATTTCTCACGAAGACAGCCTTGGCAACAAAGGCCGTACGGAAGCTGGTGACGTTCAGGTCATGTCTGCCGGCAGCGGCATCGTCCATGCCGAGTTCAATAAGGAAACTGAAGACACCACCCTCTTCCAGATCTGGATTATCCCCAATGAACCAGGTGGCACGCCCAACTGGGGCACGCGTCCTTTTCCTAAGGACGCCCGCAGTGGACGGTTCGTAACCCTTGCCTCCGGCTTTCCAGAGGATGACGCTCTGCCGATCCGGGCCAAGGGACGCGTTCTTGGGGCAACCCTGAAAGCGGGAGAGACCCTGACTTTCGAAACGAGCCGGGAGAATTTTTCCTATCTCGTACCCGCAACAGGAAGTCTGGAAATCGAGGGCCGCACCGTTGCAACGCGGGACGGGGCAGCTCTGACGGATGTGGAAACCATCGTCATGACGGCCCTGGAAGACGCAGAGATCGTGCTGGTAGAAAGTGGCCCATTAGACTGATGCGGAAGGGCGGAAACATCACGCAAAGGTGTTTCCGCCTCATGCTACACACGCCTTCTTCAAACGTTGTTATGACAGGGCCAAGTCCCACCGGATGCGGCCAGTTTCTCCCTTGATGAGGAGTACGGGTCATGACAACCACGACTGAGACCAAAGGCCAGAAATCCACGTCGCTGTTCGTCCGCTTCGGGGACTGGCTCAGCAATGCAAGCATGGACAGGTCTGGCCTGACGGAAGTGACAATCCGTCTGATGCGTGACGACTGTCACCTTGCCACCCGTGTGAGCGAAATTCACAATACGGAAACCAACCCGCTCACCCCCAAGGAAGTCGAAACGCTCATGGGTGAGAAGCATCTCAAATATATTGCAGATCAGACGGGACAGTCACTTGAAGCGATTGAGGATGCCCTGACACAAGTCCTTCCCATGCTTGCTAATCTGCTTCGCGTGGACCCAGAGCGCCTGTTCCAGTACCAGTGCAAGATCTGAAGTCATAACCGGCAGCTCTTTCATGTTTGTAGAGAGCTGCCGGTTATGCTGGCTACAGCCCTTCGGCTGTCCGGGTCATACGTCGTCGTCTTGACCGACCGTCTACACTGGCGAACCGCTCGGTAATCTGAGCGGTCGTTTCAGCGCCCGCCAAAATAAGGCCAGACGCCTCAGAGCAACCGGTTTTCTGAACGAATTCCAGTTGCTTTGGCGTATCCACACCCGTGGCACGAATGCACAAGCCCAGCGCTTTGACGGCTTCCAGAGCAGCACGATAGAAAACAACTGCACCTTCATCGAGCTCTGGCACACTCCCCTGCAAACTCCAGGACAGCGTAGATGCAGACAGAACTGCGAGATCAAACTGCACGCCATCCAGCAGGCCGCTGATAGCGCGCTCTCTCAGTAAAGTCAGACTGGAGACCGAGGAGCCAAATCCGTTCGTGAAGATCTGAACGCCACGGTCCCGAAGAGATGCCAGCGTGTAACAGACTTCGCGCTCCTCCTGAGCGATCCCGCTTTCCTGGAAAACCAGATCCAGACGTGAAATCGGAAACCCACTCTGATCCAGGACACTGTTCAAGCGACCATTGAAAGCGGTGTCAGGCGCCTGATCGTCTTCAAGTGAAACCATGAGCCGCATACCGTCTGGCCAGCTCGCAGCCTGTGTACAGGCAACCTGCAGGAGCTCCAGATCAAACTCTCTCTGCTGCTGCTCAAGTGGCTTACGACGACTTCGCCTCACGGTCCGTCGGGGAATAGCCAACCAGAGCTGACTCATGTCCACCTGAGCACCAATCAGCTTTTCCATTCCCGCTCGGCCAGCCCCCATCCGAGGCAGCCATCGCAAAGGCGGCGGTGCACTTTTCTGGCGCGCCCGGCGACTGCGCAGGGTGGTAGCGAACATCGTGGCACTCGTCGGAGAAATATTCGTCTCGGACCTCACAGGATCATCTCTTCGGTCTCTGGTCAAAGCGCCAGTCACTCCGGGGCCAAATGAGGCTGCGTCCGCAAAACTGACATCCCGTCCTGCATCATCCAATTTCGAACATCTCCTGTTCCATCTGTGCGACAGAATGACGGAAGAAGGCTAATTTTCCCTTAACAACTCCCATTTCCCGCTCACTTTCCCGTGGGGGCGCAACAAAATGGCTGTGGAACCAAGAGTGAAATTCTTCGTTCGCTCAATCAGGACAATTCTGCTACCGATTCTGCTCAAGCGGATTTTCCGTGCCACTTCCTTCAAGCGCGCAGGTTCAATCTGCCTGTCAGGACATTGTTGATGACGGATGCTCTCGCTCGCTCCGCCCCGAACACGTCTTCCCGCAACTCTCTCAAGGCTTTGCTACCTTTCTGGCAGGTGACGTTCGCGTCCTTTCTGGGATGGTTTCTGGACGCTTTTGACCAGACATCCCTGATGTTCACACTGCCGGACATCGCTCATGATTTCAGCTGCACCATTGGCACACTGGGGATGGTTCTGACGGCCCAGTCCCTTGGACGCGCCATAGGCAACACAAGCTGGGGCTGGCTCGCGGACCGATATGGCCGTCGTCTGGCCTTTATGCTCGGCGTGGTCTGGTTCGGTGTCTTTTCTGCCATGACGGGTCTGTCGCACAGTCTTCTGATGCTGGGCATTGTCCAGTTCCTGTTCGGCATCGGTTTTGGTGGCGAATGGACGGCCTCTGCAGCCCTGCTGATGGAAAGTGTTCCCGCCTGGACACGCCCGATGGCGTCTGCGCTCATGATGTCAGGTTATGAAGTCGGATATTTTGCAGCAGCCGGTGCGCAGGCTCTGATCCTGCCGCATTATGGCTGGCGCGTGCTGTTCTTCATCGGGCTGGCGCCTGCCCTTCTGGCGATTTTCATTCGTCTTGGGGTCAAGGAAAGCCCGGTCTGGCTGCGGAACCGGGCAGACCGGGCGGCCGGTCAGGCCAAAACGCCGACACAGCCTCTTCCCAAGGTAAAATTCCGCCTGAACGGAGCGGCCATACAGGCAATTGCCTTCATGGCGTTTCTGGAATTTCAGAAAGCGGCCATTTACACATTTTACCCGACGATCCTGCGTGGCAGCCACCACCTGACACCACAGGACATCTTCATTCCCATTACCCTCTACTGCATCGGATCGTTCGCTGGAAAAATCCTGTGTGGCTGGCTGGCAGAACGATGGGGTGACCTGAAGGTCATGCTTGGGGCGATTGCGATTGTCGTTCTGACAATCTGGCCGTTCCTGAGCGCTCCGTCCTGGAGCATGCTGCTGACGGCAGCCTTCGTTATGGGCGCTGCAGCGTCTGGTATCTTCGCCCTCGTGCCGCATTATCTGGCGAAATGCTTCCCTTCCGAGACACGTAGCTTCGGCATGGGGCTGGGTTATGCTTTAGGGTCTATCGGGCAGGGTATTGCCGGATGGCTGATCCCGGGAATTGGCCGGACCCCGATCACACTCCCGCTTACTGCGGAAGCCTTCGTGGTCGGGTCCAGTGCTGTCACGGCCGGTATCGCCCTGCTTCAGCCGAAGCACCTTCCGGGCGAAACCATGGAAGGCGACGAAGAAGCAGCCTCTTAAAGAGAGGCTGCCAGCCACTCGGCGGTACGGATTCCATCTATGCCGGCGGACAGGATACCGCCGGCATATCCTGCCCCTTCGCCCGCAGGGAAAAGCCCACGCAATGTTGGGCTCTGGCCATCACGGTCTCGCTGAAGCCGGATCGGGGAAGACGTACGCGTTTCCACTCCGGTCATGACAGCATCATCCATCGAGAAGCCCTTTAACTTGCGCTCAAAACGCGGCAAGGCCTCACGAATGGCGTCCGAAACAAAATCCGGCAGACAGAGTGTCAGATCAGTTGGTGTCACACCCGGCTGGTAGGACGGCACGACGTCCCCCAGCGTTGTGGAAGGGCGACCGGCCAGAAAATCTCCGACGCGCTGGGCAGGAGCACGGTAATCACCGCCACCGGCCACAAACGCCGCTTTTTCCCATTTCCGCTGAAGTTCGACACCGGCCAGAACATCGTTCGGAAAGTCCTTTTCCGGCGTCACTTCAACGACAATTCCACTGTTCGCATTCCGCTCGGCACGGGAATACTGGCTCATGCCATTGGTCACGACCTGTCCGATTTCAGACGTCGCCGCCACGACCTGTCCGCCCGGGCACATGCAGAACGAATACACAGCCCGGCCATTCGACGCGTGATGAACCAGCTTGTAATCAGCGGCACCCAGCAGATCGTTCCCGGCGTATGAGCCGAAACGGGCTGTATCAATGACAGACTGGGGGTGTTCGATCCGCACACCTATAGAGAACGGCTTGGCATCCATGGCGACATTCGCATCACGGAGCATTTCGAAGGTGTCGCGTGCGGAATGCCCAACGGCCAGGATAACGCGCTCGGCAGGCAGGGTCTCTCCCGTTGAAAGGCGCAGGCCTCGCAAACGGCGTTCCGTTCCCTCACCCTCCATGTCAAAGCCATCGACGCGCGTCTCAAACCGGTACTCGCCGCCGAGACGTTCGATTTCCTCGCGGATGAACATCACCATCGTGACCAGTCGGAAGGTCCCGATATGGGGCTTGGAGACGTATAGGATCTCTTCCGGCGCACCCGCCCGAACAAACTCTTCAATGACACGTCGGCCCAGATTACGAGGGTCAGACACGCCAGAGTAGAGCTTGCCGTCAGAGAACGTCCCGGCTCCGCCTTCCCCAAACTGGACATTGCTCTCGGGGGTCAAAACGGATTTCCGCCAGAGGGCAAACGTATCAACCGTTCGGGCGCGAACCTCTTTGCCACGCTCGATGATGATAGGCTTGAGACCGGCCTGTGCGAGCGTCAGCGCCGCCATGATTCCGCAAGGACCTGCCCCGATAACCACAGGGCGCGGCATCCCTTCGGGCAAGGTGGCTTTGGGAAGATGATAGGTTGTGTCTGGCGTAGAGCGAACATGCTGGTCCGCTTCATGAGCCGCAAGGACAGACGCTTCGTCCGTCACGTCACAATCGATGCTGTACACCAGAACGATATGGCCGCGCTTGCGGGCATCGTAGCCGCGGCGGGCGATCTTGAAACTTTTCAGGGCCTCGGACGGGATATTGAGGCGCGTCAGCACCGCCTCCCGGAGCGCCTCTTCAGAGTGCTCCAGCGGCAGGCGCAGTTCTGTCAGGCGAATCATGCGTCGTGCTTTTCTTTGTGCTGGGCGGCGTCAGGCTGCGGATCGGCATGATGCGTATCCGGCGAACCTTCCATGATGCGATCCATGACGGCCATCAGAACACCGGACACAACAAAGGCCAGATGAATCCCGACGCTCCATTCCAGAGCGCGCGTGGAGGTGTCATCCACACGAATGAAATCAGCCAGAACATGGATGGCAGACATGGCGACAATGGACGCCATGAGCTTGATCTTGATATCCCCGAACGTCACGTGACCAATCCAGGACGGATAATCTTCGTGCTGGCGGATATCGAGACGGGAAACAAAGTTCTCGTAGCCCGAGAACATGACGATTAGCAGCAGGTTCGCCAGCAGGACCAGATCGATCAGATCCAGCACACCAACGAAAACGTCATCGAAATCCAGGCCTGTTGCCTTAAGAACAAGCCCCAGAAGCTGCTGGAAGAACTTGAAGGCTACGAGCAGCAGCCCGATGGTCAGGCCGAAATACAGCGGTGCGGCAATCCAGCGGGTTGCGAAGAAGGCACGTTCCATGACGTGTTCTGCGCGTCGCGAGGACAAGGGATTGCTGCCAGGTTTCTGGCCCTGTGGGGAAGAAGGAGTCGTCATGGTCCTTCTGTACGATTTTGCGAGCGTTTCCGCCAATGCCTCTTTGCTACGCCGTATCGATTATCCAACCCGACGCAAGGCAACAGTCTGACCAACGGCGGAACTGGAACCTGACTGCACGCGACGTTCCCGGTCCAGATAGCGAAGGCAACTGACCCTTAGGAACGACGCCATATTCGGCAGTTCACCACGAAGTTCGAGAATTTCGTCCGAAAGCTTGGTGATGAGTTGATTGACGGTCATGCCATCTGCCGCCGCGATTTCCGTCAGGATGTCCCAGAACATGTTTTCCAGCCGGATCGTCGTTACGACCCCATGAATCCGCAGCGACCGCGTGCGGCTTTCATAAAAGATCGGATCGGCACGGACATAGAGTTCACACATATGGGCTCTCCTGACGGAACAAAGGCTCAGGCTTCGATTTTGGTTCCCAGAACCTTCAGGAACTGACCAATCCATGCCGGATGTGCTGGCCAGGCCGGCGCTGTTACGAGCTTGCCGTCTGTCACAGCGCCGTCAATTGCGATGGCCTGATAGTCAGCCCCCGCAAGGATCATTTCAGCACGACAGGCCGGATAAGCGGAGACCTTGCGGCCTGAAATGACATTTGCTGCGGCGAGAAGTTGCGGACCATGGCAGACAGCGGCAATCGGTTTGTCAGCCGTGACAAAAGCGCGGATCAGGTCCAGCACGCTCTCATCGGTGCTGAGTTGCTCCGGGGCACGGCCGCCGGGAATGACCAGTGCGTCATAGTCTTCCGCTTTTGCGCCCGCATAAGTGGCGTTCAGCGTGAAGTTATGACCGCGCTTTTCAGTGTAAGTCTGATGGCCTTCGAAGTCGTGGATGGCCGTTGCCACCTGCTCTCCAGACTTCTTGCCCGGCGACACCACATCAACCTTGTGGCCCACCATCAGCAGCATCTGAAATGGCACCATGATCTCGTAATCTTCAACGAAATCACCTGCGAGCATGAGAATACGTTTACCGGCCATTGGATCATCCTGACAATCAAGGTTCACAATACTGCTCCCGTCTTACCGCATTCGGGAAGCGCGTGGGTAATAGGTGGTGACGACATTCCGCTCTGTCACCATGGCCTCCCACTTGCCTGAATATGAGAGCTCACGCAGAACTATTATTCCGTTCCGTCATGGCACTCTGGTGCCGTCAGAAGGCCCTGTTCCGTCATGAAGAATGCTGCCGCGATTGAGGTACATGACCTCCGCAAGACATATCAGGTCCGTGATGGCGGCAGCTGGCGCGGCAAAACGCGCGAAATCACGGCTCTAGACGGCATTTCTTTCACCGTCCCCGCAGGCGAGATTGCCGGTTTCATCGGGCCGAACGGCGCTGGGAAATCCACTGCCATCAAAATTCTGGCAGGTATTCTGCGCCCGACCTCCGGGACCGTCCGTGTTGGCAACCTGATCCCTTGGGAAAACCGGATCGCACATGTCGCGCGGATTGGCGTGGTGTTTGGCCAGCGCACGCAGCTCTGGTGGGATCTTTCTGTTGGGGAAGGTCTGGCGCTTCTCCGGGATATTTACAGCGTGGAGCCAGCGAGGTTCCTCCGCAACCGGGAGCGTCTGGCAGATGCGCTGGATCTGCACGGCATCATGGATCAGTCCGTCCGGCAGTTGTCTCTCGGCCAGCGCATGCGGGCAGAAATCGCCGCTGCCCTGATCCATGATCCGGATGTGATCATTCTGGATGAACCCACGATCGGGTTGGATGCCCCGTCCAAGCTGGCGGTGCGCGCGTTTGTGCGGGATCTGCGACGCGAGCGCGGCACGACAGTGCTTCTGACCACGCATGACATGCATGATATCGAAGCATTGGCAGACCGGGTCATCGTCATCGGTCACGGTCGTATTCTTGCAGATAGCCCGTTTGAAGCCCTTCAGGCGACCACTCTGTCGGAGCGAATTCTGGAAGCCGATTTTATCGGACCTCTGCCAGACCTGTTCCTGCCCGATGGCGCGACAGAAACCGCGCGTGGCTCTCGCAGCGTGACGATCACGTTTGATCCGCAACGCCTGCCCGCGCCTGTTCTTGTGGCGCATCTTTCAACACTACCGGGCTTGGGTGATCTGCGGATCGGGCGCCCGGCGATTGAAGAAATTATTACACGCTTCTACGCGGACCACGCATCGTGACCATCAAACCCTATGTGACGTCCTTCGTCCTGCAATGGAAAATTGGTCTGCGATATCGTCTTGCGGTACTGGCGGGGCTTGTGGCGCAGATGTGGTTCGGCGCGATTTCTCTCATGGCCTATGCCGCGGTTTACCATCATGCCCCCGGCGTGGATGCTCCCATGACGCTGCGTCAGGCCATGACGTACACCTGGATCCAGCAATCCCTTTTCACCCTGCTTCCCCTTGGCTGCCTCCCCGCTATTGGTGAAGCGGCAAAGAGCGGAGCAATTGTCTATGACCTGTTGCGCCCCGTCGATCTATGGAACTGGTGGCTTTCGGCCTCGCTTGCCCGTCTTCTTGGCAACGCCATCCCGCGCGCAGTTCTTCTTGCCGCTGTCGCAGGGCCACTTGCTGCCCTCGTTGGGCTGAATGGCTGGAGCCTTGCCCCGCCCGCCTCATTGTGGGCCGCAATGCTGGCTCTGTGCTCCTTCATCCTTGGTGCTTTCATCTCTGCAAGCATCGTGATGTGGTGGAATATCGTCACGGCCCGAACGTTATCGCCTCTCGGAACGTATGCTGTCGGCACACCCTTGGCTGTTCTGCTCTCAGGAATGCTCCTGCCGCTGCCGCTTTATCCGGACTGGGCGCGTGAGTTGCTCCTGTTCCAGCCTTTTGCCGGAATTTCTGACATTCCCATCCGGCTTTACATGGGCATGGCCATCCCGGGCGGCGTTCTGACCGCGTTGGGCATTCAATGTTTCTGGCTGGCCGCACTCACCCTTGTGGGGCGTTTCTGGATGCATCGCACCATCTCCCGGATGGAGGTTCAGGGCGCATGAATGCATTTTCCCTCTACCGGCGCATGGCAGCAGCCTCGATCAAGGCACAACTGCGGTATCCCGGGACATTCGCACTTCAGCTCATTGGAAATTTCGTCACCACCCTGCTGAGCTTCTTCGGAATCTGGAGCCTGTTCCAGCGGTTTGGCAGCATCGCGGGCTGGGATATTGGTGCCGTGGCCGTCCTCTACGGACTGGTAAACCTGTCTTTCGCGATTGCCGAAACCCTTGGCCGCGGCTTTGAGGTTTTTGGCGGCGAATACGTCAAGACAGGTTCATTTGACCGGCTTCTTCTTCGCCCACGCTCGACACTCGTCCTGCTTCTTGGTCACGAACTGCGACTTCGCCCGATCGGCCGCTTCCTTCAGGGGGCATTCGTTATGGGAGCAGGTTTCTGGCTCTCGCCACATGTCTCATGGGCGACAGTCTGGCTTTTGCCCTGGGCAGTGACGGGTGGGGCCGCCATGTTTCTGGGCGTTTTGATCGGGCAGGCCGCCCTGTGCTTCGTAACGGTTGAAGGGCTGGAGGTTGTAAACGTCCTGACCTATGGCGGCGTGGAAGCAGGACAATACCCACTCACCATGTTCGCACGCTGGCTCCGTCGCTTCCTGACATGGGCGCTCCCACTATCGGCTGTCTGTTACTATCCGGCTCTAGCCATGCTGAACCATCCTGATCCTTTGGGCATGCCTCTCTGGTTCGGCCTGCTGTCTCCAGGGATGGGCTTTGCGTTCCTCGGTCTGATGGTTCTGTGCTGGCAAAGAGGCGTAGCCGGATATGTTTCAAGCGGCAGTTAGGGCTGCTTGGCCGGATAGCCCCACTTGTTGATGCGATAGTCAGTGTCGAAGCACATCATGATCCACACCGGAATCATTCCAATCACCGTAAAGTACAGGAGCATCCACCAGCCTGACCGGCCGGTATCGTGCAACCTCCTGACAGACACACTGAGATCCACAACGAACATGTAGAGGCAGGGCAGAATAAGGAGAAGGTTCAGCAGCCCTGCAATCACACTGCCACTGTGCTTGAGATCATCGGAAATCAGGGAGACCAGGATCGTCCAGCAGATTTCAACAATCCTGAAGTACCAGTACTCCTTTCGGCGGGAGCGGCCCTGAAAGTCTGTCGCCCGGCGGAAACAGCTGCGAACGGCGTCAGTGAAAGACATGTCCGCAGCGGGCAAAGACGCAAACTGCCCGGCCTGAATATCCAGAAACACATTATTGGCCATTGTACCCCAGGGCTCGAAATCCACCCGCTGCCCCTTCATGGGCGCCAGAGTGTCCCGCCAGTTCATTTTCGAAAATGCATACCGGACGTCCTGATCATTCAGGATCACGCCTTCGCCCGTCTGAACATCAAATCCGAGAACGGTGCCTTTCATGGACACTCTCCCTGCAAGTCCCCCTCTGCTGACATTGCAGGGCTAGGTCTCCTCTTTGTTACGGAATATAACCGACGCGTCCACCCACAGCGTTGAAAAACCGTGCTCTATCAACATGCGCGCCCTGACAATTCTGGACGAGCCAGATCATCGCTTGGGTTGATGGAACGAGATGCTATATGATGCGAGACCCCAGCCACAGATTTGCCCGGACATGACATCAGATCACAGCCACACGTGCGCACACGGCCATGACCACACCGATCATGACCATTCTCATGCAGATGGGCACGACCATGCCTCTCATGATCACCAGGATCATGACCATGAGAGCTGTGACGGGCACGATCATGGGTTTGGTTTTGGGCGTCCACATACGCATACACCGGCGAATTTCGGCCGTGCGTTCGCTATCGGGATCGTCCTGAACACAATTTATGTTGTGGCCGAAGCCCTCTGGGGTGTCTGGGCACACTCCCTGTCCCTTCTGGCAGACGCAGGGCACAACCTGTCGGACATTCTGGGCCTTGGCGCAGCATGGCTGGCGGAAAGTTTGGCCCGTCGTGCACCCACGACACGCTTCACCTATGGCCTGCGTCGTTCTACTATTCTTGCGGCCTTCGTGAATGCGACGGTCCTGCTGCTGGTAACGGGTGGGATCATCTGGGAATCCATCGTTCGTCTTTTCGCGAATGCGCCCGTCGAGGGATCGGTCGTCAGTTGGGTCGCGCTCGTCGGAATTGCCGTCAATGCATTTACTGCCCTCCTGTTCATGAAGGGGGCCTCGAACGACCTCAATATCCGTGGCGCGTTCATGCATATGGCGTCTGATGCCATGATGGCCTTTGCCGTTGTGATTGCAGGACTCCTGATCACATGGACCGGCTTTCAGATCATTGATCCGATCGTCAGCCTGATTGTCTCTGTGTCCATTATTGTCGCGACATGGTCTCTGCTTAAAGGGTCGGTCTCCCTATCACTGGATGGCGTTCCTGCCGGGATTGTACCCGCGGACGTTCAGACCGCCCTACTGGCCGTTCCCGGCGTCAGTGGACTGCATCACCTGCACATCTGGCCGATGAGCACGACAGAAACAGCTCTTACAGTCCATCTGCTGCGGGATGAGACGGCACAGCAAAGCCCCGAACAGATCATCACGCAGGGCACAATCCTCCTGCGTGACAAGTTCAAAATTTCTCACCCCACCTTCCAGATCGAAAGTCCACCAGCGTCCTGCGATCTTCAACAGGTCTGCTGCTGAGAGCTTCAATGACGTCCACACGTATCAAGATTGCCTACGCTTCCATTGGGGTGAGCGTAGTGGTTCTGGCCATCAAGTACGCAGCATTCTGGGTTTCCGGCTCCGATGCGCTGCTGTCTGATGCGATTGAAACCATTCTGAATGTCATTGCGGCGTTCGGCACCCTGTGGGCACTCTCCATTGCAGCGCTGCCCGCTGACGACAATCACCCTTATGGCCACGGCAAAGCAGAATACCTGTCCGCTGTGATCGAAGGCGTTCTGGTTGTTCTGACGGCACTAGGCATTCTCGTCGTGGCCGTACATGACTGGATGCATCCGACGCCGGTTCATGCCCCCTTCCAGGGCGTTGCACTGAATGCACTCGCCGGTGTCGTCAATCTGGTCTGGGCACGCATTCTCATCGGGTTCGGCCGGAAGAACTCCTCACAGGCCCTGCTGGCTGCGGGCGAGCACGTTCAGTCAGACGTCTGGGCGACTGTTGCGCTGGTCATCGGCGTGTCCCTGATCCCCGTAATCAAATGGGACCGGCTGGACGCCGTTCTGTCTGCCCTGGTTGCCCTGAACGTTCTGCGGGCTGGCTTCTCGATGATGAGCCTGTCCATGTCAGGTCTTATGGATGAAATTCCGGGCACAGAGGCGGTGGAAACCGTAAAGGCTGTCATCTCCTCAAGCGGAACGGGCGCTCTCGAAGCGCATGATCTGCGTCTGCGGAAAGTGGGCCCCTTACATTTCGTCGAGTTTCACCTCGTCGTTCCGAGCGAAATGAGTGTGCATGACGCGCATGAAATCTGCGATTGTATTGAAGCGGGTCTGCGGAAAGAACTGGGCCGGGCTTCGATCCATATTCACGTAGAACCTGCTGACAAGGCCAAGCATTCCGGCGTTCTGGTCCTGTCCTGACAGCTTCGGACATTCCGACCATGATCAGTCTTTTCGACCTGTTCCGCATTGGCCTCGGCCCGTCTTCTTCCCACACGGTCGGCCCCATGCGGGCCGGACACGCCTTTGCCGAGGCCCTTCCAGAAAGCCTATCTGTCGCCAGAATTCAGGTAACCCTCTATGGCTCTCTGGCATGGACCGGCGTTGGACATGCAACAGACACAGCTGTTCTTCTCGGCCTTGAAGGATGGCTCCCGGATCAGATTTCGCCTGATCATGCCAAACAGGTCATCGAAAAAATCCAGTCTACGAAACATCTGACTCTCCGGGGCCAGACCACCCCTTTCGACCCGGCGTCCGATACCGTCTTCGATTACGAAACCGTTCCTCCTGTCCATCCGAACACGCTCCAGTTCGAAGCTTTTGACAGTGCTGGAAGGTCTCTCTTACGGGAGCGCTACTGCTCCATCGGTGGCGGTTTTATTGTTCGGGAAGACCACTCTACCGAGACTACTATCATCCCGCCCGTCGCCGTTCCTCATGATGTCATATCGGGGCGCAAACTGTTGGATGATTGCCAGAAAAGCGGCCTGACTATTGCTGGCCTGATCTGGGCCAATGAAACAACCCTTCGGGCAGATAACGAGGTCACTGTCTATATTGATCGTATTCTCGATACGATGATGGACTGCATCGACCGGGGACTAAGAGAAGACGGCATTCTTCCTGGCAAACTGCATGTCAAACGCCGCGCACGCACTCTTCACCGCAAGCTGGAAAGT
This sequence comes from Gluconobacter sp. P5E10, assembly GCF_018812145.1. Taxonomy (NCBI): domain Bacteria; kingdom Pseudomonadati; phylum Pseudomonadota; class Alphaproteobacteria; order Acetobacterales; family Acetobacteraceae; genus Gluconobacter; species Gluconobacter sp. P5E10. The sequence continues at coordinate 311,803 of NZ_JACRVZ010000001.1, read as the reverse complement.
GGAACCCGCTGGAATCAGCGCGCACCCCATGAAATCATGGATTGGGTGAGTCTTTTCGCGATCGCCGTGAACGAGGAAAACGCTGCGGGCGGACGCGTTGTAACAGCTCCGACCAATGGTGCCTCCGGCGTCATTCCTGCCGTCCTGCGTTATTACAGGGACTTCTGTCCCGGCGCCTCACGGGAAGGCATGCGGGATTTTCTTTTGACCGCCACGGCTATCGGCGCCTTGTTCAAGCGCAATGCTTCCATTTCTGGTGCAGAAGTAGGCTGTCAGGGCGAAGTGGGTGTCGCATGCTCCATGGCCGCAGCCGGGCTTGCCGCAGCGTTGGGCGCCACACCGGATCAGGTTGAAAATGCTGCTGAAATCGGCATGGAGCATCATCTGGGCATGACCTGTGATCCGATTGGTGGCCTCGTCCAGATCCCCTGCATTGAGCGCAACGCGTTTGGAGCCATCAAGGCCATTAACGCGGCCTCACTCGCGATGCGCGGTGACGGAGTGCACCATGTTTCGCTGGATCAGGTGATCCAGACGATGCGCGAAACCGGCGCAGACATGAACCATCGCTACAAGGAAACATCGCTGGGCGGTCTGGCCGTCAGCTTTCCGGAATGCTGAGACCGTTGCAGCCACATTGCGAGTTATTGCGTTCATTTTCTACTTGATCGGTTCAGACTTCTTGACCCGGCGCGAAGAAGGCTGGCAGGACCGGACATGTAACGCGCGGGGTTTGAACCGGGCGTATCTTCCCTTGCCCGACACTCCTTCTTGGACGTCCTCCATTGGCCGATACCTTGCCCACTCCTCCAAGCCCTGCTCCCAAGCCCTTACCTCCGGGACATGTCTCCTCACAGCACGCCCTGCGCCGTAAGGATCGTATCCATCATCTGAGACGCTCGGCCCGCGCCACGACAACCCAGTGGCGGCGCACTGTCATCTACTGGATTGGCGCCGTTCTCATTGGTGTTGTTGCCGTGCTTTTCGCCCGCATGGGTGACGCTGCGGCTGATCTGAGAACGCGAATTCTGGAATGGCACCCCTGGGCGATGCTGTTTGTGGCCCCAGCAGGTCTCGCTTTCATCACATGGATGACCCGGACCCTTTTCAAAGGTGCACAGGGCTCAGGTATTCCGCAGACAATTGCCACCCTGCACATCGAGAATTACACGATGGTCGACAGGGTTCTGGCGCTCAAGATCTCGGTTGGGAAGATTCTTCTGACCTGTATGGGCCTGCTTTGCGGTGCATCGATCGGGCGCGAAGGGCCAAGCGTTCAGGTTGGGGCATCCATCATGCATGCCTTCTCCCGCCTCCTCGGACAATCCAACATTGCCGCAAAGCGCAGCATGATCCTTGCCGGTGGCGCGGCTGGTATGGCCGCGGCATTCAATACGCCCCTAGCCGGCATCGTCTTTGCGATTGAAGAACTCTCCCATTCTTTCGAACAGCGCACCTCCGGTCGGACGCTGACCGTCGTTGTTGTCTCCGGTGTGACGGCCATCGCGCTGTTGGGAAACTACACCTATTTCGGCCATGCCGACGTTGATATCCCGGTTGGTACAGCGTGGATCGCGGTGCTCACGTGTGGCATCCTCGGCGGCCTGGCAGGTGGAACGTTTGCAGCACTGGTCATCAAGGCGTCGCGTGGTCTTCCAGGCCCTGTCGGCCGTTTCGCCGGGAAGCGCCCGATTGCCTTTGCGGCAGCCTGTGGGCTCGTACTGGCTATCATTGGCCTGATCTCCAAAGGGACAACCTATGGAACGGGCTATGCGCAGGCTCGCGCCATCTTCTCGGGCACAGAGCACTACCCAGCTTCTTTCTTCGTCCTGAAATATCTAGCGATGCTGGTGTCCTATTGCTCAGGCATTCCGGGCGGCATGTTTGCGCCATCGCTGGCGATTGGTGCTGCGATTGGAGGCTGGGTTGAGCAGTTTCTGCCCCACACCACGCCCGGCGCAGTCGTACTCTTAGGGACAGTCGCCTATTTCTGTGGCGTCGCGCAGTCTCCCCTTACAGCGACGATCATCGTCATGGAGATGTGTGACAACCAGCAGGTGACGCTTGCGCTGCTGGCCACGTCCTTTCTGGCGTTTGGTGTCTCTCGCATGGTGTGTCCTCGCCCACTGTACACCGCGCTGGCTGACAGATTCATGGAAGCCAACGAACATGCCCTGCGACCGCCCAGACCTGAGGCGCCAGAATCGAACACAGCAGCCACCGAAAATAAAAAAGCGCTCTGAGGAGCGCTTTTTTATTAAGAAACGAGGCTTAAGATTCTTTTCGTTAATAAGTAATTAATTCGACCCCAAACTCTTCCAATACGCTTCGATCTCTCTATCCATCAGTAAATCTATTTTACTGCACGATAACGCCTGATTAATCGTGAGTTTTCCGGCATTTCTTCATCTATTCAGAGATGCCACCGTGAAAATAAATTTCACATAAAGATACAAAAATCCAAAATCCGTATTGTTTTTAAAATTCGAACATGCGATTGAACCGCCGCGCCCGAAAAGAACGCTATTTCAGGCGCTTCACCGCAATAACAATCCTATATGCCCATAATCAAAATTATCTTTGATTGATTCAAGGGCATTCATTATGGGCGCACATGCGTCTTTCCCCAAGAAAAGACATCCTAGTGAATCACAGAAATCCTTCCAGATATCCTGATCCTTGCCATGATGGACTGAACCGTCGTCAGCACAATACGACCGTCAGCGGACTCTATATTTCAGGAAAGAATGACTACCTCATTGTGAATTCTGGTGGCACCGCCATCAAGACAACAGTCACAGCAGGCGGCCATGTGGAGGTTTACTCTGGTGGCAGAACCATTAGCTCCATTCTGACGGTTCCAGACACTGAGGAAGTCATTTACTCCGGCGGAACGGCAACAGGCACAATCGCCACCAAAGGCGCGGGCCAGACCGTCAACACCGGCGGCGTTGCCAGTGACACGGTTGCAAGCAACGGCAATCAGTTCATCTTTGGCGGTTCGAGCTTCAATGCCTCCATCCAGAGCGGCGGCAAGCAGACCCTGACATCGGGAACGGCAACGGCCAACACCGTGACCTCTGGCGGCACAGTTGCTGCGACCGGCGGCACGACAGTTCGTGATCGTATTCAGGCAGGTGGCGTTGAGAATATCAGCCAGAATGCCGTTGCCTCAGGTGCGACTGTTTCGGGCGCTGCCGCGAGACTGAATGTTTCGAGTGGTGGCCGCGCCGTCAACACGATCGTCAATGCTGGAGGCAACATCGTTGTCGGAAGTAAGGGCATCGCAAGCGGGACGACAATCTCGTCTGGCGGATCTCTTGTCATTCAAGGCGGAAGCATCACCGATACGATGCTTGTCCCCGGTGGCCAGATCGACATCGGCACCCTGGATTATAAGGGCAATACGGCTGCCAAGATCGTCGGTAACGTCCTGACCGTGACACAGGGCAAGGCATCCTACACCATCAAGCTCGTAGGCGATTACTCCCAGTATCACGCCCATTTCTCCCCAGACGGAAATGGCAAGACAATCATCTCGCTGGATAAGGGAGCAGAAGTCTGCTTCCTCGCGGATACGATGATCCGTACCACAACCGGTGACATGCCCGTTCAGGACGTCCAAATCGGCGCTGAAGTTCTCGCTTGGACGCCCGAGGGAGAGCAGGTTCGCCCGGTCGTCTGGGTTGGTCGGAAGCATGCCATTGTCCGTCAAGGACTGGCCCCCGATGTCGCGGGTTATCCGGTTCGCATTTGCAAGAATGCGATTGCAGATGGCGTTCCATCCAAAGACCTTCTGGTGACACCAGAGCATAGCCTGTTCATTGATGGCGGCCTGATCCCGGCCCGTATGCTCGTAAATGGCCGCAGCATTATTTACGATGCCTCCATCACATCCTACGATTACTTCCACATCGAGACGGATGTGCATTCTGTCCTTACGTCTGACGGAATGCTGACCGAGAGTTATCTCAACACAGGCAACCGGGACGGCTTCACACAGGATGGCGCTGTCGTCAGCCTGAGTAGCCCGGTCCGCACATGGGAAGCTGATGCTGCTGCACCGCTGACTGTCAGCCGCAGCAAGGTTGAGCCTGTTCATCACTCTCTCGCCGAGCGCGCGATAAACCTCGGCTTTGATGACGTCCGTGACGCCAGAGCAGTGGTGACAGACCCGGACCTGCATTTGATCACACCAGCCGGTAAAGTGATCCGTCAGTCCCGTGAGAGCAATGGTCGTGCGATCTTCACGCTGCCATCAAACGTCCGCAGCGTGCGCCTTGTCTCAAGAGTAGCCAAACCATCCGACGCTATTGGCCCGTTTGTGGATGATCGTCGTGAACTGGGCGTGCTGGTTCGGAACATCACCCTGTATACTCCTGAGAGCACACGTACGATCACGTCGCATCTGGAAAATGCTGATCTCTCAGGCTGGGCTGACAAAGAGAACTCTGCCATTCGCTGGACACTCGGCGATGCCCAACTCGATCTTGGCTCCAGTGCTGTAGAACACGGCATGTCTCTTCTTGCCGTAGAGATCGTTGCTGGCGGACCATACATCGACCAACCGACCACCGAAGTCTCCGCTCTTCAGGCATAAAACTGAAAACGGCCACCCTAAGCAGGGTGGCCGTGTGACGAATGACTCAAAAACAATCCGGCCGTGGAGCTTTCTGCTCTTGGCCGGATTTTTATCATTCAGACAGAATGGAATGTGCGGCAGCGTCTGCTTCTGCAGCACAGTCAGCAGCATCTGGTGCAGGGGCCGTAGCCTTCATGGCGCGTAGTTCTTGCTGGGCGGCGGCAAGATCATCCTGCAATTCCGGAGCCGCAAGAAGCGCATCCATTTCAGACGATGCATTCAGGAAGCCAGCCTGCACGTCCGACTTCCAGTGCGCCCCACAGACAATCCGGCTCTCACCGAAAACACGCCCGCGCTGCAGAAGCATGGTGGCATGTTCAGGCATCAGATGAGCAAGCAGAAGAGCCATGCCATATCCCGCCGTCGTATGGCCTGATGGATATGAGGAATGCAGACCCAATCCCTCGGGAGAGGTGCAGATTGGTAGGTTCGTGCCAACGAACGGCCGTGTCCGATGCCAGTAATGTTTGGCTTCTGACGTCCGGTGAATGATGGGATTTTCCATGCGCTTCAGCACAATCGCCAGATGGGGCGCCTTCGCCAGATCCAGCGTATAGCCGACGGAGCAGGAGAAATCGCGCACAAGATGCGGCACTTCCAGATCTGCATCTTTCTGTGCAAGCGCCCAGCGTGGCGTATCTTTCAAAGCGCGTGTCTCACGGAAAATACGGTCATCATCCGCCTGCGCGGCACTGCCTGAGGCTGGAGGCTGCGGCAGAACCAGACGGGCATCCGGCACTGCAGATTCTGGTAATGGCTGCCGGGATGGTGTTTCACAGGCAGAAAGCAGAGTGGCGCACATCAGAAGTGCAACAGGCAGGCGGACAGACGACATCATACGGCGCAGGGTCTCACGAAAGGGAATAAAGACGATCCACTTTCATAATGTTCTCTTCCTGTCGGGGGAAAGTGTTTCTTTATGACCGTTGCAAGTCGTGCCTAGAGACACATCTGAAAGATGGCAGAGTTGCCGTGCTGTGCAATGATGCTCCTCAACGCCTCACCCCAGGAGAAAAGACATGTCCTCCACAGCACCGCGCGTCTCAATCCGATATTGCACGCAATGCAACTGGCTTCTGCGGTCTGGGTGGATGGCGCAGGAACTGCTCTCCACGTTCGGGCAGGCTCTCGGGGAAGTTGCCCTGATCCCTGATACCGGTGGACGCTTTGAAATTCATGTGGATGACGTGCTCGTCTGGGAACGCAAGCGCGATGGAGGATTTCCTGGCCCGAAAGAGCTCAAACAGCGTGTCAGGGATATCATCGCACCTGAACAGGACCTTGGTCACACAGACCGCTGATACTCATCCCGGAGAAAGACTGTCAGGTCATTGGAAGGCCAGCTCTCCGGGATCTGCTTGAGCATGTCGCCTACAAATCCCCGGTGGTAAGTGGCGTGATTGACGACATGAAGAATGATCTGTTCACGGGTCATCACCCCAGGCTGGCCATCAACATATGTGAATGAAATCGGGCAGCTCAAATCATCCACGCTCCATTGCCTGACGTCATTCAGATACCACTGATGCATGGATTGCGTGGCCTGCCAGAGCGTTTCGAGATCGGGTACCTCATCGGTCTGACGTGACCGATACCCATGATCCTGACCCTGAAGATGATGGCGGAAAATATCGTCGACGACATAGACATGGTTCAAGGTGCCCAAGAGGGTGCTGAACGTTGTCTGCCGCGGTTTCACAATCTCCGACTGCGGTAACTTGAGCAGAGCGTTGTATGTCAGGCTGTCAGCCCAGGCGCGATATTCCAGGAACATGATGAGCGTCTGCAAATGAGGCGGAGAAGATAGTCTGGGCATAAGGCACCTCATTCCGATATCGTTCCATATGGGCCGTATTTAGCCAATCGAGACAATTCAGTCAGCCTATAGTGCCTCATTATTAGAACGCGACAAGCATATTTATGCTATATCCGAGAACACCCTATCCATGAAATGATTTGCGAGATCCTTTTTCAGCCCGCGGGGACCCTTCCATGACCGCAGCCTGCGCCAGCCGCTCTCCTGCATCCGTTGACCTGCCACGGAACTGCACGTTCGAACCCGCAGACTGGCAGATCCTTGCCAAGTCCTGGTATCCTGTCGCCCTGTCCCGTGAACTCGGGGAGCGCCCGCTCGGGGCGGTGCTGCTGGATGCACCTCTCGTCATTTACCGCTCTGGAGATGATATCGTTATTGCCGATGATCTGTGCCCTCATCGTGGTGTGCCATTGAGCATGGGGAATGGAAACGGCGAGACGATTGCCTGTGCCTATCATGGTTTTCGGTTTGGTCAGGATGGCCGTTGCGTGCGTGTCCCTGCACATCCAGACAGCAAGATCCCGCCGAAGCTCCACCTGAAGACCTACCCTGTTGTAGAGCGGTTCGGCCTCATCTGGACGTGCCTGCGCCCCGAAGGAGAAATCAATCTCCCACCGATGCCACACTGGGACGATCCAGCCTTCCAGCAGATCACCTGCCCGTCCATCGACATCAAGGGCTTCGCAGGACGTCAGGTCGAAGGCTTTATTGACGTGGCACATTTTGCTTTCGTCCATACCGAGACTTTTGCAGACCCTGAAAACCCGATCGTTCCATCCTATTCACCCAAGCTGACGGAAACGGGGTTCGAGGCTGAATATCGCAGCAACGTCTCCAACTTTCCGCACGGGCTTCTGGGCGTTGAAGAGTTTGCGAACTTCGAATGGCTCCGGCATTTCCGGGTTTTCCTGCCCTTCACGGCAACGCTGGAAATCCACTTCCCGAACGATGGCAGGCTCGTCATCATGAATGCAGCCTCACCGGTTTCGGCTCGTTTGACACGCATGTTCGCGCCAATCTGCCGGAATTTCGATACGACTGGCTCCGTTGAGGATGTTTACGAATTCAATCGCCGCGTCTTTGAAGAAGACCGTCAGATTGTTGAGGCGCAGAAGCCGGAAAACCTGCCGCTTGACCCTAACCTTGAGGCGCATGTGATGGCAGATCGCAGTTCCATCGCCTATCGCCGGGGCCTGCGTGGGATGGGGCTGAGCCATTTTTTCACTGCCTGAACGCAAAAAAGGAGGCCCAAAGGCCTCCTTTTCATGACGGTCTGAAGCGACGCTCAGCTTGCAGCAGACAAGTCCACAACACCAACCGTTCCATCTTCCGTTCCGAAGATGATAGCCCCGCCCTGCGGGGTAAAGGACACGGACGTCACCTTGCCACGGGCAGCTTTCTGGCCTGAGCAGAGAGGCAACACACGCTGGTCCCCGCCCCCGATCTCAGCCAGAAGAACAGTCCCGTCTTCGTAGCCGGCCGCAATGATGTCTTCCTTGGGGTTCGGACACACAGCGCTGACAAACAGCCCCGGAAGACGGGCCAGTTCGGACGGGGCCTTGCCCATCGGGCCGCCACCGAAGAACGGCCACAGCACAATGGCATCCGCCCCGGCCGTCGCCAGCCAACGACCATTGCGCGTAAACGCCATGGACCGCACCTGCTTCGGATAGCCGCTCATGCGCATGTTGTGCCCATCGGCCAGACGCCAGCCATGCAGATCATTTTCCTGCATGGACGTCACAAGAGCTTCCCCACCCGGATGAATGGCAATGCCAATATGGCTGCCTTTCCATTCGAACGGGCGCACCGTATCGACCTTGGCCTGCACGAACCAGACAGACGCACCGTTGTAATGCGAGGCCGCAACGCGCTTGCCCTTGGCATCAAAAACAATGCCCGTCACAGATGATGGATGATCCAGCTTCTTGAGCGTTGTCGTGCCTTCAGCCGCCCGGACTTCAAGCTCCCGGCCAGCCGAGAACGCGAAATGCGTGGTGGATGACGCAATGCAATCGACCCAACGGCGCCCTTCGCTCAGAACCTCTGTCCGACCGTCGGCATAGGTGCGGACAAGTTTTCCGTCCTCACCACCCGTCAGAAATGCATCCGGCAGGCTGTCCTGTGACAGACACAACGCCCCCTCGTGAACCGAGAGAACCGTCCAGGCGCCAAGCGTATTCATCTTGTCGCGTGGAATGAGAATGATCTCACCGTCTGCGGTGGCCGCAGCCAGCGTCTTGCCATCACGCGATGACACGACACCGATGATCGGGCTTTCAAAGCGACGTTCTGCGCCGCGATCTTCAATGATTTCCCGTGTCATTCCGCGATGCAGCTTTCAAAGCCGCGACGAAGCTGCGGACGGTTCAGATTACGGCCAATGAAAACCAGACGGGAGTCCCGGCTTTCTCCCTCACGGTAGGGGCCGATGAAATCACCATCTGCCATCATATGCACGGCCTGAAACGCAAAGCGCTGATCTTCACCCTTGAAGTGCAGGATGCCTTTGGAGCGCAGGATATCACCACCCTGTTCCTGCAGGAGCGCGCCAATCCAGGCCTGGAAACGGCGCTGGTCAATCAGCTCCTTCACAGAGAGGGAAATGCTGACGATGCCCTCTTCATGGGAGTGATGATCGTTTTCCAGAAAGTCCGGCATCGTGGACAGGGCACGCTGAAGATCAAAGCCACCCCGATCCAGAATGTCCGTCAGCTTCACGCCGCCATGCTGGGCTTCGTGAATTTCAGCCACGGCATTGATCTGGCGAATGCGGGCAACGATTTCCTTGCGGCGCTCTTCATCGGCAAGGTCGGTCTTGTTCAGAACGATCACATCCGCAAATGCGAGCTGGCTGGCGGCCTCCGGGCTTTCTTCCAGCGTCTGCATGATGTTGAAGGCATCAACAACTGTCACGACAGCATCAAGACGGGCCTTCTCGCGGATGTTCTCATCTACAAAAAACGTCTGTGCGACAGGCGCCGGGTCGGCAAGGCCTGTTGTCTCAACGATGATCCCGTCAAAACGACCACGACGGCGCAGCAGGCCGCCGAGAATGCGGATCAGATCGCCACGCACGGTGCAGCAGATGCAGCCGTTGTTCATTTCGAACACTTCCTCGTCGGCATCCACCACGAGGTCGTTATCCACGCCAAGCTCACCGAACTCATTGACGACCACGGCATATTTGCGGCCGTGCTCAGCAGTCAGGATATGGTTAAGCAGGGTGGTTTTACCGGCGCCAAGAAAGCCGGTCAGAACAGTAACGGGAACGGTTCCGGCGCGTGCCGGATCACTGGTGCTGGACATGGGGGTGCCTCCGTAATTTGCTTACGATATAGGCCCGCGCGCCGTGTCTTGAAAGCCGTTGCGATAGGCCAACCCCAGACCGAGCATCAGAAATCCCCATCCACCCAACGGCAGATTCATGAAATCCGAAGAGGACGCGATGGGCCATTCCTGAATGAAGACCGCAGCAAAAAGACCGATTGCAATGGCTGAACCCTGCCGTCCCGGCCAGAGCGCCTTGAGCCAGCAGGCCACCATCAGCACAAACAGGATCAGGCCCGGAATGCCGGCATTTACCAGAGCCTGAAGATAATGATTGTGCGGATGCTGAACACAGAGATCGCGCCAGCCTTTTTCTGGCGTTGCCATGGAAAGCCACGACAGACCGTGGAACGTCGCCGGGTCATCACAGTGATGGCGATAGGCGTCATAGCCCTGCCCCAGCAAAGGATGTTCCTGCGCCAACACCACAGCATGCGTGTAAATCTCGCCGTAAGGAGACTGGCTGAAATGCGTCAACTGCTGGCGGGCAAGCACAACGAGATGTGAGAAGCTACCGGGCGACAGCGCACTTGCTGCAAAGATCAGAAGCGGCATCATTGCCGTCGCAACAAGCGCTGCCGGGCGCATCGGCCGATACAGAAGCGCGCAGATGCCAATTCCGAACAGCGAAAGCGCGAACGGCATTCTCTGCCCCGCGAGGACCATGACGGCCACAGCAAGAACCGTCGCGGCGCAGAGCCCCAGAGTGCGGGACCAACGACTTTTCCAACCCTCGATCAACGTACAACCAAGCATCAGCATCGGCAGAATAAGGCGTGACAATGGGGCAGCGGCACGGGGATGCGTGTAGGGGCCTGTGAGAGTGCCATCATGGAAGCGCGGCACGCCGAACAGATTTCGTCCGAACGCCGCCTGAACCATAATCTGGAATGCAATGTAGAGCCCGCATCCACACGTGACCCAGAGCGCTCTTCTGCGCCAGACGTCATCGCGTAATAGCCAGCAGCCCAGCGCTGCGGCAGCCAGCGGAAAGCGGATGGCTGCCAGAGACTGGCCCAGTGCCCCATGCCCGGGCGAGACCCAGACTGTGCACAAAACCTGCCAGCCCCACCAACAAAAGGTCGCGATGACCCAGGGCTCTCTTGCCCAGTCCCATTGCCGCGTTCGTGCCGACTGCACCAACAGTAGAACGGCAAGAATATCGAGGTCTGCTTCCGCCAGCCCCCTAAGATGCGTGAGTGTCAGCGGCAGCAGAACAGCAAGCCACTGGCCGAGGCGGGTCAGGGAAAAAGAAGACAGGCGCATGGACATTGTGGATGGCGGGTTTCGACTTTCCATGCAACCACCTCCATCCGAATGCGCTTTTTTGAAACAGTCCCTTTCTTATGGAGACAGGCATGTCCTCAGACACCATTCTCATTCCCGGCATCGACACTCCGGTTTCCCGCGTAGCTCTCGGCACCTGGGCCATTGGCGGCTGGATGTGGGGCGGGCCGGACGATGAAAACGGCGTTCGCACCATCCATGCAGCTCTCGATGACGGCATCAATTTCATCGACACGGCACCCGTCTATGGCTTCGGGCACTCAGAAGAAGTTGTTGGCCGCGCACTGGCCGAAAAGCCCAACAAGGCTTTCGTCGCGACAAAGCTGGGCCTGAACTGGACGGATGATAAACCCGAAGACCGCAAGGTTTTCCGTGACTCCCGCCCTGCCCGCATCCGCAAGGAAGTGGAAGACTCCCTGCGCCGTCTGCGGGTCGAGACGATTGATCTCGAACAGATCCATTGGCCCGATGACAAGACGCCCATCGATGAAAGCGCACGCGAGCTGCAGAAACTTCATCAGGAAGGCAAGATCCGGGCGCTCGGCGTTAGCAACTTCTCGCCGGAGCAGATGGATATTTTTCGCGAAGTTGCCCCACTCGCAACAATTCAGCCCCCGCTGAACCTGTTCGAACGCACCTGCGAAAAAGATATTCTCCCATACGCCAAGAAGAATAACGCCGTGGTGCTCGCTTACGGCGCGCTCTGCCGCGGACTGCTTTCCGGCAAGATGAACAAGGACACGAGCTTCCCAAAAGATGACCTGCGTTCAGGTGATCCGAAGTTCCAGAAGCCGAAATTCGAGAGCTATCTCACCGCAGTCGAAGACTTCAAGGAGCTAGCCGCCAAGCGCGACAAGTCCGTTCTCGCCTTCGCTGTACGCTGGGTTCTGGATCAGGGGCCAGTTATCGCACTTTGGGGCGCACGCAAGCCTGAACAGGTCTCCGGCGTGAAGGATGTATTCGGCTGGTCTCTGACCGACGAGGAAAAGAAGGCCGTAGACGAAATTCTGGCACGTCACGTCCCGGATGCGATTGACCCGACCTTCATGGGGCCGCCGAACCGCGACTGAAAGCAATGGCTGCCTGACGCAACGCGACAAGGCGCGCGCGGGCAGCCTCCAGACTGAACAGAGCGGCCCGTTCGCGGCCCTTACGGCCCAGCTCCGCTCTGAGTGCTGGGTTATCCATCAGTTGACCCAGCGCCGCCTCTAGCGCTCCGGTAGCATCCGGAGCCGCTAGCAGGGCCGCGTCCCCGACTACATCCGGCAGCGCGCCAAGTGGCGAGACGATCACAGCCGCCCCGCACGCCATGGCTTCCAGCGCCGTCATGCCAAATGGCTCCGGCCAGCGGCTTGGCACAACAACAATAGCCGCTTCCGTCATGGCTTCCAGAACATCCGGATGAGACCGATAGCCCGTCATCAGAACATCAGCCTGTGCCGCCTGAGGCCGCAGCCGAGTCAAAAACGGAGTTTCCGGTGAATCCGGGCCAAATCTGTCAGCGCCCATAATGACAGCTGTCCAGTCCGGATACTGATGCCGAAGACTTGCCCAGGCTGAGACAAAAGCATCTACCCCCTTGTCTGCAACGACCCGTCCCGCGAACAGAACCTGTTTTTTCCGCGGGCGCTCAGCTGGCAATACGGACAGATCCACACAGTTCGGCTGAATTTCGACGCGTGGCGATGTATCGCTGCCTTCTGCAAAACACGTCGCAACCCATCGGGACACAGCGCACACCAGCACCCTCGCGGCGAGCCGAGATCTTTCTTTCGCAGTTTTGGCGCCCCTCATGGAGCGCGGATCATTGTGCAGAATCAGACGGACGGGAGCGACACGGGACAGCGCCATGGCGAGATCCGGCCTGTTATGAACCTCGATCAGATCAGGCCGGAAGTGTCGGGCTGCGCGAACGCAGGACAGCGCATAGTTCAGGCGTTGAGGAAGTGGCCATATGCCACGCTTCAGAGGAACAAATTTGCCGCCCGACAATGGCACGCCGGAGACAGCTCTGCCCATAACCCGATCATCACAAAGGGCCACGCGGCTGACGAGCAGGGAAATCGCGCCAGCGTGGCCCTCAGCATAAAGTTCACGCGGCGGCAGAACCGTCAGTACACGCAGAGACACTGCTCAGCCCTTTTCCAGATCCGGCCCGACAAACAAGGGGCCGAGCGAGGATGAGGCTTAACAGCCTGAGACAGAAGAGTGAAAGAGGCCTGCTCAGGAAGAGATCTGGCGCTTTTCCTGTTCAAGCTTCTGGCGGCGCACCACCTTACGATTCTCCCGTAGCAAACGGTATTTTTCCAGCGCCGTCATGTTGGCAGACCTGTTTTTCGTGGAAAGACGTGGCTGAGCGTCAGACGAGCGCACGGCTGTATTTCCGGAGTTCACGAGAGAGGCCATTATCTTTCCCTACAGCTAGAAAGAGAATCCAGACACGAAACGTAATACAATTCATACTACCGGTTTCTGAACACTCGCAAGGCAATATCCGCCCAACGCGCAATACGGCCCGGGGGTTTCCACTCTTGAGTTCGCGGAGTGTATCGCGCACATGCGCTATAAGACGTCTTTTCTGTTCCGCGCCCTGAATGCCGGAGCGTCTCCCAGGAGCATCCAATGAAGATCAATGGCATTGCCTATCGCAGCATCTGGCGCCCGTCTGACGACGCCAAAAGCATCCGCATTTTCGATCAGACCCGCTTTCCTTGGGAAGTGGAGATGCTTGAACTCCGCGACGTCGACGCTGTCGCGCATGCAATCCGCAGCATGCAGGTTCGCGGTGCTCCGCTGATTGGTGCCGTTGCGGCCTATGGTCTGGTTTTTGCCCTGCAGAACGACGCATCCGATGCTGCGCTGGAAAAAGCGGCTGCTGATCTGATCGAGACACGCCCGACCGCCATCAATCTGCGCTGGGCGATTGAACGCATGGTGACGCGTCTGCGCGCGCTCACGCCAGCAGCGCGCGTTGAAGCCGGATATGTGGAAGCCGATGCGATCTGTGATGAAGACGTGCAGGTCAATGAAGCCATCGGCCGCCATGGACTGGACCTGATCCGCGAAATCTGGGAGCGCAAGGGTAAGACAGGCCGCGTCAATCTTCTCACGCACTGCAATGCCGGCTGGATTGCCACAGTAGACTGGGGAACAGCACTGGCCCCCATTTACATGGCGCACAACGAAGGCATCCCGGTGCATGTCTGGGTGGATGAAACCCGCCCCCGCAATCAGGGTAGCCTACTCACAGCCTGGGAACTCGGCAGCCATGGTGTCGCACATACCGTCATCGCGGATAACGCCGGCGGCCACTACATGCAGGCTGGCGATGTGGACATGGTCATTGTCGGCACCGACCGCGTGACCGCGCAGGGCGATGTGGCCAACAAGATTGGCACCTACCTCAAGGCGCTCGCAGCCAAAGACAACAACATCCCGTTCTGGGTGGCACTCCCGTCGTCCACGATCGACTGGCGTGTTCGGGACGGCGTGAAGGAAATCCCGATTGAAGAGCGTAGCCAGAACGAAGTCCTGTTCATGACGGGTCTGACGGATAACGGCGCTCCGGGACGCGTGCGCATTGCACCGGATAACAGCCCGGCCGCCAACCCGGCATTCGACGTCACACCTGCCCGTCTGGTTACGGGCCTGATTACGGAACGCGGCCGCTGTGATGCTTCGGAAGAAGGACTAAAGGGGCTGTTCCCTGACGGGCACTAAACCCACGCCCTAACAGTCCTGTGAGGATAGGCCCCTGCCAGCAGCAGGGGCCTGACTTGCCTTCAAAATGAGGGTGTACGCTTCTGTCGATGCACCCGGGTTTGCACTCCGTCAGAGTTTCCTCATTAGGGTGCGCCTGATTAGTCTGCCCGGCTAAAACTCTCCGCAAAATAACGGCATCGGTTGCGAGCAGTCACGCCATGCTCTGCCCCAACTCTTGACGCCCCATCGCACTTGCCGTTCAAGATGCAGGTTCATCGAGCCAGCATGAGGATGATTGTGTCAGACTCGCATATTTTCTGGCGAACAGCTGCTACGGCCGCCCTGTTCGCACTGACCGGCTGCGCCAGTCAGAACAGTGTCCGTCCGTATCCGGCCCAGACTCCCAACGCACAGTATGCGAACGGCACAACAGGTCCGGTGGGCTACAACAGCCACGTTCCGGACTTTGCGACCCGTAATTTCGAGCCGTTCAACCGTCAGGACGTCGCAGCCATTGCCCTGCGTGAATGGCGGATGTTCGGTGCCCCCGTGTCAGATGATGACCCGGAAGACCGGCCGGAACCCACCGATCCTGCCCTGAAACCGGAACGCATTCCCGGATTGTGGCAGCGCATTGGTGAATACTGGTGGATTGGCCAGGACCCGTATGAAACGGAAGCTGGCTGGACGGGCAAAACCGATGCGAACGGCACACGTTTCGAAGCCGTGCATGACGGGCGCTACGCCTGGTCCGCAGCATTCATTTCTTACGTCATGCGTGTCGCCGGCGCGAATGACCGCTTCCCGTACTCGCCTAACCACGCGACCTATATCAACGCGGCCGCCAGTGGGCAGTCCAGCGGTGTCAGCGCGCATGATCCGGGAAGCTACACTCCGAAGATCGGCGATCTGATCTGCGTAGGCCGTGGCCGTAGCAAGACCGTGACATTCTCGATGCTGCCTACGTCTTACGGTTTCCCGGCCCATTGCGGCATCGTCGCGGCCGTCAATCAGAATGACCAGCCTTTCGGTCATGAGCTGAGCATCGTTGGCGGCAATGTGGACGACGCCGTGTCCCTGACACATGTTCCCACAGATGCGAACGGCCGGATCGCTGATGGTTCAGGCCACAGCTACGACAGCCGCTATCCGTGGTGCGTCGTCCTTGAAGTCCGTTATGACGCCGATCAGGAACCTGACAGCGGCATGTGAACGAATGGCAGTCCCCCGGCGCGCCAGCCCGTGCCGGGGCCATGCTTGTCTTCGAAGCCGTCAACAATATTGCTTACATCCGCATATCCGGCATGTTCAGCCAGAAGCGCTGCATTATGGGAGCGCATCCCCGACCGGCACAGAAACAGGACGCGGCTGTTCT
Organism: Gluconobacter sp. P5E10; assembly: GCF_018812145.1. NCBI lineage: Bacteria > Pseudomonadati > Pseudomonadota > Alphaproteobacteria > Acetobacterales > Acetobacteraceae > Gluconobacter > Gluconobacter sp. P5E10. Next base: position 295,651 of record NZ_JACRVZ010000001.1, on the reverse strand, counting down.
GATCAGGCACGGCATTCAGCAGCCCTTCCAGAAACATCTGTTCCAGACCCGGCTGCCACGTCAGACACACAACGGGCCTTGGCAGGGCAGAAGAATCGGGCAGACCAATCTCCGCCCATTCCACAGGTGTCCGCACATCGACGAGGATGCTGTCGGCTTCATTTGCAAGCACGTCCCATGCCTGCTTTGCTGTCAGTACCTTCATGGCCTTCCTCATCCCTACAAAACGCGGTCTATAATTCCGTTAGCACAGGAGTGAACGTATGACTGACATCACCAGCCCACACCAGTCCGTTTCGGCAGGGTGGCAGAGCACCTCCTCCAGCATGACGGCCGCCATTGGCGGAACGCCGCTCATCCGTCTGAAGCGCGCCTCCGAAGAAACCGGCTGTGACATCTACGGCAAGGCAGAGTTCATGAACCCCGGCGGGTCTGTCAAAGACCGTGCGGCACTTGCCATCATCGAAGATGCTTTCCGCACTGGCGCTCTCAAACCCGGCGGAACCGTTGTCGAAGGAACAGCTGGCAATACTGGCATCGGACTGACGCTGGTGGCGCAGGCCATGGGCTGCAAGGCGATCATCGTCGTGCCGGAAACCCAGAGCCGCGAAAAGCTCGACTTTCTACGCATGATCGGCGCAGACCTGCGACTGGTCCCCGCCAAGCCCTTCCGTGACCCCGGTAACTACGTTCATGTGTCGCGTCGTCTGGCTGAAGAAACCGGTGCTTTCTGGGCTAACCAGTTCGACAATACTGCCAACCGCGAAGGCCATCGCACTACGACAGCCGTCGAAATCTGGAACCAGACGGGCGGAAAGATTGATGCCTTCACCTGCGCCTGCGGCACCGGCGGCACTCTGGCAGGCATCGGAATGGGCCTGCGGGAACAGGCTGCGGCAGCCGGCAAGACAGCCCCAAAAATCGTTCTGGCTGATCCGGAAGGTTCCGCACTTTATGGCTGGGTGAAATCCAACGATCTGACCATCAGCGGCGGTTCCATCACGGAAGGCATTGGCCAAGGACGTGTCACAGCCAACCTTGAGGGCTGCGCACCTGATGATGCAGAGCGAATTGCAGACCCGGAAGCGCTGGAGCAGATCTTTGCCCTGACCGCAGAAGAAGGCCTGTCCGTAGGTGGTTCGTCAGGCATCAATGTTGCAGCAGCTATCCGAACTGCAAGGAAGCTTGGTCCTGGACATACGATTGTTACAATCCTGTGCGATGGAGGGGCAAGGTATCAGTCCAAGCTGTTCAACCCTGAGTTCCTTCGTGCGAAAAACCTCCCGGTTCCCTCCTGGCTGGCGTAAGCACGAAAGTGGCGCGGCGGACCTGAACCGCGCCACAAGCCGATGGAAGGTAACATCATCATGGGTACAGAAACCCTTCCCCATCTTCTGGTCGTCGATGATGACCGTGAAATCCGGGAGCTTCTGAGCAAGTTCCTCGAACGGAACCACTTTCGCGTCACGGCTGCGCGCGATGGTCGTGAAGCCCGAAAAGCCTGGGCCAATGGTCATTACCAGCTTGTGGTTCTGGACCTGATGCTTCCGGGCGAAAGCGGCCTTGAAGTCGCACGCTGGCTGCGCACCCAGGATAATGTCCCCATCATTATGCTGACGGCCATGAGCGATGAAACCGACCGGATTATCGGGCTGGAGTTTGGTGCCGATGATTACGTCGCCAAGCCGTTCAATCCCCGCGAACTCCTAGCCCGCATTCGCGCTGTTCTGCGCCGGACGGTTGATGCCTCCGAAAAGCGCCAAGCCACAGATACCCGCAAGATCATGTTTGCCGGCTGGTGCCTCGACCCGGTCCGCCGCCGTCTGCTCAACCCGGATGGAGCAGAAATCTCCCTGACGGGTGGCGAATATGACCTTCTGATCGCGCTGCTGGAACGCGCCAACCGCGTTTTGACCCGGGACATGCTGCTTGAGCTGCTTCGCGGCCGTCAGGCTGGACCGTTTGACCGCGCCATTGACGTCGCCATCAGCCGCCTGCGTCGCAAGCTGGAAGATGACGGCCGGAATGCACAGGTCATCAAGACCGTGCGTGGTGGTGGTTATGTTCTTGCAGCAGAAGTCGAACGCGTCTGACCGTGCGCTTTTTTCCCAGTTCCCTTGTCGCCCGCACCAGCCTGCTCCTGATTGTTGGGCTGGGCGTTATTGAACTTGCGGGACTGGGGATCCACGCGCTTGACCGCCTTGATCTGGCTGAACGCAGCCAGATGCATGACTATCAGATCCAGGTCTTTTCCATTTACCGCACGATTGCGGAAACAAAGGCGGAAGACCGGAAAAACGCCATAGACGACCTGCACATCCCGTCGAACACAACAGTTCTGCTGCTTCGGACACCGGATCAGGAAATCCATAGCCACAAAATCCCGCTCCCCTTTTTCGCATCTGGGGGGCTCTCTCAGGGGCGGTTTCATGCACCGCCGCCAGGCTTCGGTCCGGGCGGGGCTCCGTTTGGTCCAGGAGGGATGATTGAGCCGGGCCTTCCGGGAGCAGCCCCGCCGGGTGAAGAACATCCATCTGGCGCTCCGGAACACGGCCCTTTCCCTGACGAACGGAACTTTGACCGCCCTCATGAAGGCGGCCCCGAAGGATGGTACGGGCCGGGACTGGGTGGCCGCGAAGGATATCGGGAAATCCCACCTTTCATGCGCGGATCATTCCTGCCTTCATCCCTTTATCCACTTGAAGTCTGGGCCGGGCAGGAACTTCGTACACATTCCACGTCAATGCTGTTGCCGGATGGTCAGTGCTGGCTTGTCATCCGTTACGTCATGCCCTTGCCCAACCCTTTCGAAGCGCCGACATTCATCATTGCGTTCCTGATGATGTCCCTTTTCGGAGGCGCCTTGATCCTCTGGGCGACGCGTCGTCTGATCGCCCCCGTCACGACACTGGCCACCGCTGCCGAGGCGCTTGGCCGGGACGTGAACAGCTCAACGGTTCTTCCGGAAAACGGCCCATCAGAGATCCGTCGCGCTGCTATCGCCTTCAACACGATGTCCATGCGGATCCGTCGTTTCGTCTCGGATCGAACGCTCATGCTCACGGCCATTGGGCACGATCTGCGCACACCCATCACACGACTGAAGCTGCGCGCCGAATTCATTGACGATGATGAACTCCGCAACAAGATTCTGGCGGATCTTGATGAAATGGAGGCCATGGTGGCCGCCACACTGGCTTTCGGTCGTGACAGCGCCTCTAACGAACAGGTTGTCTTCCTTGATCTGCGCACCCTGCTACAAACCATCATGGATGAAGCAGCCGAGAGCCATCCAGATCAGGCAGACGCGCTTGTCTATGAGTTGCCGATGCAGCCAGTCCGCATTCAGGCACGGTCCGTGGCACTCAAGCGCGCACTGAACAACCTCATTCTCAATTCTCTGAAGTATGGTGGAAGTGCCCATGTCACGCTCATTCCACCGACAAAAAAGAAAGAAAAAGATCGCACTGCCCGCATCATCATCGAGGACAATGGCCCCGGCCTTCCCGAGAGCGAGCTTGAACGGGTTTTCGAACCTTTTGTACGGATCGAAACCAGCCGGAACCGCGAAACAGGCGGCACCGGCCTGGGACTTTCCATCGCCCGGACAATCCTGCGGGCACAGGGCGGCGACGTGCGCCTTCAGAACCGTGGCGAAGGCGGCCTGCGGACGATCATCACACTGGCGGCTTAGCCCCCTCTCCTCATCACTTCTCTGCCATCCATAGCCTGAACCGCTCAAAGGCGGTTCCAATCTGTTCAGCATGTCTTTCTATGTCAGGGACGCCCCAACACAGGAGAGCCAAGGCATGAGTGACCAGAACTTTCGCAGCATTCTGACAGGATCATTTTCGACACCATGCGCAGACAATCCGACTGTCGCCATGATCGAAGCCGCATACATCCATGAAGGGCTGAACGCGCGTTACATCAACTGTGACGTCAAGGCAGACAATCTCGCTGACGCCGTTAAAGGTGCCAAGGCCATGGAATGGGTCGGGTTCAACTGCTCCCTGCCCCATAAGGTCGCGGTTCTGGAGCATCTCGATGCTCTGGATGAGTCAGCAAAACTGATCGGGGCAGTTAATTGCGTCGCTATCAAAGACGGGCGCCTGACGGGCCATAACACGGACGGCAAGGGGTTTCTGGCTTCCTTGAAAGAGATCACAGATCCAGCCGGAAAACGCGTTCTCCTTCTTGGTGCAGGTGGAGCTGCGCGTGCGATTGCCGTTGAACTGGCACTGGCCGGCGTCGCCCATCTCACCGTCGTCAATCGTGACGTCAAGAAAGCCGAGACCATTGCTGCACTCGTGCGTGACAACTCAAGCGCAGATGCCGAAGCTAAGCCTTGGCAGGGCGACGTTTCCGTTCCCGAAGGCACAGATATCATTATCAATGCCACATCCATCGGCCTTGGTGATCCGGAGGCGATTCCTCCTGTGGACATCAAAAGCCTGACCAAAGGGCAGATTGTTGCGGACGTCATTCCCAACCCACCGCAAACACGCTTCCTTCAGGAAGCCCACGCGCAAGGCTGCACAACCCTTGATGGCTTGGGAATGCTGGTCAACCAAGGCCTGATTGGCGTTGAGATCTGGCTGGGCAAAACGCTCGATGGAGACGTTATGGCCCAGACACTGGAAGAAATTTTTGAATCATCCGGAGACTGACCTCCGAGGCCCCTCCGTCTGGCACACAGACGGAGGGTTTTACATTTAGCCTAGATAGGCTCTGCCCGGCGACGCAGCCAGACTGTCAGAACGAGACAGACCGCCGCCAGCAACACACCCCACCAAAGTGAAGGCATCGAAAACAGGGCTAGAAAGTCCAGATGTCCGGTTACGATCTTATCTGTTGGCGTATGCTGTACATCAAACCCATCAGACTGGGTGGCGATGATCTTCATCTGGGCATCGTGGAAGCCGGTCCCAGGAAAATGCAAAAAGCGGTCCCATATGATGGCCGTAATATGGTTCGTACGCAGACCAATGGCTTCCACAATATAGAGACCCGCCAGTCCCCCTAATACCCACACCGCAGGCACCGTTCTGACACTGGCTGAGACCAGGAACAGAACAGCATAAATCGGTAACCACCACAGAGTATTCAGCACGATATAGGCAACATCATAGATTAGCAGATGACCTACACTGGCTTGTTCTGCCAGACCCACCGGAGAAATTCCGTATGCCTGTGCAGTCGCGATAATAAGAACGATCGTCGCCACCCAGCTTAAAAACAGCGACAAAAGAGGGCCGATCGCAAGCACAACACTCGCCTTGGCCGCCACACTCAATCGGTCCGAGACAGGCAGAGACTTCCAGAAAAGCACCGACAGGTCCTTACGTTCATTATAGAACGTACCGAGCGCATAGATGCATCCCACCGTCAGGGCTGCGACATTGGCGATCCCAAACAGCATTTCCGCCGTGATCCTGAACAACAGGGTTGGTGGAACAATTTCTGCCGTCCCTTTTATGACCTTGAGGTGGCTCGTGTGCAGCTTCAAGCAGAGAAGAACCAATGGCAGACAAACCATTACCAAAGGGCCGAATATCAAAAACCGGTTTCCCCAAAGCTCTCGCCTGACAGACCAGACGTATTGCTTCAGCGTCCACGTCATTTTTCCATATCCGCTCATGCCCCTGCCCCTTTCCTGTTCCCGCGGTTCTGTCCCATCAGCACCAGAAACAGATCGGCCAGTCGCGGCTGGCGTGTTTCGCCAAGGGTCGCCAGTTCACTGTGCGGCACACCATCGAAAAGCATGATCGGCTGCCCCATGATGAGCCTTTCACTGATCGGCCCCAGATGTCGGGCAGCGTCCGAGGTCTCCGCTCTGGGTTTCAGTTCCACGAAACGCTGCGCCAGATTTTCCATGCTGTCCTGTAGGGTGATGCGACCATCCCCGATCAGGATCACATCCGTGAGGATATCCTCGATTTCCTCGACCTGATGGGTCGTCACCAGAATGGTGCGGTCATGGTCGAAGTAATCATTAAGAAGCGTGATGTAGAATTCGCGGCGATACAGCAGGTCCAGCCCCAGCGTCGGCTCATCAAGCACCAGCAGCTTGGCATCAATAGCCATGACCAGCGCCAGATGAAGTTGCGCGACCATACCCTTGGACAAGTCCCGCACGCGGGAACGCTTCTGAATGTCTGTCCGGGAGAGAAAGTGCTCCGCCCGGCTCCGGTCAAATCGAGGATGAACGCCTTCGACATAGTTCAGAACCTGCCAGACCTTCATCCAGCGCGGCAGCAAAGCCACATCGGCAATAAAGCAGACATCCTGCATCATCGCTTCGCGCTCACGCCAGGGATCACGCCCCAGAACCCTGAGGGAACCTTCGTAGGGGACAAGGCCCAGAATGGCATTCAGAGCCGTCGTCTTGCCTGCGCCATTCGGCCCGATCAGCCCAACAATCCGGCCTGATGGAATACTGAGGTCAATGCCCAGAACACCTTTGCCGCCGCGATGCACTTTTCGCAGACCCTGTGCTTCAATACAGATCATGCGACATCTCCCTCTTTGAGAAGATCATCCAGGCTGAGACCAAGACGACGGATTGTCCGTAGCGTTTCCGGCCATTGTTCCGTCAGGAATTTCTGACGTTCGCTCTCACCGAGACGCGCCAGCGCACCCTGCGCCACGAACAGTCCAAGACCACGACGCTTCTCGACCAGCCCTTCATCAGAAAGCTGCTGATACGCCTTCATCACGGTCAAAGGATTAACCTGACATTCGGCTGCAACCTGTCGAACCGACGGGATTGCATCACCCTCAGCGACAGCACCATCCAGCATCATGCCGACCACCCTGTCCCGGAGTTGCTGATAGATCGGCTGGCTCTCATTCCACGCACCATCCACAACACACCTCCTCAAATCTCTCTGCCCGGGACTCCATTTCGTACGCCTCATTTCCGTTCTGGTGATTTACATAACTATATCACCAAATCGGAGGCAAGGAGATTTCCACACCGGCCTGCCCGCGAAGTATCCAACTGCAGGTCAGGTCCTTTCAGGTTTGGACAAAAATAAAGCGCCATCTCCCAAGAGATGACGCTCTAAAAAACCTCAGATCCAGCCATGCTGGCAGATCAGAACATGGCGCGATCTGGAATTGTATTTCCGTACGGTGAAATGTTCTCAATCGTCTGAGAAAATTTTTCATTATTTTTAGAAGAATCCGAGAATCCACCACCAGAACATGCAGACATCACCAGAAACAATGGAATAAATGCCAAAGAGAATAATGGTTTTACTGTCTTGTTTTTTGTCATTTTCTCGTCCTCTTCTTGTTTTTTTCGGACCATACTCCTTAAAAAAAATATTAGAATTAGATATTTTGGATCATGAAAACCTATTTATAAAAAAAATTTATGAAGGAATTTGGCGCTACAAAAGCACATATGCGTTGAAATTATTCTGTTTATTTTCATATCTTTAGAGGAAACAAGCGCACTTTGATAAAGACCCAAAAAGCTCTCCATCTACACATTGAGGTGCAATTTCGCGGCAAATACTCGCAGGTTGAGCGGGCAACCTTCGCACGAAAGTATTTTGCATATTATTTCTAAAATATTGGTATTTTCGGAGCGAATGCAAAAAAAAAGCCTGCCTGAAAATCAGGCAGGCTTTACGTCTCAAACGCGGATTAATCTGGCGGCAAAGAAGCCGTCCATTCCGCCCCGATCCCACCAGAGACCGGGATGTGTTCGGAAAAATCCTTCCGGCGTCCGGGCAATCGCCATGTCCGCCAGTTCCTCATCAGTGAACGGCACATGCTTCCAGCCCCCGCGTTCAAGCGCGGCTGCGATGCGATCTGGACCTTCTTCATCCTGAAGAGAGCAGACGGCATACATCAGCATGCCACCGGGCTTCAGCATGTCACGCGCTGCGTCGATGAACGCGTCCTGACCTTCCGCCAATGCCGTGACATCACGCGGGCGTTTGATCCACAGCACATCCGGATGACGGCGGAACGTCCCTGTTGCTGAACACGGTGCATCCAGCAGCACCGCATCAACGGGTGCTTTCGGGCGCCATTTCAAGCCATCTGCAACAATCGTCTCAGCAGTTGCGCGCATCCGGGTGATGTTCTCACGCAGGCGAACTGCGCGGGACTCTTCCTTTTCGATGGCCGTGACATCTGCGCCCGCAGCAGAAAGCTGAGCCGTCTTGCCTCCTGGGGCCGCACAAAGGTCAATCACCGTCTTCCCGGCGACATCCCCCATAAGCTTCACAGGCATGGCAGCAGCCACATCCTGCGCCCAGAACTGCCCCTCTTCAAAGCCTTCCATTGTCGCAATCCGTGTCCCCGCCGGATAACGCACAGTCCCCGTCGGCAGGACATCGCCACCTTCAGGCGCCGTTGCCCCCGGGCGCAGGCTCAGATCCAGCGGCGCCTCACGATGCAGTCCGCGGGAAATGGACCGTGCGCGATGACCCCAGGCGCTCCACAACCACGCCGGAACATCCAGTCTGGCGTCATCGAGCCCTTCCAGAAGATCACGCCCTTCACGCGCCACACGCCGAAGCACAGCATTCGCCAGCCCGGCGAAAGGCGCCAGACCGCGACGACGCAGCAGGTCAACAATCGTGCCTACCGCTGCATGTGGTGGCGTTTCCAGATGCAACAGCTGCGCCACACCCAGAAGCAACGCACACCGAACAGGCTCGGGCGGTTCACGGCGCAGCATCGGCTGAAGAATTTCAGTCATGCTCCCCATGTACCGTAGCGTTGTTGCCGCCAGACGATGCGCAGAAGCACGATCCCGCGGGTCCATCGGCCCGGCACGGTCCAGCGTCGTTTCGAGCATACGGCGATGTTCAACCACACCGCAGACAATGTCGAAGGCAAGATCACGTGTCGGATCCGGACTGGGGCGTCGCTCCTGTCCCGGCTTCGGACGGCGTCCTCCCTGGCGGGACGCGGACGGGTTCTTCGGACGGCCGGAGCCGCGAGGGGGCGTATTCTGTGTCATTATCGGGCGTTGATCTCTCGCATGCTGCCGAAATCGCATCTTGCGGCGCCGGACGCAATGGAGTCTTCTGCCGCAATGTCCGATCAGATTGCAGAAAATCTCTCCGCCATCCGTAGTCGCATCATTCAGGCCTGCGAAACATCAGGCCGCCCTGCCACGGATGTGGGCCTCGTTGCCGTTAGCAAATTTCATCCGCAGGATGCCGTGGAAGCGGCCTTGAAGGCCGGTCAGCGCGTCTTTGGTGAGAACCGCGTTCAGGAAGCAGCCTCCAAATTTCCAGCGCTTCGTGAGACCTGGCCAGATCTGCGCCTGCATATCATCGGTGGCCTCCAGACTAACAAGGCCGTAGATGCCTGCCGCATCGCAGATGTGATCGAGACTCTGGATCGCCCCGCCCTTTCTGATGCGCTGGAAAAGGCTGCAGAGAAGACAGGCCGCCTTCCGGAGTTGCTCATTCAGGTCAACACAGGGAACGAGCCACAGAAGTCTGGCATCCCCCGCGATGAAGCAGACGCGTTCATCAAGGCTTCAATGCTGCGCTTTGGAGCGAAGGTGCGTGGGTTGATGTGTATCCCGCCAGAAGATGAAGACCCCGCTCCGCATTTCCACTTCCTGACACAGCTTGCACAGCGCCACGGACTCCCCGTGGTGTCCATGGGCATGTCGGCTGATTTCGAGACAGCCATTGCCGAAGGCGCCACCCTTGTAAGGGTTGGAAGTGCCATTTTTGGTTCCCGTCCCATGACCGGATCCTAACGCGCACCTTGCATCCCTGTAAGAAATCTTGTCATGAGGGGGAATAGACCACGCTTCGACACATCCCTGTGAGGCGATGGTTTCCTGCGATGCCCGTAAATGGAACCACCGATGCCAGAACACGACGGCGATCACGCTTCCCCTCCTTACCCCGGCGCCGGGGTTCCGGTGGACAGCGGCGAAGTCCTTCAGACCATCGAACAGGCGCACAAAGACGGAAACACTTCTGAACTCGGTGACACAGAGGGCGCTGGCGGCCACAAGAAGCCCGGCGGCTTTGGCGCACTTCTGGCTGTTCTGGGTGTCGTGTATGGCGATATCGGAACGAGCCCGCTCTACGCCCTTCAGTCTTCCGTCGGCATTGTAGGTTCTGCCAAACATCCGGCAGCAGCCTGGGAAGTCATGGGACTGGCCAGCCTGACGTTCTGGGCGCTCATGCTGATCGTGACGTTCAAATACGTCATCCTCATCATGCGGGCAGACCACGATGGTGAAGGCGGCATCATTGCCCTGATGTCCCTCGCCCAGCGCGTCTGCAAATCCCAGAAATTCCGATGGCTGTTCGGTCTCGTCGGCATTGCAGGCACCTGTCTTTTCTTCGGCGACAGCATCATTACGCCTGCCGTGTCGGTGCTTTCTGCCGTTGAAGGCATCGAAATCGCCGTCCCCTCTGCCAGCCATGTCATCATCCCGATCGCGATGGTGGTTCTGGTCGCACTCTTTGCGGCGCAGGCCCTCGGAACAGGCAAGATCGGCAAGGCTTTCGGGCCGATCATGGTGCTCTGGTTCACCGTTCTGGCCATTCTCGGTGTCCGCGGGATTCTGCTTTACCCGCACATCCTGCTGGCGCTGTCTCCCACGTTTGCCCTCGAATTCATTGTCCTGCACGGATACCTGTCGTTTATCGCGCTGGGATCTGTCGTGCTGTCCGTGACGGGTGCAGAAGCACTTTATGCTGACATGGGCCATTTTGGCCGGGCCCCGATCCGCAAGGCATGGCTGTTTTTCGTGCTGCCATCCCTCACCCTGAACTATTTCGGCCAGGCGGCTCTGCTGATCCATGATCCGGCAACACTGGCCAACCCGTTCTATCATCTCGGGCCACACTGGGCGCAGATCCCGCTTCTGATCCTTGCCACCTTTGCGACCGTCATTGCATCTCAGGCCGGAATTTCGGGAAGCTTCTCGCTCTGCCGCCAGCTTATTCAGCTCGGCTACCTGCCCCGCACCCGCATTGTGCACACCAATGCCTCAGAAGAAGCACAGATTTACCTACCGTCCCTGAACTGGATCCTCGGTTTCGGCGCACTGGTACTGGTTCTATCCTTCCGGTCCTCCGCTGCACTGGCCGCCGCATACGGCATCGCCGTGACCGGTACGTTCCTGTGCACCTGCGTTCTGGCAATGGTCGTGTTCCGCCGCACCTTCAAGTGGAGTGCTGCTGCCGTCGGCGCCGTGTTCGGACTGTTCTTTGTCGTGGATGCGGTGTTCTTCTCCGCCAACGTCCTGAAGATCCCGGATGGCGGCTGGGTCCCACTCGCCATCGGTATTATCAGCACCATCGTCATGACCACCTGGAAGCGCGGACGTGGCCTGATTGCTGCCAAGCAGCAGGCGGACTCCATGCCCATGGCCTCGTTCCTGGCTCGCCTGCCGCAGTCCCGCACCATCCGCGTGCCGGGCCTGGCTGTCTTCCTGACGGCCAATCCGGACGTGGTCCCCAACTCGCTGCTACATAATCTGAAGCACAACAAGGTCCTGCATGAGCATGTCATGTTCGTGACCGTGCAGAACCTTGATCAGCCGGAAGCCGAGCGCGGGCACCGCACGATCGTTCAGGAACTGGCGCCGAACATCAATCGCGTGATCGTCCGCTACGGCTTCATGGAAATGCCAAACCTGCCGCGTGCGCTCATGGAGCTGAAGGCACTTGGTGTGGCGTTTGATGCCATTCAGGCCTCGTATTTTACATCTCATGAGCTTGTGGTTCGCTCCCGCGTTCCCAAGATGCAGCTCTGGCGGATGTGGCTGTTCCTGCTTCTCCTGCGTAATGCTGCCTCGACCACGGAATTCTTCCGTATCCCGCCTGATCGCGTGGTGGAGTTTGGCGTCCGGATTGCAATTTGACCGAACCTCTTTCTCTCTACATTCACTGGCCATTCTGTCTGGCGAAGTGCCCTTACTGCGACTTCAATTCCCACGTCCGAGATGAAATTCCGCAGAAGCGCTTCGCCGCAGCCTTGCGTCGTGAATTGGCGCATGACGCGGCCCGTCTTGGCCGCCGTCCACTCCGCTCCATTTTCTTCGGTGGCGGCACACCGTCCCTGATGGCTCCGGAAACGGTCGCAGCTCTTATCGAAGATGCGCATCAGCTTTTTGATGCCGAGCCGGATCTGGAAATTACGCTAGAAGCAAATCCGACCAGCGTCGAAGCCGGAAAATTTGCGGCTTTCCGTCAGGCTGGCGTAAACCGCGTCTCGCTCGGCGTGCAAAGCCTTCGCGACGACGCCCTGAAGATGCTCGGTCGGGAACACTCTTCAGGACAGGCCATTCGTGCACTCGAAATTGCACGCACGCTGTTTCCACGCATTTCGTTTGATCTGATCTACGCCCGCCCCGGCCAGAGCGATGCTGATTGGCAAAATGAACTGTCCACCGCGTTGGATTTGGTGGCGGATCATCTGTCGCTTTATCAGCTCACAATTGAGCCCGGCACGAAGTTCGAAGCCCTGCACCGGCGAGGAGAACTGACACTCCCGGATGCCGAAGATGCTGCGCGCCTTTATGACCTCACCGGCGATACGGCCGCAAAGCACGGCCTGCTGCCCTACGAGGTTTCCAACTATGCACGGCCCGGCGCGGAAAGCCGCCACAACCTCACCTACTGGCGCTACGCCGATTATATCGGCATCGGCCCCGGCGCGCATGGTCGCCTGACTTTGGATGGAGAGCTTTACGCAACCCGTCGTCACCGTGCCCCCGAACCCTGGGCGGACCGCGTTGAAAGAACGGGTTCCGGCAGTACGGACGAGACCCTTCTGTCTGCGGAAGAACGTGGCCGGGAAGCGCTTCTGATGGGGCTGCGTTTGTCTGAAGGCATCAATGAAGCCAGATTTGCCGAACGCACGGGTAGACCGATGGAAGATTGCGTCGATCCGTTCATGCTTGAGGCCTGTTTGGAAGAAAACTACCTCACCCGTGACGGCGGAATTCTAAAGGCCACGGGTGAAGGAAGACTTCGTCTTGAAGCATTACTGGCAAGATTGGTCACATGAAGGCATGATCGGGCGTTAATTAACAGGACGAGACCATGCGCCGATCCATTCTCTCTGCCCTCTTTGCTGCCTGCGCTCTGACCGGCATTGCGTCCGCTGCCCCTGTGGCTCCGGGATATTATATTCAGGATAACGACTATCTCGGCCCAGGCGGCTCCGACATCCAGTCCGTCATCCCGCTGCTCAACCGCGAAAACGTCAATCTTCTGGCTTTGACCGTGACGATCGGCGACGACTGGGAGAATGCTGAATCCGCGCATCTCCGTCGCTTCCTGGAAATTGCAAAGCAAACCCAGGTACCCGTAGCGGATGGCGCTACCATGCCACTCGTCAACACCGTCGCGGCAACGAAGCTTCGTGAGAAGCAGTACGGCACCATTCCCTGGAAGGGCGCATGGGGTGGGCTGGGCTCCATTGACCACACTCCAGAGACACAGCCCGCACTCGGAAAGATGGCCGAAGGCACACCACACATGGCCGTCGATCCGCTCCCCGCGGCGATGGTGCTGATCAAGGCCGTTCATGATCACCCGCATCAGGTCACGATTATTGCGGCAGGTCCTTTGACCAACCTCGCCCTTGCCATCCGTCTGGACCCCACCTTTGCCGCTACGGCCAAGCAGCTTGTATTCATGGGTGGCCTGCTGGACTCCAGCATGATGTCCATCACAGGCAATGCGGACTTTGCCTCAGACTTCAACATGATCGGCGATCCGGAAGCAGCCCACATCACACTGACCGCGCCGTGGGCTGCCATCACATGCGTCGGCAATGTCTCGAACGACGTCATGATGACGCATGAACTGATGAACCGCATCGCGGAGAAGAAAACGCCGGTCACCGAGTATCTTCAGAAGTTCTACGGCCCGCTTCCGCTGTGGGATGAACTGACCTCTGCAATTGCTGTAGAGCCAGATCTGGTTACGAAGTCTGTCGATGCCTATATGGACATCAACACGGCACCCGGCATGGATTACGGACATGCGCATGTCTGGCCGGACGCGACTGCACCCAAGGGCATGGGCCTTCGCAAGGTGAAAATCGTCCAGTCCGTGGATACGAAGCGCTTTATCAACGAGTTCGTCGCCCAAGCTCAGAATGCCATGGGAACGCACTGACACCAGACTTTCCGGAAGGGCACCCGACATGCTGAACATCATCAAGCTGGCCGTCGGTTGTCCGACCATCGAAGTGCTGCGTGAGCGCATGCAGCACCCGCGTGTGAACGGTCATGGCGCCGTCCCCACGCGGACAATGCCCAAACGTGCAGCCGAAGTCCTGGACGGCGGCTCTCTTTATCGCGTGATGGACGGTATGATTCTGTGCCGTCAGCCCATCATAGGGCTTGAGGCCTGCCGTCGCCCGGATGGGACGGAAGGAACGCTGATTGTAGTCTCAGACGACATCATCCCCGTTCAGCCCCGCACCATGCGCCCCTTCCAGGGATGGCGATATCTGGATCCAAAAGATGCGCCCCCTGATCTCGGCCAGTCCGCGGGCAGTGATGGGGTTGCTGATCTTCCGCCTCAACTCCGCAGAGAACTGGCGGAACTCGCTTTAATCTGAAAACGCCCCCTCAAAAGGGCCGATATGGAACAATACAGTCATTCAAGCGTTGAGCCTGAACGCTGAGACTGCATTGCAGGCTCTCTCCTGCCCTGAAGGAGATTTTCCTTGCCTCCGTTCCATTCAATTTCCCGCAAAAGACTGCGTCACGCGTCCTTGTTTCTGGCCGGAAGTCTGTGGCTGGGTGCGGCTCCTGCGCTTCAGGCCGCTGATGCACCTGCGACCACCAGTGCACCGTCAAAGGCGCAACTCCTGCCGGGCAAAATTGTCTATGCCCAACTCACAACGCCAGACCTCAAAAGCGCCAAAGCTTTTTACGGTTCGCTTCTGGGGTGGACCTTTCAGGACGTTCCCGTCTCAAAAGGGCAATATGCACAGGCGTTGGTTAACGGAGCGCCAGTCGCAGGACTGGTCGAGCTTCCGCGCATGGCACATCACGGGGACCCGCTTTGGCTCCCGTTCATTTCCGTGTCAGACGTAAAAGCGGCCGCAGAAGCAACGAAAATCTGGGGGGGCCATATTCTCTTCAAACCTCAAATGGTTGAAGGACGAGGCCACGAGACTGTCCTGGCAGATCCGCAGGGTGGCCTGTTCGCCGCACTCCATTCCAGCGCAGGTGACGAGCCGGATGTTGAGACGCCACCCGCTCAGGGAACATGGATCTGGAGCGCCCTACTGACGAACAATCCCTACGCAGCGGCCGGATTTTACCAGAAGCTATTTGGATACACGGTCGAAGCAGTTCAGGACGCCAAGCGTGGCACGGCTTATTTGCTGGAATCCCAATCCTTCGCGCGCGCTACAATTAATCCGCTCCCCGCTCGCCTCCCTGAAGGGGCGCACGCACGCTGGATGAACTTCGTGCAGGTGGACAGTGTGGATGCTGCGGCCAAGAAAGCCGTGATGCTTGGCGGAACAATTCTCGTACAGCCCCATCCAGACCGGCAAAACACCACGATTGCCATTGTCGCCGACCCTGCAGGCGCGGCCTTCGGGCTGATGGAGTGGCATGACCCCAACGCATCGGGGGACGCAAAATGATCAGACGTTTATCTCGCACACTGGCCCTCATGGGCGCCTTTTCCCTCGTCCCGCTTCTGTCAGGCTGCGTCGGTTATGACGGCTACGACGGATATTATGGTGGGGGTGGCTACGGCGGCAGCTACTACAACACTGGCTGGGGCGGCGGTGGCTGGGGCGGCTGGGGACCGGGCTATGCTGTCGGACCGGCCGGAGGCGGCCGCTGGAGAGGTGGATACCGCGGTGGCGGCCGACCTGGGGGTGGCCCACCACCAGGGAGACCCGGAGGAGGCGGTCGTCCGGGCGGAGGCTTCTCTGGTGGTGGTGGCCGCCCCGGCGGCGGTGGCTTCCATGGCGGAGGCCCGGGCGGCGGAGGAGGCCCTGGAGGGGGTGGACATGGTGGTGGCGGTCACGGTGGCCCCGGTGGTGGTGGACGCCACTGACACCCTGCTCAGGGGCCGGAGAGAACCGGTCCCTGAGCTTCTTCACCAACAGGTCGATCAGAACGCTTCAGCGCCGCAATGCTCGACATGATTTCACCACTCTCAAGCTGCCCCGCAATTTCCGCGAGGGGCTCTCGTGCTTCAAGAGCTTCGGCCTTTTCCTTCCAGAACTGGCCGGTCTGAGGATCAGGCGCACATAAACCGGCAGCCATATCAAACCGAAGCAGCGTGACTTCTCCGCTCAGGCTTCTGAGCGCGCGTAACAAGGCATGCATGCGCTCTGCCCCCGGCCCCACACCAGAAAGCCCACCAAGAAGCGGAAGCGAGCCACGGGCAAACTCCGCCCGTGTAGTGTCAATACCTGCCTGACGCTGCGTCCGATCTGTAGAAACCGTATCATTGCCATTCAGCACGGCGGACAGATAGCGAATGTTCCCCACAATCGCGGCGCGCAACAGACCGTCCATGTCCTGCGTCTGCCGTTGGGGAAAAAGTGCAAAAGCGCAGCCAAGGCCAATCAGGCTACCAAGCGTATTATCCAGAATACGGAGCCACGCGACACCATCAGAAGGCATCGTCATTTCCGTGACGATAATGAAATGTGCGCTCAGGAACAGGACCAGAAGCGTATAGTTGACCGCCCGCATGGCAATCGCGCCAATCACGAACAACGCAAGCGCGACCATCATTTCTGTCGGCCCCGGCAGGAACGGCGTTGCCAGAAGTGCCAGAACACCCCCGCCGATTGTTCCCAGAACGCGCTCCAGGGCCCGCACCAAGGTTGTCTGGCCGGAGGGCTGGATAACAAGCAGTACGGCCACGAGAGCCCAGAAGCCATAGCTAAGACCAAGCCACTGCGTTGCCAGATAGGTCCCCAGAAGACCAACGACCATGCGGAGGGCATGACGCCAGATCACAGGCGTCAGCCGGGCAACGTGCTTGGGCGCATCAGCATCAAAAGGGAGCCGGGCTTTCTCAGCCAGACCGTCCGCGAGCGTACCAAGCGTCCGTGCACTGGTCGCCACCAACTCTCCGATCGTGCCAGACCGCACACGAATACGATCAGCTAAACCGAGAGCCTCTCCGGACAGACGCTTTAAGTCCGGATTTGGCGACAAAGCAGCCTCACTGGCATGCTGACAAAGCGCTGAAAATGCTGCGAGCGTTCCCCGTGCTTCAAAATCCAGTCCGCGCGTTTCAACAAGATGCTCAACAGCAAGCATCGCTGTGAAAAGACGTTCTGCGCCAGCAAGAGAGGCAATCAGGCGACCACGCATACTGTAACTGGCATGGCCTGCGTCAATCTGAAGGGCAACGCCCCTCGCCCGCTCAATGGCCGTGCGGATCGTCTGGCGATGAACCGTCTCCTGAAGACGACCTGCGGCCAATTCTCCAGCCATCACGGCCAGAAGCTGATAGCAGCCCCCAACAGCCCGCCGTGCAGGCGCATAGGGATGCTGCGGCCACAGGATCAGGCACAGCACGATCGCCCATGTACCACCGCCACCAAAGGCGAGCGCAATCGTCAGAGCATCGTTGAATGAATGCGCCGGAAACCCGATCCCGGCGAGCATGACGCAACCCAGCAACGCGCAGAGGAGTGCCATGCTGGGGACTAAGGCACGTGCCAGCCCCGCGAACAGGCCCGTCACGATCAACCAGGGAATAACCCCCCAATACGGGAATGTCGCAATCAGGGACGTCACACCGCCCAGTACCGCACCCGCAACCGTAAAGATGCCGAGGATGCGCATCTGCTCACGCGGTGTGCCACCGGGTTCAATCAGACAACACCAGAATGCTGCAAAAGCAGCCCAGGCAAAAACAGCCTGATGAAAATAAAGAGCAGGAAGAAGGGCAACAACTGTTGCAAGGGCGGCCCGAACACCCTCAGCAGGAGCAAGTTGCTCCGGGCTGAGGGGAACGGAATGACGGGCCAGAAACTGTGACAGGAAAGTCAGATGACGGGTGCGGTTCAATGAAGCCTGTCGCGCCAGTGGATCACGCACCGTCATGTTATCGTCCTGTCAGAATACGCTCCACGAGCTGACCAACTGTAGGAACAAATCCATTCGCATAGAAAGGATCAGTTCCGAAGCGCCAGGCATTCGTGCCACCAAACATCAGGTTGTGGTCAACCACATCATCCGCATGCTCGTCATTCGGAGCATGCGCAATCGTCTGAAGCGTCTTCTGGATGCAGAAAGACCGCGGGTCAGCTTTTTGACCGTTGGTGTAGGGCTCACGCTGCATCCAGTTGGAGAACTTGCATGCCGACAGGCAGCCCATGCAGTTCGTCTGGTCAGCCAGGATTTCACGGGCACTGTCAGGGGTGACAAAAACCAGCGTGTCATCAGGCGTGCGCAGCGCCTCGGTGAAGCCCGCGGCCTCCCAACCTGCAATATGCTGACGGTCGGTTGAGGACACAAACACTTCGCGCTTGCGTGCACCGACGCCGTAAGGTGCATCCAGCTCTGCCGTGGCTTCCGGGCTGTACGCAACCTGACGCTCCGAGCGGCCTCGCAGGTCATGCATGAAGCTGTTGTTGACAGCAGAGGAATAGAAGCCGGTCGGAGAGAAGCGGTTCAGATAAACATCCCCTTTCTTCAGCGTCAAAAGACGGCGCTTCCAGGCCTCCGGAATTGGGCTTTCCTTCGTGAGCAGAGGGCGCGTTCCGAACTGGAAGGCAATTGGCCCCAGATCCGGATTACCAATCCAGTCCTGCCAGTCTTCCAGAGCCCAGACGCCACCAGCCATGATGATAGGCGTCTCATCCAGACCATACTGACGCATGACCCGACGAAGCTCCAGCACGCGCGGGAACGGATCTTCCGGGTGTAATGGGTTTTCCGTGTTGGAGAGACCATTATGGCCGCCCGCACGCCACGGATCTTCATACACCACGCCACCCAGCAGTTCCGGAGCCTTGCTGTACGCTCTGCGCCAGAGCGCGTTGAATGCACGCCCTGAAGATACGATCGGGTAATAAGGAATGCCGTACTTGATCGCGATATCAGACAGGCGATATGGCATGCCTGCACCACAGGTCAGGCCATTGATAACGCCCGGAGCGCCCTCAAGGATACCCTCGATGATTTCTTCGGCGCCGCCCATTTCCCAAAGGATATTGGCATGGAGGCGTCCTTTGCCACCTGAGATCTCACGGGCAATCTTCGCTTGGGCAATGCCGCCATCAATGGCGTAGCGGATCAGTTCGCGCTGCCGTTCACGGCGGGTCCGTCCGTGGTAAATCTGGGGAACAGGACGCCCCTGCTCGTCGTAGCTGTCAGCGTTGACGGCGGAAATGGTTCCAATTCCGCCGGCAGCGGCCCAATGACCTGCCGAAGTACCGGTGGAGACAGAAACACCTTTGCCCCCCTCGACGAGAGGCAGAACATCCTGACCACCAAAACGAAGGGTGTCGATCAACTTCATGGGGACTCGATGTCTCCGATACTCACACAAAAAAGGCGGGGCCTTGCGAGCCCCGCCCGAGGACTCACTCGGCGTCGCGACGGGGCGGACGGCCGGCCTTGGCCCCCACACTCTCCGTGATATCGGCACCAGTTTCCTGATCGACAACCCGCATGGACAGCTTCACCTTGCCGCGGTCATCAAAACCGATGACCTTGACCTTCACGGCGTCGCCCTGCTGGACAACGTCGGACGTCTTGGCAACGCGACCCTGCGTCAGCTCGGAGATGTGCACCAGACCATCACGCGGCCCAAGGAAGTTCACGAACGCACCGAAGTCGGCCGTCTTCACAACCTTACCATCGTAGATGCGACCGATTTCCGGCTCAGCCACGATGCCTTCAATGCGGGCGATAGCCTTCTGGGCCTGCTCGTCATTGGAAGCAGCGATCGTGATCGTGCCGTCATCCCCGATGTCCACCTTGGCACCGGAATACTCGACGATCTCGCGGATCACCTTGCCACCGGAACCGATCACATCGCGGATCTTTTCCTTCGGCACGGACATCGTCGTGATCTTCGGCGCATTGCCGGACACATCCGTACGGCCTTCCGTCAGAGCCTTGGCCATTTCGCCTAGGATGTGGATACGACCGCCACGAGCCTGCTCCAGGGCAATCTGCATGATTTCCGGCGTGATGGACGTGATCTTGATGTCCATCTGAAGGGCCGTGATGCCCTGATCCGTACCGGCAACCTTGAAGTCCATGTCACCCAGATGATCTTCATCACCCAGAATGTCGGACAGAACTGCAAAGCCACGATCTTCCTTGATCAGGCCCATTGCGATGCCAGCAACCGGACGCGGCAGCGGAACACCGGCATCCATCAGCGCCAGGGACGTACCGCAGACGGTTGCCATGGATGAGGAGCCGTTGCTCTCCGTGATCTCGGAGACGACACGCATCGTGTACGGGAACTGCTCCTTGGACGGCAGCAGCGGATGCAGCGCGCGCCATGCCAGCTTGCCGTGACCAATCTCACGACGGCCCGGAGAACCCATACGACCACACTCGCCCACCGAGTACGGAGGGAAGTTGTAGTGCAGCAGGAAGTTCGAGCGGTATTCGCCTTCCAGCGCATCAATGATCTGCTCGTCCTGGCCAGTGCCAAGCGTTGCAACGACCAGAGCTTGCGTTTCACCACGGGTGAACAGGGCAGAACCATGGGCGCGCGGCAGGATACCGACTTCTGCAAGGATCGGGCGAACCGTCTTCAGGTCGCGGCCGTCGATGCGGATACCGGTCTTGAGAATGGTCCCGCGAACGACCTGAGCTTCCAGCTCCTTGAGCATCGGCTTGGCCAGCTCAACGTCGAGACCTTCTTCAGCAAGAATCTCGTTGATGCGGTCCTTGGCTTCAGCAACCTTCTTGTAGCGTGCCTGCTTGACGCGCTCCTTGTAGGCATCGGCCATCAGCTTGTTGCCGACCTTCTCGACGCGCTTGCGAAGAGCAATCTCTTCCTTCGTCAGCGTCGGCAGATCCCACGGAGCCTTGGCTGCGTGTTCGGCCAGAGCGATAATGGCTTCAATCACAGGCTGGAAAGACGTGTGACCCAGAGTCACGGCTTCCAGCATGGTTTCTTCCGAAAGCTCACTGGCTTCGGACTCAACCATCAGCACGCCTTCAGACGTACCGGCCACAACGAGATCCAGCGTGCTGTCCTTAACTTCGGACAGCGTCGGGTTCACGACGAGCTTGCCATCGATGCGACCAATACGGGCAGCAGCAACCGGACCGAAGAACGGAATACCAGACAGCGTCAGGGCGGCAGAACAACCAATCAGGGAAACGATCGCCGGATCGTTTTCCATGTCATGGCTCAGAACCGTAGCTGTAACCTGGACTTCATTGCGGAAGTTGTCCGGGAACAGTGGACGGAGCGGACGATCGATCAGACGTGCATTCAGCACTTCTGCTTCAGACGGACGACCTTCGCGCTTGAAGAACCCACCTGGGATCTTGCCTGCGGCGTAAGCCTTTTCCTGATAATTAACTGTCAGCGGGAAGAAATCCTGTCCCGGCTTGACGCTCTTGGCACCAACAGCCGTACACAGAACCACCGTGTCACCATAGGTGATCATGACAGCGCCGTCAGCCTGACGGGCAATCTTGCCGGTCTCAAGAATAAGCGGGCGTCCGGCCCACTCGATTTCCTTACGGAAATAATCGAACATATCGTTCTCCTAGATTAGGAACGAGCCATCATCTGGACATCCGGCAGGTGACGGAGCAGCGTTTCGGACGGCATGGCGGTGGTGGCGGGAAGCCCCCGGCACGACACCATGTGGCCTGAAACGCCGGTCGCGCACCCCACCCCCGGAAAGACCGATGGCAGGGGTGTCCGGGGGCAAGCCCCCGGACGACGTATCAGCGACGCAGGCCGAGACGCTCGATCACGCTCTGGTAACGAGCCTGATCCTTGCGCTTCAGATAGTCCAGCATGCTACGACGCTGACCGACCATCATCAGAAGACCACGACGGGAGTGGAAGTCCTTCTTGTGGGTCTTCAGGTGCTCGGTCAGGTTAACAATGCGCTCGGTCAGGATCGCAACCTGAACTTCCGGCGAGCCCGTGTCGGTCTCGTTCTGGCGGTATTCAGCGATCAGAGCCGTGCGGCGTTCTGCAGTAATCGACATCGTGTTCTCCAAAAAACTCGTGGTTTTCCAGCATCCGTGCTGCCCTGAGCCGTCCATCGCGGATCTGACACAGGCCAATCACGTGCTCTCCGATCATCGCACGCCACAGATGGTCTCCCTCCTGTGACACGGCCGGCAGAGAATATGTGAGATCCGAGGGGTCAAGAGACTGGCCCCAGATCAGTATTCTTCCCTCCGCTTCGGTAACGGCCAGCGCCGGGATGTCGACCAGCGCGGTCGCTACATCCAGCAGAGGAGCCGGAAGAGCATCGGCGTTGTCCACAGTTTGAGTCGATTTGTCCAGTGCTATCTCGTCAATCGTCATGGCATGGGACAGATCAAACGGCCCGCATTTCGTTCGACGCAGGACAGAAATATGCCCCACCGTTCCGCATGCAAGAGCGATGTCTCGCGCCAGAGACCGCATATAAACGCCCTTGCCAGACTGCACTTCAAAAACCGCAGTATCCGCATCCGGACGTTCTACCAGCGTTATCGAATCTATCCGGGCCGGGCGTGGCGGAAGCTCCGGCGGACGGCCAGCACGCGCGAGATCGTAAGCCCGTTTTCCACCAACTCTCAATGCAGAGAACACGGGGGGAATCTGCATCACATCGCCCGTCAGAGCAGGGAGACAGGCGCGCAGATCATCATCTATTGGTCGATGAACCGACGTCGCAAGAACTTCTCCCTCGCGATCATCGGTTGTGCGGCTTTCCCCCAAAGAAAGGGTAAAGCGGTAACGCTTTGTCGCATCCATAATATAGGGGATTGTTCGCGTGGCCTTGCCAAATGCGATCGGCAGGACGCCCGAGGCCAAGGGGTCGAGCGTACCGCCATGGCCCGCTTTTTTCGCGTCAAATTCCCAACGCAGTTTATTGACCATGTCCGTAGACGTTGGGCCAAGCGGCTTGTCGAGAATCAGCCATCCGTCAATCTCGCGTCCGCGTTTTCTTGCCACTGGTCCAGCATCCCTCACTCATGATCGGGCGCTGATAGACCAGTCTGACCTGTAAATGCAAAAACACCCCTGACCCGAAGGCCAGAGGTGTTGTGCAAAATCAGTCTTCCAGATCTCGGCTAACTTCCGGTGAACGAAAGAGCTGATCCAGTTCCATCGCATTATCCAGCGCCGTATCTGGCTGGAAATGAATTTCCGGAACACTTCGCAGTCGCAGCACCTTGGCCAACCCGGAGCGAAGGAAGGGAGAAACCCGCTTCAAAGCGGGAAGAACTTCTTCCACATCGCTTCTGCCCAGTCGGGTCACGAACACTGTTGCGTGACCAAAGTCCGGGGAAACCCGAACTTCCGTAACTGTGATGCGAACATCCAGCAGGTCAGGATCACGAAACTCCGTGCGAGCGAAGATGTCCGCCAGAGTCCGGCGAACCTCTTCTGCCACCCGAAGCTGGCGAGTGCTCGGCCCTTGGGCAACGACGCCGGCCGGGCCTTTCAGGTCATTTCTGGAACGTGAGCTCAAGCCGGGATCACTTCCATCTCGTAGCACTCGACGACATCGCCTTCGCGCAGATCATTGTAACCTGCGAAGGAAAGACCGCACTCATACCCACGAGCCACTTCCTTGACGTCGTCCTTGAAGCGCTTGAGCTGGCTGAGTTCACCCTGATGGATGACCACGTTCTCACGCAGCAGACGCACGCCACAGCCACGCTTGACGAGGCCTTCGGTGACGTAGCAACCAGCGACCTTGCCAGTCTTCGTGATGTTGAAGACCTGACGGATCTCCGCATAGCCCAGGAACTTCTCGCGATGCTTGGGCGCAACCTTGCCCTTCACGAGCTGCTCTACGTCGTCCGCCACCTGGTAGATGATGGAGTAGTAGCGGATATCCACACCTTCACGCTGCGCCAGTTCACGAGCCTGCGTCGTCGCACGAACGTTGAACGCCACGATGATGGCATCAGAAGCCTTGGCGAACTGGATATCGCTTTCCGTGATCTGACCGACGCTGGCGTTCAGGACGCGAATTGCAACTTCCTCATGAGCCAGCTTCTGGACTGTCGTGGAGATTGCTTCCGCAGAACCCTGAACGTCCGCCTTGATAAGAAGGGCAACTTCCTTCTGATCACCGGCCTGAATACGAGCCAGCATCTGGTCGAGCGTGCCACGGGCAGCAACCTGCGTCGCAGCCTGCCTTTCCTTGATGGTCCGCTGACGGAATTCGCTGATCTCACGAGCGCGGACGTCGTTTTCAACAACAACGAACGGCTCACCTGCACCCGGAACACCCGCGATGCCGAGAATCTCGACAGGCATGGATGGGCCAGCGTCCTTGAGCTGACGGCCACGATCATCGAGAACCGCACGAACACGTCCCCACTCTGCACCAGCGACAACAATATCGCCGCGACGCAATGTGCCCTTCTGAACCAGAACGGAAGCTACTGGGCCACGTCCGCGATCAAGGCGGCTTTCGATCACCGTACCTTCGGCCATACGATCCGGGTTGGCTCTCAGATCAAGCATTTCAGCCTGAAGCAGAATAGCTTCTTCCAGCTTGTCCAGACCCGTACGCTTCAGTGCCGAGACTTCGACATCCTGCGTATCACCGCCCATATCTTCGACCACGATTTCATGGCTCAGAAGTTCCTGACGGACACGGGTTGGGTTGGCGCCTGGCTTGTCCATCTTGTTGATGGCGACAATGATCGGGGCATTCGAAGCCTTGGCATGCTTAATGGCTTCGATCGTCTGCGGCATGACACCGTCATCGGCCGCAACCACCAGAACGACCACGTCAGTCACGGATGCACCACGAGCACGCATGGACGTAAACGCCTCATGGCCCGGTGTATCGATGAAGGTAATCTTCTTCCCGGAAGGTGCCGTGACCTGATACGCACCGATATGCTGCGTGATACCGCCGGCTTCTGCGCCAGCCACATCAGCAGAGCGCAGTGCATCGAGAAGAGACGTCTTGCCGTGATCGACATGCCCCATAACGGTCACGACCGGAGCACGCGGCGCCAGATCTTCCGGGCGATCTTCAACACCCTTGATGCCGATTTCCACATCGCTCTCAGCAACGCGCTTCACACGATGGCCGAACTCTTCGACAATCAGCTCAGCAGTATCGCCGTCGATGCTCTGGGTTGCCGTCGCCATGACGCCCATTTTCATGAGCGACTTGATGACATCACCCTGGCGGGACGCCATACGGTTGGCCAGCTCGGCTACCGTGATGGTTTCCGGAACAATTACGTCACGCACAACGCGCACCTGATCAGAACGAAGACGTTCAAGCTCAGCCTGGCGACGCTCACGATCGCGCTGACGGCGAACTGAAGCCAGCGAACGGGTTTTGCCGTCATCGCCTTCAATCGCTGCGCGCACGTCGATGCGACCGCTACGACGGTCATTGCCGCCCGGGCTCTTACGTGGGGAAGGTTGCGTGGAACGACGCTGGGCCGGACCGCTGGGAGCACCACCGCCACTGCGACGGGCAGGAGCACGACGCTCTTCTTCGCCACCAGCGGCTGCGGCCGGAGAACGCAGATGAAGCGTCTCACCACCACGTGGCTGTGCCGGCGCGGCAGGTGCAGGACGCGCAGTCTGAACCGGACGCTCCGGCATGATTGCACGCTCTGCGAGAGGACGCAGGCGCTGCACAGGGGCTGCAAGCTGCACGCCACCCGTTGAATGTGTGCGCGGATCAAGCGGAGCAGCACGCTGAGCTTCTTCAGCTTCGCGTTCAGCCTGACGCACAGCGCGCTGGGCTTCTTCTTCTGCGAAGATGCGTGCGTCTTCCGCCGTTTTGATCGCCTGGCGATCACGCTCGATGCGCGCCGCTTCTTCAGCTTCTCTTGCTTCTGCAGCAAGACGCTGTTCTTCCTCAGCACGACGGGCTGCTTCTGCAGCCGACATGATCTGGATCTTTTCGGCTTCGCGGCGTTCAGCCTCTTCAACCGCAGCTTTACGCTGTGCTTCCAGAACGCGCTGACGCGTTGCAAGCTCCGCAGCCGTCAGGGCGCGACCGCCAGCACCAGCACCACGACCACCACGTGCGCCGCCAGCAGCCGAGCCACCCGGACCGGACGCTGCGCGCTTGGGCTTGCGAACTTCAACCTGCACGACCTTTGAACGGCCGTGGCTGAAGCTTTGACGCACGGAGCCAGCGTCGACTGTACGACCGACCTCCTGACGTCCTGCTGGGCGTAGGGACAGGCGGCCAGTCTTGTTCTGTTCGCCGCCCTGTGATGGGGTCTGTGTTCCGTCCTGGTTGCGCTCGTTGCCGTCGCTCATAGTTCCGCCTGTTCCTTACTGACCCCTTTGGGGTCTGGGAGTGGACGTCCTGCCACTCCCGAAAATCTCTCATGTTCGGCGATCAGGCGCTGTGCCAGCGCACCCGGCGCCATCACCGCATAGACCGCCCGGTCCCGGCCGAACGCCGAAGCCAGGACGCGATCGGGAACTGTCACCGCCGGCAGAGATCGCCGGCCCGACACCAGTCTGGAGAACTCGTCCAGGCTTGCACCTTCGGAACGGATCACCACCCCTGCCCTACCGGAAATGAGCCACTCCCGGCATTTCTGAAACCCGCAGACAACCTGCCCCGCTCTTCGGGCCAGACTGACAGCGTCCAACATCCTCTGCCCCAGTGCCGCCTCGACGAGATCCGCCAGACAGTCCGGTACAGACACCTGGGCCTTTGCAGCACGTGCAAAAGCCTGTCGGGTGCGGGGGCTATCTAACACATCCCGGCTGGCACTCAACCACATTCCCCGACCAGGCAGCTTTGCAGCCAGATCTGGCACAACCCGATTATCCGGGCTGACCACGAAACGGATCATGCTTTCAGGCGGCCTCTGCTCTCGGGTCACGAGGCAGCGGCGCTCTGAACCGCGGCGCCCTAAAGCACCGCGAATGGGACCATTATCAGTATCAGAAATATCAGACGTCGGTCGACTCCCCGTCCTTCTTTTCGGCTTCAGCCGATTCGTCACCTTCAAACCAGTGGGCACGGGCTGCCATGATGACTTCATTCGCGGCATCTTCATCCATGGCGTCTGCGCCAAGAATATCCACGAGTTCATCACCTGCCAGATCCGCCAGATCGTCGAGCGTTTTCACACCCTTCTCACCAAGCGTCACCAGCATCTGGTTCGTGAAGACTCCGAGATCGACAACATCGTCCGTCACGCCAAGCTCTTTGCGCTTGTCGTCCAGCTCGTGTTCCTTGCCAGCCAGATACTCGTTTGCACGCAGCATCAGCTCTTCGGCAACACTCTCATCGAAGCCTTCGATGTCATGCAGTTCGCCCGGCTCCGTATAAGCCAGTTCTTCGATGGAGTGGAAGCCCTCTGTAACCAGAAGGCTGGCAATCACATCGTCCACATCCAGCGAGTCAACAAAGAGGCCAGTCCGCTTGCGGAACTCTTCCTGACGACGCTCCGATTCCTCGGCCTCCGTCAGAATATCGATGTCCCAGCGGGTCAGCTGGCTGGCCAGACGCACGTTCTGTCCGCGGCGACCGATCGCGAGCGAAAGCTGCTCATCCGGCACCACGACTTCAACACGCCCTGCTTCTTCATCCATCACCACCTTGGTGACTTCAGCAGGTGCCAGCGCATTCACAACAAATGTTGCAGCCTGCGGGCTCCAGGGAATGATGTCGATCTTCTCGCCCTGCAACTCAGCCACAACGGCCTGAACGCGCGAGCCGCGCATACCAACACACGCACCGACCGGATCAATTGCAGCATCACGGGAAATGACGGCCATCTTGGCGCGGGACCCTGGATCACGGGCAACAGCCTTGATCTCGATGATGCCGTCATAAATTTCCGGCACTTCCTGGGCGAACAGCTTGGCGAGAAATGCCGGGTGCGTGCGGGACAGGAAGATCTGCGGGCCGCGCGGCTCGTCACGTACATCATAGATATACGCGCGAATACGGTCCGAATTTCGGAAAGACTCGCGAGGGATCAGTTCATCACGACGCAGAAGGCCTTCGGCATTGCCGATTTCAACCATCATGTTGCCGTACTCGGTCCGCTTGACGGTACCGTTGACGATCTCGCCTACGCGATCCTTGAATTCATTGAACTGGCGCTTGCGTTCATATTCACGCACGCGCTGCACAATAACCTGCTTGGCCGTCTGCGCTGCAATACGACCAAAGTCGATCGGCGGCAGTGGATCAACGAGATGTTCGCCAATCTGAATTTCCGGCTGGAACTTACGAGCAATGTGAATGGGGATCTGCGTGTCCTCATTCTCCACCTGCTCGACAGCTTCCGTCCAGCGGCTGAGACGAACTTCGCCCGTCTTGCGGTCGATGGTCGCGCGAATGTCCTTCTCGTGACCATACTTGGCGCGGCCAGCCTTCTGAATGGCCTGCTCCATCGCTTCCAGCACTTCTTCGCGGTCGATGTTCTTCTCGCGCGAGACTGCGTCTGCGACCAGCAGCAGTTCAGGGCGGATAACAGATGTGTCCATCAGATCGGACCTCCAGCCAGCATGAGACGGGTCATTGTTTCTTCTTCCCCGGCTTCTTCGGATTCAGTTTCGGAACGCGAGGCGTCTCGCCGTCACTCTCCGCTTCAGGTGTGATACCCGAAAGGGCAGCACTTGCCTCAATCAGGGCATCCGTCAGGATCAGACGGGCCTTGCGAACTTCCGCCAATGGCAGCTCCGCTTCAGTCCCGTCGTCCAGACGAATCACGCCCTTGCCATCCCGCGTGCCCATCACCGTTCCAGAGAAACGACGACGGCCATTGAGCGGAACATCAAGCTCAGCCTTGGCCAGATGTCCGGCGAATCGTTCCCAGTCCTTTGCACGGGTCAAAGGGCGGTCGATTCCAGCTGATGATACTTCGAGCATCCATGCGCCTGGAATCGGGTCATCCACGTCAAGGATGGCACCGACGGCGTGACTGATCTGCTCGCAGTCCTCCACGGAGATCAGGGAGCCGTTTGCACGGTCCGCCATAATCTGAATGGTCGGGGTGTCGCGCCCGAGAACGGAAAGACGGACGAGCTCGTAGCCCAGGTCCGCCAGCGTCGGCACGATCCGCTCCGCAATGCGGGCTTCAAGGCCCGTCAGATGAGGCAGTTCGAGACCGGAAGATGTGTTCTGTTGAGACAAGACAAAAAAGGCGGCCCGTCAGGGCCACCCCCCGAAAAGAAGCGGAAGATGAATGGAATGACCTCTATCTAGGCCCTCCACCCTCGCAATGCAAGTAGAACGACAGGGATACAGCCCCATAAGCATATCGAAAGATTTGTTTACATTTATCAGTGCGGAGAATGCTTGCCTTGAACGGGTAGTCAGGGTGAGATGAGGCCCTGATGACAGCCGAACCCGAGCCTAAACCGCATCTCCTTCCGCAGCAGGATGCTCCCCGGAGCCGACCTCTCTGGGCGGGAGGTAGTCTTCTGGCCGTGGTCACCATTGGGGCCGGGGCATTTTTCTACACTCATGCCACAACGCCCAAGGCGGCAGTTCCCGCTTTTCCGCCAGACAATGCTGCCGTTGGCACAGCACCGGCGCTTCAGGCGGCGGTTCAGCTTTCCATGCTCTCCGCACAGAATGCCCCTAAAGCGCTTGCTGCCACCAGTTTCAATGCCCAACAGCGAAGCCAGATTTTAGCGGCTGTGCAGCGTGGCGATATGCGCCTTGTGGAAATGCCGGTTCTGGATGCGGCAGGCGTGACAGGACAGACCGTTGATGTCACAGTATCCGGATTGACCCAGCGCGTTGTTTTGACAGGAAAATTCCAGCGGCTCATTCTGCCGATTGCCGAAGCCGCACAGGTTACGATTGATCCTGTCACAATGCCGCACGCACCCGCTCTTACCATTGGTGCCATGACCGCCCTCGGCCCCGAAGCCCTGCCAAGCCTGACTGCGCTGAGTCAGCGTATCGTGCTTGGCGTGATTGTTCAGTAAAGGCCACCCCGGTGTTCAAGTCCCTCGTTCCCATGCTCAACCGGGCCATGCCAGTTATGATGGCGGCCTTCCTGATTCTGGCGGTCATTCAGGTGGCCGTCATGCTACACCTGTCTCTGGATGGTTTCTGGAGAGCTCTGAACTGGGCACGCCCTGCCTATCTCCCCCTTGCGGGGATCGGCGCCCTCCTGACCGTCATGGGTCTGGGATACGAAACTTCTGCAGAAAAACTGGCGCGTCGTGGACTGCGCCGGAGGAAAGGTCTGATCATGGATGTTCTCAGCCGGCTGACCAATCGTGGTGCGCTTGAAGAACTCATGGCCCGCGAACAGCGCGAAACCGTCATTGATGCGGAGGAGCTTGCCGCATCTCTTCGGGCCCGCGTCATCGGGCAGGACCGTGTCTGCGAAGACATTGCCCAGCAGCTCCGCCGCCGCCTCGCTCTTCAGGTGCGTGGCAAGCCCGTCGGCATTTTTCTGCTGGCAGGGCCTCCAGGGACTGGCAAAACCTATCTGGCCAAGCAGATTGCCCGACAGATGGAGCGCCCCCTGCTCCATTTTGATATGACGCAGATGTCCAGCCCCCATGCAGCCACACAGCTCTTCGGCTCCCCGAAGGGCTATGTCGGCTCAGATACTTTCGGCAAGCTGACCGGCGGCCTCAAGGATCAGCCAGATGCCGTCGTGCTGCTGGATGAGATCGAAAAGGCCCATCCGGACGTGTTCAAGAAGTTCCTCACTGCGTGGAACGATGGTCACGTTACCGAAGCGTCTACAGGCGAGCAGGTCTCCACCACCCGCGCCATCTTCATGCTGACGTCCAACATCGCAACGGACGCACTGACAGAGATTGCGGACCGCCTGGAAAATGAACCTGACAAAATGCGTGCG
Organism: Gluconobacter sp. P5E10; assembly: GCF_018812145.1. NCBI lineage: Bacteria > Pseudomonadati > Pseudomonadota > Alphaproteobacteria > Acetobacterales > Acetobacteraceae > Gluconobacter > Gluconobacter sp. P5E10. The sequence continues at coordinate 264,690 of NZ_JACRVZ010000001.1, read as the reverse complement.
GAGTCGGTGGAAGCGCTCAAGCGGGCAGGCTTCGCTCCGGAGGTTCTGAACCGCCTCGACAGGATCTTTGTATTCCGCGCTCTCCGCGGTCTGGATCTGGCCCGTGTGGCCGCTCTGGAAATTGAAGCTATGATCGAAAGCTATGGCCTGCACGTTGAAACGGGCGGTATTGATCCGGCCCTGCTCTTTCAGGTCATGGTCAAGCAGAAGAACCTGGGCACCGGCGCCAGCGCTCGTGATCTGGTGCGGTCCATTGAAGATATGGTGAGCGAAAGCCTGATTATCGCCCGTCAGCAGGGCGCCAAGACGGTTCGCCTGACGGCAGGAGATGAGGGCGTTGTCGCGGAAATTTCCAAGGATACCGAAGCGCAACTCGGCCGCCTGAGCCACTGATCCATGACAGCATTTGGACGACTCTGGCGCCGTGCGCCTCTTTGGCGCACAAGCCTTATCATGATGGTCGGCGGGATCGGGATGGCGTCGTTTTTCCCGACCCCGGCTTTGAAGAAAGCCATGCCCTGGCTCCCGGGACATGCCCCTGGTGCAAGCCCAGCGTCTGCAGCAGGCGCGAGCGGCGCTCAAAACGCCGCCAGCGGCAATGCCCCAAACGGTGGCGTAGATCAGGTCGGTGTTCCCGATCCAGGCATCACCCTCCGGCACAGCCTGAAGATTGCCGGGCGCACTGTTCCGCTCCCGACCGGAGACTGGCACACTATCCTGACAGCCCGTAGCGGCCCTCACGGAGAAATTTCCCAGCAGGTTCTGGCGCGTACGGATAGTGGCGTTGTCTCGGCAGTTATTGTTGTCCGAGCCAGCCAGCAGACTCTTCCGCAGGAAGTGACGGATGGGCTGGAAACGCCCTGTCATGATGATCGCAACTATGCATCACGTATCAGTGGAAAACCGGGCGCATCGGAAGAGTGCACCTATATGGGGAACGCAGTTCTGGCGAACAATACAGTCAGCCCGGACCCATTCATCACAGCGGCCTTCAACCGCATGGCAACACTCGGCTTTCCAATTCCACCCCTCATGATCAATGTTGGGTGGTATCACGCGGCCCTTCAGGGCACGCAGGGCGTTCAGGTCGAGACTGTTGAAACGCTTATTGCCCCGATTGAGCATGGGTCTCGGCAGTTGCTGGCGCCCATTAACATCTGGGGCAAGGGCACAGTTCATTCCAATCCGGACTCCTCGCGCTTCATCACGGATCTGGATCGGTGGATGCTGAAATGGGCGGACGTTCTGCGGCAAGGGTTTGACGGGACGCTTGACCCGAATACGCTTACACCATCCATCACGAGTGATCCGTCAGCGCCCAAAGCGTCCTGACAAAAAAAAGGCTGCCTCCAACAGAGAGGCAGCTTTTTTTAATTCATAGAACGAGGCGTCTTCCATGCCTCCCAGTCAGTGGTGGCCGATATTGCCGCCCATACCGCGGCCCATGCGCCGTTCTGCCATACGGGCCAATCTCACGAACGGTAGCCCAAGCAGAAGATAAGCCGCACCGACCATCAGCCCTGTTCCGAAATAATCGTAATAGGTGGACGACAGACGGACATAGGTCTGACTGAGTTCCGTCAAGGTAATGACGGACACCAACGAACTGTCTTTGAGCAACGAAATAAAGTCATTGGTCATGACCGGCACAACCGTGCGGAAGGCCTGCGGGACCACGACCAGACGAAGCGCCTGCCAGTGCGTCATGTTCAGGGCGATAGCGGCTTCCATCTGGCCGCGGGGGACAGACAACAAACCCGCACGGTAATTCTCGGCTTCATAGGCCGCGTAATTGAGCCCCAGTGACAACACGCCTGCCATAAAGGGAGACAGCCGGATGCCAAAGGCTGGCAGGCCATAGAAAATGAAAAGAACCTGAATCAGCAGCGGTGTACCGCGAACAATTTCCACATATAGCCCTGCCACAAGCCGAGGGACCGTCCCACCATAATGCCGCGCCAACGCAAGAAGCAGGCCCAGAGCGACCGCAATCACCATAGCGAGCGCTGAAACAGCCAACGTCATCAAGGCTGCCTGGCCGATCAGAGGCAGGAACCCGACATAGCGGTGAACCAGAACTTTCCAGTTCCCACCGGTCGTGCTGGCCATGGCGGCCCGATACCGGTCCCATTCCACCGGGGCAATATCCGGATGGGTATGGTCCCCCGTGTAGTTCTCCATCAACGGAGTCCACAGGTTCCAGCGTGCCAGAATCTGGTGAAGCGTCCCGTCCTTGATAAGATCGCCGAGGGCGGCATCCACCTGATCGCGCAACGCGCGGCTACCAGGTGCAAACGCGATACCATATTCCATGCTGCCGATCGGTTCGCCCACCAGCTTCATGTCATCGGAAATGCTGCCGTAATACAGGGCGATGGGCGCATCCAGCAGGATCGCGTCCAGTCTTCCGTTGCGCAGATCTGAAAAGGCATTTGTCTCTTCTTCATAAGACCGGATCGTAGAGCCACCCTGCCGGCGCAGCATTCGCTCGGCTGTGGTGTCCTTGATCGTGCCAATCTTATGCCCCTTGAGAGCCTCCAGCGTGTCGAGACCCGTTTCTTCCTTGCGAAGAATGATCCGCTCGCTTGTTACATAGTAAGGACGGGAGAACAGGACCGCCGCTTTGTGCTCCGGCGTCATTTCAATGCCGTCTGCAACCATGCTGTAAAGGTCACGCGACAGGCCCGGAATCAGGCCATCCCAGTCATTCTGAATGAAACGCGCCTTGCGATGCATTTTCTCAGCGATGGCATTGACCAGATCGTATTCGAAGCCCGTCATCCGGGATTCATGCTCGGGATCATGGAACACGTAAGGCACATTGGCCTCACCATCCGAAGCCCAGGGCAGATCGGTGTTATCCCGAGCCCCCGGCACGACCAGAGCGTCTGGCGCGGATGCGACAGTCTCGTCTGCTGCGACGGCATGAACGGAGGGTGCCAGCATGAAAGCCAGCGCCAGTAGACACGCAAAAAACTTGTTCATCACAGGAGCGTCCGCAGGAAGCGCCGTGTGCGCCCCTCTTTCGGGTTGGCGAACATCAGGTCCGGGTCACCGCTTTCAACGATTTCACCAGCCTCCACATACAGCACGCGATCCGAGGCGGCACGGGCAAAGCGCATGTCATGCGTTACGACAAGCTGCGTCATCCCATCATCATCCAGATCCCGCATCACCGACAGAACTTCTTCTGAAAGTTCCGGGTCGAGTGCGGATGTCGGCTCGTCGTACAACATGACAGATGGCTTCATGGCGAGCGCACGAGCAATTGCCGCGCGCTGCTTCTGGCCGCCCGAAAGACTGTCCGGGTAGCGGTCTTTAACGCCGGCAAGCCCCACTTTTTCTAAAAGCGTACAGGCAGTCGCCTGCGCCTCATCCCGTGAGACACCCTTCACGCGCATCGGCGCCATCATGACGTTATCAATGACGGTTCTATGAGGGAAAAGATTGAAGGCCTGAAAGACCATGCCGACATGCGCCCGCAAACGATGGGCCTGTGCCTCATTGGCACGCGTCCAGCTTTTGCCAGTGCAGGCGAGTGTCACATCTTCAATACGGACAGTTCCGGCGTCAGGATGCTCCAGAAAATTGAGGCACCGCAGGAACGTGGACTTGCCACACCCTGACGGTCCGATAATCGAGATCAGCTCGCCACGTTCAACATCAAGTGACAGACCACGAAGAATTTCGTTGCCATCAAAAGACTTGGCGATCCCGCTCGCCTGTAACACCAGATCAGTCAGTTCCAGACATCCCTTAACAAGACGTGTGATCATTATACCGTTCAGCCCTCTTAACGGACCTCGCACTGGCTATCGAGACCTTTCCTGCATGCGGGAATGAGAATTCACCAGATTGCAGCTTTTCAGACGCCCCCTTGCAGTTCCCGCGCTCAGAGGGTCTAAGCTGATGAGACCGTGAACCGGACAGAACGCTTCCCATGACGACCCAGCCGCCCGACCCGACAACACCTTCCGTGCTTCTGGATGTCAGGGATATTACGGTTTTCCGTGGAGACCGGCTGGTTCTGGATGATGTGAGCCTTTCGCTTGCTCATGGCGATGCCATGATACTCACCGGCCCGAATGGTGCGGGAAAATCCACTCTTCTCAGAACAATCGCAGGCCTTCGCAAGCCTGATGGTGGCACGATTGAGCGCTATGGAGCACTGGCCTGGCTGGGCCATCAGGATGCTCTCAAGCCCGGCCTGACGCTGGCGCAAAATCTTGCCTTGGCCGATCGCCTGGGCAGCGGAAGCATGGAAGACGTGTTGGAAGCCCTTGATCTGGCATTCCTGACTGACCTTCCAGCACGCCTCCTGTCCTCGGGGCAGAAACGCCGGGCGGCTTTTGCACGCGTCATGCTGTCAGGAGCACCCCTTTGGCTTCTGGACGAACCGACCGTTGGTCTGGACGTAGCGAGCATCGAACGGCTTGGCGCAATCATGGCCCAACACCGTGACAATGGGGGCGCCATGATTGTTACGACGCATGTGCCGCTCCCGCTGGATAACACGCGCTCGCACGAACTCCCTTCCCTTGCTCACGCTGAACCGCTCTGGCTGTCATGACCGCTTTCTTTGCCTTGATCGACCGCGACCTGCGACTTGCCTATCGGTTTGGGGCGGATACGCTCGCATCCCTGCTCTTCTTTATATTGTGTGGCAGCCTTTTCCCTCTGGCTCTTGGTCCCTCACCAGACTTGTTGCGTCATATGGGGCCGGGCATCATCTGGGTCTGTGCACTGCTCGCATCGCTGCTCCCGCTGGACAGACTTTTCGGCTCTGAACTGGAAGATGGCTCACTGGATCTGCTGATGCTCACGGGCCTTCCAGCGTATGCCGTTGCCTTCGCCAAAATGATTGCTCACTGGCTGACAACTGGCCTGCCTCTTCTTGTTGCAGCGATCCCGCTTGGCATCATGCTGGGCGTAAAAGGGAGCGAACTCCCGCTTCTCTTGTTCGGGCTGATGCTTGGAACGATGTGCCTGTCCCTGATGGGTGGCATGGCAGCCTCAATCGTGTTGGGCGCGCGTCGTGGTGGCGTTCTTTTGCCTCTCCTTGTTTTGCCTCTCGCAACGCCGGTACTGATTTTCGGTGCGGCTTCGTCCTATGCCGGGCAGCTTGGTGCATCATCAAGCGCCGGATTCGACCTTCTGGGAGCATGCCTGTTTGCAATGCTGCCACTTTGCCCACTCGCAGCAGGCTATGGCCTCAAATCTGCGGTCGGTTAAAAAATCTCTCGATAAATCCATAAATTTTTTCGATTTGAACGTTTCTTGCCCGGCTTGAATAAGCCGAGCAATGAGGCGTTGGTTTTTTACAAATTATTCATCTTCATCATTTACATTGACTGTTAGCTTTAATTGAACGAATTACGCCATCAATAGCTTTCGTTTGTCTGCAGAAGAAGCGATGGGAGCAATTCCACTTCACTCTGCGAACAATACGGCGCACCCCTGCATTCTGGATTTTCATCACATCATGGCAACATCTACACCCGCTTGGACAAACGGCGATCTCTACACATGGGTCGGCCCAACAACCGGCGGCAACTGGAGTGACGTGTCGAACTGGAGCTACGATGGCGCACCAGCAACACACGTTCCTGATACGCAGACGAATCAAGGCACAGTCACCATCCCATCAGGTGTGACCGTTACCGTCTCAAGCGCGACATCAACGCTTTCCGGCGTCAACATCAAGGTTGAAGGCACTCTCGACATCGCCTCCGGCACCAGCGCTCTGGCTGTCAACAATCTGGAAGTCGCTTCAGGTGGCACGGCAAACATCCAGCGCCCGCTGACGGCTAACAACGTCCTGCAGGTTGATAACGGCGGCACTGCGACATTCTCGAATGTCTCGCAGGACTGGTCTGGCTATCCGGGCCTCAAGCCATCGATCGCGACTGGCGGCACGCTCAATTTTGATAATTCCAACATTACGCTGGGCAGCGTCAGCGGCAGCGGAATTGCTGGCAACCTCAATATTTCCAATGGTTCGACCGTCAAGACGGCCAGCAACAGCACCACCATTACAGGCCCCATCACGGTCAATGGCGCAGGTACGTCCTTCACGGACAGCTCTGCCCTCCAGTCTACCCTGACGTTGAATGATGGCGCCAAAGCCACCATTACGACTTACCCGACTGACGGCACCAAGGTCGTTTTCGGAACGGGCAACAACACGCTGATCCTTCCGAGCGACAAGTACGCAGCCAACAAGCTGGTTCTGGCCAACCTGAAGGAAGGCGACAGCCTCGGCGTGAATGGTCAGACCGTAACGTCTGCCACCATGACCAGCGACAATGTAACTCTGACCACGTCTAGCGGCACAGTCAGCCCCAAAAGCGTCACCTACGACAGCAGCTACAAAAACGCTCCGACCGATAGCAACCCGGTCACGGTTAACACCAGCAATGGAAACGGCGTCATCTGCTTCCTCGCAGGTTCAATGATCCGCACGCAGGACGGTGAAGTCGCTGTCGAGACCCTGCTCCTTGGCGACAGCGTGGTTGTGTATGTGGACGGCCGTGAAGACGTTCGCACTGTCACATGGGCTGGACGTCGTCACATGACGGTACGTCCAGGTCCGTTTGCAGACGAAGCAGGCTACCCGGTTCGTATTCTGAAGGACGCTATCGCACCTGGCATGCCACACACGGACCTTCTGGTGACGGCAGAACATTGCCTGTTCCTTGATGGAAAGTTTGTCCCGGCCCGGATGCTGATCAATGGTCGCTCCATTCACTACGACACAAGCATCACGTCTTACGATTACTTCCACATCGAGACGGCAGATCACTCGGTCATTATGGCCAATGGCCTGTTGACGGAGAGCTTCCTCGACACGGGCAACCGCGGCGATTTCCGTCAGGACGGAAATGTTTTCAGCATCGGCGGCAGCGTCAAGAGCTGGAACGACGACGCAGCGGCCCCGCTCACGACGGACCGCACAACAGTCGAGCCCCTATTCCGCGCAATCGAAGCACGGGCAGACATGGCAGGTCTGGTGTCTCAGGCTGACAGTGCAGTCCTGACGCAGGATGCTGACCTGCATCTCATGACGGAAGACGGCACCATCATCCGGAAAACGCGTGAGACCAACGGCTATGCCATGTTCATGCTGCCGGAGAAGGTTCGCTCTGTCCGTCTGATGTCCCGCACGAGCCGCCCGTCCGATGTGATTGGCCCATTTGTTGATGACCGCCGCGAACTCGGTGTGCTCGTTGGCCAGATTGCCCTCTACGAGGCAGGCAGCACCACTGTGCTTCCGGCACATCTCGCCAAGGAAGAGCTGTCTGGCTGGAGTGTTTCTGAAGGAACGACCATGCGCTGGACCACAGGTCATGCCGCAATCTCGCTCCCCAGCCGGTCTTCTCACAGCATTGCCATGCTGGCTGTTCAGGTCCTGTCCAACAGCTCCTACCTGGTAGCGGCTGAAGACAAGGCCATTGCTCTGACCGCCTAATCCGGGTTTTCACGGCAAAACACGAAGCGCCAGTCCATCCCGGGCTGGCGTTTTTTGTTTCCCCACCCTCAAAACGCACCTGCCGTCTCGACGGCGATATGAAACCGCAGCATCATCGAAGGATATTTTCATATGAGAAGTCCTTCACATCATGCGGTTTTCCCTCCGACGTTCCCTTCTCTCATGCGCGGCTCTTCTGGGGTGCACCTACGGGCTAACCGCTCAGGCTGAGCCCGGTTACTTCAGGGAGCCGTCACTCACGGGGCAGACCGTTCTTTTCAGTGCGGAACAGTCAGTCTGGAGTGTGCCCCTGACGGGAGGCACGGCCCAGCGCCTGACCAGCGCGCCTCATGGCGCCAATGCCGTTGACCCGCAGCCTGTCCTCTCGCCCGATGGCAAAGAAATCGCATTTCTGGCGAATTTTGATGGGCCGACAGAGCTCTACATCATGCCGAGTTCCGGCGGCACGCCCCGACGCATGACGTTTGAAAACGCGCCCAAACTTCATATCGCAGGATGGGATGCTCATGTAGGCATCCTGTACTCCATGCCGGACGCAACTGGCCCTTACTACAGCTACAATGTCGCAGCTCTGGACCCAAAAACGGGTGCAAAGCACGTCTATCCGCTTGCCAACGTCAATGACGCTTCCATTAGCCCGGACGGTAAATGGCTGTATGCCGTGCGGTTCGGGCTCGCGGTAACAGGCGATCATATGCGGGCCTATCGTGGAGGAGCACTCTCGCAACTCTGGCGGTTTGATCTTCAGTCCGGAACCGAGGCCGAACGTATCGGCACACGCACAGCGAACCTGATCCGTCCCATGCCGTGGCGGGATCGTCTGATCGTTATTTCCGACGAAAACGGACGTTACAACCTCTGGAGCATCGCAGCAGACGGAACAGATGCCCGACAGCTAACCCATTTTACAGATTACAGCATTCTGGAAGCGTCACTCTCAGGCGACCATGTTGTGTTCCGCAAAGGGGCAGACCTCTTTTCGCTGGATCTGACCTCAGGCGAGAGCCACCAGATCCCCGTCAATTTAGTCTCGGACAATGCACCTCGTGCACCGTACTGGCTGGATCGACCAACCCGCTTCACCACGTCGGAGACCATTTCTCCCAAAGGCGATGCCGCTATCTTCACGATGCGCGGCCACACGGTCGTGGCAGCAGCTTCCCCGAGGCGTCTGATCGTCCTGCCCACTCCGGACAATGTCCGCCTGCGCCTTGCCCGCGTAACGCCAGATGGCAAATCCGTCATTGCGTTCAGTGATGCTGGCGGAGAATCTGCGCTGTGGCGTTTTGCGGCAGATGGCAGCGGCAAGGGAGAAGCACTCAGCCAGCCATCCTCAACCGAGCCTGTTGCTCTCGAAATCTCACCAGACGGAAAATACGCCGCGCATACGGATTTGCTGGGGCGCCTGTGGTTGCTCAACCTTTCGAGCAAAGCTGAGAAGCTCGTGGATGATGCCACTCAGGACGGCACGAACGTTTTCGATTCCCTTTCATGGGCAGCAGACGGAAAGGCCCTCGCCTTCGTACGCACGCGCGGCTCTAATCTGCGACGTCAGATTGCCCTGTATTCTCCGGAAACAGGACGGACGGAGTGGGTGACGAGCGATCGTTACGAATCCTATAGCCCAAGCTTCTCCCCAGATGGGAAATGGCTGTGGTTCCTGTCTGATCGCACATTCTCGCTGGCTAACGGCTCTCCCTGGGGAGACCGCAATCTGGGACCGGCGTTTCCACATCGTACAGGCATCTATGCCCTCGCACTCCAGGCCGGAGAACGCTTTCCTTTCCAGGCCCCAACCGAGCTGGATCATGATGACAGCAAGGAAAAAAGCGACAAGAAAGATGAGAAAAAGGACGCTCCGAAAAAACCTCTTCCCGCGTTTGAATGGAACGGATTGACAGATCGTCTCTATCAGGTTCCCGTCCCTGCCGCAGATTATCACGGGCTGGCAGCCGCCAGCGATTATCTGTTCACCGTGGATGGTACGGACGATGACGCCAACCCTCTGAAGTCCATTCATATCGACAATAACGAGCACAAGATCGAAACCTTCTCCCCCAAGGTTGAAGATTTCAGCCTCTCGGCAGACGGCAAAACGATCATGACCGTAGCCCCTCGCGCGAAGCAGGCACCCGAAGTTCTTCTGCTACCAGTCGGGGCCAAGAAACCTGATGATGTTGCAGGGAAAGCGGTCAGCTTTGACGGACTACGACTGCGCATCGACCCTGCTCAGGAATGGTCAGACGAATTTGTCGATGCCTGGCGCCTTCACCGTGATCATTATTATGACCGCGATCTGCATGGCGTAGACTGGAAAGCCGTCAGAGCCCATTTCGCGCCATTTGTGGATCGACTTGGAGACCGTGCGGATCTGGATGATCTGCTTGGCCAGATGGTTGCTGAAATTGGCGCCATGCACTCCCAGCTCCGGCCGGCACAAAGCCTCGAAGACCCGGCTGCAAACCTGATTGCTGGACTGGGTGCACAGATTACCCGCGAAGCAAAAGGCTTCCGCATCACACATATCTATAGAGGAGACCGCGATCTACCGGATCAGCAGTCTCCATTGGCTGCTCCGGGCGTTGATGCGCAGGACGGAGATCTGATTGTTGCCGTGAACGGACAATCTGCAGCCGACGAGCCCGACCTCTCTATGCTTCTGGCCAATCAGGCTGGAAAACAGGTTCTTCTGACCCTTCTGCGCAATGGCAAAGAACACAAAACAGTCGTGACAGCCGTAAGCTGGCGCAAGCAGAAGTCCTTGCGCGCACGGGACTGGGAAGGCAGCCGTGCTGATCTTGTGGATCACGCCAGCCATGGACACATTGGTTATCTGCATCTGCAAGCCATGGTCGGCGATGACATGGAGGCGTTCGCCCGTGAGTTCTATGCCAATATCGACAAGGATGGACTCATTGTTGACGTCCGCGGCAATAATGGCGGCAACATTGACAGCTGGGTTCTGACGCAGCTCATGCGCCGCTCCTGGATGTTCTGGAGCCGCTATGGCAACGCTCCGGCCATCGACATGCAACAGGCGTTCCAGGGCCATCTTATCGTGATTTCAGATGAAATGACCTACTCGGACGGTGAGACCTTCTCTCAAGGCATCAAGTCTCTCCACATCGCGCCGCTCCTTGGGGAACGCACAGCAGGCGCCGGTGTCTGGCTTTCGGACGGTGACCGTCTGATTGACAACGGAAATGCCCGGACAGCCGAAAACCCCTATTTCGACATGAACGGCCACTGGCTGGTCGAGAACAAGGGTGTCTCACCGGATATCGAGATCGAGAACATGCCGGTCGCCACCTTTAAGGGGCAGGATCAACAGCTTGATGCGGCGGTTTCGTATCTGAAGACGCAGATGACGGATCATCCGCGCCCTGCGCTCAAGGCTGAGCCTTTCCCGGTTCAGCAGCCTGCTTCACCGCAATAAGGCAAAATAGTCCAAGGCCTCTGCACATATCTGCAGAGGCCTTTTTTATTCAGAGCATCATATCCATGACCTGATCCCGCCGGGAAAAACGGTGCATCAGCGCCGCCACACAATGTCCGGCAATCAGAACCCCCAAAATCCAGGCAGAAAACTGGTGCATGACACCCAGGATCGGCGCGAATAACGCAGTTTTCTGAATGAGCGCCGGCAGGTGCACCGTCCACAGCATCTGGACTGGCGCACCGTGGGCAGAGGCCATCAGCCATCCCGTGAGAGGCGTGGTCAGCATCAGAAGATAAAGACATCCCTGAAGCACGCGCGCCGCAATGCGCTGCTCTTCCGGAATAGTGCCAGGTAATGCTGGCGGCCGATGTGTTGCGCGCCAAGCCATTCTGAGAACAACTAGGATCACAACTGTCGATGCGATCTCCTTATGAATGGAGAGCAGTTCTCCTTTCAAAGGAGAAGCCCCACGCGGCAACAGGCGCCCCGCATAGAATCCAATCATCCAGACCGGGATAATGATAGCCGCCATGCCCCAATGAAACAGGCGGGCCAGAAGAGAGTAACGTTGGGGCACGGGGCATCCATTTTCAGAAAAGGAAGAGCTTTGTGCTTCCTTTACCCTGTTTTCCGAAGCAATGAATTTTCATTCAGTGACAGAGAAGGATAGGAAGACCGGATATTCCTCCACAGGACCAGACCGTGATCCATTCCCTCTATCGTCGCATCACCGACCTTGCCGCCTCACCCAAAGCCGTATGGTGGCTTATCATTATCGCCATGGCAGAAGCGTCGGTCTTCCCGATCCCCGTTGACCTGATGCTCGTTCCCATGATCCTGACGCGACAGGACAGGGCCTGGTTTCTCGCAACAGTCTGCACTGTTTCCAGCGTAATAGGTGGCGTGATCGGATGGCTGCTCGGCGCTTTCCTGATGAAGCATATCGGTATGCCCATCGCCCATTTCTATCATGCAGACGGTCGCATTCTGGCATTGGAAGACCTGTTCCGCCGATATGGCATATGGATCATTCTGGGCAAGGGACTCACGCCTCTCCCCTACAAATTCGTCACACTGGCAGCCGGTGCGGCACACTTCCCGCTGCTGCCGTTCATCGCTGCCAGCATCACAACGCGCGGCGCACGCTTCTTCCTGGAAGCCGCCCTCCTCAAGGCCTTTGGCGAACCTGTGCGCGAGTTCATCGAAAAGCGCCTGACGGTGATCCTGCTGATTCTTCTTGTGGTGATCGTTGCGGGCGTCGCGCTTGTTGAGCTCTTCTAGAGGAATAGTCACATCAGATGATGCGTTTATGGCATAAAAAATAACATAAATACTATTTGAATATAACAGAATCATGTTATCGTCCGCGAGATCGTACTCACACGGTTATCGGTGACGGCTTTCCAGCAGGCCTGCCTGCTCCGTTCTCCTCACGTCAGAATGTCCTGCGCGGATGACATGAGGAGAAAGGAACTGCCGGCCTCCGAACGACAACCCGAACGCATATTCCCGCTGTCAAAGGAGCTCGCCATGTTTAGAAAACAGCCTATCTTTAGCGCTAAACGTTTTAACATCCTGCCTCCGGCATCACGCTCGGCAGGTGTGTTCAGTGGTATCGAAGCACAGTTTCTTGGACTGGCCTCCCCCGGGATCGTCACACTGCTTGGCCCTCTGGAAAGCACCGATCTGTCATCGTTGCCGTGTGAAGACACTCCATCCTCCCTTTCCTTCAGGAAGGCATGACATTCATGAGTGCCACAGAGCTTTCTCCACCCCATCGATCAGCCGTCACCAAATCCCGCATTCTCTGGGGCATGCCGGTGATGTTGCTGTGGGGTTATATCGCCGTTGCCCTGTACATGACGGGCGACGGCATCGAAGTTGCGTTCCTTGCCAAATACGTCACGCAAATCGGCTTTACGCCGAAGCAGGCAGGAATGCTCTTCACCATTTACGGTGCGACAGCCGCCATTTCGAGCTGGCTGTCTGGCGTGCTGGCCGAAGTTTATGGCGCGCGCCGCATCATGGCGATCGGCACCATCTGGTGGGCGCTATGCCACGTCGCGTTCCTCGGGCTCGGCCTCGGACAGCACTCCTTCCCGATGATGATGCTGTTCTATGGTCTGCGCGGCTTTGCATACCCGCTGTTTTTCTATGCGTTCTTCTTCTGGATCGTCCAGAAAACCCCGGATCATCGTCTGGCCTCTGCCATCGGCTGGGTCTGGTCGATGTTCACGCTGGGTTACGGCATCATCGCGTCCTTCCTGCCAAGCTGGACCATCCCCGCTTTCGGGTTCATGCCGACCCTGTGGATGTCTTTGGCCTGGGTTCTGGCTGGCGGCGCACTGGCTTGCCTGACCATCCGCGAAGACCCTTCTGAGGCCAAGCCACTGGCAGCCAAGGTGTCCGTCAAGGAACAGCTGATCGAGATCAGTCGCAGCCTGACGCTGATTGTTGAGAACCGCGATATTGCATTGGCACTCATCACGCGCGTCATCTGCAATCTGTCTCTCTTCGGCTTTCCGGTCATCATGCCCCTGTTCTACACGTCTCCGGAAGTTGGCTTCACCATGCCGCAATGGCTGCGGATCTATGGTGCGTTCTTCCTGGTTCAGCCTGTGACCAATGTGGTCTGGGGCCTTATTGGCGACCGGATCGGCTGGCTGCGTCAGATGCGTTGGTTCGGCTTTGTCGGCTGCGCAATGGCAAGCCTTGCCTTCTATTTCATCCCGCACCTGATGCCCGGCAACATGTTCACCGCAATTATCGGTGCCTTGTTCCTGGCTTTAACGCTCAACGCATTTGTGCCCATGGGAGCAATTTTCCCCGCCATTGCACCCGATCACAAGGGTGCTGCAGTTTCCGTGCAGAACCTTGGCGGTGGCCTGAGCAACTTCCTAGGCCCGGCACTGGCAACACTGTTTGTGACCGGCTACGGCACGCAGGGCGTCGTTTACATCTACGCAGCACTGTATCTGCTTGCCGCAGTCATCACCTGCTTCATCCGCTTGCAACAGCCAAAGGGAGCTTCCGCCATGGAAGTTTACTCTTCCGCCAAAGCGTCTGCGGTTCATGAAGAAATGGAAGATCTGGGCATCCAGACCCAGAAAAGCTAAGCCCCAAAAACAAAAAAGCCCGGCACTCAGGCCGGGCGATTTTCTGAAGAAACCTCGCATCAAAATGCTGATGCGAGGTTTTTTTTATTCTTAGTTCAGCGCCATCTGCTCATGAGCCAGAGCCTGCTCCGCGCCAAACGATGGCCACTCGGAATGCGTCAGCGCTTTCAGAGACGGCGAAGAGAGCCCCATCTTATGCGCATACAGCCACGTATAAGTCAGGGCGCGATGCACATAGTCACGCGTTTCCGTGTTGGGCAGCGTTTCCATAAAGAACAGCGGATCATGCAGATCGGCCGTCTGTGCACTTTCCCAGCGGGCGATAGCGCCAGGCCCTGCGTTGTAAGATGCCAGAACCCGTACAAGATCCCCGCCCTCAGGGCGCGCCGACAACGATGTATGGCTCGACTGAGAAGCCAGATACAGCACGTATAGCTGACCGATTTCCAGATTGGATGACGGGTTGTGGAGGCGGTTTACCATGTCAGGCGGTACCGGAATAACAGCCATCCCATGGGCATCATATGTCTGGTGATGCAGTGTGATGAAGCTCGCCGTGATCGGCCGGATCTGCATCAGCCCATGCGCACCTGCCCCGGATGTAGCGGCAGCATCGAAATTCGATTCAACGCGCGTGAGGGCATAAACCAGAGCCGGGTTCATCCGAAAGCCATGGTTGGGCTTGAGACGAGGCATCGGCAAATCCGCACCAGCCGCTTGTGGGCGGCTCTCCCCGTTCATGATGAGCGACGCGAGCTGTTCGGAGAGATCTTCAAATCCGGCAGTCTGAGCAACGAGCTGCAAGGACCGGGACCGCGCACTGTCAGGCGCCACGTCCGTCCACATCCGCCGCATCAGCGCCTCGGCGCGTGCACGCTCGCCAATCTGAAGCAGGGCAAACAACTGTCGGCCCTGTGGGAGCGCACTGATGGCCTCGACGTCAATTTCCCCAAGAACCGGAACAGGATCATGAAGCGTGACTTCCGTTACGCTGTCTGGCAGGCGGGCATGACCCTTACGTCCAAGCTCCAGTGTCTGAGCGGCGAGCATCCCATAAAATGTTTCGTGATGGTTCGCGGCACGATGGAGCCAGGACACGTATGCCGCCATTGCGTGACGGCGAATTTCTGCACGCGCAGCCCAGAACGCTGCGGCAGCATGAAGCTCAGGCGATGTAACTGGAGCATTTGCCGCCGATTCAAACAGCTCATATGCCGCATCAAGATGCCCCTGACGCCAGGCGGCCAGACCAGCGACATAAGCGGGAAGACCAACCTGATGGCCCCCTCGCTCGAAGCCGGCGCAACCATGACGCAGCGCGCTCTGAGCATCTCCCTGTGAAAGCAGCCCCAGAGAAATTTCTCCGTAAAGCTGCCCTGCATAGGCAGGGGTCATGCCGGGCGTAATATCCACAAGGTGCAGTGCGCTGGCTGCGCCCTTCACGCCCTGCATCACCCGCTCCTGAACCGTACGATCCAGGAGAGGATTACGCGTGAAGGCATGCGCCAATGGGTCTGCAGGGGAACTATTAGGCAGGTGAACGGTTTCAGGACGATCTTCAGGCGCCAGAGACCTCGCAAAAGTCTGGAGCTGAACGGAGCCTGCCGGAGCAGTCCTTACCAAAAGCCCCTGAATTGCAGGGGCGTCCGGTTGGGTTGAATAGTTTTTCAACCAGTCACGGAGCTGGTCCGCTCCTGGATGAGCACCAGGCGCAAGATAGCGATCTGCCAGAACATCGCCCAGCAGGACGCGATCCGTAAGCAAACGCGTCTGCTCCATGGCTTCTTGCAGGTCACCACGACGCTGCGCCTGCAGGATCAGACGATATCGACTAGCCATAGTGGCCGTCAGAGGGTGTGGCAGCGATACAATGCCGTCCCCACCGAGGCTGGGACGGGCTTCTGCAAACGCTGTTTCATCGCCAGCATGGTCTGGCTGAGGCGGCAGAGTCTGCACACCGTCAGCACGCACCGGGGAGAAAGTTCCACCGGTCAGAATCAGCACACTCACAAGCAACGCTCGCGCCGTGCCACCTGAGATGAAAGGGGTAATCCTTCGCATAGCCGCCGGGTGCTACCCGGTTTCTGGCACGCTGGCAAGTTTTGGTTAACCAGAACAGAGCCTCGGACTAAGCGATGATATCGTCACACACTGGAACAATCCAGTGGCAAACACCTGTTTTCGAGTAGTTTTTTGCGTTTTCGCGAAGTTTTTTACAGGCTTAAATCAGGACTTATTTAGTTCTGTATTTTCCGCACTCAATCGCTCCATCAAAACCAGAAGATCCTGCCACGCATTCCGGCGTGCAGCAGGGCTGGCAGCGAGTTGTAACGGGTGTCGCATAGGCAGCAGAGCAACCGGTGCATCCAACTCGGGAATCCGAATTTCCGTCCATTTGCCACGCAGCCGATTCAGCATGGCCTGATCCCCCAGAAGCAGCCGTAGAGGCGTTACTCCCATCGTCACCAGAAACGGTGGCCGACACAGGGCGATCGTTTTCAGCAGCAACGGACGACAGGACCGCATCTCCTGATCCGTTACACCGCGCCCTCCCGGCGGCCGCCATGGAACCGCTGGTGCCATTGAGAGCACCGAGCGTTCCAACCCGGCAGTGGCCAGCATTCGATCCAAAAGCTCACCGGCACGCCCCGCAAAAAGTTCTCCAGAGCGATCTTCATCCGCGTCCGGCGTCTCTCCAATCAGCATGAAGCGAGCAGCATCGACAAAAACGGGCTTGAGCCGATGCGTTGCCGTCCGCGCCAAAAACAGATCATCAAGCGTTTCGCTCGCCCGAATCAGGGCCGGCAGATCACGTGCCTGTTCCAGCCCGGGTGATACCGGCGCAGGCGATGGCACTTCCCTGGGTAACGCTGATCGGGCGTGTAAGGTGTCCACTCGGGCAGGCAGACTCCGAGGCACATCCGAAAGGCGGTCAATCGTCTCTTCCGAAAGAACCTCGTCCACACCCCAGTCATATTGCAGCTGTAGCGCGGCAAGCAGTTCTGCCCGGCTCGGAACAGGCTGGGGTGTCATGAAAAATCCGTTCAGGTTGGCGTATGACCGCATGCGGTCTAGAATTGACCCATTATGCAGATCACGCGCGGCTGGCCCAGATCAATTCCGGTTTTTTCGCACTCGCTTCGCGCGGGTCTCTCGGCACTTCTGCTGGCGGGAACCCTCCTGCCCTCAGCATTTGCGGCCCCTCCTCCGGAAACAATGCCCGCTATTGATCCCGGGAAATCCCTGACCGGCTGGCTGCTGGCGTCGAGCGTCATGATGCAGCGCGGTGAGATCGACGCTGCCTATAACGCGCTTTCACATGTCCTGACGTTATCTTCCCGCGATCTGAAGCTGCGCGAAGATGCTCTGCGCTACGCTGCCATGACCGGACATGAAGATGAGGCTGTGACGTTCGCCAAAACGCTTCCCGCCAGCGATATTGCCACCCTCGTCCTTGCCCAGAACGCGGTTACTCGGAAATCCTGGACGGAAATGCGCCAGACGCTGAGCCGCAACAACCATCGAGGCCCTCTGGTCTCTGTTGCAACGCCCGTTCTTCTGGCATGGGCGCAGGCAGACGAAGGCCATGTCGAGCAGGCACTCTCCACCCTCAACGCCGCTGCAACCTTCGCGCCTACACGCCGCTTGTACCAATTCCATGCCGCGCTGATTGCGGAGCGACTGCCTTCTCAACATCAGGCGGAACTTCTCTATCAGAAGACTGGCAACAGCCCCGATGATCCGCTGACACTCCAGATTCTTTACGCCCAGATTTATGGTGGCTGGCTTGAAAATCAGGGCCAGCATAAGGCGGCACTCGATGCCGTAGCTGCACTGGGCGTGAGTTCCCCTCTCGCTTCCATGATCATTGGGCCACTTCAGCATAACCTAAAAAAACGACCTCCCCTTTCTCCCTCTCAGGGTGCGGCAATTCTGAACCTGCAACTTGCCCTGATGATCACGGACGTTATTCAGCAGGAAGGCATTCCTCACGATCCGGCCATCATCGCATTGCAACAGGCCCTCTATCTTGATCCCACCCTCACGGTTGCACGCATTTTCCTTGCCGACACCTTCCGTGACGGCAATCAGATCTCGAAGGGCCTCGAGACACTCAATTCGGTTTCCAGCACGGACTCTCTGGCAGCGCTGGCTGCCCAGGAGCGAGTCAATCTGGCCAGCCGCTCCCACGATCTTCCACTTCAGGCCGATGCGCTTCATCGCGCGCTAACCCTGCTTCCGGGTAACCCGCAATTTCTGGTTCAACTGGCTGAAGTTCAGGATCAGATGGGCCATCATGCCGAGGCGATCGATCTTTATACGAAAGCTCTCAAGGCCTCTCCTCCTCGCAAGGAGATTGCCTGGCCGATACTTCTCGGTCGCGCCATGGCTGCCCAGGAAAACGGAGACTGGGCCATGATGCAGGAAGATATGCACCATGCGCTGGAACTCGCCCCTGACCAGCCAGAAGTTCTCAACTTCGTCGGTTATGCCAGTATCGAACACGATATTGACCAAGACCACGCCCTGCAGTTGCTTAAGCACGCGGTGGAACTCCAGCCTAACGATCCATCTATTCAGGACAGCTACGCCTGGGCCCTTCTCAAGGCCAAAGGTGACCTGAAAACCGCGCTACCCATTCTTATTCAGGCTGCAGAACATGCCTCGAGTGACGCCGAAATTGGCTATCATCTAGGCGTTGCATATTGGTATCTCGGTCGCCACACAGAGGCTCAGGATCAATGGAACCAGTCTCTGGATGACAATCCGCAGCCTCAGGATCGCACTCTCATTCTGAATGCCCTCCAGCAGGGCGGCCCACATCTCAAATCATTCGAACAGAACAAATGACCCGTCTTCAAGATACCGCCCACGCCAAAATCAATCTCTATCTGCATGTCACTGGGCGGCGGCCTGACGGGTATCATCTGCTCGACAGTCTCGCAGTCTTCGCCGGAGCAGCCGACACAATCAGTGTGGGAGAAAAGTGCGATCGGTTTTCTCTGTCTATTGAAGGGCGATTTGGCAAAGGCCTTGAAGCCGACGACAGCAATCTCGTCCTCAAGGCAGCTCGAGCGCTTCAGGCAAAAAGCGGCTCTCATGACGCATACCGGCTGACGCTGAAAAAGGATCTACCTGTCGCATCAGGTATTGGCGGTGGCTCAGCGGATGCCGCGTGTACGCTGCGCCTCCTGTCAGGCGTCTGGAACACAACAGAATCCGATCTTTGCGCACTTGCAGAACCTCTTGGGGCCGACGTTCCCGTCTGCGTTCGTCAGCAGGCGACACGCATGGAAGGAATTGGGGAAATTCTGACCTTAGCGCCAAAAATGCCGAACGGCGGAATTCTGCTGATTAATCCAGGTGTTGGTGTGTCAACGCCCGATATCTTCCGCAGCTTTGCCGCAATGGGGGGCATCGTTCAGCGTACAAAACCGGTGCTCCCCAGCCAATGGTCGTCAATGCGGGACCTTGTGGATCTATTACGGCAAACAGTAAATGACCTTCAGGCGCCCGCGATTGCCCATGCCCCGGTTATTTCTGACGTTCTCACTGCGATCCAAAATCAGCCAGATTGCCTTCTTTCACGTATGAGCGGATCAGGCGCTACCTGCTTTGGCCTCTTCCCGACCCCACAAAAAGCACACGAAGCCGAAGAAGCTCTTACCCAAACTGCTACACGCTTGGGTTGGTGGACATGGAGTGGTTCATTCCATCAGAATTCTCCCGTTGGAACCCCCTGAAAAGAGGCGCTCGAGATGACTAACAACCCGCGCATGCAGGTAACCCGCTCAGAAGACGGGCAAAAGATCATTCTCTCCTTTTTGGATGGAAGCGGTCTGACCGGTGACATTTCTCTGGATGAAACCCAGTTGAACCAGTTGATTACCAGCTTGGGGATGGCACGCACCGCGCTACTGGAAAAGCGTCCACCAGCGCCGATTGAAGGAGCGCGCTTTGCTCCCGTGTATAAAACAAACTGGGCTTTGCAGATTGATGCGCTAACCGAGGGGTCATTGCTGGCCTTTCAGCACCCTGCATATGGGCCCGTCGGTTTTGTTTTTACGCCTTCAGATGCGGAGCAGCTTCTACGCGGCCTCCAGAAGCATCGGACAATGGTTCACTCCCAACCTGGCGACGCTAGTCAGCCAAGCTGAGGGACACTTAGAATAGTTCTACATCCGCAACAGAGAATGGAGCGACAGGCTGCCCTTTAAGCATCCCGCGAAGATGCTCCAGGGTCACTTGTTCAATTTCGTGACTAGCAATTGTCACACGCTGTACATCAGACTGCCTCGAAAGACGCAGGCAGAGCGCACTCATTTGCTCAAGCTCCTGCATCAGGACGTCCAGTCCCTGCAGAGAGCCAACCGCGTTTTGGCCGCAACCATCCAGCATGACGGTCTCAGCATTTCTGCATGAAGATGATGCCTGAGCCCACTGCTGTGCCATTCCTTGAAACAAAACAGCGAGTTTGATCTGATCCACACAGTTACGCTCCACAGATGGGACCGAATACTGCCTCGATCCGTGATTTTAGCGAGCTTGTGGTAAAAGGCTTAGCCAGAAAATTGTTTACTCCGGCTGAAATAGCCTGCTGTACCAGCTCCTTATTGGCCTGCCCCGTCAACATAATGAAACCCGTTTTTCCGATCGTAGACGACGCGCGCACAGCCTTTAACAGTTCCAGACCATCCATATCTGGCATATTGAAATCTGATATGATCAGGTGCGTTGAATTTGCATTCAGATGTTCAAGAGCTTCCAGCCCGTTACGGACGCCAGAAACTTTCACAAAGCCTAACTGAACAAGACTGTTTCTCAACAGAGAACGAATGGATGTCTGGTCATCCACAAGCAGAACAGACATGGAGGAAGCAGAAATCATTGATAAGTCTCCATTTTGTGGGGATCGGCCAGCCGAAGAATAGCAGCGCCTATTTCAGGTAAGGGGAGTTGCGTCTCTACAGCGCCACACTCAAATGCGGCTCTGGGCATGCCATAGATGACTGAAGTCTGTTGATCCTGCCCGATTGTCTTGGCCCCGGCCTCTCGCATGGCCAGTAGCCCTCGCGCACCATCAGCTTCCATCCCGGTTAAAATGACGCCAACAGCTTGGGAGCCAGCTGATCGAGCGACAGAGAGAAAAAGCGCATCCACCGAAGGTCTATGGCCATTCACTGTCGGCCGCGGCACCAAATGGCAGATGTAAGACGCAGTGTTTTCATCATAAGCAATTTCCGTGTGCGCCTCGCCTCCAGGCGCAATCAAAATTTGCCCCCGTTCCAGACGACAAAAATCGGTCACAAGATTAACCTGAGGGCGAGAAATTGAGTTTAAACGCCGAGAAAAATTCTCAGAAAACTGCCTCGGCATGTGCTGCACAATCACAGTGGGTGGGCAATCAACGGGAAAGCTTTGCAAAACCTCGGAAAGAGCCTCTACACCACCTGTAGATGCACCGATTGCCACGATGGCATCGCTTACGTCTTTTTTCACTGAGTGGGCCGCTGTTCGCGATAACGAAGCTTGAACCACAGCTTCTCCAAGCCCCGCAAACGCGTCCTCGCCTTGCAAAGAAGGCATTTTAGAAAAGCAGCTTACAGCGCCCATCTGCTGAGCCCGTTCTGTAATTTCCCCATGTGGAGATAAGAGGCTGGAAACCATAACAACCGGCATCGGGCGTAAACGCATGATCTTTTCAAGAAACTGCAGCCCATTCATCCCCGGCATTTCAACATCAAGTGTCAAAACATCTGGCTTCAGTCGGATAATCATATCCCGCGCCTCAAGAGGTGTAGTTGCAGTTCCAACTACTTGAATGCGTTTGTCTCGATTCAATGAAAGCGTTATGAGCGCTCGACTTGTAAGCGAATCATCTACAATCAAGACTGATACAGGTGAATGCCGTAAATAAGGGTCGAAAATTTTATGGTGCACTTGCATCACACAACTTTTTTGTAAGCGTTTATTCCAATAGGGCGGAGACCCAATTCTTCAAAATTAGTTATTCTCTCAGAGTGACCAATATAAATTTCACCCTTGATGTGAAGACGACTAGACAGCCTTCTCCACAAAAGATCAGTCGTTTTTTTATCGAAATAAATTGTGACATTCCTACAAAAAATTGCATGAAATTTCGCTTGAAAAGGCCATTCACCAATAATATTTAGTTTTTTAAATAAAACTAAATCCTTAATATTTCTTGAAAAATAGAATTCCTCCCCAGAAAAATCACAAAATTTATTAAATTTTTCTGAGAAATTTTTTGGAATATTATTTTTGAAATAGATGCCATCTTGAGCTCGCCTTATCATCTCCGGATCAATATCAGTACCTAGAATTTTTATTTTTTTTATATGCGAATAATTTACTGCTTCAGCTGCTGTCATTGCAGCAGAATAGGCTTCTTCTCCACTTGAACAGGCGGAAGACCAAATACGAATTCTCTCTTCTCTCATTATTTCTGCATAAAAATCACAGCATAATAATTTATGTAAATAATAAAAGTGATGTTTTTCTCTAAAAAATGACGTAACATTTGTTGTTAAAGCCGATATCATTTTGTCTTTTTCATATTCACCTTCTCTAGATTCCATTAACTTAAAATAATCGTTTATATTTTCAGCATCCAACTCCCTGATTCTCCGCGACATTATTGAATGAATAATAGTTTTTTTACTTTGATTCAGATGAATTCCAGATATTTTTTTCGCAATCTTGGAGATAGTTAATAAATCTTTTTTACTTAGAACGTTCTTATTATTAATCATTTATGCATTCTTTTATAAAAAACGACTCATTTATTTTAAATATATTCCTCTCATCAAAAGAAATAATCCCCTCTAAAATAGAGCAATTTTCATTAAAATTTATTCGTCRCAAATCCTCCTTATGGTAAGATAGTATTTCCAAAACATCATCGACAGAAAAGGCAATTATTTTATTATCTCCCTCTAAAATTATAATAGCTTTTTTTAAAATATTTTCATTATAACTATTAATTTTTTTACCAAAATTTATCAGAGGTATAACTGACCCACGAATATTTATAATACCTTCCAAGAACTCTGGGGAGTTTGGAATAATGGTTGATTTTATCCAATTTTTTATTTCTTTCACATAAGATATATCTATAGAGTATTCTTGATTATTGGATAAAAAAACCAGACTTTTTGACATCTGTTAAATTCCAATTCCAGATAATTAGTTACAAAAAACTACCGATGCCAGAATCGACATCAATAATTAGCGCTACACTTCCATCTCCAAGAATAGTTGAAGATAAAAATCCGGATAATTTTTTATAGTTTTTTTCTATTGATTTGATCACAAATTTTGATTGATCTATTAATTCATCCACAACTATAGCATATTTCGATTTTTTCTCATTTTGCAAAACCAAACATATTGATAGATATTTTTTCTCTTTAATATTTATAGGTATTAATTCATTTCTGTATAAATATTTTAACTCATTTTCTGATATTTTTAATATTTTCTTTTCTTCCAATAAAAAGGCTTCAACAACATAATTTGTTGGAACAATAAATTTTTGATTTCCGGATTTAAATATTAAACCATCAATAATAGAAAGCGTCATAGGCAGGGAAATAGCGAATTTAGTTCCTTTTCCTTCTTCAGAGAAAACCGAAATATTTCCACCTATCTCAGATAAAGTCTTCTTTACTACGTCCATCCCCACACCGCGACCAGACAATTCCGAAACAACATCAAGAGTAGAAAAACCTGGGGAAAAAATTAAATTTTGAATTTCTTCTTTTTCAAGATGAATTCCTGGCATGATAATTTTCTTAGAAATTGCCTTTTTATAAATTTTACTACAATTTAATCCGGATCCATCATCTTCTACTTCAATGATAAACCGTCCAGAACGAATAAAAGCTCTTAAATATAAATTTCCTTCATTGTTTTTATTAATATTTTTTCTAATATTTGGTTCTTCTAGACCGTGATCTATGGCATTTCGGATCAAGTGCATTAAGGGCTCAGAAAGTTTTTCCAAGATTGATCGGTCAATCTCTGCTTCCTCACCTTCGATATGAAACACCACCTGCTTTCCAGAAAGACGCGCTGCCTCTCTCACAATTCTGTTCATACGCTGAAAAACAGCTTTAATGGGATGCGCACGCATTGCCATTACATTTTCTTGTAACTCTTGGGTAAGCTGATTCAATTCAGAAACTGCGATATCAAGTGACGATCCGGGCAAAACATTACTTGATTGCATCTGAGTCCGTATAGCTCCCTGGTTAATGACCAGCTCGCTTACTAAATCTACGAGTTTATCTACTCTGCATGTATCAATACGAATTGTAGAATGCTCTTTATTTTCGTATTGAGAAACTCGATTCACTAATGCAGGATCGACTAAACCATCATTTGAACTTTCATGCGTCGGGATGGGTAAAGGTTGTAATTCTAAATTATCTTTGGAGAAGGGAGATTCGATAAACTTGCAGCCAAGGTCTCCCCCTGACCACTCAAATATCTCTTCAATATTCTCCCTGGCTTCAGGTGTCCTCAGAATTATTTTCCATTTGAGATAGCATACATCTGCTTCAAAAGACGTCAGAGACGGAATTTCAGTAGCATCTAATTCAACCTCAATAATTCCTTTCTTCTGTAAAAATACAAGAAAATTTATTGCATCGTCACCGTTCGAATAAAATGAATATTTCGGATTTATTTCAAAAAAGAACGTATTTTCTTTTTGATCTACGATATCTATTTTGACCGGCTGAAATTTAAATTCATCTATCTCTTCCGGTACCATGGAATTCAATATCAAATTTTGATCTGGATCGATTCCATCATTCAAATAATGGTTGAGATCAGCGTAGGTTTCATTCGAATCAGATAATGAAGTACCAAATCGATAAAATGAAACAATATCAGATAAAAAATCAGTCGCTTTTAAAAAAATTTCGACTGAACTTTGATCAATATCAAGTAGACCTGATCGAAATTTTTCCAGTACCTCCTCAAATAAATGAGCAAGACGTACCAGATTTTCCATTCCGAACGCTGCAGCTCCACCTTTAATAGAGTGAACTGAACGAAATATCGTATTTATTTTCGACAGTTTATCCGGAGACGTCCCGATGCTTCCGAGTTCGTCTTCAAGTACAGATAAGTGTTCCTCGCATTCTTGAAAAAAAACCTGACGAATTTCTTCCAAGCCATCTTGATCGTTCATGGTAACACTCGATCAATAGTCTCAAGCAAGCGATCTGCATTAAATGGCTTTAACAGCCATCCCGTGGCCCCGGATTCACGTCCTTTGTTGCGAACCTCTGAATTTCCTTCAGTCGTCAAAAAAAGAATTGGAACGTATTGCGTCTTAGGTCCGGATCGCAGCTTTTTAACAAGCTCTAAGCCATCCATTCGTGGCATATTCAGATCCGTAATAATAATATTCGGATCAAATACTTTCAGCTTTTCTAGCGCGTCCAATCCATCCTCTGCAGGACAGACATTATATCCAGCTTTCTCCAATATATTCCGCAGAATATTTCGGATCGTTCTAGAATCATCAACAATCATTATATTCATTGATTATTTTCCTTCTCAAGTAGGAAGGTGCCTCCCAACAATTCGAGAGCTTTCTGAAATTCAGCGGACGGATTTTGAATAAAAAAACGGGCTTGGCGCCCATGAGCTGTTTTTTGAGCTGAGAGTAAAATTTCGAAACACCGCCCCCCCAGACGTTTGACAGCGCCACCATCCAAAACAATATCTGTCGCTTGGTCTCTAAGCTGCTGCAAAAAATGCTTTGCAAATGCAGTTCCCATATCTGCCGGGAGACAAAGCATTGTCATCATCGAAACTCCTCCCAGCCGTCATCAGAGGTCTGAAAATCATTCGTTGAAAATAAAGAGGTCGCGGGAACGATATTATGATCGACCTGCGCATGAACGGCTCCAAATACGTTCCGATCGCCGACATGAAAATGATGAACAATCTGCACCAATTCTCGCGCTTCTTTGCTGAGGTTATGGCTTGCAGCCGTCGCTTGCTCGACCATTGCTGCATTTTGCTGGGTATTCTGATCCATCTGGTTTACTGCCAGGCTAATTTCAGACAGATCGTTTGCTTGGCTTTGCGCAGCAGTCGCGATTTCTCCAATTAGCACGCTGATCTCACCGACATTTTCAACGATGGTCTTCATGGCAGCACCAGTTTCCTGAACAAGGACCGTGCCTTTGCTGACTTGCTGCGTGCTGGACGTAATAAGATTTTTGATATCTTTCGCAGCATTGGCCGATCTCTGAGCGAGAGCTCGCACCTCTGTGGCGACAACAGCAAACCCTCGTCCAGCATCTCCAGCCCGGGCCGCCTCTACACCAGCGTTTAGCGCCAGTAGGTTTGTCTGGAACGTAATATCATCGATAAGCCCCAGAATTTGCCCAATTTGTTTGGATGATTGCTGAATATCAAGCATTGCAGCCATTGCTGCTGCCATGACATCTCGAGAACTCTCGGCGCGCTCACGCGTCTGGGTCACCACAATACTGGCGTGCATTGCCGCGTCTGCGGTTTTCTTGACCGTCTCCGTCACACTTCCAACGGACTGAGTCGTCTCTTCAAGCCGACTGACTTGCTGTTCCGTCCTATGGGCAAGGTCATCGGCAGCGGACGCAATTTCGGCAGATCCGGAAGAGATTGTTCCGACGCTATCATTCAGAGACATCAGAATTCTCTGAAGATCAGTCAGCGTCGCATTGAAATCTTGTCGAAGGCGCTCGTATTTTTCTGGGAAAGCCTCCTCCAGTTTCTGGTCAAGGCGACCTGCTTTGAGGTTCTTTAACGCAGCCCCAAGTACGTCTATCATTTCATCGCGCGAGCCCGCTTCGGCCATCGCTTCACTTTGGGAACGATTAGCTTCTTCCTGAGCGTTCTTTATGGACGCCTGAGCTTCGACAGCACGCTTTTGACTTCTCTCTAGGTCAGTTTGCAAACCTAGCAAACGTTCATGCACGCCAGCGAGATCAGGAAAAAGGTTACCAGAAGAGAAGACATCCTGAACTGCCAGTTGAGACAAGCCGTACGACAGCCGCTTGGCTGGAAGAAACACTTTCCAAAAGATCAGAATGTCGGAGAGAATTATGCCCAGAAAAACTAAAGCATCTGGCGCAAGGCAATTTAAAATTCCGTAGCCAGACATTTCTCGTACGCGCCAGTACGCTGCTCCAAACAGCAGCATCATAGGAAACGCCAGAATTACGCACAGCAGCGGCAATGTGATGCCACTGCTCTCAGGGCGTACAGGCTCGCGCGAAAAGAACATTCCAGATCACCCTGTCAAAACAGAACCTGCCCCAAGTCCGCACGGCACGAGAGGCATGAAGGGCTGTTTTACCAGTGACTGATTTATACTCCGTTAACAGCGCTGACAGGGCGTTCAGGGATTACGGCTGCGAGGCCGTACTCTGGCCCGCGTCTGCAGCAGGAATATCTTTATCATGTTGAGCGTAAAGATAATCATCCCGAGAGATCCAAACCCGGTAATGCTTCAGGAAGTCACTACCCAGAAGAACATCGCTTTCTGAAAGATCATCAACAACATCCAGTCTGATGTTTCTGAAAACAATGTCCCCGATTTCCAGCGTAGAAAAGAAATGCCGGTAGATTTTTATAGGGTCTCGCGTGACCCCGTAGCCAGGCATGACGGGATCATTATTCAGCATAGCCTGAGTGACCCCTGCTCTTCGTGCTGCACTCATTGTCACCAGAGTTGAGGAAGCACCTGTATCCAGGATCGCCTCGGCTGGTTTGCCATTAATCTTGATCTGGAGCCTCGTTTTCAATCCATCTGTCGAAGAGTGGGTCACGGGAATTTTGTGGACTGTTCCGTCCCACCCTGGTGTCGGAAACGAACAGTCTTCCGTGCGAACCAACTGGACAACATGATCAGGCACATCGACGATGGTATCGTAGTTTGCCAGAAATTCCTGCCCGAACAGCCCAACGACAGGCAGACCATCAGCATGCCCCCCAAACTTCCCACCGGCAATGACCGCAAAATTTTTGGCGCTGGATGGCCCCATTTCCAGGCTCTTGATGCGAACAGCCTGAACGAGTTCGCTGCCGCCTACACCCGTCATGGTACCGACCGGCCCCATGACTTCCAGTCCAAACGGCGAAATATAGGCACTCCCGATTACAGAAGTCGTAGCCCCGGTATCGACTATAAGAGCCGCCGGATGCCCATTTATGCCGGCTCGGACAATCGGCGATCCAGACTCATTGATGATGGGCATGACGCCACTGATATACAGCTTGCAATTATGAGGCCCGGTAGGCGCGCAAGCCGATAGAACCCCTGAAAGGAGTCCAACGGCCCCCAATCGCTTCAACACCCGCATTACCGCACGTACCCAATCAAACGTTTCAAACAGTTACACTGTCCGCAGGTCACGTTTTTCCTGCAAGTCATTTTTTTTGTTCGAAAAAAGCATTTTTTTTAAAAACGCTCTTGCCACCCCCAGAGCACGCTGCTAAATCACCGCCACCGACCGAGAGGAAGCCAACACGGCCCCGAACGGACGGTCCAAAGATCGCTTAAAGCGATTTGCGGGTGTAGCTCAGTTGGTTAGAGCGCCGGCCTGTCACGCCGGAGGTCGCGGGTTCGAGCCCCGTCACTCGCGCCACTCTCCTTAAAGAGTGGCCACTAAATCATCCTCCCAAAAAAAATCTACAGTAAAAAACGGGATTTTCCGTCTTTTAGCTTTTCAGTAATTAGCGTTACATTTGGCTACAAAGAGCCTTTAATTTCGTAAGAAATTCTTAACCTCCCAAGCAGAAACTCTAAGCATCCTCTCATCTTCTCAGGATGCACTTATGTCTTCCATTTCTGCTCTTGGTACCGCTTCCAATATGTCGGCACTCTATGCCACAGCAACCGGCCAGAGCTCGAACGCGTCGTCCTCCTCTTCTTCCGCCGAAGAGACAACCACGACGACAAACGCTGATGGCACTGTCACCACCACAGTTACAGACTCGTCCGGCAATATTATTTCTGAAAGCACAACAAGCAGCACGTCTGGAGCCACTGACCAAAGCAGGAGCCTGGATACGATGGCCTGAGCCGTCTCACTCAGGCTGTGAGGTAAACCTCCAGAACCTCACCCGGAGGTCCATCCATCCGGATTTTCCCATTTTCCAGCCAGATAACCCGCGTACACCATTTCCGCATAATATCTGGCTGATGGGTTGAAATCACCAAGATGTCCGCGTGCTGAACCATGGCTTCCAACCGTTCCCGTGCCTTGTTCATAAAGGCACCGTCTCCGGCCAGGAACCATTCGTCCATGAGCAGAATCTGCGGCGTCATGGCTGTTGCTAAGCCAAAAGCCAAGCGAACCGTCATTCCTGAGCTATAGGCTTTGACGGGCATATCCATGTAACTGCCCAGATCAGCAAATGCCTCGACATCCTGATCCAACTGCGCCGTCTGCTGCTTGGAAAGGCCACCGTGCAGCGCAAACAGGCGGATATTTTCGCGTCCTGTCAGCTCCACGTTCATGCCAAGGCTGCTATCCAGCAATGTCCCGATTGAGCCTTCCAGGCGAACACGCCCGTGTACTGGCTCGTAAATACCCGCGAGCGAACGAAGAAGCGTCGTTTTGCCGGCACCATTTCGGCCGATCAGACCAAGCCGCTCACCCGGCGCAAGACTGAAGCTGATATCTTGTAAAACGCTAACAATAGTTCTCTCACGGCCATCCTGAACAAGATGCGCTGCCGGAGAACCAGGACGAAGACTGGATAACCTGTCCCCTACATGCCGCTTCAATGAGCGACTTTGGCCATGGTACAGGGGAAAATCGATCCGAAGCTGATCAACGACAATACTTGGCATTACATCAGATCCAGTATGGAATACGGGCACGCATACGACAGAACAATGCAGCAGCAGCAGCCCAAAGAAGGATGCCCTGTCCGATAGCGGCATACCAAAGAACAGGCCTGACCTCGTACCCCATGAGTGGGCCACGCATGACTTCAATAATGGGGTAAAAGGGATCGAGCAGCAGATATTGGCGCCCGGCATAGATCAGATCGGGCTTCCAGATCACAGGCGTGACGAAAAAGAAGATCTGCAGTAGTGACGCCATGATCGGGGCAATATCCCGAAAGCGTGCCCCCAGCATGCCAATCAGCAAAATGATCGAAAAACTGTCCAGAAGCCAGAGCGGAACGCTCACAAGCAGGCTCCAGCTCTGCTTGGGCCAGATATGATAGATGCCAAACACAACGGCAATCACGACCACGTTGTGAAGCAGCATCAGCACGTTACGGACAATCAGTCGAATAACCGGCAGCGTGGCGGGAATTCTTCTGGCATGGAATAGCGACGTACTCTGAGTAAAAGCCGTTGCGGCATCATTAATGACGCCGCTGACATACCCCCACAATACAATCGAAAGCGACAGGAACGGCAGGTAATGCGGCAGATCCATATGGAAAAGATAGCCGTAGACCACCCCCATGGCTGCCGTCATGATTGCGGTCGAAAGTGTCAGCCAGAATGGCCCCAGCACTGACCCGCGATAACGAAGCTTGATGTCCAGCCAGCCAAGAGCAACAGCCAGTGGCAGCAGCCGAAAGCCGGCCTTCAGGTCATCCAATGCGGCCCGGATGCGGCCGAATCCCTTCTGCGGAGCCAGATCGAGTATGGGAGTACGGGAGTTGCTGTCTTCCATGGGCTTCTCCCTACCATGAAAGACGTTTCTGCCCACCCCTGCGTGCCGTCGAAACGACTGTCCGCAGATAAAAGAATGTTTTCCCTTGCATCTGGCCGCGTCCTCGCCGAAATGCTGCGGTCATGTCTTATGCTGTGAAGGAAATGTTCGTCACCCTCCAGGGAGAGGGTGCGCAGACGGGTCGCGCCTCGGTATTCTGCCGGTTTGCCGGGTGCAACCTGTGGTCAGGCCGAGAGCAGGACCGTGAAACGGCAGCATGCCGCTTCTGCGACACGGATTTTATTGGAACCGACGGTGAAGGAGGCGGCCGCTTTCAGGACGCTGCCACTCTGGCGGATACGATCGAACAATGCTGGCAAAGCGTCGCTGATGCTTCGGGCCGCCGTTATGTTGTGTTCACGGGAGGAGAGCCACTTCTCCAACTGGATGCGGAACTGATTGCTGCCGTGAAGGCACGCGGGTTTGAGATTGCCGTTGAAACCAACGGAACAATCGCCGCACCGAACGGGATCGACTGGATCTGCGTCAGCCCCAAGCCGGGCGGCGCCCTGGTCCAGAAAAATGGCTCGGAACTCAAGCTCGTATATCCCCAGATCGAGCTTCCGCCCGAACTGTTCGACACGCTGTCTTTCCAGCACTTCTGGTTGCAGCCAATGGATGGACCTAACCGCCTGGAGAACACGCAGGCTGCTGTTGCATATTGTCTGGCACATCCGCGCTGGCGCCTTTCCCTGCAAACTCACAAGATGATCGGAATTCCATGAGCAACGCCGCCCTCGTCCTGTTTTCTGGCGGCCAGGATTCAGCAACCTGCCTCGCCTGGGCTCTGTCCCGTTTCGATCGTGTTGAGACGGTAGGTTACGCTTACGGACAGCGACATCTTGTCGAGCTTGAGTGCCGTGACACACTGCGCGCGCAGATGGCAGCCCATTCTGCAGAATGGAAAGCAAGGCTGGGTGAAGATCATACCATTGATCTGGCGTCCCTTGGTGCCCTGTCCGAGACCGCTCTGACCCGAGAAGCCGAAATTGGCTTCAACGAGAGTGGTCTGCCCAATACCTTTGTGCCGGGTCGTAACCTGATCTTCCTGACATTCGCAGCCGCATTGGCTTATCGTCGCAACGTCAAGCATATCGTTACGGGCGTCTGTGAAACCGATTATTCGGGCTACCCGGACTGCCGCGACGATACGATCAAAGCACTGCAGGTTGCCCTGAACCTGGGCATGGACCAGCGCTTTGTGCTGCACACGCCCCTGATGTGGATCGACAAAGCCCAAACCTGGGATCTGACGGAAGAACTTGGCGGAAAAGCGCTCGTAGATCTTATCAATCAGGAGAGCCACTCCTGCTATATGGGAGATCGCACACATCAGCACGCCTGGGGTTATGGCTGTGGCACATGCCCGGCCTGTCAGCTCCGTGCTGAAGGCTGGCGCCGTTATTGCGAGAGCAAAGCATGACCGCAGAACTCGTCTTTACGCGCCGTTTCTGCATGGGCCACAGGCTTATTACTGGCACCAGTGAGAAGTGTGCGGTTCCCCACGGGCATAATGAATATGTGAAGGTGACACTCCGGCCGGTTGAAGAGAAACGGCTGGATGGTCATCAGAACATGATTCTGCCATTCGCAGAGGCCAAAACCCGCTGGCATGACTTTGTGGATAACAGTCTCGACCATGCTTTGCAGCTATCGGAGCAAGACCCGCTGCTGGCATGGTTCCGGGATCACGAGCCTGAACGCGCACGCAGGATCGTCGTCACGCCAGGCGACCCCACGACCGAAGTCATGACTGCCCTTCTGCTTGCCAAGCTGACAGCCATTCTGGCCGATCAGGGCGGAAAGCTCCGTGTTCATGAAATTGAGCTTGAAGAAACCCCGACCAACACGGTCAAGCTCAGCGGCGATCCCTCATTCTATCTTCCGCAAGTCAAGCGCGCTGCCCAAGCCTGCTGGTGGAACCGGGCAGACATGAGCATCTCGGATCTTTAAAGCCTTTCAGCTTCGCAGAAGAGACAGGATCTCCATGCGGGCTGCATGGTCATGCTTCCAGGTTCCACGGGCAATCATTGTAACCGTAGTGGAACCAGGCGAGCGTACACCGCGCATACTCATGCACATATGCTCGGCTTCAATCACAACGAGCACAGCTTCCGGCGCCAGCACATCTTCCATGGCCTGCGCGACCTGATCGGTCAGGCGCTCCTGCAACTGGGGACGTCGAGCAAAACCTTCCACAACGCGCGCCAGCTTACTAAGGCCCGTCAAACGCCCGCCTGCCGGCAGATAGGCCACATGCGCCTTACCGTGCACCGGAAGAAGGTGATGCTCACACATGGAATGGAAATGAATATCTTTGACGATAACAGCACCGTGGTGCTGATCTGCTGAGAACTGCGTCTTCAGATGATCGCGCGGGTCTTCATACAGACCTTCGAACACTTCCAGATACATCTTCGCCACGCGCTGAGGCGTGTCATGTAAGCCCTCGCGTTCCGGATTTTCCCCGATCGCTTCCAGAATTGTGCGAACTGCGCCCGCAATCCGCTCCTGCGCATCGGCAGGCCGAGACAAGCCTTCGAGCGGGCGCAGATCTTCATTGCTGGCTTTTGCAGCCGTGGCGTTCCGGTCAGTCATGTCGGGTTTCAGGCTCCTTCGTTCCCCGAAGCGGCACGATCCGGGTCACGCCGGGTCACATCTCCGCTGGTTCGAGGCAGGACTGCTAGCGCGTCCGCCACCCGACGTCCACCAATCACACGCTCTGCCGCTATTTCCGCCAGAGGTTCGAGAACAAAGGCCCGCTCAAACAGATGACGATGCGGCAGCGTCAAAATGCGGTCAGAAATACTGCATTCATCATAATGAAGAAGATCAATATCGATGGCCCGTGCGCCCCAGCGGACACCCGGCTGCCGACCCAACTCCCGCTCAATCCGCTTACAAATCGCCAGCACCGCATGAGGACGCAGCGTTGTCTGACCCGTTACACACAGATTGACGAATCCCGGCTGATCGATCCCACCCCACGGTGCACTATCGTACAGGGAGGAGACGTTCAGAAGCTGCAAGCCACTCTCCAGAGACAGGCAATCTGTTGCGGCTGCCAGAATTGCCTCACGGTCCCCCAGATTGGCGCCCAGCGAGAACGCAACCTCATGAACCCGCTGGCGCTCAACTGTCGTCGCGGTTTCCGATACGGGATAGGGCACGGGTGCAGACGGCTTGCGCACGGTCACAAGAACCTGCTCAACACGACCCAAACGCCTCAAAACCTCATCAGCAATCCGTCCCGCCAGGGCCTCTATCAGGCCCATGGGCTTTCCGGTCACAATGTCAGAAGCGATATCGCACAAAGTGCCGTAGCAGACGGCCTGAAGGTAGTCGTCTGTTTCGATAGCCCCTGAGAGATCTGCACGAATCTCGATATCAATGATGAAGCGTTGCCCGATCCGGTTCTCTTCCGGCAACACGCCATGATAGCCGAACAGACAAAGATCCCGGACAAAGACGGCAGTCAGCTGGGCGGAAATCATTTACAGTCCTTCAGGATCTGGCGCATTGCCAGCGCGTCTGCATGCTCCCGAACGTCATGAACACGCAGAATATCAGCGCCAGCATCTGCACCGAAAAGATTGGCAGCCAGGGTTCCCGCCAGCCGTTCATCTACAGGACGGCCCAGAAGATATCCAAACATAGACTTCCGGGAGAGCCCCAGAAGAACAGGCAGACCATACTCCTGTTTCAGGATACCCAGGGAAGCCACTGCCTGGACGTTCTGATCCTGTGTTTTTCCAAAACCAATTCCCGGGTCCAGAATCAGGAAGTCTTTCTTTACCCCGGCCTTCTCAGCCAGATTGAGTGAATGATCAAAAAACCGGCGCCAGTCCGCCAGTAGATCCAGTTGATCATCGCAATCATGCCGGTTGTGCATGAGAACCGCCGAGGCTCCCCTGTCTGCCACCACGAACGCCATATCTGGATCGGCCTGAAAGCCCCAGACATCATTGATAACTCGTGCGCCCGCCTGAAGAGATTTCCGAGCGACCACGGCTTTCGTTGTATCGACCGAGATTGGAACGCCCTCAGGCGCAAGACGGTTAATAATCGGCTCAAGCCGTGCCCATTCCTCATCGGCCGGCACTGAGCGAAAACCAGGTCGCGTTGACTCCGCCCCGATATCCAGAATGTCGGCACCGTCAGTGAGCATGGACCGGGCGTGTGCCAGCGCTGTTTCCGGGGCCTGAAAATGACCGCCGTCAGAAAACGAATCCGGCGTAACATTCAGGATACCCATCAATAAGGGCTGTCTTCCTGAAGGGGAGCCAGAAAGACGTGAAGCGCTATTTTCAGACGGAAACAGAGAGAACAGTTTCGATATACCTTGGTGCGAGAAGAGCCTGAGAATCCCAGCTTCTTCCACTGTAAGAGACCTGCATCGTAGTCCGCCCGCATGTGAACGGACAGTGGCGAAGTTTCCGCCTTGCTACATGGAAGACGATCTTCACGAGAACGCTTCCATGCTCATATGGCACTCAATTACGGCACTAATTGGGATCCGAAATTTACGCTTTTCACATTCCCGGCGATGGCCCTTCCGGCACCGAAGATTTTCTCTTAAGGGTTCAGGATTTTCTAGCCTGCTCCAGAAAGGCTTCCATCTGCTCTTCATTAAGAGCACCTGGAGCAACGGCAGCCGAACCGAAAATAAACGTCGGCGTCCCGTCAAGATTGATGGCACGGCCCTGATCCAGATTGGTCGTGATCAGAGCGACAGTCGCAGGCGAGCTCATATCTGCTTTCAGGCGATCGGCATCCAGACCGTTTGCCTTCGCAAGCTCCGTAATCCGTTCCATGGTCGGCTTGGTGGTATCCGCCATCAGGGCCTGACGCATCACGTCATATTTCCCCTGCGCGCTGGCAGCGAAAATGGCCCGGCTATCCAGCACGCTGCCGCTTCCCAGAACTGGAATAACCTTTTCAACCAGACGGACATCCGGATGACGGGCCAGGAAACGATCAACTTCCGGCATCATGGCCCGGCAATATGAGCAGCGCGGATCAAAGAATTCCACCACGGTAATTTTTCCGTGCGGATTACCGCGAACAGCATAGTCAGGAGCCGTCTGCAGGTCATGCAGATGCGTTTTTACAGCCTCAAGAGCCGAATCCTGCTTCTGCTGCTCCGCTTTCTCTCGCAGGGAGCGGATGGCATCCGTCAGAATGGAAGGATCTTCTTTCAGAGCCTGCCGAAGGATCTGAACCACTTCGGCACGCTGTGCAGGCGTAAAGTTTTCTGAGGGGCTTCCCGAAGCGGCCATCGCAGCATTCCCGTAGGAAGAAAGCGCAGCAAAAACGGCGAAAACCGTTGCGGACAGGCGATGTTTCACAGAAGGCTCCGGATTGCAGAAGACGCGGCACCGTAACTGTCCGCGGCCATTAATGAAAGACTGTCACAAAGAGAAGCGACCAAGACCTCTCCCACAACAGAGGGATTACCGTTATGACTGAGCAAACTGAATGTGAGGTCTCTTCCGAATGGGGAGCATCTCACTTGCCGGACCCGAGACCAGATAGTGGAGAAACGCCAGGTGGCGCACCGTCGAAACCAGATTTCCCTCCGCGGCTCCCGTAAGGCAGGCCGCGTGTCGTTCCACCTTCTGGCTTCGGTAGCCTCAGGGCTCCTGCTGACTGCCTGCTCAAGCATTCCTGGCTTCACGTCCCTCGTGGGCACAGCTCCTGCCCCGGCTCTCACAGGCAGCATCGGCACAGTGGTCGCTGACGAACCACAGGCAGCACTTGTTGGCCACGATGTTCTGGCACGCAAAGGCAATGCTGCAGACGCCGCAGTGGCCACAGCCATTGCCCTTGGTGTGACCCTTCCCTCCCGCGCGTCTCTGGGCGGTGGAGGCGCATGCCTCATATCCCAGCCCGGCGCCCCTGCTCAGAGCATCAGTTTCCTCCCCGCTGCTGGTAGCAGTGCAGGCGGCAATCGCCCGGCATCCACGCCTGCCACGCTTCGCGGCCTGTTCCTGATCCATCACCATTATGGCTCGGTTGAATTCAACGACCTGATCGCCCCCTCGATGAACCTTGCCAGCAACGGTATCACCGTGAGCCGGGCTCTTGCCTCTGATCTGGCGGTCGTACGCACTGCCCTTCTGGCTGACGAAAATGCACGGGCGATCTTCGGTCGTGGCGAAGCTGGAACCCTGACTTCTGGCGATACTCTGATCCAGCCTCGTCTGGCTGGCTTCCTGGAGCGTGTTCGGTCAGCAGGCGTTGGCGATTTGTATAACGGTGCCTTGGCGGACGTTTACAGCACAGCCGCTCAAAAAGCTGGTGGGGGCCTCAACACCAGCGATCTACGCAGAACGCTGCCGGTTGAGACGGTTGCTCTTACCACACAAGCCAACGGCATCAGCGCTTCGTTCCTTGCCCCACCCGCTGATGGCGGCCTTGGCGCAGCCATTCGCTATACGACCGGTTCATCTGCTCAGGGCGCTGTCAGCGCCTGGCGCGCTTCGGGCGCAACGGATGTCGCTGCCGCACAGGCGGCTCTGGATAACGGCAAGACAGGAGGTAGCGCTCTTCCTGCACTTCCAGCCTCCACATCCTTTGTCGTCACAGACCGTAATGGCATGGCCGTTGCTTGCAGCCTGAGCGAGAACAATCTGTTTGGAACAGGTCGTATCGCTGGCAGCACGGGCATCGTACTTGGTGCATCTCCCGCCGCGACACCTCGCCCCCTCCTCGCAGCGGCAATTCTGAGAGACCGTCGCGGATTGAAGGCTGCGATTGCGGCGTCCGGCCAGAATGACGCTGCGGATGCTGTGGGCGATGCGGCACGAGCTGCAACTCAGGGGGCAGAAATTGCCCATTCCGGCGCAGGTCGCGTCAACGCAGTAACGTGCACTGACGGCAATAACTGCCACGGAAACACCGATCCGCGCGGCGCAGGCCTTGCCGCCGGAACAACGAACTGATTACCCGGTAAAGCTTCTTACAAGGCTCCCCGCCACCAGTGACCAGCCATCGACGATTACAAAGAAGATCAGTTTGAAGGGCAAAGACACTGTGCTGGGGGGGAGCATCATCATGCCAAGGCTCATCAAGACACTCGAAACAACGAGATCGATGACGAGGAATGGCAGATACAGCAGAAATCCCATTTCAAAACCGCGCCGCAGCTCTCCAATCATGAACGCCGGCACAAGAACACGCCACGGTGTGTCCTCAATTTTTTGAGGCGGCTTTTCATGAGCAATGTCCAGAAAGGTTGAAATGTCTGCAGGCCGTGCCGTAGCGGCCATGAAATCATGAAAAGGCTGCACAGACCGGCTTAACCCTTCCATCTCACCAACCTGCCCCGCCATCATGGGAGCAACGCCTGTATCCCAGGATTTCTGAAGCGTAGGCTGCATCACAAATAACGTCAGAAAAAGCGCCAACCCGATCAGAACGGTGTTCGGCGGCGTGCCCTGCGCGCCGAGTGCGCTTCTGAGCAACGACAACACAATCACGATCCGCGTAAAGGCTGTCACCATCACCAGAAGACTGGGGGCAAGCGACAAAACGGTGATGAGGGCACTGAGCTGCACCAGCCGGCTGGTCGTTCCAGCCCCGCCGGACTGCCCCAGATCAATACTGACGGCCTGAGCATATGCCAGATGCGGACACAACAGACAGAGCAGGAGCGCAAACAGGAGAAGGCAGGACTTCACGAAGCCTCCTCCAGTGCTGTAGCAAAACCGGTTTTGTCACCATGCCATTCCAACAGTACGTCCTGACTGCCACCAGTCAAAACCAGAACTTCGCGGCTACCGTACCGTATGACTGAAAGTCGCCGGGTGCGATCCAAGGCCATCTGTCCCACAAGAGACAGCCCCGCACCGGACTTTCCATGCCCTCCCTGGCGAGAGCGGGCGGCCTTCAGCAAAGGCTTCAGACCGACAAGAAGCACTATTATGAACATTAACGCCGAACAGGCAGTTAAACCGTCATGGAGGGTCATGGCACCGTATTTCCTTCACTTTGGAAAAGAGTGCCGGACAAAGATTAATAGACGCCTAATAGCGGCGGGAATTCTGCTCATCACGCGCCCGATTATCATCGGAGGCCGGAGAATCATGGATGCTATCAACCATTCATTAAGCACTTTCCGCCATGATCAACTCTATCGGGCCGAAACAGGGTTCTGCATGGAGGGAAACTGCAGCAATGCGCAACACGGACACCACAGCGACCAGTGGCACAAACCTGTTTGCCCTTGGTCAGGACCGTCTGAACTGGCTTCAGGCGCGTCAGCAGGTTCTTGCAGGTAACATCGCCAATGCAGATACCCCTGATTACACGCCCAAGGATGTCTCCCCTTTTGAAGCGGCATTAAGCCAGTTCGAGATCACGCCCACGGCGACGCAACCTCAACATATAGGCTCATCAGCCTCCGTCACGCATGTGCAAGACGTTGAAACCGAGCAGTCTCTGGATGGCAACCAGGTTTCCCTCGATCAGCAGATGGAACAGGTGGCAGACGTGAGCGACCAGCAGCATCTCGCAGTCAATATCTACGGAAAATACATGAGCATGTTTCAGACAGTTCTCGGCAAATAAGGGGAGCTGACCCATGAACCTCTCCAACACCATCGGCATTTCTGCCAGCGGGATGGATGCTCAGGCACAGCGCCTGCGGATTGTGGCCGAAAACCTTGCCAACCAAGACACGACAGGCTCCACACCCGGCGCGGATCCCTACCGACGAAAAACCATCACTTTCGCAGAACACGTGGACAACGACACGGATCGTTCCACCGTCGATGTGCAGGAAATCGGCCGGGACATGTCTGACTTCCAGACGAAGTATGACCCGTCTCATCCAGCGGCCAATGCACAGGGCTATGTGAAAATTTCCAACGTGGATTCAATGGTGGAGATGATGGACATGCGCGAAGCCGAACGCTCGTACGAAGCCAACCTCAACACTATGCAAAGCACCCGTACCATGCTGTCCCGCACACTGGACCTGTTGAAATAACTCATGATCACGTCCCTCTCCCAAGCGCATAGCGCATATGCCCAAAGCCTTCAGAGCCGTTTTCAGACTGGAGTGACGGACGACGTTCCTGATGGCACGGCTGCCTCAGGCGATTTCGGCTCTGTCATGTCGCAGGCCGTCAGCAGCGTCATCAACACTGGCCATGATGCAGAGGCACAGTCTGCTGCCGGACTGCATGGCGGCGGGGACATGACCCAGATCGTCACAGCCGTATCCAACGCCCAGCTCGCGCTTCAAACATCCACGGTTCTTCGAGACCGAATGGTGCAGGCGTACCAGGACGTTATGAAAATGACGATCTGACCAATGCAGGCAATCGATCTGGGCGCGATTCTGGAGCAGACCTTCATTGTCGCCCTCAAACTGAGCGCTCCGGCTCTCCTCACTGCGCTGGCCGTTGGTCTGTTGGTGTCACTCTTTCAAGCCGTCACGCAGCTGAATGAGAGCACATTGTCCTTTGTCCCCAAAGTGATCGCCATCGGTGTTGTCATGGTGATGGCAGGCTCCTTCATGACGGCAACCCTACTGACGTTCACCCGACATCTGTTTGATCAGCTCATTCTCGTCGGAACAACGTGACATCGTTTCCTTTTCCAACGGATCTTTCAGGACAGGCTCTGACAGAATGGGCCTTGGCGTTTGTGCTGGTTCTTTGCCGAACGGGTGCAACGGTCATGGTGATGCCAGGACTGGGGGAACAGTCACTTCCCATGATGATCAGAGCAGGAATTGCCCTGACGCTTACCTTTCTGATCCTTCCCTTGGTCCTCCCTCTGCTGAACACTTCGCAGCTCGACACGGTCGGCCCGATAGCGCTCGCAGGAATGATATCTGTGGAGCTTTTCGCTGGCCTTCTGATCGGATGGATTGCACGCCTGATTACGATGGCGCTCCCCATTGCTGGTCAGATGATCGCCATGTTCATTGGTATTTCCAGCGTGCTCCAGCCAGACCCCGACCTTGGCTCCAGTAGCTCAGCGCCCGCACGCTTCATGAATCTGCTCGCACCTCTGATCCTGTTGATCACCGGTGCCTACCTTCTGCCAATCCACGCAGTGATTGGCAGCTACAGCCTCATTCCGCCGGGAGGGGCGCTCATGAACCATGCTGCAGTTCCACACTGGCCCATTCTGGGAGATGCCGCTCGCAGTATTATTCAGATGACGGGCAAGGCTTTCACTCTTGGCTTGGAACTCAGCGCTCCATTTCTGATCCTGTCGCTCGTCTGGGAAATGATGCTCGGGATCATGACGAGGCTGCTCCCAAACCTACAAATTTATAATGCCGCGAACCCCTTACAAATGTTGGGGGGCATTGCGCTGCTGGGGTTAACACTCCAGGCCATGCTGACAGTCTGGCAAGGGCAGGCTTTTGATGTGCTCCGCGCACTGCCGGGGCTTTAACGCGTGGCAGACGCGGAAGACAGAACAGAAGCCCCTTCGCAACAAAGGCTCCAGAAAGCCCGAGACGACGGACAAATCGTTCTTTCTCGGGAAGCCATGAGCTTTACTGTCCTGCTCGGCGGCCTCCTGGGTATTTTCGCGCTTCTTCCGTTTTTGGTGCCCAACTTTGTGCACAGCATGAAAAGTCTCATGGACAATGCCGGAACCATTTCGATGGTACAGGGCGGCCTTCTTTCCACAACGCAACACACCATCACCGCAGGGCTTGCACTCGCCCTTCCCGTAGCAGGACTCATCACGGCACTCACGCTAGGTGTGGGCTTCCTGCAAACCGGCTTTCTGATTCATCCCGGATCATTACTCCCAAAGATGTCCCGTGTTTCTCCTATGGGAGGTCTTAAGAGGATTTTGGGCGGCGGAACCTTGCCGGATACATGCAAAGCGCTCGTCAAACTGCTTATCTTCGTCGCCGTACTCTGGCACCTGGCGAAAGGCATTATCCCTGACGCCCGGAGTATGACAGGCCTCAACGCAAGCGCCATTCTGACGACTGTTATTCGTCTGGGGCTCAGTGGCGCCACAGGCATGATTTTGGCTCAACTTGTGATTGCTGGAGGCGACATCTTCTGGATGCGCTTTCGGCACGCAGCCAAACTCAAAATGAGCCGGGAAGAGCTCAAGGAAGAATACCGAAATACTGAAGGCGATCCGCACGTTAAAGGAAAACTGAAAGCCATGCGCGCCAAGGTGGCCAGGCAGCGCATGATGGACGCCGTAAAAACCGCCACGGTCATTGTGACTAATCCAACGCACTATGCCGTCGCACTTGTTTATGAAAAGGGCGCATCAAGTGCCCCTAAGATCGTTGCCAAAGGTGTTGACGACGTAGCCGCGCGCATTCGAGAGCTAGCACAAGACCACCGCGTACCCATCGTAGCGAATCCTCCTTTGGCCCGCGCTCTTTATCCCTTGCCTCTCGAAAGTGAAATTCCGGCAGAGCATTTCAAGGTCGTGGCCGCAGTCATTGCTTATGTGTGGAAACTC
This sequence comes from Gluconobacter sp. P5E10, assembly GCF_018812145.1. Lineage (NCBI taxonomy): Bacteria > Pseudomonadati > Pseudomonadota > Alphaproteobacteria > Acetobacterales > Acetobacteraceae > Gluconobacter > Gluconobacter sp. P5E10. The sequence goes on along the minus strand of NZ_JACRVZ010000001.1, from coordinate 222,417 downwards.
AGAAGGCCAGCGGGCAACCATTCTCCGATCAGATAAAAAGAATCTTCTTTTTTCTAATGCTACCCCCTTGGCGAAGCCTCTTGTTCTCATGATATGGTGACCAGAACATTTGTGAACACGACACCTCAGAACACGATGAAATTCTCTCCGGTGAGAGGTGCCCTCCTATGCGGAGGGCGTGGCAAGGTCTATCGTGTTCCTACCCACCAGCCATGAACGATTACGAGGATTGAATGGACAAGACCAAGGCGCTTGAAGGCGCTCTCAGCCAGATCGAGCGTGCGTTCGGCAAAGGGTCGATCATGCGGATGGGCCAGCGCCCGAAAGAGCAGGCTGACGTCATTTCAACCGGTTCCCTAGGGCTTGATATCGCTCTCGGAATTGGCGGCATGCCCCGCGGCCGTGTTGTCGAAATTTATGGGCCGGAAAGCTCCGGCAAAACCACGCTGGCACTGCATGTTCTGGCTGAAGCACAGAAAAAGGGCGGTACGGTCGCCTTTATCGATGCGGAACATGCGCTTGACCCTGGATATGCCAAAAAGCTCGGCGTCAACGTCGATGACCTTCTGCTGAGCCAGCCAGATGCCGGTGAGCAGGCGCTGGAAATTGTCGATACGCTGGTTCGTTCCGGCGCCATTGATGTTCTGGTTGTGGATTCCGTGGCCGCGCTGGTTCCGCGAGCAGAACTCGAAGGCGATATGGGCGACAGCCACGTCGGCCTTCATGCCCGCCTCATGAGCCAGGCCCTGCGCAAGCTGACCGGAACCGTCTCACGATCGAACACGCTGGTCATCTTCCTCAACCAGATCCGCATGAAAATCGGCGTGATGTTCGGTAACCCGGAGACCACAACCGGCGGTAACGCGCTGAAGTTCTACGCTTCCGTTCGTCTTGATATCCGGCGCATCGGCTCCATCAAGGACAAGGATGAAGTCGTTGGAAACCAGACGCGCGTMAAAGTGGTCAAGAACAAGATGGCCCCGCCGTTCCGTCAGGTTGAGTTCGACATCATGTACGGTGAAGGTATCAGTAAGGTTGGTGAACTTCTTGATCTGGGTGTGAAAGCGAACATCGTCGAGAAATCCGGCGCATGGTTCTCTTTCGATAGCCAGCGGATTGGTCAGGGGCGTGAAAACGCCAAACAGTTCCTGCGAGACCATCCTGAAATGGCGCAGGAAATCGAGCGTCGCGTACGTTCTGAAGCCGGGGTCGTGGCAGAAGCCATGATGACAGGCCCAGAGAGTGATGACGACGCATCAACTGAAGACTGATTTCAGCAAAAAGAGGCTCCGACAAGGGGCCTCTTTTTTTGTCTGTTGGAAGACAGCAAAGCCAATATCAGATTGAAGAAACGCTTTCTTGCCCTGTCTTCAGCCCAAAGCATTACAAGACATAGACCTGATAGCTACGGGCCCTTCGGCAGATTAAAGACCTGAAACAGGGCATAAAAAAAGGATCAGGCAAACCTGATCCTTTTGGTTTTCCGAAGTCCCAAAAATTATTTCAGGCAGCAGACTTCGCAGGACATAGCTTGCTGCGCAGACATGCCCATGTCTTTGCTCCCTTGATAATCGCTCTCGCAATGGCCGGAGTGGTTGTCGGCCGAAGCAACCGCGGATCATAGCCCGCAAAGCGGCGGTCATTTTCATCAAGGCAGAGCTGCATCAGGTCAGGAACATTGACGTCCATATTCGTCATGTCCTTGGCCCCGGTGACCGTGAAATTATTGTCCTGCGTGTGCTCTTCACCGCTCTCGTCGATGCTGCGCGCCAAGCCCATGCGCTCATACGCCAGGAATATCCAGACGCCGATAACACGCGCTTCAAACCATGGGCGCTTCCAGAACGGCATTGTCGCCCGGTGCCAGGCCAGCCAGTTCGCAAACAGCAGAATGTGACGGCATTCTTCCTGCATCACAGGCTCAAATGTCTCGATCAGTTCCGGCGGAAAGAGCCCTGCGCGCTCAGCCAAGGCAAACAGGCCAAAGGCAAAGAAACTGTCCACACATTCAGAGAAGCCCGTCACCAGGTAAGCCCATTCCGTGTCTTTCGGCTCCACATAGGGAGGCTCAGGCGCCATCGGAATTTTGTAGGCTTCAACCAACTTGGTCAGAACTTCCTTATGGCGATTTTCTTCCCAGGCATTGCGGGACAGAGCGTCCTTCATGTCCGGATCATCAATCATCGCCGCATAAGCGGCCATACGGAGGCGTGCCTTGCCTTCGGTCTGAACAGCAATATCCCAGATTGGCAGGGACGTGATGCGATGCAGCGTTTCCGGATCAAGTTCCGGCCAGTCAATGACCGAAGGCTTGTATGGATTGAACGTGTCGCGGAACATCTGCGCGACAGCCTTCTTGTGCTCCTCCGTTCCCGGCTTGAGAGGCCCCTTGATTGGGCTGCTCCAGTGGCGCGCTTCATAATCGACGCGTTCAAGCGTCTTCTCCGACGGTGCGTCGGGAAGGTGGGAATAGATTTCGGCCAGGCTTTTCATGATAGTCTTCGCGGCGTGCCCTGCGGCACGCCGTGCCCCTTGGAGCTTGTAGTTTTACTTCAGGTCGGTCGCGGAGTGGATGATACGGTGAACAAGCCCGTAGTCGATCGCTTCCTTCGCGGACATCCAGTAGTTGCGGTCCGTATCCTTGGCGACCTTCTCGTAGGTCTGTCCCGTTTCCTTGGCGAAAATCCGGTTCAGACGCTCACGCATCTTGATGATCTCACGGGCTTCAATGTCGATATCCGTTGCCGGACCGCGCACACCGCCCATCGGCTGATGAAGCAGGAACCGCGTATTCGGCAGGCAGACGCGACGCTCCGGGCGACCCGCTGCATAGATCAGCGCACCAGCGGAGGCGACCCAGCCAGTACCAATCATATTGATGGGCGCAATCGAATCCACGAAGCGGATCATGTCATGGATGGTGTCGCCACTCTCCACATGTCCACCCGGGGAATTCACATAGACGTCGATCGGCTTGTCGGACGACCCGGCCAGCGCCAGCAGGCGCCCCGTTACGTCACGGGCGATCTTGTCGTTGATCCCACCAAAGATCAGAACCTTGCGCTGGTCGAACAGGCGGCTTTCGAGTTCGCTGATCGGGCTGTTCAGCGTCTTGTTGTCGTCTTCCGGGGCCTCTGGGGCTTCGGGCTCGTCGTCCAGACGGGTAAGGGTCATTCTGGTGATGTCCATGTCGTTTCCAGATCCATCGTGCGTCTTCATCCCCCTATCCTGCTCTTCGTTTGCCTTCATGCCAAGTCCGGGAAAGACGAAGTCTCGCCATCCCGATCACGAACGGCTAGTCTCCGCCCTGTTCAGAGATTTGGCGAAGGCAGGAACGGCACAGTGGGTTCAGGGAACATGACGCATCCCGGGAAAGTGGTAACGCGCAGAAATGCGGGAAAGATCCCGTTCATGCTGCTGCTGGCCACTCCCCTCTTTGCCGGCTGCCAGCATCAGGACCCTGTCGATACGACCGCCGGGTGGTGGCATAGCTTCGAAGGCGGAGAAATTGCCAAGCTGCGTCCGCCTCCGCCGGGCCAGAACGAGCCATACCCGCATGTAGGGCGCACCCCCACGAAACTCCCGGAAATGCCGTCCCCGGAAGCTCGCATCAACCTCACGATGCAGCTTGAGGCTCAGCGCAATCTTGCCCAGCGTGAAACCGCAGCACGCGGCACGTTGCCGGTAGCGCCACCACCACCTCCGCGGACAGCCCCTTCCGCCGTTAATCCAACGGGCACGGACTCAGACGAACAAAACAGCCTGACCATGACCTCTGCCGGGCAGCCAGCTCAGGATGCTGCCGCAACAGATACGGCGACGAGCGCGCCCGTAATGCCCGCCAAGGCGCCCGCACCGGTGAAGACTGTAAAGTCTGAGCAGCAAAAGCAGCCAGAAGCAGAGCTTCCTCCCGTCATCGCCAAATCGATCCCGCCAACACCTCCGGGCGAATATCCGCAGATTGGCGTATTACCGCCACCGCCGCCCCAGTTCCCTGGCTTTGATATTCCAATGGACGCCAATCTGAGCGGCCCGCTTCGCCCGGATATTGATAGCTCCACGCCCGAAGGAACGCTGATCCGCTTTCAGCCTTCCACAGATCATGTGGTGGGCGACCCGTCTGGAGATTACCAGCGCCTGCTATCCCATCGCGGCAAGCAGAAGGTGACGATTCTGGGCTTTGGGGCAGCCATGAGTGCGGATGCGGGGCTCTCCGCCGCAGATCAGGCAAGAGAAATCTCTCTGGGCCTTCTGCGTGCCCGGACCGTAGCTGATGCTCTTGTCAAAAGAGGTGTTCCGGCATCTGACATCAGCATTCATGCGGAAGCCATTGGGGACGGTGTACGCGTACGGATTGGGGGCTGACCCCTTCCCTGCGCCATGCCCCCGTAAAGGACTGTTCCTCTTACGGAAAAACCTGTCTATCGTGCCTCCTCCCTTAATCTTCTCACCCTGAGCTGGTCATGACCGAAGAGTTCCACCGCATCCGCCGCCTGCCGCCCTACGTGTTCGCTGAAGTGAACAAGGCCAAGGCTGCCGCGCGAGCGGCCGGTGAGGACATCATTGATCTTGGCATGGGCAATCCGGACAGTGCTCCGCCGGCTCATGTCGTGCAGAAGCTGGTCGAAACCGTGGGTGATCCGCGCGCGCATGGCTATTCCGTGAGCCGCGGCATTCCCGGTCTGCGCCGCGCCATGGCGAACTACTATGAGCGGCGCTTCAACGTTTCTGTTGACCCGGAAACGGAAGTCATCGCGACGCTGGGGTCCAAGGAAGGTCTGGCCAATCTGGCCGCCGCCATCACCAGCCCCGGTGACACGATCCTTGTGCCGAACCCGTCCTACCCTATCCATCAGTTCGGGTTCATCATCGCAGGCGCGTCCGTCCGCTCCATTCCGGCCACACCGGATGAGGACATGCTGCGCGCACTGGACCGCGCCGTGCGTCACTCCGTTCCGAAGCCGACCGCGCTGATTGTCAACTTCCCGTCCAACCCAACGGCCTTTGTCGCCAATCTCGATTTCTACAAGGAAATCGTGGCCTTCGCGCGCCGGGAAAACATCTGGATCCTGTCGGACCTCGCCTATAGCGAGATCTATTTCAACGCAGATGAGCCACCACCATCCCTGCTGGCCGTGCCAGGCGCAAAGGACGTGGCCGTGGAGTTCACCTCCATGTCCAAGACGTATTCCATGGCGGGCTGGCGCATGGGCTTTGCCGTTGGCAACCCAAAGCTGATTCAGGCCCTTACGCGTATCAAGTCCTATCTGGACTACGGTGCTTTCACGCCGATTCAGGTGGCCTCGGTTGCGGCTCTAAATGGCCCACAGGATTACGTATCGGACATCCGCGCCATGTATAAAGATCGCCGGGATGTTCTGCTGCGTGGCCTGAGCGCTGCGGGCTGGGACGTTCCTGCCCCCGCCGGATCCATGTTCGCATGGGCCCCTATTCCCCCCGCTTTCGCCGACATGGGAAGCGTGGAATTTTCCAAGCTCCTGTTGAAAGAAGCTGGCGTGGCCGTCGCACCCGGCCTGGGCTTTGGCGAATATGGCGAAGGGTTCGTCCGGATCGGACTTGTCGAAAATACTCAGCGGCTGCGTCAGGCGACGCGGGCCATCAAGAGCTTCATGAGCCGGCACGGTGCCGGCGCATCGACCGCTGACCTTCTTGGAGCTGCATCATCGTGAAACCACTGCGGATCGGACTGGCCGGACTTGGGACTGTCGGTGTCGGCGTCATTCGTCTCCTGCGGGAGAACGCTGAAACGATTACCGCCCGCGCTGGCCGCCCGATCGAAGTTGTGGCGGTGACAGCGCGCAGCAAAAGCAAGGATCGCGGCGTCGATCTGTCTGCCACCCGCTGGCATGACGACGCCGTATCCGTTGCTCAGGACCCGGAGATCGACGTTGTTGTCGAACTGATCGGCGGCTCTGAAGGCCCGGCGCGCGACATGGTAGAAACGGCACTCACGCGTGGTTTGCCTGTTGTGACCGCCAACAAGGCTCTGGTCGCCCTGCATGGTTCCGCACTGACACGTCTTTCAGCCGGAAATAATGCGCCTCTGCTGTTCGAAGCCGCTGTTGCTGGCGGCATCCCCGCCATCAAACTTGTGCGTGAAGGTTTGGCTGCAGATCGTCTCCACAGCGTGGGCGGCATCCTGAATGGTACCTGCAACTATATCCTCACGGAAATGCGCACGACTGGCCGGGATTTCGGAGATGTTCTGACCGAAGCTCAGGCCAAAGGCTATGCAGAGGCTGAGCCTTCCACGGATGTGGACGGATGGGACACGGCTCACAAGCTGGCCATCCTTGCCGGCATCGCGTTTCAGCCCATCGCATTCGACACTCTTCCTGTCCACGGTATCCGAGATGTGACAGCAGCGGATCTGACGTTCGCCAACGAACTGGGATACCGTATCAAACTGCTCGGCATGGCTCGTGCCAGCAATGACAGCGGGATCGAGGCGTGGGTTCGCCCATGTCTGGTCCCCGCCAAGGCAGCCATCGCCGCCGTGGAAGGGGTATTCAATGCCGTCACCACACAAGGCCCGTTCAGTGGTCCTATCACCATTTCCGGCCGGGGAGCGGGCGAAGGCCCGACAGCCAGCGCCGTGGTGGCAGACCTGATCGATCTGGCCCGTGGTGCAGACCTTCCGGTCTGGGGCGTCAGGAACACACCAGCCCCCGTTGCCTGCACCAGCCTCGGGGAACTGAAGAGCGCCTTCTATATTCGTCTGGATGTGGAAGATCGCTCGGGTGTCATGGCTGATCTGACATCGGTTCTCCGGGACCATGATGTTTCCGTGCACTTTGTCTCGCAACATGATGCTGCAGCGGGACGTGCATATCTGGCCCTGGTGACTCATCAGGCCCCAGAAAAGGCTATTTCTGCAGCTATCACAGCACTTTCCGCGCTCCCTGTTGTTAAGGGAGCTCCCCTGGTGCTCAAGATCGAGGATTCTCTCCAGTGATCGATCCTACAAATGTTCTTCCCTACCGCGTAACTGACCGCAACCTGGCGCTGGAGCTTGTCCGCGTCACGGAAGCGGCCGCCATTGCCTCTGACCGCTGGACAGGCCGTGGCCTGAAGAACGACGCCGATGGTGCGGCTGTTCAGGCCATGCGCGCCGCCTTTGATACGGTTGCCATTGATGGCGTCGTCACCATTGGCGAAGGCGAGATGGACGAAGCACCGATGCTTTACATCGGTGAGAAGGTCGGCTCCGGCGGCCCAGCCATGGACATCGCGGTCGATCCGCTTGAGGGCACGAACCTGTGCGCCAAGAGCCTGCCGAATGCCATTACGGTGGTCGCCCTCGCCGAGCGCGGCAAGTTCCTGCACGCCCCGGACATCTACATGGAAAAGATTGTCGTCGGCCCGGACCTGCCGGACGATGTCGTCAATCTGGACTCTTCCATCGAAGAAAACCTGCGCAACCTTGCCAAGGCCCAGAACCGCGACGTGTCCGACCTCGTGCTCTGTACGCTGGATCGTGAACGCCACGAAGAACTGATTGCCCGTGCCCGTCAGGCTGGTGCCCGCGTTCAGCTTCTCAGCGATGGTGACGTTGCTGCAGCTATCGCAACCTGTATCGATGGCGGCGGCGTAGATCTTTACGCAGGTTCCGGCGGTGCTCCCGAGGGTGTTCTGGCAGCTGCTGCAATCCGTTGCATGAATGGTCAAATGCAGGGCCGCCTCCTGTTTGAAGACGACGCACAGCGTGAACGCGCTCGCGAGATGGCTGACGGAAAAGACCCAACGCGTCTTCTTGGTCTGCACGACATGGCCGCCGGTCACGTTTTGTTTAGCGCTACAGGCGTCACCACCGGCTCTCTGCTGAGGGGTGTGGAACGGATCAGCCCAACCCGCGCCAAGACGCATTCGATCGTTATGCGTTCAAAATCTGGCACAGTTCGCTATATTGAGAGCCATCACGACTTCAGCCTGAAGACAAATCGACCATCCTGAATGGAGTAGCATGTTAGAAGACGATACGGGCCTGGTACTCGGCGTATCCCGCAGCGCAGGCAACCGTCGGTGGATCTGGCGCGATCCACGTCTGGCAGAGGCGGATAACCGCCTTGCCCTTGGAATGGCTCAAAGAGCAGCCATTCCGGAACTTCTGGCCCGTATCCTGACTGCCCGTGGTGTCACAGCCACGGAAGCAGCCTCCTTTCTGGACCCGCGTCTGCGGGATCTCATGCCTGACCCTTCCTGCCTGCAGGATATGGACAAAGCTGCTGACAGACTTGCTCAAGCCGTCCGCACCCATGAACATATCGGCCTTTTTGGCGACTACGATGTGGATGGCGCCTGCGGCACAGCGCTCGTCTGTGACACGCTCCGGGAACTTGGCTGTACCGTCAGCACACACATCCCAGACCGCATGACCGAGGGCTACGGCCCCAACACACCAGCACTCGAAAAGCTGGTTTCCGGGGGTGCAACCCTGCTCGTCTGCATCGATTGCGGCACTGCTGCGATCGACATTCTGAACGGCTTTCACGGCCAAACGGACGTCATTGTCCTTGATCATCACAAGCCGGATGGTTCGATCCTGCCAAATGGCATTGTCGTTAACCCGAACCGCCTCGACTGCACCTCTGGTCTCGGCGCAATCTGCGCAACCGCCGTCGCTTTCCTGACCATGGTCGCCACCGTCCGTCTTCTTCGGCGAGACGGCTGGTTTACGGATGGACGCGTTGCCCCTGACCTTCTTAAGCGTCTGGATCTCGCGGCCCTTGCCACGATCTGTGACGTCATGCCTCTTACCGGGCTGAACCGTGCACTCGTCATGCAGGGTTTGCGCGTCATGGCGCGTGGAGAGCGCCTGGGATTAGCCACACTTTCTTCTGTGGCAGGCGTGAAGGAAGAAGCCAGCGCGATGGCTTGTGGCTTCGCTCTGGGGCCACGCATTAACGCGGGGGGCCGAATTGCCAAGGCCAATCTTGGTTTGCGACTTCTGCTTTCGGAAGACGTCGTAGAAGCTCGCGCTCTTGCGGATGAGCTGGATAACGTGAACCGGCAACGTCAGAGCGTCGAAGCTGGCATTCTCGCTCAGGCTATGGAGCAGGCTGAACAGCAGATCGAAGCCAATCACGCGGTGATCTTCCTGCATGGTGAAACCTGGCACCCAGGTGTTGTGGGCATTGTTGCGGGGCGACTAAAGGAGCGATTCAATCGTCCGGCTTTGGTCGGCGCTCTCGCGGACGGAATTATCAAAGGATCTGCCCGTTCGGTGCCTGGACTGGATATCGGTGCTGCAATCATCGCTGCCAGACAGTCCGGGCTTCTTCTGACAGGTGGCGGCCACGCCATGGCTGCCGGCTTCTCGCTAGAAGCCGGTAATGCTGCCACATTCCATGAACTACTGGACAACACGCTTTCCGAAGCCCGCGCTCTTCCGGTTCAGGACGCATTACGGATCGATGGCCTCACCACACTCAGAGGAGCCTCGCTTGAAGTCGCTGCTCAGCTTGGGCGGTTGGCTCCCTTCGGACCCGGCAATGAAGAGCCCGTTCTGGCAATCAGCAATGTGCGATGCGTCAAGACTGATCGCATTGGTAAGGACGGAAACACCCTGCGCGTGATGTTCCAAGGGGAAGACGGCGGGACACGCCTGAAGGCACTTGTCTTCCGAGCGGGGGACAAACCATTTGTCCCCTTGCTTGAAGATCGGACGATGCCGCTGCTGCATCTGGCAGGGCATTTGAGGGTGGAAACCTGGCAGGAACGACAAAATCTAACTTTTTTCATTTCTGACGTTTCAAGTGCTTGACGGCACAAATGAACCCCCTTATACACCCGCTCACGCCTCCAGTCCCGTTCGTCTAGAGGCCTAGGACACTGCCCTTTCACGGCGGCAACACGGGTTCGAATCCCGTACGGGACACCAAGCTTTTCAAAAGCTTACAGGCACATTTCTCAAAATGAAATGACGCAGATATCCAGCTTTGATCGTACTCTGTACGGTCTCAGAGCTGGAATTTTCTGTTTGTGCCCAGCGTTTTGAACGAAGCTGAATGTTCAGACATTCCAATCTTATACATCCCCCCAAATTTTGCTCTAGCTCTGGATTTTCCATGAGTCTGAAACCTTTTTTAACTCTTGAGATCACGATTCCGTGTCATAGATCAGACATCTTTTGACATGGAGAACGTAGTTGTCCCGTTTCCCTCTGCGCATGGCCTGCGGCACTGTTTTTTCTATCCGCGGGCTCCTGATGATGAGCACAGCGTTTGGTCTGCTCGCAGTTCATTCACAGGCGCACGCAGATGACGATGTGATGTCTCGCATGGAAAAGGAGATGCACCGCCTTCAGGAAGCGCAGGCACATGTTCAGCAGGAACAGGAAGAGATCAATCGCGATCTTGTCATGCTGCGCTCAGAGATGGCCAAGCATCATCACACGGCTCAGCCAGCAGACAAGACAACGACGAACACGACACTGGTCGCTCGCGGCACGTCTTCGAGGTCTGCCATTCATGGAGTTGCACCTCACGCGCCACAACTCCATTCGTCCCCGCACCCAACAGAACTTGCTTCAGAAGCAACATTCGCATCCAGTGCCAACTCGCCTGAAGGACACGCTTCCCGCGCTCTCCCCTCATCAGACTCAAGAGACCGCGTTGCACGAGATCGTCGCGACCACGGGGTGACTGAGTCTGGCGCCGGATCTGAACTGGCCGTGGTCGGGAAGCGGACAGAAGATGTCATGGTGCGCTTCGCTGAAAATGGTGTCGGCCCACATCCGCGTGAAACAATCGGCGCTCAGGCCGCTGGTGCCGTTGGCGATCATGGTGTGTTTCACCTTGGGCCTGTCACGCTCATGCTCGGTGGCTTTGTGGACATGGCAGCCGTTCTTGAGAACCGCCATGTCGCGTCCGGCACATTCAATTATTGGCAGGACATGCCGTATCCGAATGAACCGCGGTATCACACCAATAATTTCGAAGGGAGCGCCCGCTATAGCCGCCTCTCCCTCCTGGCACGCGGCAACATTAATTCCGAAGCGACCATTTCAGGCTTCTTTGAATCCGATTTCGGTGCTGGTGCAGTTACGACAGATCCGTATGAAAGCAACAGCTATGCGTTCCGGATGCGTCAGGCCTATCTGGCCTATGATGATAACAAAGCTGGCTGGCATTTCCTTGGCGGACAGGCCTGGAGCCTTCTGACGCCCGGCCGTATTGGTATCGTGGCCCGTCAGGAAAGCCTTCCGGAAACCATTGAAGCCTCCATGCTGGCGGGTCAGACATGGGCTCGCCAATGGCAGGTGCGCGTCGTCAAGGATTTCATGGACCACCGCCTCTGGGCAGGTTTCTCCATCGAAAACCCGGCAACCCTGTATGACACCACAGGCTTCACGAACACCAACGGCACGGTGTCCCTTCCAAACGGCAACACGGCCACGATTGGCGAAAACGGCGTTGGCCTGACGAATGACACAGCGAACTTCTCAAACGAAATCGCACCAGACCTGATTGGCAAACTGGCTTACGATCCCAGCTGGGGCCATTACGAAGTCGAAGGGATTCTGCATTTCCCGCATGATCGCGTGACCATCAATCATACAGGCCACAACAACACCGCCATTGCGGGTGGCGCAGGGGGATCGCTGATCTTGCCAATCATTTCAGGCAAGCTGGAGTTCCGCGCGGCCGGCCTCGCGGGATGGGGCATCAACCGCTACGGCTCCGTATTGCTTCCGGACGCGACACTGAATGCCAAGGGGGACCCGGTGCCCCTCTTCGGTCTTCAGGCGCAGGCAGGCCTGATTGCACATCCCAACCCGCATATTGATGTGTATGGATATTTTGGCACACAGCGCGTGGGACATGCCTATTTCAACAGTGAAGGGTCGTCTTACGGCTACGGCAACCCGCTGTACTCAAATGCGGGCTGCCTACAGGAGCTTTCGTCCCTCACCTGCTCCGCCAATACACGCGGCGTTTCAGAGGCGACGATCGGTGCCTGGTGGAGGTTCTTCAAAGGCCGCTTTGGCACAGTTGAAGGTGGCACCCAACTTGCGTACGCACGGCGGGATATCTGGAAAGGCATTGGCGGCGATCCGCATACCAGTATGAGTCAGATCTTCTTCGACTTCCGCTATCTGCCCTTCCAGTAACGCACGCCCGCACAAAAAGTCGCATGTTCAACACACGCGGCTTTTTCCATTTTCAGCCCTTCGTCCAGTACCCGGACGCCTTGATCCACTGCGGCGAAATTCCACGCTCGTTTTCCAGAACACTTCGGATAGAGCGTGCAACGGATGCTTCAGCCGCAACCCAGATGAATGTCTGCGGCGCGATCTGAATGGTTTTCAAGGCGCGTAAGAACGGCTCGGCCTCATGCGCCTGTTCGCTTGGACGATGAACCCAGACAGGTGTGTAGGACGCCTTCGTTTTGAAGGACTGTTCCTCTGAGGCATCTGTCACCGCAGCCAGCGTGGTGACCGGCGTTCCGGCATCCAGTTCCTCGACGCGCCTGCCAATAGCTGGAAGTGCGGTTTCATCCCCAATCAGAAGCCAGTTGCGAATATCTCCCGTAATGACGCGCGATCCTTTAGGGCCACCAATGGCGAGATGATCACCGGGCTTGGCGCTCCGGGCCCAGTCCGCCGCCGGTCCGCCATCATGGTCCACAAAATCCAGAACCAGCGTCCCAGCAGCGCGGTCAAACACGCGCGGCGTGTAATCCCGACGGGCCATGTCACCGTCACCCTGCGGGACAAATATCTTGATGTGATCATCCGGTGACAGGCTGGGAAAATCCCGAAGGCTCTCATCCTGAAGCGTGATGCGGATCATGTGTGGCGTTACACGCCCGACGTCCACAACGGTCAGGTCTCGGCGTTTCAGCTCATGCATAACGCGACGGATTTCCGGAGGAGCAATAGTTGTGGGGTCAGTAACGGTCATCTTCTCATCCTTGAATTAACCCTGAGCAACGGGTCTGAGGACTGCATGACGACAGACGCACAGGCCCGGCACAGCTCAGGGGCTGTTCGGTTCTGTGCGTTGATTGACGTTAACGCTTACGGAAACTGGAGACGTCCAGCCTCGATGTCATCTCCAGCCACGATCTGACTGGAGCATTCCTTCAGCTTTTCCCTTTACTGGTCCTCGACCGAAAATTCGATAGGAACAGTGAGAGAAACTGTCGCCCCTGCAATCTCTTCCGGCGGCGGCGGGAACGGTTCTGCACGCCGGACAACCGCTAATGTTTCTTCATCCAGCAATGCAAAACCACCACTTTTCCGGATTTTTGCAGACAAAACATGCCCACGTCGATCCATGACGAAAAACAGGACAGGAGTTCCTTCCTGATGCTGCGCCAGAGCGTCTGCCGGGTAACGCTTGAAACGTTCGAGACGCGCCAGAATATCGCCCTGCCAAGTCACGGGTGCGTTGCTGGAGTGACTCGCGTGAGACGCAGACGCCGCGCTGCTGCTCTGGGAGGGCGTACTATCGGCAGCAGGCGGCGCTGTCATCTTGTCGGCAACAGGAGCCTGCATCGGGACCGGTTTCACCGGCTGAGGCAGGCTCTTTGCTGTTTTCTTGTGAACCTTGACCTTCTCCACCTTTGGAACAGGCAAGGGCGGATGCGGTGCCGGAGACGGCGGGGCATCCACCTGCTGAGGCGTATCCGGCTGCGGTTCCGGCGGCGTGACCATCTGCTGCGGCCCGGGATCGACATCCTGTGGAGGAGCCGGCGCAGGTGTCGGCATGGGGGACATGTCAATTGCAATGGCAGGCGGGGGGGCAGCACTTGGGGCCGCAACCTGTGGCGGCGCATGTGTCACGGCCCACCAGAGTGCGATGCCTGTCAGAACAGTCATGGCAGCACCAGACAGACCCCAGACACGGACACTCCGCTGGTCTTCGGTCTGCTGATACCACTGATACCAGTCCCGGAAGGTTGTGGGGAGAGACGCGGGTGAAGAACTCACGGCCCTTCCCCAGCCTCCTGCCCCTGGAGCGTGACAAGCGCGACCTTGAGGAAACCGGCCTTCCGAAGCTGCCCCATCACATCCATCAGCGTTCCATAATCGACGGTCTTGTCCGCCCGCAGAAAAATGCGCTCTTCCTTGTTCCCTTTGCTGGCTTTGCCGAGTGCATCAATAAGCTGATCCGAACTGACGGCATCTTCGCCCAGAGCCAACGTATGGTCAGCCTTGACGGTCAGGAAAACCGGTTCGTCCGGGCGGGGAGCGGGTGTTTCGGTTGAAGATGGCAAATCAACCGGGACGTTGACCGTCGTTAGAGGTGCAGCAACCATGAAGATCACGAGCAGAACGAGCATGACGTCGATAAAGGGCGTCACGTTGATTTCGTGCGCTTCCAGGACCGCCTCATCGGCATGACGAATATGAATAGCCATGCCTGCGATTACTCCGCAGCAGCCATGAAGCGGACGACATTGCCGCTTGCGGCAAGCGCCGCGCGGGCCAGATCACGAGAAACCAGACGCATCACAAGTGACGTCAGATCCGCCACACAGGCGCGACAGGCCGCCGTCTGGCGGGCCAGATGATTGTAGATCACAACAGCAGGAATAGCCGCGACCAGACCAAGCGCCGTGGCCAGCAGGGCCTCGGCGATACCAGGAGCAACAACGGCCAGGCTGGTCGCATGAGCGGCGGCAATACCCGTGAAGGACGACATGATGCCCCATACCGTTCCGAACAGCCCAATGAAGGGAGACGTCGCGCCAATCGTGGCGAGCACGCCAGTCCCTCTCATCAGGCGACGGCCTTCAGCAGCTTCCAGACGCTCAAGATGCAGGACAATCCGCTCCTTGATGCCGTCACGATCGGCAGGAATATCTTCCGAGCGGCGGCGCTCCGCTTCTGCGGCTAGCACCATGGCATGAGCGATACCCGCACCATCGCGCGTCCATTCTTCTCCCAGATGCAGTGTGTCTGCGTCTTCCAGCGCCGTTTCTGATTTTTTGAGCTGCGCCCGCAAGCGGATCAGCTCAACAGTTTTGGCAATGAAGATCGTCCATGTGACGACGGATGCCGCCGCCAGAAGCGTCATGACGCAACGGACAACCGGCCCGGCGCCAAGAAACATCTGCCAGGGGGAGAAGGTAAGAGACATTACTGTGCCTGTCGGGGCGACACGCTGCGCCCTCCTGTCTCGAGGTTGAAACACGATGTCCTTGCAACAAACCGACAGTCGCCGCGCACAATCCGGGCAACACGCGCCACATGGATTGCACTAGTCTGCAAAGAGCTTTAAAGAACGATAATGAGAGTCATTCTTAATTACAAGCAGGATTCTCAGCTGCTTTGAAAAAAGCCCCAAGACCCGTCTTAGGAAGACCACACCCATGCTGATCCACATTCCGAATGTCCTGTCTCCTGAAGAGGTACGCTATTGCCGCGACCAACTTGAGACGGCGCAGTGGACAGATGGGCGTGTTACAGCGGGAGAACAGTCTGCAAAGGCAAAGTTAAACCTTCAGATCCCGCAGGATTCAGAAGTATGCCGTGAGCTTGGAGAAATTGTTCTGAGAGCTTTAGGGCGCAACCCAACTTTTAATAGCGCGGCCCTGCCCCTGCGGGTTTATCCACCACTTTTCAACCGATACGATACCGGAATGCATTTTAACGCACATGTTGATAATGCCATCCGCCCTATTCCAGGCGCTGGTTTCCGCATCCGGACGGACGTTTCCTCCACACTATTTCTGTCTTCCCCAGAAGATTACGACGGTGGCGAACTCGTCATCCAGGACACCTATGGCAATCAGAACGTCAAACTCCCGGCGGGCGACATGGTAGTCTATCCGTCTACCAGCCTGCACAGCGTTAACCGCATTACGCGCGGGAGCCGTTGGGCATCGTTCTTCTGGTCGCAATCCATGATCCGCGACGATACAAAGCGCGCTCTTATGTACGATTTTGACCGCTCCATCATCGAGACCCGCAAGGCCCTTCCCGATGATCACCCAGCGGTTCTGGGTCTGACCTCAACCTACCACAACCTTCTGCGGCAATGGGCTGAGCTTTAAGCTGGATTGCCCCGTTTTCTGAACGGGGCAATCCAACGTTTATCAATGCTCGTGATGGTCGTGTTCTAATGGGCCATGCTGATGTCCATGGCCACCACTCTGAAACGCCATGGCCAAAACATCGTTGGTGTTCTTGCCATTCGCCTCAGCAATCTGCGCAATCGACTGGTCTTCAGATGTCACCGTCAGGCCATGCGCAGAGAGCTTATGGGCCAGCATTCCCCCATCCATATGCGCGAGCGGAGCGACCTGAGACAGGGGCGCCTGCGTCACCAACGGTACCAGCATGAAGGCAACCTGCTTGTTGCCAGCATGGCCTGAGGACGATTGCGGCAGGAAGAAATAGGCTGTTGAAGCCAGCGCCAGCAGAAGCGGAATGTAGAGTGTTCCGCGCCGGGCGTAATTGACGAGTGACGTCCAGTTCTTGATCAGATGCAGCGCGAACGGCACGAGCAGGACCATGCTCAGCCATTCATGCATCGGATGGAAAGCTCCGGGGCCCCAATGGAAGAAAAGTGCCACCCCGGTAATGGCCGAAATCAGGAAAAATCCTGTCGTCAGTGGGGTTCCGTAACGGTTCATGAAAGTTCTGAACATTGAGCTTTCCAGAAAAGGACACACACGCCCTGTTAGAGAATGAAAAATTCAGCCGGGCAGAAAACGGCTGACTTCCAGCCCGGTCCCGACGGAGAGCGGAACACTCAAGATCCCCGGCTGTGAGCGAACGAATTCCTGGTAGCGCCGAGCGTCTTCACCGCCCGGAATAACCATATTATCCGCGACCAGAACGGCGCCTGACCGCAGATGCGGTATCAGGGCTTCAAGGCACGGCACATAGAGATCCTTCCAGAGATCTAGGAGGACGAAATCAATGCCGTCCTTCAACTCTGAAATCATCTCAACCGCATCCCCGATACGATACTCAATGTGCTCTTCCACACCGGCACGCGCAGCCATGTCTCTGGCGAAGGCAACCTTCTCCCGTTCCAGTTCCATGGTGATGACACGACCGCCCGTCCGGCGTGCCGCTTCCGCCAACCACAGGGTGGAATATCCAAAAGACGTTCCCAGTTCGAGGATCGTCGGTGCCTTGAGGTTGCGCGCCAGAATGTTGATCAGTTGCCCGGTCTGCGGACCTACCGCCATGAAACGCTCGGACGCGGGGCGGGAAATCCCGTCCGCATGCTCCTGCCGTTCTTTCAGGATCCGCTCATAATAGAGATCCAGAACAGCATTCAGTTTATCATCCATGAGTATGCTCCTGTACGGCCAGCTTCCCGTCGCGCACCGTGTAATCCTTCTGATTATCGGGCCCGATCAGGGAGTTGGAATAACTGTCAAACATCATTGGCAGGGCGACAGATGTCTTCACAGGATGGTAATTCGCAGCGGAATTCACATCGCCACGCCCCGTATAGCGGGCGATAAACGGGTAAGGATAAACCGGTCGGCTGGCAGTGGGTGTACCATTGGGCCGGGCATATGGTTGACTGGGCATCACCGCTGCATGGATCTGACCGCCCCCGGCTTTCCCTGCGCTTCCCGCCTTTCCCATGGGCATATCGGACTGTGCGATTTTTTCCGTCAGGATCGCGTTTGGTGCAGTCCCGGTTTCCGTCCACGCCATCAGCGGAGACAGGAAGTCCACCTGCGGGAAGCCGTCACCATTTCCACAATGCCCAACACCCGGCAGCAGATAGAAACGCAGGAAACGGTCCGTCAGGGTACGTCCCATTTCCTTCTGTACGCCCTGATAATAGGCAATCGTGTTGACGGGGGAAATCGATTGATCGGCCAGTCCATGCCAAAGGATCAGATGGCCGCCGCGGCGCTGAAACGGATGAAGGTTCGTATTCTCGGCATTATAGAGCGGTGCCAGTTCGTTCATGACGTCGAACGTCGCATGATCGAACTGGAACAGCGTCAGATCCGTGGCCTTTTCGTTCACCTCTGGTGAAATGGCATAGGCAATGGCAGACGCGGCAATTCCATTGCTCATGCTCTCGCCCGTTGGGGACGAAGGCAGCGCCCACTGCGTTTCAGAACCGGGGAATGGCCCGTGCAGAATATAGGACCGTCCGGAAGCGTCGGTTGCACCACTATAGATCCGGAGGGCTGCCTGTGTTTCCTCTGCTGTCAGGCAAGGGGACGTATTGGCCTGACCGGCCGGACACCGCACCCACGCAGGATCGAAATGACAGGCTCTCGGCTCTTCCAGAATACCGTCCGCAACTCCCGATAATGTCGGGCAGTGCTTAACAACCGCATCATGCAGAATAGAAACACGATCCTGTAGCAGGATGTTCGTGCCATCAGCGCGCTGGTTCCCACGGACATTCCACGCGTGGTAAAATGAGTTCTGCACCGTGAAGAGTGCGGCCGGAGCTCCGGCGGAAATCCCGTCAAAATCATCCGGAAAGCGCTGGGCTTCCATAAGAGCTTCGCGTCCGCCATCCGAACAGCCTACAAAATAGGAATACTTCGGGGCCTGTCCGTAAAACGCTTTCGTCAGCGCCTTGGCTGCAACCGTCGTCAGATGATTGGCGCGATATGCAAAATCGATCCGCTTCTGCGGGTTTTTGCCGAAGAAGCCCTGTTGTAATCCCATCATGGGACCAGTGTGACCCAGATCATCCCCGGCCATGACAAATTCACCATTCAAGGCGGGAGCGCAGGCGCCAGCATTGCTGACACCGACGCGCGTCATGCCACACAGGCCACCGCAACCGCCCAGCAGAAACCGCTGCGTCCAGTGTTCCATGGGCAGGTCAAATTCAAAGGAAATGGTCGGAGCGATCTGCCCGGTAACCTTGCAGAACTTGCCTTTTGGCGTTTCCAGAACGACCGCAACCTGATGATCAACAGACGCACCGACAAAGGGTGCCAGATCCGTTTTTCCAAGCATTTCACAAGATATGACAGGAGCAACCGGAGGCAGGCCTGCAATGGAGGCAGCCTTTGCAGACTGCACGATCCCCAGAGCCAGCATGATCGGAAATATCGCGGCCAGCAGGCGCCATACCGGACGTCGACAGTATTGGAAAACAGGTCTCAAGACGCACGTCTCCATGAACAAGGTTTTGATAGCCCGATCATATGACATCGCTTGCCCGTCCCGCGCTGCGACAGAAGTGTATGAATTTGTAAGCCCAATGCAGACGCCGCTACTCCGCACATAATCTTTCGCCGGACGAAAGCTGATCGAATGTGGTGGAGACAATGCGGGGCGGCTCTTTCTGTGCAAGCTGCCGGATGGCCTGTGCTTTCACGGCATGCAAAGCAGAATTTTCACTAAGCCCAATCAGACCAATAATAGCCTGGGAAACATCCGGGAAACCGGATTGCAAAGCCCTCTGGAAACAGGATACCGCAACAGGGACATCCTGCTGTGCCAGCGCAAGACGTGCGAGATTAAGGTCTGCCCAGCAGTCCCCTCCTTCCGATGCGGCCTGAAAGAAAACTTTCGCGCCTTCCGGATCGGGCACCCCGCTGATGCCGTCTTCGTGCAAGAGCCCCAACATGTTGAGAGCTTTCACATTGCCTTTTTCGGCAGACGATACATAGAGCCGATAGGCGCGCGCGCGGTTCTTTGGAACCCCGTCTCCCAGCAGCAGAAGATCCGCCAGATTGAACATGGCCCACGTTTCTCCGCGGGCGGCGGCTGTCTCAAAATATGCGGCGGCCTGAGCAGGGTTACGCGGGACGCCCCACCCTCTTTCATACGCGCGACCAAGCATATTCACGGCAACCGGATGACCACTCCGTGCAGCGGCTTCAAAATATGGAAAAGCCTCGGCTAGCCATCCCCTGTCCACATGCATTTGGCCCAAAAGTAATTGGGCCTGTACCTGCGGAGGGCAACTCACCACTGGCATTTCGTTTTCAAAATCTGGACCAACGGGCTGTCCGCACGACGCCATGATATTTCACCGATACTCACCATAAAAACCCTCCCGGCCAATGACCGGAAGGGCTGCAAACAGTTCTGTCTGAAGCTCGCTTCAGAAATTGAGGCCAAAGCTTCCCATGAACGTCCGCCCTGACATCGGAACAGCGCGGCTGGAGCTGAACGCTGAACCATAATTCAGATGGTTAGTCAGATTATTGGCATTAAACTGCACATGATAACGGCCGTAGTCGTAGGACACGATGCCGTTCAGCGAGAAGTTGTAAGGCATGCGCGCCGTATTGGCCTCATTAGCCCAATAGCCGGAGCTGTACTGTGCACCACCGCCAGCCTTCAGCGTACCCTGACCTGCTCTCAGCACCAGATGCGACAGGTTGTAGGTGCTCCAGACCGAGAACGTATTGTGCGGAAGCTGGGGCGCCTGATTGCCATACATCGTAGCGCTGTTCGTCACTTTGCCGCCCATATATGCGTAGGTGGCATAGATATCCCAAGCCTGCGTGATCTTGCCGGTCGCACTCAGCTCAACACCGCGGATCCGGCGGCCTGTTCCAGCATCCTGGAAACCCGTGATGATGCTGCCATCGTCATCATACGTGTAAGAGTTGTTCTGGTTGATCTGAAACAGAGCTCCCGTCACACCAAGGCGCTTGTTGAAGAAATCCAGTTTGCTTCCAACTTCAAACAGATCACTGCGCTGCGGCTTCAGATCACGCCCGTTGACCGCAACGTCGCCGACGCTGGCCTGATTGGTGATCTGGGAAGACACATCCGTTCCGACAGGCTTGTAAGAGCGGGCAAACGTAAAATAGACGGTCGCGTCTTTGGTAATGTCATACATGATGCTGGCAGACGGACTGAACTTGTTGGAGCTCTGCGCCTGTGTACCAGAAGAGGCAGCCGCAGCACTCCAGTACGTGCTCTTATAGCTATCCCAGCGGAACGTTCCGAAAATGGACAGTTTCTTGGTGAGGTGAATTTTATCAGCCAGGAACAGGCCCAGATCACGGAAATCTGCGGTCCGATGCCCACTGGATGGCCAGGTGATATATGTGCCCGGCGAAGAGTAGTACGGGTTGCGGATGGTCTGGTTGTTCGTCCGGTTCACATACGTGCCCATGATCCGATCGTCCTTGGTGTAGTTGATATCCACACCCGCCCGCAGATCATGCTTCAGGAACCACGTGTCAAATTTCGAACGCGTCATCATAACGTTCTGAATGCCCCAGCCATCCTGCTGGTAAGCAGCACCACCGCCTGCACCATAGGCCAAAGACGGATTTCCGCCGGCAAGAAAACTGGAAGCACAGGTGCCGGAACAGGCACTGGGATTGGTCGCTGCGTAATCACGATGATAATGGCTGAAACGCGTGTCGTTGCTGAGTGTCAGCCACTTTGCAATTTCAGTTGCGAATTTCGACGTGACCATGTGGATATTGGAATTATCCCGGTCAAAATTGCGCGTATATGTCGTGTTTCGGTTCAATCCATGTTCGGTAATTGGCGTGTACGTATTGCCAATCTGGATCATCGGCACACCGTAATCCGGTGTTCCGCGGCTGCCAAGCCACTGATAGTTCAGGTGATACGTGGTTTTCGTTCCCAAACCAAAACCAAGATCTGCCGCCACGCCATAACGGTCTGACCGAACATTATTCCGGTCTGTCACGTCCTGCTTGTTGTACATGCCGTTCACGCGAAGAGCAGTATGTTTGCCAAGCTGGTAATTAACGTCTGCGGACCCACGATACTGCATCCCGCTTCCGATGGACTGATCGAGCGCGTAGTGATTTCCAAGATGCGCCTTTTTTAGCGTCTGGTTGATCACACCGCCCACGTTGCCCGCACCGAAATACTCGCCGCTTGGGCCTTTGACCACTTCAACACTTTCGGTGTTGAACGTGTCACGCACATAGGTGCCGAAATCCCGCAAACCATCTTCGTAAATGTCGCCGCGGGCCTGCTGGCCACGAATACGGAACTGATCGCCATTCAGGCCGCCGTTCCCCTCACCGGTAGACATGGTGATGCCCGGAACATTCGCCAGAGCCTGATCCAGCGTGAACAGACGCTGCTGTTCGATCAACGCCTTAGGAACAACGCTGATGATCTGAGGCGTTTCCCGAACGGTATCTGGCATACGCCCTATATCGAGTGTGGTGTTGTTCGTATTGGTCGGTTCCGGTGCAGCCGTGTCGGTCTGTCCGTGAACTTTAACAGCAGGAAGACTGACGGAAGCCGCATCGTTGGCAGCCCCGGCATCCTGGGCGTCTGCCTCTCCGGTTTCCGTCACGCCCAGCCCGGCCCCCAGAGCCAGAAGCGCCAGTTTCTGCCATTTGACGGTGGAGGATTGACCTGCCTCGGTGGAAATCAGGCTATCTGTCAGAGATCGCGGGCTGAGATGTTCGTTTTTCGAAGGCATGAAACCACCTGAACTGATTGGCCGACAGCACACAGACGAAACAGTCGCCAGCCTTGATCACCCGGAACGATCCCGCCGCCATCACCGCATTCAAGCGGACGGCTTATTCGGGAAATGCATTCCTCCAAGACCATGCACATCACATCTGCATGCCGAAACTGGCGCTATCTTCCTCAGAACGAGTGCGAATGCAAATGATTCTCAACAATAATATAAAATATTCTTCAAACACATCTCACACAGTGCGAATTCGCCACAGTTCCTGCCGCACGGCATGATGCACGGTTTCACGCAGCCAGCGGTGCAACTGGTCCATGTCAACGCGTGGATGCCAGGCCTGAAAAGGCCGAACGGGCGGCAGTTCGAACGGAAATTCGAAGCTGTCCAACCCCATGCGTTCAAGCGGGAAACGCTCAATAACCGTTCTGGGCAACGGCAGAATGAGATCAGTTTCGCCAATGGCAGCGATCAGAGAATGATAGGTCGGCACAACCATCGCAATCCGGCGTGACAACCCATAGCGTTCCTTCAAGATCGCATCGATCGGTCCGTTCGAGCGGCCTTTTCTGGACACACTCACATGGTCGTACGCGGCCAGAGACTGGGGCGTTATCTTATCCTTCAGGATAGGATGGCCTTTCCGGACCAGCGCACTAAACGACGTTTCAAACAGGGTTTGGCGCATGATTTCCGGACTCAGTTCATCCGTCGCGCCGATATAAAGATCAATCTTGTTCCCACGCAGAGCTTCACTGGCTGTCCCTTCCGATTCCGGCGAGAACACGATCCGGCAGTCAGGACACTCCTTTTGCAGCGCCTGAAGAATGGGGCGCCCGAATGCTCCCACCACAATATCATTCGCCCGGATGGTAAACTTCGGGGACATGGCTTTCAGGTTCAGCGTGGCGCCATCGTTGAGCAGGTCATCCGCTTCCCGAACGAGCGTCTGCACACGATCCCGAATACGGTTCGCGAAGGCCGTCGCCACCATACGTCGCCCTGACATGACAAGAATCGGATCCCCAAACACGGTTCTCAAACGCGCGAGATGCCGGCTCATGGCGGGCTCACTCACCTTGAGACGGCGCGCTGCAAGGGAGACGCTCTGCTCCTCCACCAGCACCTGAAGGTAACGCAGGAGATCCAGATCATAACGGCGTCCGAGAGGCTGCTTGTCTGACATGCGACATCCTTCCTGCGTGTAACGGCAAACGTTCCTGTGAGCATAAACAGGAACGATGCGGTCCAACATACAGAAATGAAAGACTTCTCGCTCACTCTTCCGAAAAGTGGAATCCTCACTTACCTGAAGTGAGGGTTTTCTGCGCCTGCCATGCCTCGATAGATGCGCTCAGACACCAAGAGAGCAGCTGATGGCATTACCTTCACAAACCGCAGCGCCACCCGCGCAACCCTCTTACATGCCGCCCTTCGGGATGCGCACCCTGATCGGGTGCCTTGGCATGCTGCTGGCCGTTCATGTTGCGGGTTTCAACGAACACATCACCGAAATCGGCCTGTCGGACATCCGTGGCGCCATGCATATCGGCCATGATGAAGGCACCTGGTTCATCTCGACCTACGAAGCCTTCAACATCGCCGCCATGGCCTTCACGCCATGGTTTTACATGACGTTCTCGATCTACCGTTTTTCGATCTTCATGACGGCAGTGCTTGCCCTGCTGTCCATTCCGCTGCCGTTCATGCCGGACATGATTTCCCTGTGTTTTCTGCGCGCGGCACAAGGCCTGAGCGCAGGATGTCTGCCGCCTGTCCTGATGACGGTCATGCTCAAATACCTGCCGCCGCCCATCAAGGTGTTTGGTATTGGGGGTTACGCCATGAGTGCGACCTTTGGCCCTAATCTGGGTGGCCCATTGGAAGCCTTATGGTTTGAGCATTTCGGCTGGCACTGGCTGTATTGGGAAGTCATCCCTCTCAGTGCGATAGCCATTGCGATGATGGCCTATGGTCTTCCCAAAGACCCCGTACACCTCGAACGTTTCATGAAGTTCAACTGGCGCGGGTTCTTCATTGGTGTGCCGTCCATTCTCTGCGTCGTGACGGTTCTCTATCAGGGAGACCGGCTGGACTGGTTCCGCTCTCCCATTATTTCCCATCTGACATTCTGGGGAGGCGCCCTGTTTCTGGGCTTCCTGTTCCACGAATGGCACCATCACACACCATTTTTCCGGCTCCAGTACTGGAAGAACCGTAACATCGCCATGTCGATGCTCACGCTTGTGGGTGTCCTGGTGATCTGTGGCCTCATGATGGAGGTTCCATCCACCTATCTGGCAGAAGTCCGGGGGTATCGCCCATCGCAGACGGCACCTATTGCGCTCATGGTTGCCCTGCCACAGCTCATCATGCTTCCGCTGACGGCGGCTCTTTGCAACATGCGTTCAGTGGACTGCCGCTATCTGCTCGGCATTGGCATGAGCTGCCTCGGGCTGGCTGCGTTCCTTGGAACGTGGCTCACACCGGACTGGGTACGTGATAATTTCTATCTTCTGCAGGGACTCCAGATCGTGGGGCAGCCCATGGTGGTCATTCCCGTCCTGATGCTGGCCACGATGTCTCTCGGACCGGCAGATGGACCGTTCATTTCCGGCATGGTGAATATGCTCAAGGGCATGGCGAACGCTGTTGCTGCGGCCTTGTTCGAAATCCTCCTCAGACGGCGTGAGCAATACCATTCCAACATGCTGCTCGACCGTTCCGGCAACAATGCGACGGCATTGTCAGGCATGGGAAATCCGATCGAAAACGCCATCCAGAACAGCTCACCTGACAGTGCGCATGTCTCACGCAATGCGCTGCAAATCTTCCACACCTACGTGCATGAACAGTCCGTCGTGCTTGCTCTGGCAGACATATACCTCGTGATTGCAGTGCTGTGCGCAGCTTACGTCGTTCTGGCCATTATCCTGCCCAAACGCGTTTATCCGCCCGGCAAAGGGCCGGCCCCCAAACCTGCACCCGCTCCCACCTCTGTGCCGGCGGCTCCCCTCTCCGCCCCCGCCCATTAAGATCCGGATCTCTCAGACATGATTTATGGAAAGCCTCTTCTTCTCGCAGGGTGTGCCGTCGTGGTGCTGGCCGGACTGGCCTGGAGCGCCGATCGCTTTTTCGTGGGTGATGGCGTGCACCAGAAGACCAATGATGCTTACGTCACGGCCGACTTCACAGCCGTCGCGCCGAAGGTGTCCGGCCGTATTGATCGCGTTCTAGCGGAAGACAACGAATACGTGCACGCGGGGGAAGAACTCGCCCACATTGAAGACGATGACTATCGCGCAGCCCTTGCAGCAGCCAAGGGCGATGTAGCCGCAGCCGAAGGCGAAATTGGTAATCTACAGGCAGCCCTCGCAAGGCAGGACAGCCTGATCGCCGCCGCATCCGATACCGTCAAAGCCGACGAGGCCAGCCTTGTCTTCGCCCAGCAGAATGCAACGCGCTACCACAATCTGTCTGTCGGGGGGGCCAGTACTCTGGAGCAGCAACAGGGCGCGGACGCCCGTCTTCGTGAAGCCATGGCGGCCATCGCGCGCGACAAAGCAGGCGTGGACAGCGCGAAACAACAAATTCCCGTTCTTCAGGCACAAATCCAGCGTGCTCAAGGCGCTCTCCTCAAGACACAGAGCACAGAACATCAGGCCGAACTTAATCTGTCTTATTGCACCATTCCCGCCCCAGTCGATGGCATTATCGGTGAGCGTGGCGTCCGCGTGGGTGCCTATGTGCATCCTGGCACAGGCCTGCTGGCTGTCGTGCCGGTACAGAAAGCTTATGTCCTCGCCAACTTCCAGGAAACCCAACTGACCAAAATGCAAACAGGTCAGCGGGCAACCATCTGGGTCGATACCTTCCCCGGTCATCCTCTCCATGCCCACGTGGACAGTCTGGCTCCTGCGACTGGCGTGGCCTTTGCGGCAATCCAGCCCGATAATGCAACAGGCAACTTTACGAAGGTGGTCCAGCGCGTCCCGGTCAAACTCACATTCGATGCAGGTCAGCCTCTCGCGGCCAAGGTCCGTGTCGGCATGTCTGTTGAAGCGGAAGTCGACACAGCCTCACAGCCTGAGGGGCCCCACGCCCGCGACAACCGTTACGCCTGGCAGTGAGACACCCCATGCGCCTTTCTTTCTTTTCTCAGGTTACGGCCCTGCTGTCCGTCACGGCCCTGACTGCGTGTACGGTCGGTCCGGACTATCACGCCCCACCAGATCACGCGCCCGCGCAATACCACCAGAGCGTTACACCGGCCGCGGATCATCCGACGCAGGCTGCACTCGATCCACAATGGTGGCGTCTCTACAACGACCCGGTGCTGACACAGCTTGAAGCTGACGTGGCTCGCAACAACCTTGATCTGCGAACAGCAGCCCTGAATCTGGCTGAAAGCACCGCAGAACGACGGATTGCCAGTGCCGCACAAATGCCCCGCCTGGATGGAGCAGCGTCCTACGCACGGGAGCGCGCCAGCACCAACGGTATCCTTGGACTTCTGGGAACAACCGAGCAGGCCAGTCCCGGCGATATTGCCAGTGGTGCGCAGGGATTTGGCCCAGCCGCCGCTGATGGCGCGAAGGGCAATCCCTCGTTCAACCTTCCCCAGTACGGCTTGAGTGCCTCTTGGGAAGTTGATTTCTGGGGGCATGTCAGGCGGCAGGTTGAAGCTGCCACAGCGGCCATGCATGCAACGGAAGACATGCAGCGCAACGTGCTTGTCTCCCTCATGGCGGAGACCGCACAGGACTATATTGCGCTCCGCAATGTGCAGGCACAGATCGCCATTACCCAGCAGAGCATCGACATTGCCCATCATAGCGTGGACCTGACAACGCTGCGCTTTACACAGGGAACTGCCACCAAACTGGATGTCGCCTATTCCCGTGGACAGATGCACAGCTTCGAAGCCCGTCTGCCTCCTCTGAAAAGCCAGAGCGTGCATCTGATCAATGCCCTCAGTTTCCTTGTGGCACGTGAACCCGGTGCCTTGGCCAGTACACTGAACAAACCTGGTATCATTCCGCCCGTCCCAACCAACATTCCAACGGGCCTCCCATCTCAACTCGCGGACCGGAGACCGGATATTCGCGCGGCCAAAGAACGCCTGCATGCTGCAACGGCAAGTATCGGTGTGGCGATTGCAGACTTCTACCCGCGCATCACATTGTCTGGCAGCCTGGATATTCAGGCACTCCAGTTCAGCGGACTTGGATCATGGGCGTCGCGTCAGTACGGCTTTGGCCCAACCATGACATTGCCCCTTTTTGAGGGCGGCCGTCTGACAGGACAGTTGCACCTTCGCAAGGCCCAGCAGAAAGAAGCTGCCATTGCTCTGCAGCGTACAATCCTCCGCGCATGGGAGGAAATTGACGATGCCATGACGGACCTCAGTACAGCTCAGGACCGGCAAAAACGGCTTGAAGAAAGCGTTACCGAGAACGAAACGGCCGTTTACATTGCGCAGCTACAATACAGTCAGGGTGCAGGCGACTTCCTGAACGTTCTCACCGCACAAAACGCGCTTCTCGCAACACGCAGCGCCCTTTCCGAGGCAAGAGCAGGCGTTTCCGTTTCAATGACACATCTTTACCGCGCTCTAGGGGGCGGTTGGGAAGGCTCTTTTTAAACACTCCGGATATTCCCAATCCGATATTCTGTCGTTCGGCGTCTCACCAGCCGGACGACAGATCTGACACCTTTTCGGTGTCTCCTCTGCTGAGGATAAATTCAGCAAATCCATGAAATACCGTGCGCTAAAGCCCTTCTGTATTTCCCAGAAAGCTATTTCTGGCGAACAGAACGCTTTTGCCTTAACGCTTATGACCTGAAAAAAGGTCTTTTTGTGATATTATCTTTCAGATATACCCACACAAAAGAACGTTGTTAGTATTTTTTTAGTGTTTTCTCGCGACACTCGGATTTATGGTCAAGCGGGACAGGCTTAGTGAACACTTTTCAGGAACAGAATTTCGGAACTTATCTTGAATCACTTCAGGCATGGTCCGAAAGTTCTCACGATTCCTTTGTTCTCCATGCTCTTGATTGCTCGGCTATTGTTGCCGTAACGAATACTAAAGGAAAAATTCTTTCCGTTAATGAAAAATTCGTAGAAATCAGTGGCTATTCCAGGGCTGAACTGATTGGGCAAGATCATCGAATGCTTCATTCAGGCGTTCATGATTCCAGTTTTTTCCAGAAGATGTACCGCACCATCGCGCAGGGTGGCGTTTGGCACGGTGAGATCTGCAATAAAAAGAAGAACGGAAAATTATACTGGGTCGATACGACTATTGTTCCCCGATGCAATGAAAAAGGGAAAGTCATCAATTATGTGGCAATCCGCTTTGACATCACCGCCCGTAAACGTGCCGAACAACGCCTGACAGCAAACCGGCTGAAATTGCAGGAAGCCGTCAACACTGACTTCCTGACCAATATCTCCAACCGCACATCATTTTCACAGTATCTGAAGGTCCTTTTCGCACAGGAACATCCGGACAACCGGCATTTCTGCCTTTGCCTGCTCGATATCGATACGTTCAAGATCATTAATGATACATCGGGCCATGAGTCCGGTGATCGCCTGCTGAAAAAAATTGCAGGTCGCCTGAAGACCTTTCAGTCGACCGACTGTTTCATCGCACGCATTGGTGGCGACGAATTTGCCATCATCATGGTGTCAAACGATCCACAGATCTTTGAAATCAAGCTTCAGAAAATTCTTGAAGCCATGCGATTTCGGTTTCGCAGCGGCAGTTTGACGCATCTGTGCAGCGCCAGTCTGGGATATGCCGTCTCAAAACTGAATGACAGTCGGAAACGCGAAATTCTACGCTGTGCAGACCTTGCACTTTACGAAGCCAAAGCAGACGGCCGCAATAGAATCAAAAAATATGCTCCTTTCATGAAAGAAAAAACGGAGCGTCGGTCGCGGCTACGGACAGCCATGCAGGCCGCGTTGAAAAAGAAGCAGTTCAAACTTTTCTATCAGCTGGTCCTCCCTTTAAATCAGGAACGCCCTCCCTCCTTCGAGGCTCTCTTACGGTGGGATCATCCAGAGCGCGGTCTTCTCAGCCCGCAATATTT
Source organism: Gluconobacter sp. P5E10 (assembly GCF_018812145.1). Taxonomy (NCBI): domain Bacteria; kingdom Pseudomonadati; phylum Pseudomonadota; class Alphaproteobacteria; order Acetobacterales; family Acetobacteraceae; genus Gluconobacter; species Gluconobacter sp. P5E10. The sequence continues at coordinate 192,961 of NZ_JACRVZ010000001.1, read as the reverse complement.
TTATGATGCTTTCGACGATGCGGAGCTTAGTATTGCAATTGGGAATTTCGTGCTGCGACAGGCTCTCACGGACATCCGGTATCTGCTGCAACACAAGATTCCTTTTGACCGCATTTCCATCAACGTAACGTCAGATGATTTTCGGGATCATAATTTTACGGAACGGCTTTTCCGTGAAATGAAGAAATATGCTGTCCCGGCTGAAAAACTAACAATCGAGATTACGGAAAAAATTCTCTTCGGCCAGCACAACCAGCATATTCTGGACGAACTCAAGAAACTCAATCGCGCCGGCGTCCAGATTTCACTGGATGACTTCGGAACCGGCTTTGCGTCTCTCACCCATCTCCGAACCGTGACGTTCGATCATATCAAGATCGACCGCGTCTTTACCTCAGGCGTTACGGAACGCGGCATCGATACGGCCATTATCCAAGGTGTTATCGATATTGTTCACAGCATGAACCGTGTTGTTGTGGCTGAAGGCGTAGAAACAGCTGAGCAAGCAGAAGAGCTGCGTCTGATGGGATGTGACTTCCTGCAAGGCTGGCATTTTTCAAAAGCCGTTCCCTTGTCTCAAATCCCACACGTTCTGAATATGGACGGCCCACCCTGGATCAGAAGTGAGTCGATCGTCCCTGAAATGGATGTTGCCGAATAGGCCTTTTCAGCCGCGTTTCATACAAAAACGGAGGCAAACTGCTTTCGCAGATGCCCCCGTTTTCAACTCTGGATAGTTCAGACGATCAGAACCGCTGATCAATACCGGTCAGGATTGTACGGCGCAGACCATACTGTGGCGCACCGACGCCAATCCCGCTGCCATCACGCAGGAGATAGGTCTTGTCGAACAGGTTCGTTACATCCAGACGAACCTGCGTCTGCTTCAGGAATGGAACGTGGAACAGATCCTTGAAAGACTGGACCAGCGACAGGTTGAACGTCGCATACTGCGGGACAGAAGCACCATTCGGCGTCGCCCCATCCGCTCTCAGGCCGCTTCCATAAACCATCGTTGCTGACAGACGCAGCGGATGACCAGTTCTGTAGAAGGCCGTGTAGCTCGTCCCCGCAGAAGCCGTCCAACGCTGGTCATGATCAAGATGGACCCAGTGCTTCTTGATATACGACAGATCTTCCGGATCGAAGTTCCATTCACCAGACACCACATCCTTGCCGATGGCGCGCGACCAGGAGAAGTTGCCGTAAACACTGAAGGCACCCCGTGTGTAGTCTGTGGAGAACTCGTACCCGTGGACCTGTCCGCGACGATAGTTGAACACAGACAGGATGACTGGGGAGCCGAACTGCCCTTCGTCGATCATGTTCTTCGCCAGTTTGACATAGGCATCAAACGACGCATGCCAGCCCGGCAGGATCGTCTGGGAGAAACCTGCATCAAAGTAATGGTCGCGCTCAGCCTTGACCGTGCTATTTTTGTAGTTCGCAGGCTGTGCCGACGTACCCGTATATTTGTACAGGGCCGTTCCGGTCACGAGTTCGAACGGCGGCGGCGTGAAGTAACGGGAATAGCCCGCGTGGAAGGTTCCACCATGCCAGGGCTTATAAACGATATTGATACGCGGGCTGACCTGCTTTGAATGGGTGTATTCATCCACACCGTCAAAGCGCAGACCGTAATTGATGGTCAGGTTCTTGATAGGGCGCCATTCATCCTGAGCGTACAGACCATACATCCAGCCAGTCCGGCCAGAACCATCATGAATATTGGTCGTATCGCCGGAGTAAACGGCATTGCCGTCATCATCTTCACCCGTCTGCGTATAAACGGTTGAATCAGACTTGGACGTATTACGCTCAACATAGACCTGATAGCCGAAACGGACGGTATGGTTCTTCGCGGCCTGCCAGGTCGCATCCGTCTGGTTGCCGGTTGAGAAAACCGAGCGTGCTGCGCGCTGTGCAATACCGTTATAAACTAGATCGCCCAACGGATCAGGCGAATAACGCAGAGAGCTGTATCTCAGCACGGCAGACGTCTGGAAGCTCAGGCGGCCCATGTCCTTCTGAAGGGACAACATGCCGAAATCCGTGATTTCCTTCTGGTGCTCGCTCAGGCTGTTACTATCGCCGTTTCCATACTGGTTCTGGGACAGGGTGCTGCCCGTATAGGACGGATTGGCAAACTGACGCTGCTGACCCGGATTATTCGGGAGTTGATATTCGGCATTGGACACACCGGCGGTCAGGCTGATCCGGGTGTTCTCGTCAACCGTGTAACGGGCGTGACCGAGGAAGTGATACTGATTGGTCAGATCGTGAATCGCATTGAAGCTGGGGGTCGTGTTTTCAATGCCAACACGGTTGTGGACATAATCAGCCGTAGCGAACCAGTCCCACTTCCCCTTGTGACCACCATATTGAAGTGACGGGAAGAAATAGTCGCGCGCGCCACCGTAGATGGAGATGCTGCCACCGGGATCAGAATAGCCGTTCTTGGTGTTGATATCGATCACACCGGCCTGAAGAAATCCGTACTCGCTGGGGAGCGCGCCCGTCGTCAGGGACATGGAATGTGCGAAGCGGGTCATCAGCGCCTGACCGAAGACACTCATGCCTTCCGGTAGGGCAACGCCATCCAGACGGAACTGAACTTCGTTGTGGTCCCCACGAACATGGATCTGGCCATAACTATCCTGCGCAACACCAGGAGCCTGAAGCAGAACGGACGTGAGCGGGGCATTGTCACCGCCCGGATTGGTCTCGATATCCTGACGGCTGAAATGATAGGTCGTGGCACCCGTGGAAGACTGGAGCGCGTCGCGGGCACGTTCCAAATGGGCATTGACGACAATATTGTCTTCACCCTGACGGCTCGTTTCCGTCACGGTTGTGCCGTGCTGGTCGTCAGAATGACCGAAGCTGGAACGGGACGTTTCCGTATCAGTTGTCGTGCCTGTCGTTGCGTCCTGAGCATATGCCGTACCACACAGGGCAGTCGTGCACCCAAGCAGCAGAATAAAAGATCGAGCAGACACAAAAGGCAGCATGTTGTCCTCAGAAGGCGAAGAAGATTCTAAGTGCGACTCCTTATTATGTTATATCATAACAAATCAAGCAGAACTGGACCTTTTCCCTCCTGATTGTTGGCTCTGCAGCTCACGTGCGGTATAAAAGCCACAATTTCCCGTTCTTCCGCTCCCGGAGACCAGTGTCCCCATGTCGTTCCGCAGGGTTCTTCTTCTCGGAGCCAGTCTTGCTGGCTTCCCATCAGCTCTGTGGGCAGCACCCGCCGTACAACAGCATGACAAGACATCCCGGCACACGCACCTGAAATCGGTTAATGCGCAGGCTGATGAGACGATCAAAGTCAGCGTCAAACGAACGGATTTTGCCTTCCAGGCCGCACAGAAACAGCCGGACGCAGACACGCGTCTGACTGCCGAGCGGCTGATTGAACGTGGCGTTGTCACGTTACGGGATGTCGAACGCGTGGCCCCCAATCTGACGATCCAGTCCATTAACGGAACGGCTTCCACAAACTTCTACCTTCGCGGGGTCGGCTTCAACGATTTCACGCAAAACAACATTCCGACCGTTCTGACCTATTTCGATGACGTGCCTTTTGCGTTTTCAACCATGGCCAGTGGCCTGATGTTCGATCTGGCAGATGCAACTGTCACTCCCGGCCCAGTCGGCACCATGCACGGACAGTCCGACACAGGCGGCGAGGTCCGTTTTCGGACAGCGGACCCGACAAGCACCTGGCATTATGGCGCGAGCGAAGACATCGCATCCTATGCCCGCAGCAGGAGCGAAGCCTATGTGTCCGGCCCCTTGGCGAAAGGACTGGATTTCCGTCTTGCCGGTCAGACGCGACAGGGCGGTGGCTGGCAGACCAATCCTCTCACGGGCGCACATCTGGGGGACGCAGATTCCTGGGCCCTGCGCGGCAAGCTCCGCTGGCGCCCCGACAGTCGCACGACCATCATGCTCTCCGGTCATTTCGTGCAGGATAACAGCGAAGTCGTCACCGGTGTTCCGGTCTATCGCCTGATCGGCTCACAGGGCCTGCCCTCACTGGGACGACAGCAAGCTGAATGGTCTCTCAAGCCTCAGTTCGCCGATCTGATCGACCGACCTCGCAGCCTCAAGCCAAGTGAGCACAACCAGTTCTGGGGTTTTGACCTGCATATGGACCGTGATCTCGGCTTTGCCAAAATCACGTCCATCAGCGCTTTCGAGACGGAACGCCAAGGGGAATATACGGATCAGGACGGCACATCTGCGTCTCAGGCGGATACGTACAGAACGATCAGTGCGAACGCCTTTACGCAGGAATTACGCCTGTCTTCAAACGACCCAAACAGCCGTTTGCAATGGGTTGTCGGAGCATTTTATCAGCGCAGCCGTATGAAACAGCGCTTCCTGTTCGATTACACAGACTACTCGGCCCGTGGCTATATGATGTCCACCAATTTCGGAATGAACCAGGAAAGTACGTCCGAGTTCGGTCACATCAGCTATCGTCTGCCGCATAACGTCACGCTGTTTGGCGGCCTACTACACGAAATCGACGACCGCTCTCTGACAGGTCTGAAATCAGAAATTTTTGGTGGCTCGACACATATTTTTCAGCCTGAAAGCACTGCCTCGGCTCAGTTCGCAGGACAGGTCGGCGTGTCTTGGCAGATGTTGCAGAGCACGATGGTGTATTACAAGCTGAGCAAAGGTTTCAAACCTGGCGGGTTCAGCGCCAATAATACCCAGATCCAGGCGCAGCTCGATCCGTTTGGCCCGGAAACGGTCCTGACCCACGAGGTTGGCTTCAAAAGTGATCCAATCCCGGGAAAGCTCCGCCTGAATGGTGCGGCATTCTATAATGATTTCCACGGACAGCAGGTTGTCGGGACCGTGATGATCCCGAATTACGGCCCGCTTAGCGAGATCACCAATGTCCCAAAGTCCGAAAGCTGGGGCTTTGAGGGTACGGTGGAAATGCACCCGGTTCGGCATGTTTTTGTCACGCAGAACATTGGCTGGCAGCGTGGCAATTATCAGGATTTTCCGAACGTCAATCGGGCTGCCACAAACGCCTATTATGCCAAGACCGGTGTCTGGAAGGCCATTAACAATAACTTCGCTGGGGTTGATAACGGCCAGCCAAAACTCACCCTGAACGGACAGGCAGAGTGGCGGCAGGCACTGACTGACCATCTGGGACTGGATATTGGCCCGGATTGGTCTTATCGCGGCAGCCAGGCCATTGCCGTAGGAGGCACCGGCTTTTATCGCCTGCCTCCCTACTTCCTACTCGGCGCCCATGCGACCCTTCGCCCCTCATCCGGGCACTGGGAAGCAACGATTTACGCCTCGAACATTCTGAACCGCCAGTATTTCGAAAGCGGAGGAATGGCGACAACAACGTATTTCTACATTCCCGGCACACCACGTTTCATAGGCGGCCGCGTCTCCTGCGGTTTCTGAAATACGCCCCTATTGGCGCGTCCCAATCAGGCAGCGGGTTAAAGCCTTGAGGTCACGGATGTTGACTTCCGTTTCGATGCTCTTGTTCCACAGCGTATCCATGGCACGGAAGTGGATGGTGCTAAGAATGACATCCAGAACTGTGTCAGCCGGATAGCAGAAAGCCTCTTCGTCTCGCTTCTTTGCGCGCTCAAGAAAGCGATGCATCTGCTGCCGAGCCGGCTCAATACTGACTTCGCGAAGCACAGTGCCGAACTCCGGGTTATGCACGGCTTCACCCAAGAGCGTACCATATGTGCGGCCCAGCGGAGTTGCCAAGAAGCGAATACGCGCCTCGATCAGCTGGTCGACGTCTCCCAGAAAACTGCCCGTATCGATTTCAGGCGTGAGGCTGAACTTCCACTGACGGATGGCATCAAAGAACATGGCCTGCTTGGTAGGCCACCGGCGATAGACCGTCGCGGTAGACACACCTGCCTGTTTGGCAACTTTTCCGATCGTGAGGCCCTGATAGCCCTCTTCCGTCAGGACCGTGGCAATCGCTGAAAGAATCGTATCCTTCAGCAGAAGATTGATAGGCCTGCCCGGTGAGCGACTGACCCTCATATCTGCCAGATGCGGCGGAAAAGCTTCCTTTACCGCTAAAGATGATGACTGGGACATGCCCTGCCTCCCTGATTGAATAAGGTCTTGCGTCTAGCCTTAACGAAACCGAGAGGCTTTCCACAAGCCTTAAGATTGGTGCGTTTCTCCTAAAAAACACCCCTCATGAAATTGTGAGCAGTGAATGGTAAAGTTCAGGGCCAATCATTTCTGCCCATTTTGGACAGGATAGCGAAGTGGGTCCGATCTCTTTATATATTTCTGTGAACACGAGCCGGCCCCTGCGATCAGACGCATGACCTGTCTGCACTGGGGCGGTGGATCACGCATTACGCCTGGCTCTTCGGGTTCGAAAACCTCACCATTCTCGATAATAGCTCAGTCGATCCACAGACAATCTCCATCTGTGATGTTCAGGCTCTTCTGGTAATAGCCGAAGAATACACGCATCTGTATGATGACAGCGTGCGCGTTTTCATAGGGATTGGCGCAACAGAGCTCGCTTTCGTTGAGGGGCCGGGACTAGCCACGACATTGTGGAACAGTGAGGCCTATCTTGCTGCCCATCGCGATGTAAGGCGCCACTACACAATCGGCCCGTTACAACATTATCTACGCGACGGCTTCAGGGAAAAGCGCGCTCTGACGGCATAGAGCCATTAGCGCTTGCGGCGTTTTTAAAACGTCGGAGGTGTACACGAACTGATCACTTCGCAGGCTTCGTCGCTGATACAGCGAAAGCGGTGAGGCTTGCGACTGTCAAAGTAATAGGCGTCTCCCGGCCCAAGAATATGGGACTGGTTCTCCACCGTCACCTCCACCTGACCGCGAATGACAACGCCAGCCTCTTCACCGTCATGCGCATACGCGACACCGGTGTCGGCCCCAGGGTCATAACGCTCGTGCAGGACCTGAAGAGCGCGACCAAACAGGTTCCCGCCGATCTGCCGCAGAGAGATACCGCTCTGCCCGATTTCAGTTAAATCATCAGCCAGATAGAAGTATTTTTCCTGCCCTTCTGTTTCGAAACTGAAGAAATCGCCGAGTGTGACGGGAATACCGTCCAGAACACGTTTCAAAGTGCCGATTGAGGGGTTCATATCCCCCGACTCAATCAGGGAAATTGTGGAATTGGTGACACCGGTACGCTTGGCCAACTCACGCTGGGAAAGATTTTTTGCAACACGAACGAGCCGCAACCGCTGACCAACATCCGTCACCATTCATTCTCCCAATCGTCTGACCATTACATCTCAGTATGTCATAACGATTGAGGAATGGAACATGAAAAAAGCCCGATACACCAATGAGATGCTGGCAAATTACTTTTCCGGTGGCCTCGTTTTGACAGACGCGTTCAAAAACCCCTCACAGGTTTCTTTCAGCTCTTGCTGAAGCGTAGTATTTCCTGCCTGAAACGGGATAATTAATTTAATTATGAATGCCTCAGCACCACGTCACGAATGATGGACGTCACCAGAAATCCAATATTCAAATTCAGAAGGCAGTGAGACTCCGCCAGATCATATACGTAGCCACCACAAAGATCACACATGCAAAGAACGTAGTGAGGGTACCGCCGGCTCCCGCCAGGCGTCGGGCCGCTGAGGTCCCAAGCGTACTACCCACCACACCGCCAAGAACAAAAAGCGCGCCCATCGTCCAGTCAACGTACCCGGACAGCATGTAGCTAAGAGCAGTACTGGCCCCAAAAGCAGCGACGGCGACCAAAGACGTCCCTATTGCATTCAGAATGGGCATCCTCGTGCAGGCAACCAGCGAGGGCACAATAAGAAACCCACCACCAATGCCAAAGAAGCCCGACAAAAGCCCTGTGGCCGTTCCGCTGGCCATGACCTTGGGCATATTGTCGCGATTACAGGCAGCGCCCGCGATACCAGGGTTCCGACGTCCCCGAAGCATCAAAATACCAACAACAATCATCAGGACTGCAAAGCAAAGCAGCAGTTTTTGCCCGTCAACAGCCTTACCTAGCGCAGCCCCCACCAAGGCGCCGACAACACCAAAAGGCGCAAAAACTGCTGCGCACCGCCATTTAACGGTTTTCTGTCGCGCATGACTGACAAGCCCCGCCAGTGCGTTGACGGCAACAGCCATGGCGCTTGTCCCGATCGCGACATGGGGATTTTTCACCCCCACGACATAGACCATCAGCGGAACAGCCAAGATTGATCCGCCACCGCCAATCAGCCCCAGCGTAAAACCAATAATGACACCACAGAACAGCTCAAGCGCAATTTGCATCAGTCTGGCCGATACTTATTTCTTACCGGACTTCAGGGACTTTGGCGCAACGAAGAGCTCATGCCCCTTGAGCATTCCTTTCCAGTAAAGAGCCGGCATGACGTATTTTTTGAGCCACCAAGCGAGGCGGGTCGCCTTCTGGCCATTGAGCAGCCACTTCGGCAATGTCGGCGCAAGCTTCCCGCCATAAGCGAACTCAGCAAGAACAATCTTGCCGTTCTCAACGGTCAATGGGCATGCGCCATATCCGTCATATCCAGACACCGGATCTTTGCGCTGCAAGAAAGCCAGAACATTCGTTGCAACCACAGGGGCCTGTACCCGCACAGCAGCTGCCGTCTTGGCGCAGGACGTTCCAATCACGTCACCAAGAGCGAAGATCTGCGGATACCGAACATGCTGGAGCGTCTCCGGATTCACTTCAACAAAACCGTCCGACCCAGCAATGGCACTTTCCCTGACAACCTTGGGGGAAACCTGAGGTGGCACGACATGCAGCATGTCAAACGTGCTCTCCACACGCTCCACGCCTGCGTCCGTCTTCCGCTCAAAAACAGCAGTTCTGGCAGGACCATTTACCTCAACCAGCTTTGATCCCAGATGGAGGGCGATACCGTAATCCCGCACATAATCCATCAAAGGGGGAACAAACTCTTTCACCCCAAACAGACCCGGCGTGGCCGTGTTGAATTCGACGGAAATATTTTTCAGAACGCCCCGACGACGCCAGGCGTCACTGGCCAGATACATGGCTTTTTGTGGAGCACCGGCGCATTTGATAGGCATAGGCGGCTGCGTAAAAATAGCCTTGCCGCTCTTGAGCTTCTCAACCAGTTGCCACGTGTAAGGCGCCAGATCAAAGCGATAGTTGGACGTCACCCCGTTCTTGCCCAGCGTTTCGCTCAGGCCAGGGATAGCGTCCCAGTTCAGGGAGATGCCTGTCGCTACAATCAGCGCATCATAGGACAGAACCGTGCCATCCTTCAGGACAACCTCACGCGCTTCGGGGCGGAAAAGTTCAACGGACGTTTTCAGCCAGACAGCACCCTTGGGAATCAGGTCCTGTTCCCGACGACGTGTCTGGGATGCCTTGAAAACGCCGCCCCCTACGAGGGTCCAACCCGGCTGATAGAAATGCTCTTCTGAGGGTTCAACAATTCCCAAAGCCAGAGCAGAATTGCGCTTGAGCAGACTGGCGGAGGCGGAAAGGCCACCCGCACCGCCGCCGATAACCAGCACCTGAAAATGCCGCGCGCCTTCACGTGCAGCCATGGTCGGAGCTGGCACAGCATCCAGGCGCGACTTCAACCCACCCAGATCAATACCGGCACGCGCGGCATCTGCGAGAATTTCCGCAGCAGGACGCGTACCAGCTTCTGCGAGAGCCCAGATCTGGGCAGCCCGTGTTCCTGACCGACAATAACCAACAACCGGAGCCGGAAGAGACGCCAGTGCCTCTCTGGCCTGCAACACCTGAGCATCGCTTGGCACCGTTCCCGCCTTCACAGGAATTGCGATAAACGCCAGCCCTTCTGCCTTTGCAGCCGCTTCTACAGCCGCCGCATCCGGCTGATCCGGCGCTTCACCATCGGGGCGAAACGAAACGATGCTCCGAAAACCTTCGGCCTTAAGATCCGCAACATCCTGCGGCGTGACCTGAGGGGAAACAGCGTAGCGATCCGTTAAAGACGTGGTTGGCATGACGTGCTCTCCGACAAAAATATCTGAATCGGTCAACCGGCTCAGAGGCGATTGACGGGTATCTTGATGTAGCTGATGCCGTCAGCCTCTGGTTCTGGCATATGACCGCCACGCATATTGACCTGCACTGACGGCATCAGAAGCTTCGGCATCGCCAGAGTGGCGTCACGCGTTGTGCGCATCGCCACGAAATCGTCCTCGCTCACACCATCATGAACGTGAATATTATGGGCACGTTCCAGAGCCACAGTGGTCAGCCATGCGTAGTCCTCGCGGTCCGGCGCTTTATAGTCATGGCAAAGAAAGAGGCGCGTTTCTTCCGGAAGGGATAGAAGCCGACGGATGGATTGGAAAAGCTGACGGGCATCCCCGCCGGGAAAATCGGCGCGTGCGGTCCCGAAGTCTGGCATGAAGATCGTATCGCCCACAAAGGCGCAGTTTCCGATCACGAACGCCATGTCTGCTGGCGTATGGCCTGGCACATGCAAGACCGTGACTGGCAGATCGCCAATGGAAAATGTCTCACCATCCTGGAAAAGATGATCGAACTGCGATCCGTCCCGCGCAAAACGCGTACCCGCGTTAAAGATTTTTCCAAATACATTCTGGACGCGCACGATGTTCGCGCCAATTCCCAGTTTTCCGCCGAGCTGCTCCTGAAGCCAGGGCGCTGCAGACAGATGGTCGGCATGCGCATGGGTTTCCAGCTGCCAGTCAACAGACAACCCTTCCCGGCGCACATACTCTACAATCGCCTGCGCAGAGCCATTGGATGTCCGACCCGCAGCGGCATCATAGTCCAACACGCTATCGAGGATCGCAGCGCGTTTGGTAATCGGGCAGTGAACAACGTGACTGGCTGTATTTGTCGCTTCATCAAAGAACGTACAAACTACAGGGGATGGAACCTCACCACTCTGCACACGTCCAATCTGGGCAGTTGCAGCGTCAATGGCAGCATCAGGCATGGCGTTTTCACCTCTGGAGTTACACATTTCCAAGAAAACAATTATGTGTTTAATAAAGTAATAAACTATCAACAGTCAAGACCCGGACAGGCTGGATACAGCATCATGACAGGCCCACTCACTGAAGACTCCGCCTTTTTCCCCCTTCGCATAGGCGACGAGGCCCCCGATTTTACGGCACGCACAACCCACGGTGAATTCGTACTGAGTTCGCTGAGAGGGCGGTGGGTCATGCTGTTCGCACACCCGGCGGACTTCACACCCGTTTGCACGAGCGAGTTCATTGCCTTTGCCAAAATGGAGACCTTTTTCCGCGAACGGAACTGCGTGCTCCTTGGGCTTTCCGCAGACAGTCTTCCCGCTCACCTGGCATGGATTACGGCCATTGAAGAACGCTTCAATGTCCGCATTCCTTTCCCGATCGTTGAAGACCCCTCCATGGAGGTCGCCCGCGCCTACGGAATGATGGATCTGGAAGCACAGGACAGCGCCACGGTACGGTCCGTCTTTTTCATTGATCCGACGGGGATTATTCGCGCCATCCTGAGCTATCCTGCCAGCGTTGGCCGGTCAGTGGCCGAGTTGCAGCGTATGCTTTCCGCCTTGCAGGAAGTAGATCGCTCCAACGTGCTGACACCGGAAGGCTGGCAGCCTGGACAGGCCGCTATTGCCCCCCCTCTTCAGACCCAGGAAGCAGTTCAGAAAGCAGGTCCGAACTGGTTCCTTCAGCCGAAGAAGCCGCGCCCATGACTCTTCTCGCCCTCGAAGAAAGCCGAAATCTTGCCGAATGGCTGCGCCTGCTCGCTCAGCCTCAACGCCTCATGATCCTGTCGGCCCTGCTCGATGGCTCACATGCTGTCAGTGAAATCGAGACCATGACGGGCATTGGCCAACCAACACTGAGCCAGCATCTCGGCACACTCCGCCGCAGTGGACTGATTGAGTCTCAGCGAGAGTCCCGCGCCATCAGCTACTGCATGGCTGATACGCCCGACGCCGCTCGCGCCAGAATGCTCATCATGACACTCCGCTCTGACGGACTGGCAGTCTCACCGACGGCTACAGCCCCTTCACGCAAACCAGGTGCCCAACGCTCCTCCCTGGAAGGCGCAAGGTTTGCGCGCATCGTCCGTCCGCTCTCCCGATGATCAGAACCCGGCTTGCACCGCACCCTGTTTCACCGTGCGAGCCAACGGAAACTGTGCTGCTTTTCAAACGCTTTTAGATGGAAAAAGGAGAAGGTCCATGACCCGCTATCTGATGCTTCTGGCCTGCCTGACCGGTTTTGCCGCCCTGTCTGGCACGGCGTCAGCCGCGACACGCGACGAGCAGAAACAGGCCTGCCAAGGTGACGCCATCCGCCTGTGCACGTTTGCCATTCCTAACGAAGCCAAGATTACAGCCTGTATGAAAAAGAAGATGGATCAGCTCAGCCCAAAATGCCGGGCGATGTTTGAACCAGCTCCGCAGAAAAATACTGCGACAACAAAGCCAAAAAACTGAGACGTTTACCCTCTTGTCGTAATCGTGAAGATGGGCAGACGACGTTCAGACCAGCATTTACCTGAGGCACCTGCACATTAGGTGCCTTCGCGTTCTTCCGTCAGGATTGCACGAAGGCAGCGTTTTCATTATTGGATAACATATGAAAACAACCCGTCAGTACGGTCGTCGCAAGGTTACGCTCAAGGATGTAGCGGCACAGGTCGGGGTGTCCCATACGACAGTCTCGAATGCCTATATCCGGCCGGGCCAACTCTCGGCTGCGCTGAGGGAAAAGATCTTCGCAGCGGCCCAGGAGCTTGGATATACAGGCCCTGATCCAGCAGCGAAACAGCTTGCAACCGGGCATTCCGGGGCACTGGGCTTTCTCTTCAGTGAAGATCTCCCATACGCATTTTCTGATCCTGCCGTTCTCGCCGTCCTGAACGGCGTCGCGAAAAGCTGCGACGAAATGGAAACGGATCTGGCCCTGATTTCAGCAGGCAGCAGCCTCCGCAACATGAACACACCTGTTTCGCTCGGTAATGCTGCGGTCGACGGGTACATCCTTTATTCCGTGGCCCCCGATAGCCGGTGCGTTTTGATGGCGCAGCAGCGGAACGTTCCGCTCGTTGTGGTGGATCAGCCTCGTTTGGACAACGTGCCATATGTCGGCATTGATGACCGTGGAGCCGCCTACAACGCTGCAAAGACCCTGCTTGAGCTAGGACACCGTCGCTTCGGTATCCTGTCTCTCAAAACAGCCCATGACGACTATTTCGGCATCCTGACGGCCAAGCGTCGCGCCAATATTGCACACAGCACGATTGCCATGCGTCTTGAGGGGTACCTAACAGCCCTTCAGGAAGCAGGCATTGCCCCCGAAAACGTGCCGGCTTGGGAAATTCCGATCAACTCTGAAGAGTCCGGTGCTGAAGGCGCGCGCTTCTTGCTAAACCGGCAGAATGCACCGACAGCAATTCTGGCAATGAGTGACCGCGTTGCAATTGGCGCCATGCAAACAATCCGTGCGGCGGGTCTCAGCATTCCTGAAGACGTGTCGATTTTTGGATTTGATGACATTCCTGCCGCTGCCCTGTCGGACCTCAGCACAATTCGCCAGCCTCATGAGCGCAAAGGCATGGAGGCAGTCCGTCTCCTGACCCAGCAGGACGGCCGCCAGAACAAGAACGTCATTCTGGAAACAGAACTCGTCGCTCGCGGCAGCATTGGTCCAGCCCCCAAGGGCTGAACCACACTGTATTAGCGGGCGACGTTCAGAAGCCCGGCAATACTGTCGATCTGGAAATCCGGCTTCAGGTCAATGCACTGCGTTGCAGACCCGTGCCCATAACTCGCCCAGCAGGATGCAATGCCACTATTGCGGGCAAATCCAAGATCTGCCGCTGTGTCACCAACCATTAGAAAATCCGATGCAGGAACTTCCGGAAACAACGGCTGCACACGGTCTGTCATGACCCGGGGATCCGGCTTGTGCGGGTAGTCTGGTTCGGACGCAATCACATTACTGATCCACCCACCAAGGCCGAAGCGCTCGATACTGGCATGAACAGTCGGAGCATGCTTGTTGCTGAGGATGACCAGCGTTGCCCCGTCAGCCTTAAGGTCGTCGAGCACTGACTTCACCCCGTCAAACAGAACGGTCTCTTCCTGATCGGCTTTAGGGTAATACGCCCGATAGTGACGAACAAAAGCCTGCGCATCATCAACATCACTGTCGGGAATGATCGCCTGAAACAGCGTCTGAAGCGTCCCACCCTTTGACAGCTGATGCTTCAGGGCGTCTGATGAAGGGCCCTTGTAGCCACTGGCTTCAAAGGCTTCCTTCAGGCTGCGAAGAATGGCCGGCTGCGTTTCCGCCAGAGTACCATCGTAGTCGAGAAGAACGATCGGGAATCTTGTCATTCCCTTTTGTCACCCCGTTTGCGCAGGAAATCCAGCCCTCTCCGATTCAGATCGGACGTCGCCCAAGAAGGCGGCAAAGGGCTGATGCTGTATCTGCATGATTCAACGTATAGAAATGGAATTGCTTCACCCCTTCAGCTTTCAGTGTCTGACAAAGCCGGTCTGCAATCGTAGCCGCGACAAACGCCCGTGCCTGGGGCGTTTCATCCAGCCCCTCAAACAGGTCGCGCATCCACTTCGGCACGTTTGCACCACACATATCGGCAAACTTCCAGGCCTGCGCAGCACTTCCAACCGGAAGAATACCCGGCACGATCGGCCGCTCGATTCCAATGGCCACAGCACGGTCCCGGAAGCGTAGAAATGTGTCTGCTTCGAAGAAGAACTGCGTCAAAGCCCGGTCCGCACCCGCATCAATCTTCGCGCGCAGATGCTCCAGATCCGACTGCGGGCTAAGCGCGGCAGGATGCGTTTCCGGATATGCCGCAACGGAGATTTCGAACGGTGCAATCTCCTTCAATCCGTGCACCAGATCCACAGCCCCCGCGTAGCCTTCCGGGTGAGGCTCATAGACGCCCCCGGCTGACGGCGGCGGATCACCACGCAGGGCCACAATGTGCTTCACACCAGCGTCCCAGTACGCCTGCGCCACGGCATTGACGTCTTCTTTGGAGGCCCCCACGCAGGTCAGATGCCCAGCCGTTGGCGCGCCAGTTTCCCGAACCATGTCTTTCAGCGTGGCCAGGGTGCGGTCCCGTGTTGACCCACCTGCCCCATACGTCACGGACATAAACTGCGGACCAAAAGCAGCTAGCGTTTTTGCGTTTTCCAGCAGCGTGGCGGCTGCCTTTTCCGACTTTGCAGGGAAAAACTCGAACGAAATTGCGGGCAGAGGCCCTTTCTGTGCGGGCATCACGCCAGCTCCTTATTCAATAATTCAGCTTAGTTGGGGCGTTGGCCGAGCCAGAGTTTCACAGTCAGCTCGCCTTCAAGAGCCACTGGTTCTGCGGGAACCAGACCGGCAGCGCGAAACCACGTCGCCATCTGCGCGTCGGTAAATCCAAGCCGAACATGCGCATCCCGTGTGCGAAGTTCTTCCCGATTATGGGAAGCAAAATCGATAATCAGCAATCGACCGTTGGCATCCAGAATCCGCGCGGCTTCCGCAATTACAGCAGCCGGATGCTGTGCATAGTGCAGAACCTGATGCATGACGGCGACATCGGCTGAATGCTCCGGCAACGGAAGGGCCTGAAAGTCCCCCTGCCGCAGATCAGCCTGCTCCAGACCAGCTTCCGCCAGCTTGGTCCGCGCCAATCGCAGCATGGAGGGACTGCGATCAAACCCGATGACTGTCTGGGCGCCGCTTCCCAGCAATTCCATCATACGACCGGTTCCAGTGCCTATATCCACAAGGCGGCCGACCGGAGATGCTGAGAGCGTCTTTACGATCGCTGCTTCGACCTCCTGTTCGGACACATGCAAGGAACGCAATGCGTCCCATTCTGCCGCGTGGGTTTCAAACCAGTCTTCCGCCGCGAGCGCACGAACATCTCGAATGGCCTGCAAGCGAATACGATCCGCACGGATTTCCGCCGGTTCCCGCGCAGTCCATCGATCCAACGCCATAAAGACAGGCTCTAGAAGATCCGGAACGCCCAAAGTCAAAAAGACCCAACTTCCTTCCTTGCGGCGCTCAATCAATCCCGCATCTGCCAGGATCTTCACATGCCGTGACACGCGGGGCTGACTTTGCCCAAGCACCTGCGCCACCTCGCCGATGGACAGTTCCATCTCGCGCAGAAGGGCCAGAATCCGCAGACGGGTCATGTCTGCCAGTGCCTGGAAAATGATGAGGGCCTGTTCCATACGGATTTACATATAAGGAGTTCTTTATATGAGCAAGAGCTATTGACTCTTTTTCAGAACATGCGGCAGTCATAAGGCTTGTCATGGTTCCATGTCGGATGTTCACGCATCCGGCGTGGCTAAGAGGGAAGCCGATGCAAAGCCGGCGCTGCCCCCGCAACTGTCAGCGGCGAGTGCCGATTCCATACAGGCCACTGGATGAAAGTCCGGGAAGGCGGAATCAGCGCGAAGACCCGTAAGCCAGGAGACCTGCCACGGCACATAACATCCTCCGGCGGGGCGTTCCGGACGGGTCACGCATGTCTCCACGCCGCACATTTCCTGTTCGGGGCGTGAACGATCCTGCATGCCCTGCGAGCGCACTGCCACGAACCTGTCGAGGCTTTCATGACCGTCCGCGTCGCAACTCTGGGCTTTCCGCGTATCGGCACCCGCCGTGAACTGAAAACCGCTCTTGAACAGTACTGGGCGGGGAATTCTTCCGCCGATGATCTGCTTTCCACAGCCGCTTCCCTTCGGGCGTCAGCCTGGCAGCGCCAGAAAGACCTCGGCGCAGAGATCATCCCTTCCAACGATTTTTCGCTTTACGATCATGTGCTGGATACATCCGCAATGGTCGGTGCTGTTCCTGCCATTTACGGCAACGTGCAGGGCAAGGTGGACTTGGGAACCTACTTCGCCATGGCGCGCGGCTCCCAAACGACATCCGAAGAGTGTGGCTGCGGGCATGCTCATGACACCCCTCAGGATGTCCCTGCCGCCGAAATGACCAAGTGGTTTGACACGAACTACCATTACCTTGTTCCGCAATTCACAGCAGACCAGACGTTCCGCCTCGCCTCCACAAAAGTGGTGGATGAATATCGTGAAGCCAAGGCGCTTGGGATTGAGACACGCCCTGTTCTGCTCGGCCCTGTCAGTTTCCTGCTTCTGGGAAAATGTGACGGCCCGGCGTTTGATTGCCTTGATCTGCTCCCTACCTTGCTGCCCGTTTATGAACGGGTTCTAAACGCCCTCCGAGCAGAAGGCGCAGATTGGGTTCAGATTGACGAGCCGTGTCTTGTTCTGGATCTGCCGGGAAATGCTGCTACAGCTTTCAAAACGACCTACAATATTTTGACAGCAGCTGTTCCAGACCTGAAACTGATGCTCGCGACGTATTTCGGTGTGCTCGGAGACAATCAGGACATCGCCCTAAGCCTGCCAGTTCACGGCCTGCATGTGGATCTTGTCCGCGCTCCCGACCAGCTTGCATCCATTCTGGAAAAAGCACGACCTGACCTGTTGCTATCTCTGGGCGTAGTGGATGGGCGGAATATCTGGAAGGCCGACCTGAACGCGCTTCTGGACCATCTTGAACCGCTGGCGCGCCAGCGTGACCTGATCCTTGCTCCGTCCTGCTCTCTCCTCCACACACCCATTGATCTGGAACGGGAGACAGATCTGGACGCAGATGTGAAATCGTGGCTCGCATTCGCCGTTCAGAAAATCGAGGAGTTGCACACACTGGCGCGCGCCCTGAATGAAGGCCGGGACGTCGTGCAAGCAACTCTGGCCGAAAACGCTGCGGCTCTTCGGACGCGCCGCTCTTCTGTAAAAATCAACGATCCTGCCGTTCAGGCACGCTCTGCGGATCGCAATCCAGCTCTCGCCCAGCGCCATTCACCCTTCCCCGCGCGCCGTCCGTTGCAACAGGCCAAACTCAAGCTGCCTTTGTATCCGACGACGACAATCGGTTCCTTCCCCCAGACACCTGAAGTCCGCAAAGCCCGTGCGGATCATGCACGAGGAGAGCTCTCTTCTGAGGCTTACGAAGTCTTCCTGCGGGAAGAAACCGCCCGGACTATCCGCTGGCAGGAAGAAATTGATCTTGATGTGCTGGTGCATGGCGAGTTCGAGCGCAATGACATGGTGCAATATTTCGGGGAGCAGCTTTCCGGCTTTGCGTTCACGAAGCACGCCTGGGTGCAGTCCTACGGGTCTCGCTATGTCCGGCCCCCCATCATTTTCGGAGATGTGTCACGCCCAAAAGCCATGACGGTTGAATGGTGGGAATATGCCCAGTCCATCACCAGCCGCCCGATGAAAGGTATGCTGACGGGACCTGTCACGATCCTGAACTGGTCTTTCGTGCGAGACGATCAACCGCGTTCGGAAACGTGCCGACAGATCGCTTTCGCGATCCGGGATGAAGTGTGTGATCTGGAAAAAGCTGGATGCGGCATTATCCAGATTGACGAAGCCGCCTTGCGTGAAGGCCTGCCGCTCCGTCGCGCAGACTGGCAATCCTATCTGGACTGGGCCGTAGAAAGTTTCCGTATTTCAGCCTCAGGTGTGCAGGACGCCACGCAGATCCATACCCATATGTGCTACTCGGAATTCAACGATATCATTGCCGCCATTGGCGCAATGGATGCGGATGTGATTTCGATTGAAACCGCCCGCTCCCGCATGGAACTACTCGATGCGTTCGCAGCTTATCGCTACCCTGCGGAAATCGGGCCGGGCGTTTACGATATCCATTCCCCGCGCGTGCCGTCTGTTGAGGAAATGGTGGACCTGCTTCGGGCTGCCAGCAAAACCATCAGCCCGGATGCCCTCTGGGTCAATCCGGATTGCGGACTGAAAACCCGCAAATGGCCGGAGACGAAAGCTGCACTCATCAACATGGTTGCGGCAGCCCATTATATGCGTCCGTAAACCAGCGAGTAGATGGGGTGGTTTTCCACCCCATCATACGCAATTACCAGATTTTGACGCGCTGATCCGGGGTCAGATAGAGCTTGTCACCCGGCTGTACATTCCAGGCCTTATACCAGAGATCGACGTTGTGCATCGGGATGTTTACGCGAGCTTTCGGCGGCGAGTGCGGATCAATGACGACCATCTGCTTCTCCGTATCCGGACGAACCTTCTCACGCCAGACCTGTGCCCACCCCATGAACACGCGCTGATCGCCCGTCAGACCATCAATGACGGGAGCAGGCTTCCCATTCAGGGACGCATGGTATGCATCCAGCGCCAACGTCAGCCCACCAAGATCGGCAATGTTTTCGCCCATCGTGAGCTTACCGTTCACATGCACACCCGGCTGAACCTCGAACGCGTCATACTGCGCACCAAACCGATCTGCGAGCTTCTGGAAGCGCGCTTCGTCTTCCTTTGTCCACCAGTTCCGCAGACGCCCTTTGTCGTCGTACTTGCGGCCTTTGTCGTCAAAAGAATGGGTCATTTCATGCCCGATGACACCACCGATCGCCCCGTAATTCACAGCCGGATCAGCCTTCGGGTTGAAGAACGGCGGCTGAAGGATCGCCGCAGGAAACACGACTTCCACAAAACGCGGATTGTTGTAGGCATTCACTGTTGCGGGCGACATCAGCCACTCGTTGCGGTCAACAACCTTGTCGAGATGGCTTAACTGATAGTGCCATTCAAAAGCGAAAGCCCGCTCGGCATTGCCGTACACATCGCCCTTCTTCACAACCAGATCGGAATAGTCCCGCCACTCATTCGGGTAACCCACCTGGATTTCAAAGCTGGCCAGCTTCTTCAGCGCGGCTTCACGCGTCTGCGCGCTCATCCATGTGTTGTGTTCGAGGCGGCTGTGGAAAGCCGCCTTCAGGTTTCCCGTCAGCGTCTGCATGGCCGCGCGATCCGAAGCCGGAAAATATCGCTCCACGTAGATTTTGCCGAGCGCCATTTCCATGGCGGAACTCGTGAAATCCACACCACGCTTCCAACGCGCTGCCAGAGCAGGCTGACCTGACATGGCCTTCACATAGGCGAAACGCGTTTGCACAAAAGCGTCCGGCAGGAACGATGCAGCATTGCTCGCCGTATGGAACGCCTGCCAAGCGCGCAGAGTGTTCAGATCCGTCTTTGCAATCAGGTCCGCTTCCGCCTTGATGGCGGAAGGCTCACCAACAATAACAATCCGCTGCGCCAGGCCGCCCTCAGGCACACCTGACGCCCGCAACCATGTCATCCAGTCAAAAGAGGGAACACTCTTGACCAGGGCTTCTACCGTCATCGGGTTGTAGGTCTTGTCCGGATCGCGGAGTTCCGTGCGCGCCCAATGAACTTTGGCAATCTCGGTTTCAAAAGCCACAATGTCTGCCGCTGACTTGGCGGGATCAGCCCAGTGAACAAGCGTCAGAAGCTTCGTGACATATGCCTGATAGGCCGCTTTCTTGGATGCAAATTCCGGCTTCAGGTAATTGTCCCGATCCGGCATCCCGAGCCCGGCGTGATCCACACTGAGCGCATATTTCGTCGGATCTTTCGCATCCACATCCACGTCCAGCGCGAACGGCGATGATCCGAACGTATCGGACGACGCCCCACTAAACTGCGCAAATGCCTTCAGATCCGTAATTGTGTGGATGCTTGCGATTTCAGCATCCAGCGGCTTGGAACCCAAAGCTTCGACAGCCTTCTCATCCATGAAAGACGCATAATAGGTGCCCAGCTTCTCATCGATCGTCTGAGGCTGAGCGACCGGATGCGCGGACAGGTCTTTCAGAATGGACTGAATGCGCTGGCGGGATGCTTCAGCCAGCGCGTTAAACGGGCCGTAGCTGCTCATATCCGATGGAATTTCGAGCGCTTTCAGGAAGCTGCCATTGGCATAATCGAAGAAACTGTCTCCCGGCTTGACGCTCACATCCCGCCCGGCCAGATCCAGACCATACTGGTCATAAGTAATCTGAGGCGCTGCGGGCTTGGCAGACGCAATCGAAGGCAGCGCTGCCAAGCCAAAACTGGCGGACAACAGCAGAGCGGCCTTGGGGGAGAGTTTCTTCTGATGCATATAAGAGGCCTAAATGTGAAAAACAGGCAGGCCTTTTGGTCCGTCCGCGGGCCTGTAACTTAAGTTTACAGTCGAAACGACCTGGACGCCAAGAGCCATACCTCGCGCAGAAAAGCGAGGTATGGAAAAAGGCATTAATTCTGGCTGGAAATAAGCGCTTTAATGCCAGGGAGAATGGCAATGAGCAGCCCCCCGGGAGGCTGCTCGCGCCTCAGGGACAGCAGATGGTTGGATGAGTTGTGAAACAGCTCTTCCTGTGCAGCGATCAGATGCTGCGCATCCAGCCGCCAAGCTGTTCCTGAAGCTCCATTCAGAACATTTAATCCCGCATTGGAGAGGGCCGCAACCGTGTGAGATACGGGCGTGACTTCCTCCAGAGCAGGCACATCTGCGGCAATCGCGACAAAAGCTTCATCATTGGCAGCCCAGCTTGCCAGCATGGCCTTCAAGGGAGCCTTCAGACTCTTTTCTCCCGCGACATACCGTTTAGCCATGTCGTTGAAGCGGATAGCCTCAAAAGCATCCGGATCGGCAATCGCGACTGGCGCCGACAACATGGCATCGCCACTTTTGGAGGCCAGACGATTCAAGGCGTAATTGCGCACCGGAACCGTAACGCTCAAAAGCGTGGAGAGAGGGCCGGTATGCGCAGGTACCAAAGCCTCCTTCAACGCATTTTCATGCTGCACGGCTTGCAACCCTGTTGATTGGAGTTCTGCCATGACCACAGGCAGGCGGCGCTCCAGATCATCCACATCCCGCACGTTTTCAGAAGACCAGAACCGCTCGGCCAGAGCTGCGGTACGGGGCCACAGACGGGCATCCAACATGTTTTCGGAGACAACCTCCGTCCAGAGCGCGCCTTCTGCTCCCAGAACCATTTTCTTCTGGTCATCGGTCAAAGGCGCTGCATTCGGGTCCTGGATGAAAGCCTGAAGCAGCGGGGTGATCTTCGGATGTGTCTCCGCCAGTTCTTCCGGCGTAATGCCATTCGCCTTGGTGTCATACGGATCAATGGCGTAATGCGTCCGGGACGGAGTCAACATATCCAGATAATAGCCCGAAGACACGACAACCGGATGGCCGGCCTGTGTGGCAGAACCCGTCCACTTTGAGCCGCGCCACCCTTCCACAACAACGTTTTTGGGAATTGGCGCTTCGCTGACTTCGTCCCACCCCATCATGACACGTCCCTGGCTGGACAGGATCTTTTCCACCTGCGCCGTGAAGGCTGCCTGAAGGGCTGGTGCACCCTTGTATCCGTGCATCTTCATATAGGCCGCAATTTTTGGATTGCTGGTCCACTGAGTGCCCAGAACCTCGTCACCACCCGAATGAAAATAATGATCCGGAAAGAGTGTTTCCATTTCCGCATACAGCGCACGAATGAATGTCAGCGTCCTGGGATTGGTCGGGTCCATCGCCGGATTGTTCAGGTTTTCACCAACGGCGTTGACCTCCGGCAGCGGCTGTGCCGCCAGTTCCGGATAGGCCTGCAACACCGCAAGCGCATGACCGGGAACGTCAAATTCAGGCACAACGCGGATACCGCGATCCGCAGCATATGCCACAATGTCTCGAACCTCAGGCTGCGTATAATACTGCCCGTGCGATCCGACGCTCGTCAGCTTCGGGAAAACACGGCTCTCCACGCGGAAGCCGGTCCCGTCATTCAGATGCCAGTGCAGCACGTTAAGCTTCAGAAGCTCCATGGCATCAAGCTGGCGTTTGACGGTCTCTACAGAAGCGAAATGCCGGGACACATCTAGCAGAAGGCCACGCCATGCAAAGCGTGGAGCATCATCAATATGCAGCCGTTCTACCACCACCCCATCTGATGTTTTCTGAACAAGCTGCAGGAATGTGGCCAGCCCATGCACAACGCCTGCCGGTCCGTCAGCTTCCAGATGGGCGCCATCCGCTGATGTCGTGAGAGCATAATGCTCTTTGGCACCAACCGTGAGATAGGCCGGATCATAGGCTGCACTGATATGCAGAACGTATGGGCCACCATGCGCAGATGATGCGCCTGTCAGAGCACCGAGGCGTTGAGAAAAACGGGCTGCGGCTCTTTGCAAAAGGGGTGACGGTGGGGTGGCCCAGACAATCCGGACACCTCCTGCAAGGGATGCCACACCATTGGACGCCGAGACGGATTGCGGCACAGGCATCAGAGCAGGTGCCGCCTGGGCCATGCCTCCAAAAACCGCGCCAGCCAGCAAAGCACTCCCCAGATACACTTTCTTCCAGAAAGAACCATAAGGGAAAGGCGTGGTCCGGGTCATTCAAGGCTTCCTTGCAGTTACGGATCAGTATCTGAAACGATTTTCACCGTATCACTCTGCCGTATCGTGTCACTCCGGCGGCAGAGCTGCAAGCATGCGCCGCGCATCTTCAGTCCGGAGCGTAATGCCGTAAAACTGACGATAGAACTGCTGCATCTTTGCAATCATTCCGGCCTCATCCACATGACCCGTCTGAACAATCTGACGGGCCCAGTCGACCTGCAAAAGCAATTCAGGGCTGTATCGATCCCACGGGAAAATTCCCGCCGGATTGCGGTAAACACGGCCAGCTTTGACAGCAGCGAGTTGAGACCAGACGCCATCACTGGCAAGCTGGGCAGGGTCCCCTGCATTGGCGCCCACAATAATAATGTCCGGGTTCCAGGAGAGCACCTGCTCGACAGAGACAGGCTGTTTGTTCCCATGCACGCCCACAGCCGCATTGCGTCCACCAGCAGAACGGATCCACTGGTCGATAATGCTCTGATCTCCATCCACGCGCAGAGGTTTCAGAGATTCAACGTGAAGGACTTTGGGCCCTTGCGGGTTGGTTGCGGCCTGCGAAATTTCCTTAAGGAAAGCCACACGATAAGCCTGCGCACGCTGCGTCGCCAGGGGCGTCTGAAGAAGGGTGGCCGTGCTATCCACACATTCCAGAAGCCCTATAAAACGATCAAAGCCCTCAGGGACAACATGCAGACCAACCTTGGAGAGGGCCGCGACGGAATGGCTCGATGCGGTGACAAACACCAGATCCGGCGCGAGACGTAAAAGCTCTTCTCCGTTCAGATTTCCCGGGTCCAGAGGTTGAGCTTTGGAAAGCGACGGCACCAGACGGAACATCCACGGCATGATTGATGGCTTGGCGACCGTTGCGATGATCTTGTCCTGCGCGCCGAGCATAATGAGCGTGGCGTTATGGGCATACCATCCCTCCACCAGACGTGTGGGAGGAGCAGCAAATGCTGTGGTAGCCATGAGCGAAAGACCCAGAAGCCCTCCAGCCAGTCGAGACAGTCTCATCATTCACTCTCCTCACGATGGAAAAAACGTTTCCCGGCATGATCAATCTGCGCCAGAGGAACGCCATAAAGACGGGACATCCGCTCAGCCGTCACAATAAGCTCGGGTGGGCCGTCCGCCACAATTTGCGCTTCCTCTAAAATAAGGGCGCGATGGCCGGCGGAAAAGAATTCTTCCGGCCGGTGGGACGTCAGAAGAATGAGATGTCCTTCAGCGGCCAGTTCTGCCAGCAGACTCATCAAACGAAGCTGATGACCATAGTCCAGACCGCTCATTGGCTCATCAAGAAGAAGCCCGACTGCTTCCTGCGCAAGGGCCCGCGCCAGCACGACACGCTGCTTTTCGCCGCCAGACAGCTCCGTCACCGGACGCTCTGCCAAGGCCAGGAGGCCCAGACGATCCATGGCCTGATCAACGCGGAGCCGGTCTTCCGCTCCGAGGCGCCCTGCCACGCCATGATGGGGAATACGCCCCAGCTCAACCATCCGCCGGACCGTGTAAGGAAACGTCATCGCGTGTGCTTGAGGCACATACGCCAGACGCCGCGCCACGTCTAAAGGCCGCAGAGATGATAACAGCGTACCTTCAAGATACACCTCACCGGACGTCGGTTTGAGCAACCCCATCAGAATGCGCAAAAGGGTGCTTTTGCCCGCACCATTAAGGCCAAGAAGCCCAATCAGTTCACCACGCCGGAACGTCAGGCTGACATCATTCAGCACCACCGATCGAGACGACCGTTTCAGCGTAATACCTTGGCAGGAGAGAAAATCCCGACTCATGTCGCGTCCCCGCGGAGACGCCGAAGCACGAGAATAAAGGCAAGGGCACCGAAAAGCTCCGTCATGATCCCGAGTGGCACTTCTCCTGAGGTCAGGCTGCGCGACACGGTATCCGCCAGCAGAACACCGGCAGCTCCCAGCAAGGCACAGACCGGCATCATCCGCCGATGCTCTGCGCCCGCCAGCATTCTGGAAATGTGCGGCACCAGAAGCCCGACCCAGCCAATAATACCCGCCATGGAAATCGTCATGGCACAGGCCAGCGTCGCAAGCAGAATGACGAAAGGCCGCATAATCTGAATGGGAACCCCAAGGCTCCGCGCTTCATCGTCTCCGAGAGAAAGCACATCCAGTAAAGGAGCAAGTAAAACCAGTACAGCGACCAGAACAAGCACTGGAACAGTCAGCCAGGAAAGCTCTTTCCATCCCGTCTGGGACAGTGTGCCCAGTAGCCAGTTCACAACAGCAGGCAACTGATCCATCGGATCAGCGGTATATTTCACAAGAGACAGAAGCGCTGTGAAAACGGCATTGGCCACAAGGCCACCCATCAGCAATGTCAGGAGGCCGCCCTGTGGCAACAGACGGGAAATGGAAATTCCAGACCCCACGGCCACGACACCACCAGCAAACGCACCGATCTGAATCCATGCAGGTGAAGCACCCAGAACAATCATGAGTGCCGCCCCAAATGCAGAGCCACTCAGAACACCCAGAAGGTCAGGCGAAACAAGGGGATTTCGAAGAACGGCCTGATAGGTTGCGCCACCGCAGGATAGCGCACTTCCCACCAGAATTCCGGCCACAACCCGCGGCAACCGAACCTGCTGGACCACAGCATCGGCAACAGGATCCTGTCCTCCCCAGAGGTGAAGTAACCGCCCAAGCACCATCACCACACGATGCGGAGACAGCGGGTAACGACCGCAGCACAGGGCCAACACAATGGACAGCACCAGAGCCCCTCCAGCGAGGCTCCGGACGTAAGTCGGACGAATGATAATGAGCCGCCCTTTCACACAACGATCTGCCCCACTCTACTCCGGCTCAGATGCGCTCGGAAACAGGGAGGTTCTTCTTTTCATGCGACAGGATTGCGAACAGCCCCAGAAGAACGAATTCATTTTGGCACCGAGTGACAAAATATTCAATCACTCCGAATCGTTTTTTCAAGAGTGAACAGACAATGACACGCCGATATAGGACTAATAAAATCCCTATTTTAAAATATGAATATTGGCGCATCATCTCGTAAATTTGAGTGAACACCCTCCCCATTTGTGTGACATTGAAACCCGCCCCCTATGAAAACTGCACTTTGACCTCGATCAGACCGAATTTTGAGTTATCTCAATCTTCCCTTTCTGGTGCCCGTGCCATATTGAGGGGAACAATCATCCGTCACGTTGTGGACGGCAGTTTTTCAAACAGTGCCGGGACAGTACAAGAATGCTCAAACGGATAGCCGCCAGTATTGTGGGCCTCGGTGCCGTGGGCGGCCTCGGTTTCCTCGCCTATGCGTGGTACCCCGCAATCGCCCCCATCTCCCCTCCCGCTGCGGCCTCTTTTTCCGCAGACGCCATCAAACGTGGTGAAATCGTTGCCGCCGGTGGATACTGTGCCGAATGTCACACCCGCGTGGATGGCAGCCCCGGCCCCGAACTGGCCGGTGACTTCAAGATGGCCACCCCATTCGGTGACATCTTCTCTTCCAACATCACGCCTGACCCGGAATGGGGTCTCGGCAACTGGTCGTTGGAAGCCTTCAAGCGCGCCATGAACAAGGGCATTGCCCGTGATGGTTCACAGCTTTATCCGGCGTTCCCGTTCGACCACTTCACGAAGGTCAACGATCAGGACGTCTCGGACCTGTATGCGTATCTGATGACGCGTCCGGCCGTACACCTGAAGCCGCGTGACAACACGGTCCCCTTCCCGATCAACATCCGTCTGATTGGTCAGGGTTTCTGGAAGCTCCTGTTCTTTACGCCGGGCCGCTACCAGAACGACCCGAAGCATGATGCGCAATGGAACCGCGGGGCCTATCTGGCCGAAGGTAACGCCCATTGTGGTGCCTGCCATACGCCGCGTAACCTTCTGGGTGCAGAGAAGCTGAGCCATGCTTATGATGGTGCTGTCATTGATGGCTGGATTGCTCCACCGCTGAACGACCACAACCCAACGCCGGTTGTCTGGACGGAAGACGAGTTCTTCCAGTATCTGCGCTTCGGCGTCGCTCCGCTGCATGGCTCTGCTGCTGGCCCAATGTCTCCGGTTCCGCATCGCTTCCTGTCCAAGATTCCGGAAGAAGATGTGCATGCCATTGCTCATTATTATGCAGACGTCGCGAAGGCTGCCCAGCGTTCTCAGGGCGATCAGGCTGCCATTGCCCGTGCCATGCAGATGTCCGGCAAGGATCTGACTGGCCCGCAGACACTGGATGCGGATGCGCGCCTGTATCAGGGGGCCTGTGGCGCCTGCCATTACAATTCCGGCCCGATGCCGGTCTCTGGCCGCCCGGAACTGGCTCTGAACAACGCGCTTTGGCTGGATGAGCCGAACAATCTCTTCCAGGTTATGTTGCATGGCATCGGCGCTGCCGAAGGTCAGGACAACATCGCCATGCCAAGCTTCTACACGGCCCTTTCGGACCATGACATGGCCCGTATTGCCGCGTATCTCCGCCGCACCCGCACCACTCTGCCCCCCTGGACGGATCTGGAAAAGAAGGCCGCGGCTGCCCGCGCCACGCTGTCCGCACCGCCCGTTAACGCCTCGCACTGATCCGGGCAGGACAGGGAAAACGAAATATGACCACGAAATTTGAACTCAACGGACAGCCCGTTTCGGTCGATGCACCGGATGATACCCCTCTGCTGTGGGTATTGCGGGATGAACTGAACCTGACCGGCACCAAGTTTGGCTGCGGCATTGGCGAATGTGGTGCCTGCACCGTTCATGTCGGTGGGCGCGCCACACGGTCCTGCATCACGCCGCTCTCCTCCATCGAAGGCGCTTCGATCACCACGATCGAAGGCCTCGATCCGGAAGGCAATCACGTCGTGCAGGTTGCCTGGCGTGACCAGCAGGTGCCGCAGTGCGGCTACTGCCAGTCCGGCCAGATCATGCAGGCCGCAAGCCTTCTGAAAGATTATCCGAAGCCGACGGATGAAGAGATTGATGGCGTCATGGGCGGCAGTCTCTGCCGTTGCATGACGTATGTCCGCATCCGCAAGGCCATCAAGGAAGCAGCTGCCGCGCAGCAGGGAGGCGCCACCAATGGCTAAGATCGAACAGATCGCCAAGAGATCCGACGCAGGCCGCCTGTCTCGCCGCAGTTTTCTGATGACGGCAGCAGGCGCAGGTCTGATGTTCGGCTTCGCCCGCAAGGCCGAAGCTGCGCAGACCTACCCGTCCGCCATGCCGCCGGAAGCCGCGTTCGAGCCGAACATGTGGTGCGCCATCGCGCCGGACGGCTCCATCAACGTCAATGTCGTCCGTGCCGAGATGGGTCAGCACGTCGGAACCGCCCTCGCCCGCATTATCGCGGACGAAATGGAAGCCGACTGGGATCACATCAAGATCACGGAAGTGGACACCGCCCCGAAATGGGCTGGCAAGTTCGTGACCGGCGGCTCCTGGTCCGTCTGGGATACGTGGGACACGTTCCGTCAGGCTGGCGCCGCTGCCCGCACGATCATGCTGGAGGAAGGCGCAAAGCTGCTCGGTACCACGCCGGACAAATGCGTTGCCCGCAACAGCACGGTCACGGCAGGCAGCAAGAGCGTCTCCTATGGCGAGATCGTTTCCAAAGCCAAGCCGACGCGCAGCTTCACGGCTGACGAAATGGCCAAGCTGCCGCTCAAGCCCGCCAGTGAACGCCGCCTGATCAGCAAGCCGGTTCCTGCTCTGGATATTCCGGACAAAACGACTGGCAAGGCCATCTACGGCATCGACGTGAAGCTCGAAGGGATGGTCTATGGCCGCCCGAAGATGCCCCCGACGCGTTACGCCGCGAAGGTGCAGTCTGTCGATGACAGCGAAGCCAAGAAGATCCCCGGATACATTCGCTATGTTGTTCTGGATGATCCGTCCGGCATCGTTCCGGGCTGGGTTGTGGCTCTGGCCAAGACCTATCCCGCCGCTATCAAAGCTGCGGACGTTCTAAAGGTTCAGTGGAATCCCGGTCCGACGATCAATGTCTCGGAAGCAGACATCATCGAGCATGGCCGCAAGCTGATTGCAGATCAGAGCACTGGCGCTCGCGTCTTCAACGATAAGGGTGTGGACGAGGCATTTGCCCATCCGGCACACTCCTTCGAACGCAGCTACACCTGTGCCTCAGTCGCGCATTACCAGCTTGAGCCGGTCAATGCGGTGGCCCGTCATATTGATGGCATGTGGGAAATCCATACCGGCAACCAGTGGCAGTCCCTCGTTCTGCCGCAGCTCTCCAAGGCGCTTCAGGTGCCTGAAGAGCAGGTTGTCATGCGCACTTACCTGCTGGGCGGCGGGTTTGGTCGTCGCCTGAACGGTGACTATTCCATCCCGGCGGCTCTGGCGTCCAAGGCCATTGGCGGCGCACCAGTCAAGCTGATCCTGACACGTTCGGACGATATGGCGTTTGACTCCATTCGTTCCCCCTCTCTTCAGACGGTTCGCGTCGCCCTCGATGCAGACCAGAAGAAGATTGTGGCGATGGATTACGCTGCAACAGCAGGTTGGCCCACACTCGTTATGGCACCGGCGTTTCTGGCCAAGGGCGAAGACGGCAAGTCCTACGATCCGTTTGCGATTGCGGGCGCTGATCACTGGTACGAAACCGGGCCAACCCGCGTCCGTGCCATCACGAACGATCTGGCCAACAAGACTTTCCGTCCGGGCTGGCTCCGTTCCGTGTCTGCAGGCTGGACGCCCTGGGCGCTTGAGTCCTTCCTCGACGAACTGGCGCACCAGACGAAGCAGGACCCGCTGGCATTCCGCCTGTCTATGTTCACAGCGACAGGACGGAACGAAGGCTCCGCTCCCAATGCTGTAGGCGGCGCCAAGCGTCAGGCCGCAGCCCTTCAGCGCCTTGCCGACAAGATTAACTACGGCAAGACGCAGCTTCCGGCGGATACCGGCATTGGCATCGCGACCAGCTTCGGACAGGAACGCGGTATGCCGACCTGGACGGCCGGAGCGGCACAGGTCCACGTTGATCGCAAGACCGGCGTCATCACCTGTCAGAAGCTCTGGCTGGTTCTGGATGCTGGCACGATCGTTGATCCGGGTGGCGCACTGGCACAGACCGAGGGTGCAGCTCTATGGGGCCTGAGCATGGCGCTGTTTGAAGGCACCGAGATCGTCAACGGTACGATCAAGGATAGCAACCTCAACACCTACACGCCGGTCCGTCTTCCGGACGTGCCGGACATGGACATCGAGTTCGTCCAGAACACCGAAAAGCCTACGGGCCTTGGTGAACCGGGTGTGACGGTCGTGGCGCCTGCCATCGGCAATGCCGTGTTCAATGCCATTGGTGTGCGTCTGCGCCATCTGCCAATGCGTCCGGCAGATGTGCTGCGTGAACTGAACGGTCACAACAGCTAAAATCCGGCTTTATCGTCGGAAAACAGAAACGCCGCGTCCCCGACTGGGACGCGGCGTTTTTTATGGCTGCATCAGCCGTTGCGGTAATAGTAGCTATAGCCGTTCAGGGCCGGTGCGCCGCCCAGATGAACATACAGAACCTTGGACCCATCCGGGAAATATCCCTTCTTCGTCAGATCAATCAGGCCCTGCATGGATTTCCCTTCATAGACAGGGTCCGTCATCATGGCTTCCGTGCGCGCAGCCAGACGGATGGCTTCGTTCGTTTCTTCGGAAGGAACGCCGTAAGCGGGATAGGCGTAGTCCTCGAGGATAACGATCTCATCGTCCCGCACTGTCCAACCAAGCTCTACCAGCTCGGCTGTGCGGTCCACGATCTCCCGCACCTGCTCGCGCGTCTGCTCCGGCGTTCCGGAGGCATCAATGCCAATGACCCGATCTGCACGGCCCTGCGCTGCAAACCCGACGATCATTCCCGCCTGCGTCGAGCCCGTTACAACGCAAACGATAATATAATCGAACGTGAAGCCAAGTTCTTTTTCCTGCTCCGCAACTTCTTCCGCAAAAGCAGCGTAACCAACGCCGCCATATTGATGAACGGATGCACCAGCCGGAATGGCATAGGGCTTTCCGCCAGCATCCTTCACGGACTGGATGGCATCTTCCCAGCTCTGACGGATACCGATGTCAAAACCATCTTCCACAATGCGGGACTCAGCTCCCATGAGGCGTGTCATGAGGATATTGCCCACACGATCATAAACGGCGTCATAATGCGGGACCCATTTCTCCTGCACGACGACGCATTTCATACCCAGCTTGGCCGCTGTCGCTGCGACCATGCGCGTATGATTGGATTGCACACCGCCGATGGAGACCAGCGTATCTGCACCAGAGGCCAAAATATCCGGAACAATATATTCCAGCTTGCGGAGCTTGTTGCCGCCCATCGCCATGCCCGAATTGCAGTCTTCACGCTTGGCATAGATCTGCACTTTGCCACCTAGGGCTTCGCTCAGACGTGGAAGATGCTCAATAGCCGTTTTTCCAAAAGTCAGCGGATAGCGCTCAAATTTCTCAAGGTTCACAGACAGCCTCCCAAGGTGTTCACACCCGAAAGCAGTAGTGAAATATTCTTCGAAGGTGCTTTCTAATTCAGAAAATAATTTCTGTATTTTAGTCTTAAAATAGAATTTTAATGGATGTTTCTCTTATCTTTTGAGGAAATAATGAAAGATTCCATCACACCAGATCTGGACGCAATCGACCGGAACATTCTTCGCCTTCTGCAAGGCAACGGGCGCATGTCCAATGCCGAACTGGCCGAGCGTGTGAACGTGAGCGCCGCGACATGTCATCGGCGCACCCAGAGATTGTTTCAGGACGGTTATATCCGTGGCGTTCGCGCCGAGATTGATCCCGTCAAAGTCGGGCTGGGAACGATCGCTCTGGTGGGCGTCGTGCTAGACCGATCCACTCCCGAGAGCTTCGCAGAACTGGAAGAGGCTGTGAAAACCATGCCCATGGTGCTGGACTGTCATCTGGTCGCGGGCGATTTCGATTATCTGCTGAAGATCCGTGTGGAAGACATGGCGGATTTCAATCGGCTTCACGCAGAAAAGCTCATTGCCTTTCCGGGAGTGCGACAGGCACGGACGTTTTTTGTCATCAAGGAAGTCAAGGACAGCGGGCCACTCGCGTTCTAGAATTGCGTTCGCATGGAACGCCCTGTTGCCTCTGTGCAATGATTTCCTTTGCGGTATTGTCACGTCCTTGCCTGCCATCAGCTATGGAACCCTCTGCCCATGCCCCTTCACCCCACCGTCCCGAAGCCGGAACGTTTTAGCAAGACGCGAAAGGCCCTGCGCCGTACGCTGGCGCTTGGACTGGTCGCTGGCGGCCTGCTGGCAGCCTCCGCGCAGGCGAAAGCTGACCCCCGCCTTGTCATTTTTGACGATGACGGCTTCAGCATCGCCCAGTGGATGATCATCAAGGCTCCCAACGTCCGCGTGCTTGGCATCACGACTGTCACGGGTGACGTCTGGCAGAAAGAAGCGACGAATGACGCACTCCGTGGCGTGGAAGTGGCAGGCCGGGCAGACATTCCCGTTGTTCCGGGCGCCACCTACCCGTTCCTGAACTCGGAAAAGCTGACGGACCGCTGGGAAGCCCTTTACGGAAAGCTGATCTGGAAAGGGGTGTGGATGAAAAAATGGGTCGAAAAGACCGAGCAGCCCCTTCCCTACTATCATGGCCCGGATGTTGTTCCGGACCTGCCATATGGCAATCCGGTCAAGAAGCCGGAAACCGAGCGCGCAGCTGACTTCCTCATTCGGATGGTCCATCAATACCCAGGACAGGTCAGCATCATTGCAACGGGTCCGATGACCAACATCGCACTGGCCCAAACACTTGATCCGGAATTTGCGAGCCTTGCAAAAGAACTCGTTTACATGGGCGGTGGCCTGAACCCGCGCCAGACACGGCCCGGCGTTGTGGCCCACCAGTTCGCGCGGGAATTTCTGAACAGCCCCCGTCGTGAATTCAATTTCCGTCTGGACCCGGAAAGCGCAAGTGCGGCCCTTCGCGCACCATGGAAGCACATCGTGATGGTTCCGGCCGATCCTTCAACGGATACCGAACTGACGCCAGAATTCCTGAAGAAGCTGGAAGCCACAGGCACGCCCGTCGGGCATGTCATGAAATGGCATCTAAGCGGCTTCCCACTCTGGGATGAAATTGCAGCATCCGTCTGGCTGGACCCGAGCATCATCACGGAAAAGCAGGATCTGTTCGTGGATGTAAACAGCCAGTTTGGCCCCGGCTATGGAGACGTTGTCTCCTGGACGCCGGGCTACGAGCCAGGTCTGGGCGAGCGCAAGAACGAAGTTGTCCTGCGCATCAATGTTCCGAAACTTGAAAAGCAGATCCTTGATCTGATTGGCAGCCCACAAGCTCCTGTCAGCGGACATCCTCTCCCCTGAAACACAAAAGCCCCGCTGCCATCCGGCCGCGGGGCTTTTTTCAGATGGCGGGAAGAGCGACCTGCTCTTTGGGCCAGCGGCGATGAAGCCAAAGCCATGCTCCCGGCCTTTCGCGGATCCACCGTTCCAGCGTCTCGTTCATGGCGATGCAAATTGACCGGATATCCGCATGACGATCGCCCGTTCGTTCAGCCTGAAGCGGGGCTTCACACACCATACGGAACCGACCGTTCCCCAGTCGCACGATATGGACGGGTATGATGGGCAGATTAAAGCGCAAGGCCAATTGCGCCACCGCTGGCGCCGTCATGGCATCTCGTCCCAGAAACGGAATGGCGAGCCCGTCGTTCATTTTCTGATCCACCAGAAACCCCAGTGAGCCACCGCTCTGCAGATGCGTTAAGGCCTGTCGGGCACCCTTGGGGCCTTTGGGAAACATGGTTCCTGTCGGGCCGAGAGCTTTCTGTCGCATTGTCTGCGTCACAAGATCGATGACCGGATTGGACGAGGCCCGATAAAAACCTGCAACTGGCATACCCAGACTGGTTGCGATGGGCAGAATGAGCTCCCAGTTCCCCAGATGCCCTGAGAAAAACAAAGCCTGTGAGCCGTTCGCTTTCAGGGCATCGATATGCTCTTCACCCTCGATCTCCCATCCCGGTCCCATTTCCGTACGGGTAAAGGATGCAAGATGGGGGAGTTCTGTCACGTTCCGCCCCAGGTTCGTCCATACATCCCGGATAATCTGTTGTCGTTCCGGCAAAGATAAATCAGGAAGAGCGAGTTGAAGGTTCCGATCCGCAATGCGGGTTGCCCGGAGCCTCATCCCGACATTCCGCATCAACCAGCCGCCCGCTGTCGAGGCGTATTGCGGCCCCACACTGCGCAGGAGGCCAATGACGCTCCATAGCGCTGCCGATTGCATATGCTGAGACAGACGGGACAGAACAGGAGCGATTGATGCCATGCGACGATAGTCGCTTTAAAAGAAAGATAATCAATTCTTGTTTTGTATCTAATTAATACCTGAGTTTCTTAATTTATACTTTATTGGTAATTTTTCAGAAATAATAAAACATATCTGAATTTTTTAATAAATAATAATTCCTGATTTTATTTTTAAACTTCCAGATTTATGCCCTGTAGCAAAGAGCATAAATCTCGGGGACGTCGCTGCGCTCCACGTTCAGGATGACATCTCAACCCTATGGTTTCGCGCGAATGTTTCTAGTGCGTTTAAATAAAGCACTCGCTCGTCGTCCGAAATCCAGGCCGCCTGAAAGGCATTTCGGCTAATCTGTATGAGTTCGTGCCGCGTCAGGTCCGCTGCACTTTGAGCCTTGGCGAAACTCTCCGTCATATAGACGCTCTGCATGTAACCCGGGTCGTCGGAATTGATGGTGATTTTCAGTCCCGCTGCCAGCATGTCCCGAATATCCTGACGGGACCGCCCCGGCCTGATGACATCGTTCGGAGACGGGCACAGCGTGAATGTCACGCCTTTGTCCCGAGCCATCGCAATCAGTTCAGGCTTCTCCAGCACATTCAATCCATGATCGAGGCGCTCGCTACCCAGATCCTGAAGAGCCTGCCGGATATGCTCATGCGTATTCTGCTGATCGAGATCACAATGCATGGTCAAGTGAAGGCCCAGCGCTCTTGCCCGGGCGAATGTTTTCGCAAATTTGGCTGGCGGATTACCCTTTTCGTCTGAATCCAGACCCACGCCAATGATGCGGCTCCGACCCGGTCTTTCAAGATAAGGGAGAGCCTGGGTAAAGGTCTCGTCGGCAGAATCCGCACTCATTTCACGTATAAAGCACATGATGAGGTGAGAGCGGATGCCGAAGTCCTTCTCTGCTTCCTCCTGCGCTGCATTGAAGCCCCGGATAACTGTTCCGAATGCTATCCCGCGACGGGTGTGAAGCTGCGGGTCAAAGAACATTTCAGTGTAAAGAACATTCTGCTGCGCGACTTTTTTCAGATAGTCATAGCAGAGGTCATGAAAATCCTGCTCGGTCTGCAGAAGCTCGACGCCCTCGTAATACAGCGTCAGAAAAGAGGGCAGATCATGATAGATGTAACCTTGTCGGATTTCTTCCGCAGAGCTGGACCTGAGAGGATGATTGTTCCGCTCAGCCAGCTTGATTTTCAAGTCCGCTTCCAGCGTTCCTTCCAAATGAACATGAAGTTCAGCCTTGGGGAGCTTTTCAAGAAATTCCTGCATGCAGACAACGGACATGACCTGCGTTCCTTATCAGTCGTGATAAGCCCGCATCATGCATGTTTGCTGGAAAATTGAAACGATACCGACATGATATCTTTATTTTGAAACGGCATGGCACGTTACAAGTGCTTTGTCGTCCATCTCACTGGAAAAGAACGCGTCGTTTCCTTTGTTCCACCAGACATACTGTGCCGCAGCATATTTGGCGCCATCCGCAGCAATTACGTTTGAAAACACCTGCGTGTGCCCTTCAATTGGCAGGACAGCCAAGCTGACGGCATCTGCATTGATATATTGAACCGCAACGCGTTTCTGCGGCAAGCGCGAGAGAAGCTCCTTGGCCGCATCACCGTTTCCCTGACAGGTATAAAGCACTGTCTGGCGGTCAACTGTTGTGGGAGAAGCGAGTTTGATCTGAAAGTTAGTGGCCTTTGATGCAAAAGCCGGATTTATCCCCAGACAAAGAACAGCCATTAAACCAAACGAATATTTTCTCATCACTTGACCCTTCCCAGCAGTTTGAAGCCTTCAGTATTGCCTGAGACATCTCTTTCAGTCAGATTGAGCCGCCATTCTGTCAGCATGATGACAACTGCCCAAACCAAGGACGGACTGTGAGCTGGTTTTACGAAGAACACGGAAGCCGCAAAGGCCCGCTTTCTGAAGATGGTATGCGTGCCCTCATCTCGACCGGCAGTATTGAGCACTCAACTCTGTGCTGGACCGAGGCCTTCGGTGCGGAATGGCATCCGGCAGGCAGTTGCGCGTTCTGGCCGCCGCAGCCCGAAGGGGTCCCGCCTGCTCTGCCCCCCAGCAGGGTCTCGAACCGCTGGGCCTGGCTGAGTATTCTTGGGCCCTTCGTCAGCAGCATGATCGTCAATGTTCTGGCCTGGTTCGGCAACATCCCTGACCGCCAGTCCAGCATCATCGCCGTTCTTCTCAGCTTTGCGATCATCTTCACGTCCATGCTGACAGATCGCCGCGCCCTGATTGCCGCGGGCTTCCGTCCCGGCTCTGCATTCTGGATCCTGATCCCGCCACTCTAT
Organism: Gluconobacter sp. P5E10; assembly: GCF_018812145.1. NCBI lineage: Bacteria > Pseudomonadati > Pseudomonadota > Alphaproteobacteria > Acetobacterales > Acetobacteraceae > Gluconobacter > Gluconobacter sp. P5E10. Next base: position 155,947 of record NZ_JACRVZ010000001.1, on the reverse strand, counting down.
TTCTGGCGGCGTATCCAGTTTGTTGGCAAAGGCATGCTACTGTTTTTCCTGTCGCTGCTGGTCTTCCTGTTCCAGTTCGTGCCGTCTTTTTCAGAAAGCTGGCACATCATGCACAACCCGAATGGCCTCTCCAGCTACGTCTCCAAGCACTACGATCTCTGATCGCGATACTCAGCAAAAACGGCGATAGAACTGCTCTGTCTTTAAGGCCTGCTCTTCCAGAACATGGAAGGACAGGTCCCATGTTCTGCCTGGCTGCTGCCTCAGGCGCACAAGCCCAGCGGCAAGTGCGTCGATACAGTCCGGCTTAACCAGACAGTCCGATACATTTTCAAGAATATCCAGAACACCGCCTGCTGCTGTCGCGCAGACCGGTAATCCTGCCGCCATCGCTTCCAGCAGCACCAGACCGAACGGCTCCCGTCTGGAGGGCAGAACAAATCCGTCAAAGGCACAGAACACGTCCGGCACATCTGACCGGTAACCCGCAAAAATGATGCGATCCCTATACTCTGCGCAGACGTTTTCAAGCCGCGCACGTTCTGGGCCGTCCCCAATCAGCACAAGATATGTGTCGGTCGGCAGAGCGGCCTGTCTCCAGGCCTGAAGGAGACAATCAAACCGTTTCTCTTCCACCATTCTTCCAACGGCACAGATCACAAAAGCTTCCGATGGAAGGCGATGCTCCTGCCGGAAGCCTTCCCGAAGCCTGGTACGCTCCGGATGGCAGAGGGCGGAAGGAATGGTCCAGTTTGCAATCACTGCGCTCTGGTTCCGACAGCCTGCTGGCAGGCTGTCCTGTTGCCACCGGGCAATACAGATCAGACCGTCATGTTTTCTATAAGTTCTGGCACGATAAGCATTGTGGAGCGTACCGATGACGGGGGTCTCACCCATCAGTCCCAGAATCTTCAAAACCCCAGCCCGGATCGACGCCTTACCCAGATGAGTATGGATGATATCGAAGGTCTCGTTCCATACCAACGCCGTCAATGTCGGCAGATATCCTGCGCGATAAGCCCTTACGATACGGACTGAGGGTGAAAAGTGATGTGCAATATCTCCGCCTGTTCGAAGATCAGCGGTATGGCGCTCCAGAAGCACCGTCACGTCATGTGTCAGAGCCTGCTGGTTCGCGAGCTCCGCAACGTGACGCTCAGTACCCGCGAATTCCCGCGTTAGAAGACAGTGAAGGATTCTCACTGCCCGTCTCCTTCAGCGAATACTACCGTTCCCGGCCCAGACGCCTTCAATGATAGGGCCTGTCCGCGAAGACATCCGCTGTCGGGGTGGCTGAGGCTGGCAGGCCACAAAATACAGACCGATCACAAACGTCAGCTGAGACAGCGTCATGAGCTGAGACAGAATCCAGCCAATGCCGACCCCGTCCACGCTGCGGAAAAGCTGATAGATGAGGAATGCCATGGCGATCATCCGCATGCTCAGCATCATGGGCCGAAGGGGATTCAGCATGTTTGGCCGGATCATCGGGATCGTTTTTTTCATGCCCAGAAAGAATGCAAGGTTCATGAACCAGATCAGCGATGTATCCACCACCCCGCCCATCGTTGCGCCAAACAGCACAATCGGCAGAAGCAGCGCTGCGCCGTTCAGCATCAGCGAACCGAGCTGAAAGCTCATGCCCAACTGCACAACGGGAAGAACTGACGGCAGTCTGTTTGCGACGGGCTGAAAGAGCCGGTCAATCAGCCAGTCATCAAAGCGGACGATAAAATTGGAAGCGGTCATAGTAGTTTTGTTCTTAGCGGCCTCTGATTGACCGCGTCACATGATTTTTTATTCATCCTTCAGCAATCCTCCCTCGGTAGACAGTATCCCTGACAGTCGATTTACTGCCTGGCAGAACATTTTACCCGTAGGAAGTTAATAACCTATGCCCGGTTTCTCCCGCCTGACCCGTGTGACACTGCTCGCAGCCTCCATGCTGGCCCCGCCTCTCCTGACGGGCGCACATGCTGCCCCTGCGGTGCCTCAGGCTGCCACGGCAGCACCGGCCTCCGTCACCCGTGCCACCTTGCCCAATGGCTTGCGTGTCGTGATTGTGCGGGATACTCTGGCACCCGTCGTACAGACGATGCTCAATTATGAAGTGGGCTCCGTCAACGCACCCAAGGGTTTTCCGGGAACGGCACACGCCCTTGAGCACATGATGTTCAACGGCTCCGAAACACTCTCACGGGACCAGCTTTCCACCATCAGCGCCCAACTCGGCAACAATGATAACGCCGATACGACGTCTGACGTTACGCAATACTATTTCAAGGCCCCTGCTGCGGACCTTGATGTCCTTCTGCGGATCGAAGCCGGTCGTATGCGCGGGCTGAACATCACAGAGAAAGAATGGGCCCATGAAAGAGGCGCCATTGAGCAGGAAGTCTCACGCGACCTGTCGAGCCCCATCTACCGCTATCTCTCTCAGGTGCGTGCCGCACTTTACGCAGGCACACCTTACGAGCATGACGCACTCGGGACGCGTCCCTCTTTCGATGCCACGACTGCCCCGCTGCTGAAGCAGTTCTACAACTCCTGGTATGCTCCCAATAACGCCATCCTCGTCATTACGGGCGATGTGGACCCGCAGGACACCCTGAAGAAAGTTCAGGCAGCCTTTGGCAATATTGCAGCGGCTACACTTCCAGCCCGCGCGGCTGTCACACCCACGCCAGCCAAGGCACAGTCCCTGTCGTTGGATACAGATCTACCGATCGGCCTTGTCACCATGGCCTGGCGGATGCCGGGACAACGTGACCCGAACTATGCTGCCGTAACCCTGCTGGCCGATGCCATTGCCAGCCAGCGCAGTGTCCTGTTCGGTCTGGTGCCGGACGGTAAGGCTCTGGACGCAGGGTTCATGTATGACCCGGATGCTCAGGCTGGCCTCGCTGTCGCCTACGCAGGATTCCCCAAGGGAGCAAACCCGGACGAGCTCCGGCGGACGCTTGCGTCTCTCATGGATGACTTTCGCAAAAACGGAATTCCCGCGGATCTGATCGAAGCCGCCCGTCGCAAAGAGATTGCGTCTCTGGAGTTCAATGCGAACAGCATTTCGGAACTCGCAGAGAACTGGTCCCAGGCTGTCGCCATCCAGCATCTTGAAAGCCCGGATGATATGATCGCGGCCTTCCGGAACGTCACGAAGGCACAGGTGGATGAGCTGGCCAAGACGCTCCTTGATCCACAACACGCCATCAGCGCCACCCTGACGCCGAGTGAAAAGGGCAAAGCCATTGGCGGTAAAGGATTTGGTGGCGCAGAGTCTTTCAACACGCCACCATCAGGCAAAGTCAGCCTCCCAGCATGGGCGGAAGAAGCCCTCGCACGATTGAGCATTCCGGCCGCCGCACCTCTTCCCAAGGCCTATACACTTTCGAATGGTCTGCACCTTCTGGTCCAGCCCGAGCATGTCAGCCATACGGTCGAGCTGATCGGCTCCATCCGGCAGAATGCATCCCTGCAGCAGCCTGCTGGCAAGGAAGGCGTCGCGGGCCTGACATCTGACATGTTCCTGTATGGCAGCACCTCCCATGACCGTCTGGCCCTGGCCAGCGCGCTTGATGACATCTCGGCAGACGAAAGCGCTGGCCCTGGCTTCAGTCTCAGCACACTCACCCAGAATTTCAGCAAAGGTCTGTCCCTGCTGGCAGAGCACGAACTGCACCCTGCCTTCCCGGAAAAGGCCTTCCATGTGACGCAGATGGAAGCCATTCAGGCCCGTGCGGGTGAGCTTCAGTCTCCAACCTACCGCTTTGGCCGTGCCACCCGCCGGGCACTTGTCCCTGCAACTGACCCGACCCTTCGCGAGGCCACTCCAGCTACATTGAGCAAAATTACGCTCGCTGACGTCAAAGCCTATTACACGGCCACATATCGCCCAGACCTGACGACGATTGTGGTTGTCGGGGACATCAGCCCTGAAGATGCTCATGAACAGGTTGAAAAGGCTTTTGGCGGCTGGAAGGCTGAAGGCCCTGCCCCTGTCGTTGATCTGCCGTCCATTCCTCTCAGCAAGGCCTCTCAAGCTGTCGTCGCAGATCCAGGACGGTCACAGGATGACGTGAAACTCGTGGAGACCATTGGCATGAAGGTCACGGACCCTGATCGTCATGCTCTGGCTGTCGGAAACGAAATTCTTGGGGATGGGTTCTCTTCCCGCCTGATGCAGGATCTGCGCGTTCGCACAGGCTATGTGTATGGGGCAGGAAGTGCCTTCAGTTACTCCCGGACCCGCGGCTCCTTCGGCATCAGCTTCGGTGCGGACCCGGACAAAGTGAACAAGGCACGCGCCCTTGCAATCAAGGATGTGCAGGATATGCGCAGCCAGCCTGTCTCTCAGGAAAGTCTGGATCTAGCCAAGGCGTCTCTGCTGCGTCGCCAGCCCATGGCACGCGCCAGCTTTGGCGCTCTGGCTGGCAGCTATCTGGATCTGATTGATCTGGGGTTACCCCTGAATGCGCCAGCAGAAGCAGCTCAGGCGATTTACGACATGACACCTGCTCAGGTGCAGGCCGCGTTCAGCAAGTGGGTTCGCCCGGATGATCTCGCACAGATCGTCCTTGGCCCACAGCCGAAGTAAACGCTCTACTTCAGGCCGGGATATCATTTTCCGGCCTGATCCTTTTCAACGCCAGACCGTCATCAGAACACCGCCTGAGACGATCAGTAGTCCACCAATGCAGACAGGTAAGGTCAGGGTCTGACCAAAAGCAAAATACGCCACGACCTGAGCTGCGATAAAAAACAGTGCGACATACACGCCCATCAATCGCCCGAAGTCCCAGTCGGGAAGATTGACGGTTATTCCGTAAATCAGCAGCACAAGCGCACCGGCTAATATAAAGCCCACTCGTCCCAGACCGGCTGTATGCAGGCCAGTTCGCACGAGGGCATCACCGCCGACCTCCAGAAATGCAGCAATCAGCAACAATGCCATAAGCCAGACGGTTTGCATTTCCTAATATCCTTACAAAAAAGCCGGGCACAACAGCCCGGCTTTTAATGAAATCACAAATTCCAGTCGCTTTTCAGCCAAGGAAGCCTTCAGCCTGAAGAACCGACAGGGCCTGCTGGATACGGTGCTTGTAAAGATGCTGCTCCATCGTTCTGGCCTGTGCCTTACGGCTCATAGCCAGACGGGCTTCATCGTCTCCGATGTACTTCTCCACAAGCCGCTCAAAATCGATCCGGTTTGAGAAGACCGGAATTTCGTCTGCATTATAATACCGACGAAGCTCATGCGTATCTTCATGAAAGACCTGGAACGCGCCTGCCAGAGCGGCTTCGAACGTCCGCGGGCCAGGCGTGGAAGGAGCAATCACAAAACGCTTGTTCTCGAAGTGGAGTGAACGGCCAAGGTTCAGCACCAGCTTGGAACGGCGATACAGCTCAACCAGCTGGGATTTTTCAATACGGGCATCCGAGAAGCCAATGCCCAGCTCGCCCCAGCCAGGACCAACAATCTTGATATTCAGGTTTCGCAGAACCGGAAGCAGATTGCGGACAATATCCTTACGGCTCGTGAACGCCACACCACAGAACAGAACATCGATCGTCTTTTCGACATTCTCTTCAATTGGCATGTAATGCAAGCTCGGGCTTGCAGCCAGCGGAAGGTGGAACACCAGATCACGCTGATAGAAGTTATGGCCCCAGCGATCACAGGAGAAAACGACATCGAAGTCATCGGCGATGCGATAGTTCGCATCCTGCTCATAGGGGTCTTCTGTGGCCCAGAAAACCGTGACAGCGCCAATCTTCTTGGCCTCACGGCAGACCTCACCAAAATAGGTGCTTTCCGGCAGATATGACCCGATGGCGAAAACAATCGTTGGCTTCAGGATCTTGATGGACGCTGCTGCCGCAGAAATGTGAACAGCCGTAACGTTCTCTTCGCCAAAGCACTCACCCCATCCATCCATGATCGATTCACGGATCTGGGCATTGGCCTGACTTTCATAGCGGCCGCCACTGCACACCAGAACACGTCCGGTCAGGCCAGACACTTTCCGCTCCGTTTCAGAGGAACGATCTTTCACTTCTGTCGACATAGCCTCACCTGTTTCCTTAAACTTCATGCCCCGGGTGCGTGGCGTCTTCAAGCTATACACGCCTCAAGGATCTTGGACAGATCCTGTCGGAACCGCGCTGGTGCGCAATCCCGCTCCACCGCCTTCAGCGCTTCACTTCTCAGTCGGGCCCAGAGTGTACTGTCCTGATAAAGACGGGCGACATCAGACGCAAATTCTTTGGCATCATCCGCAGGCGCAGACAGCAATTCAACATCGTCTGTCCAGCCCACCTGCCCCGCCAGCAACGTCGTTACAACCATCGGCACGCCAAATGCGGCAGCTTCCTGCACTTTAAACGGTAAGCCACCGGCAAACCGCGTAGGCGCAACGAAGACGCGATGCCTGTTGAACAGCGGTGCAAGATCATGCACCGGACCAACAATATCCACACGAGGATGCCGCGCAAACACACTCACATCCACCGAGGGATGAATGAAGCCCGCAATCGTAAATCGAACGTCTGACGGCAGAAGATCATCCAGAGCAGGGAGAACCTCCCCTACAAACCATTCAAGACTGTCATGATTCGGCGCACCTTCATCATGCAACGCACCGAGAAAAAGAATATCTCGCCGGGCGTCGAATGTGGCCTTCGTCGGACGGGTCCGCATTTCATGTCCCAGAACGGAGACATTTTCGTACCCGGCGCGACGCACCAGATCTGCGTCCTGCTCAGTGACCGCGACGATCTGCTGGCAGTAATGAGCACATTCCAGTTCCCGGCGTAGCATCTCATCAAAGCTCAATGCCGGCTTCGGCAGATCAAGCACCTTGATGCGTTCCAGCGTGCGTGGCGTGGAAATCACTTCCGTATCCAGCACAGCACCCGCTGTCGGCAGATAGCGGCTGGCCTCGTTCATGATAGGCAGGAGGCGCGCCATGTTGTGCGTGCGGCCAACCCATACCAGATCGTAATATCCTGCACGCGCCTGAATAAAATCCGGGAAGGTGGAAAGATGCTGATCCGCGATCAGCTCTACCGTCTCCGGAAAATCTCCAAACAGGTCCAGTTCACTCTGGTCCCTAGGGAGGAGGGGAAACACGGTGACCTGATATCCCAGCCCCGCCATAGCCCGCACCACGTCATTGGAACGCACATACCCTGAACCCAGACGCCTCAGAGGAAGGCGATCTTCAATGAACAGGATATGCTTGCGATCTGAACGACGCTCCCGCGCCTGCACAGCATTTCGAATATGAGCCGGCTGCTGATGCCGTAGAAAATCCTGATGTGCACGCGAAAAAATGCGCAGATTGGCGTGGATCAGCGTCTGAGATCCCACAGAGCCGGAACTGCCGTACTCAAGGTGCTCCACCACGACATTAGGATCATAAACAATCCGCGCGCGCATTTTGAGAATGCGGACACACAGATCCGTATCTTCAAAATAAGCAGGACGGTACCGCAGGTCGTAGCCACCGAGTTGAATGAGAATGGACGACCGCACCATGAGAAATGCTGCCGAACAGTAATCCACATCCCGGACGAAGTTTGCTTCAGGAAGGTTCGGACTGTCTTCCCGGCGATATCCATAAGTCGCACCATCACGCCAGATGATGGAGCCTGCTTCCTGCAAACGCATATTCGAGCGAATGAGCTTGGCACCAACCGCACCAATGTCATCACTTGAACGCAGACGCTGCAAAGCGTGTGCAACACTGTTTGGATAGAGCCGTAGATCGTTGTTCAGATAAAGAACAAACGGCGCATCAACTTCTGCAAGACCAATATTGCAGCCTTCCAGATATCCAATGTTATATCTGAAGCGCAGGATTTTGGCGCCATGAACCATTTCGTCGAGACGACGTGTCTGATCGTGTGACCCAGAGTCCACGACGATAAGCTGGATGGCCCCGGAATAATTTGCGCGCAATGAGGCCAGAGCCTGCATTGTCAGGGCAATCCGGTCATAGACCACGACAATGACACTGAGTTCCGGCACGCCCACGACGGTGAAATCCAGCGGATGGCGAGCCAATGCCGGCAGAAGCGCTTCTGCTTCGCGCTCGAACACCTGCCTTGACTGGCTTTCCTCAATCTCAGGGGTTTCGACCAGCGAAGCACGTTGCCCCTCGCCCATTCTGGCCGCAACCAGATGAGCAAAAGGGCTGTCATAAAGATGGTTCCGCACGTCGTTACGGACCTGTGGACGGCTCAGATGAGCGGCGAGATCCACATCGGCTTCAGGCGCACGCCCCTCATGTGCCCCGAACAGCAAAAAATGCTCATAGCCATTGCGGAAAGAGCCCATGTCCAGACAGGCGACCACATCTGGATGAGTGTCTGCATAGAAGCGCTCGGAGAACATTTCCTGCGGATCAAAGAGCCGCGGCGTTTCATTGGTGAGATAATGATGAAGCGCGCTGCTATAGCGCCCTTCAGCAATATCGCGCCGAACGTCCGGATAGCGCTCCAGATACCAGACCGGATCAAAATACCAAGAGACACGCCCAGCATCCGCGATATCGGACGGGAGGCTGAGCCACGATGCAAACAGGCCAATCCGGCTGTCAAAATAGTCGGGATAACGTAAGGCGAGCCGGCGACAGAGTTCATCGTCGAAAAAACGATGCCCGCTGTAATAGCGCGCTTCGCCAACTTCAAGATAATGATCATAGCCGTTGGAGAACCCCTGCTCCTGCAAGGAGCGTCGGGTCAGTTCCGGATAACGGCGAAGATAATCGACTTCGTCAAACAGCCAATGTGCCGAATGACCATGATAGCCCTCGGCACAATAGTGCTCAAAGCCTGACCGGTATTTTTCCTGGATCAGGTCCCGGCGGACATCCGCATAGGTTTCCCGATACCAGATCTCGTCAAAATACCGGTTAGGAGAATGGCCGTAGCGCTGGCCCGTCTCAAGATAAAACGCATGAAGATCCTGATGGCCTTCATCGCGCATCCAGTCCCCAACCTCCGGATAGCGCAGCAGATACCACTGCGCATCAAACTGGCGCCAGCGAGGCTCGCGCGCAGCGGGAGAAAACTCAGGAACCGGATCGGACATAAAAAACTGACCCCCAGGTTCAGGCTATGGCTTTCTCATTCAAAAGCCGCTCCGAACGCTCAGCCTGTTCCGGTGTCAGACCTTCACGGCCTGTCGATACAATCCGTCCACCATCAAACGTCGCAACCAGATCCGTAATATGCGTGCCGAAAACATCCCCGGTCACATTGATCAGCGCGACACGATAGACGCCATCCATCGGGCGAGCATACCCCTGCATCGGGCTTAGTGTGCCCGAGAAACCTGCGCAGAGCGGAGCATCACGATGCACGCCTGCCACGTCCTGACGCGCAATACGGTCTGTCGCAAACAACGTCACTTCGTCACGCTCCGTCTGAATCAGGCCAACATAAATTTGCCCTGCGCGAGACAGGCTCTTCAGGAAAGCCCAGCCGCGAACATAGATGCTTCCAAACGGCTCAATCTCCTGAACCGGCTCTCCAATGACGCCTGTAAATTCGTCAATGAAGTTTTCCAGCATGCCACTGCCATACGGATGCAGTTCATTCTTCTGGAAACCAGACAGCTTGATACCGCGAAGCAGCCCATCACTGTGAGAAACACGATTGAAGTCAGAGAGGATCACGTCGTTCGAAGGCGCTGAGCGATGAATCGCGTCAATCTTGCCGCCCTCAACTTCGATCTGAATAGACGTCAGCTGGAAAGCTGCCTGACCGTTGATGACATTGATCAGACCAACACGGAAACGACCTTCACACCATTTTCCACGCAGGGCTGTCTTACCAGAGAACCCTGAACGACGCGGAGATCCGTTGAACATTTCAACAATGTCGCCACGAATTTCACGTTCGCATTCAAGGAAGATCAATGGACTGTCCGCGCCTTCTTCAATCAGCACAGTCAGCATACGTCCAGCCGTGCTGACACCTGGAAGCAGGAACCAGCCACGAATATGGAACTCATTGGCGCCCTTGAAATCTTCGTCTTCGTTCGTGGCAAAGACATGATGACAAACGTCGTCAATGTAGCATTCGGCGCCCTGGATGGAGAACCAGTCCGATACGGGAATGGGGAGCTCGACAGAGAGATCACGCGTGGTCGGCGGATCAAAAATATGACGCGGGGGAGCCTGATGACGCCATGATGCGTGCGGCAGAAGATGCACCTGCCCTGCATCCAGGCGAAGATCCGCAACGCCCATCGGACGACGTGGCACGACATCCTGATAAAGTTTCAGCAAGCCGTCCGCATAGTCACGGGCATGCGTCCAAAGATGCGGGCCAATGTTTGCCATAATCTTTTTACGCACAGGCTCGGAAGAACGCAGAAGTTCGAGACGTTCCAGAACCATGCTTGGGCGATTGATGGGGACCTTGAAACCGTTGACACCGTCTTCAACACGATCCCCCAGAGCGCCGACATCGGTCACAATGGGGATCAGACCGTTCTGCCAGGCCTCAGACAGGGAAATGCAATAAGTTTCCGGCCAGATCGAGAGGTTGAGCGCGACATCAGCCTTTTTCAGAGCCTCGATGTCACCCATGTCATAACGGCCATAGAGCTTCACATTCGAGCGGCTGCTTGCGTTCAGAACAGCTTCATACTCGGGGTGCACATAACCGAAGATGTGGAAGACAAAATGATCCGGATGAGCGATCTCGATCAGGCTCAGGATCGTATCTGCACCCTTGGTTCTCAGGAAGTTACCGACAATCGCAACGTTCAGCGGCGCGTCACCCAACGGAGCATAGCTCTTCGGCTTGACGGGCACAGTGTTCTCAGGGCTCGGGATACCCGTGATCAGACTGATTTTCTCGTTGAGGATCGGATAGATCTCATGCGTCAGATCACGAGAGTGCTGTGTCCCAAACATGATGGCATCAACAGAATGAAGCATCTTGGCGACAAAGGCCCGACGCGTCTGTTCACCACCATGATCAACATTTTCAGAAGCCTTTAGCGTGATATCTGCCGACAGGACTGACCGGACCTCATCTTCCACATAACGCAGTTCGTGGTTCAGCAGGTTGTAACGAGCCGAGACCAGCCAGAAGTCATGCGCGGAGAAAACCACGCCCACACCATTGGCCTTGGCGATGATGGGCAATGACAGTGCGTGATGTCCAAGATGCTGGAAATGGACAATGTCCATGTTGTACTGACTGATTACGCTCGAAAACGCCATTTCTTCAGGCGCGTCGCACATCGCGTCCTGCCAGCCCACTTCCGGCACGTCAAAGCGCTCGAGTTCCTGCCCACTCGCAGTCGTCAGACGGCAGAACGTGCCACGACGCAGCCAATAGAAAAACTCAACGTCGCGGCCAAGCAAGGAGCAAAGCGCCTGCTGGTAAACTTCAACACCGCCCCACGCCTGCTCATGAATTGTGGAATGCGTGCACATCAGCACCCGCAGACGACGGCGACGCTCGACCGGCACGATGTCGGCGGCTTTGCGGCGGCCAAAATCAGCCCCCGTAATATCACGCATTTTCTCGAGACGATGCTCGTACAGATGATGCGCCAGTACTGACTTCTGGGACGCCTGCGCCGCTTTGCGGCGTGTGTTCTTGTTGTTCAGGATACGGGCGACGGCATCCACGACGCCATCGGGATCACGCGCAAGGCTGATTCCTTCGACCGTATCGAAATGCTCGCTGCCCATGCTTTCCGGCGCTTCGACAACCTGTGCCGTACCGCCCAGAGCAAGTTCGAAAAAGCGCGGTCCCGGAGCTGTCGCCTGGCTGACGTCACCATGGCTGGCGTAATCACGGAACATCGTCAAAGTGACAGCGCTGACATTCGCGAAGTCAATAAATGCTTCGTGGCTGATCGGGCGCTGGATCGCAAGAGCCGCAAGATCTGCGGGGAGCGGCGGCAGATATTCGTTACCAGGGCAAACAAGCTTCAGCTTGGCATCCGGAAAGGCAGCAATCACGCGTCGCAGGGTTTGGACGCGGTTCGGCCACATCGTACCAGCAAAAAAGATATCATATTCCAGCTCAGCAGCCGGAAGAACCTTACGCTCATGAATGGAGCGGCTTGCTGCCAAGGGAAGGTAGTGCCCCTTCCCGTGGTAGTATTCGGCGCAGGACGGATCGTTCGTAAAGACGAAATCAAAGAGACCGGCATTTTCAACATTGAAGTCCCGCATGAACGGGTCTTCAAACGTCCAGAGAATCAAGGTCTTGAATGCAGGTCGAACGCGACGGATCAGTGGAAGATTAATCCGCTGCGCATCCAGACAGATCAGAACATCATGTTCACCAGAAGCAGCAATACTGCCCAGGGACATATTGTCAGCGACAACAACCTGGTCATTACCAAATAGAGATCGGGCCGCCCGTTCGACCGCCAGCGTAAGGTAGGAATTGGGATTGTGGGTATAATTTGTGTTGTAAATAACCGCCATCAATCTCCTGAGCGCAAAGCGCCCACTCCCATCTCAAACCGACGCAATCAGTCTTCCGGGCAAGAGACCACAAGACCGCTGCCATCACGATACTCAATTCTTACCTGAAGGTTTACAGCAACAAAAGCCCCTGACAAGAAAGAAGATCATTACATCTCAAATACAAAAAAGGGCCGCTTGCGCGGCCCTTTTCTAAAATCATGACAACATAGAGTTATCTGATTTTCAGTCTCTTCAGACGTCTGTAGTACGACGACGGATTGCCGCACCCAGAATGTCACCCAAGGAAGCGCCCGAGTCAGAAGAACCGTATTCGCTGATCGCAGCCTTGTCTTCCTCGACCTCGCGGCCGCGGATCGTCAGCGCGAGCTTGCGGGAAGCACGGTCAACGGAAACAATCTTCGCATCGACCTTTTCGCCAACTGCGAAACGCTCCGGACGCTGCTCAGCCTTGTCACGAGCCAGCTCTGCACGACGGATGAAGCCGGTCAGCAGATCGTCGACCTTCACTTCGATACCGTTTGCCTGGACTGCCGTCACGACGCAGGTCACAACAGCACCCTTCTGGATGCGGGACAGGGTGTCGGCTGCCGGATCTTCCTGAAGCTGCTTGATGCCCAGGGAGATACGCTCCTTCTCAGGATCCACGTCGAGGACCTTGGCCTTAACGACCTGACCCTTCTCGTAGTTCGCCATGGCTGCTTCGCCAGCTTCGTCCCAAGACAGGTCGGACATGTGAACCATGCCGTCGATGTCTGCGGAGAGGCCAATGAACAGACCGAACTCGGTGATGTTGCGGATTTCGCCTTCGATGACAGAGCCAACCTTGTGCTCTTCTTCGAACTGCTCCCAAGGGTTGCGCTGAACCTGCTTGAGACCAAGCGAAATACGACGCTTGGAGCTGTCCACGTCCAGAACCATGACGTCGACTTCCTGGGAAGTAGCGACGATCTTGCCCGGATGGACGTTCTTCTTCGTCCAGGACATCTCGGAAACGTGCACCAGACCTTCGACGCCCGGCTCCAGCTCGACGAATGCACCGTAGTCGGTGATGTTCGTGACGCGACCCGTGAAACGGGCACCAGCTGGGTACTTGATGGCGACGTTTTCCCACGGATCAGCTTCAAGCTGCTTCATGCCGAGGGAGATACGCTGCGTGTCCGGGTTGAAGCGGATGACCTGCACGCGAACCGGCTGACCGATCTGCAGAGCTTCGGACGGGTGGTTGATGCGCTTCCATGCGATGTCGGTGACATGCAGGAGGCCGTCAACGCCGCCGAGGTCAACGAACGCACCGTAGTCGGTGATGTTCTTGACGACGCCGTCAAGGATCATGCCTTCCTTCAGGCCCTGGATCAGCTCGGAGCGCTGCTCTGCACGGGTCTCTTCAAGAACGGCACGACGGGACACAACGATGTTGCCACGTGCGCGATCCATCTTCAGGATCTGGAACGGCTGCGGCTGCCCCATCAGCGGACCGACGTCACGAACCGGACGGATATCAACCTGGCTGCCCGGAAGGAACGCCATTGCGCCGCCGAGATCAACCGTGAAGCCACCCTTGACGCGACCATAGATCGTGCCGTTGACGCGCTGGTTGTTGCCGAATGCACGCTCCAGAGCGGTCCATGCTTCTTCACGACGAGCCTTCTCGCGGGAAAGAACGATGGAGCCGTCACGGTCTTCGTAACGCTCGACATACAGCTCGACAACGTCGCCCGGCTTTACGTCCGGAGCAGCGCCTGGCGGGCCGAATTCCTTAAGGGAAACGCGACCTTCGCTCTTGAGACCAACATCAACGATAGCGAATTCGTCGGTCAGACGGATCACGCGGCCAGTGACGACGGAGCCGTCAAAACCGGTGTCGCGGCCCAGGGTCTCTTCGAGGAGGGCTGCAAAATCTTCCATGCCGTGAGCGGCAGGGGCCTGTGTGGCTGAAGCCATGTAAATACAATATTCCCGGATTTTCGGCCTGAAACCGATCATCCACGTCTGCGCCACGCGGATCGAAATCTGGCATGACGACTCCCCGCTGCCTCAAAAGGTCAGACCGGGTCCGTTAAATTATGGCCCGCACGCAAAACGCATGACGGACGACACTTCCCCCCTTCGGGCAAGGTGCTAACCCGCAACAACACCTTCCACAGGCGCTCTGTCAATAAAAAAACAGGTGTCAGATGGGCAGATACCGCAACTCAGATCCGAGTTATGCGCCGCCTGATTTCTTCATGCGCCTTTTCAAGCACTTGCTCTGCAGAAAGCTCATCTGTCTCAATCAGAAGCGCATCTGCGGCCTGCACCAGAGGCGCAGTATCCCGAGAAGAATCCCGCGAGTCACGCGCAATGATTTCAGCAATTGCAGCGTCCAGTTCAGCCTCTGCAATCGCTACGTCCCCGTGCACTTGGCGATGGCGACGAAGGGCCCGCGCCCTAGGGGAGGCCGTGATGAAAAACTTTACGTCCGCATCCGGGAAAACAACTGTGCCGATATCCCGCCCGTCAACAACGGCCCCTGTCTGGGCGGCGAATACACGTTGACGCTCCAGAAGAGCTTCACGCACAGCAGGCTGGCTAGCTACGAGTGAGGCGCCGCGGTCGATTTCCGGAACGCGCAGATCGCTTCTCCGCAGATCCTCCTGCTCTAGCGCTTCCGCCTGTGCAGAAGCATCGCCCGCAGGGTCAAGACCTGCATCAATCATGCGCCTTGCAACCGCACGATACAGGAGGCCCGTATCCAGATAGGGCAAGGACAGCCGGGAGGCGAGCGCCTTGGCCAGCGTCCCCTTTCCGGCAGCTGCTGGCCCATCAACAGCAATGACGAGCGGACGGCTCATGCCCGGATATCCGCACCCAGACCATTCATGAGGTCAACGAAACCGGGGAAGCTGGTTTCAATGAAGGCCGTATCATCAATATGAACCGGCTTCTGCGCCGCCAGACCAAACACGATCCCACTCATGGCCAAGCGATGATCCATGTGCGTCGTCACGCTTCCGCCACCTAGGGGGCCCTGAAAACCACGGACAATCAGGTCATCGCCCACCACTTCGGTTTCAGCGCCATTCACATTCAGCAGGGAAACCGTAGCAGCCAGACGGTCACTTTCCTTCACCCGAAGTTCTTCCAGACCACGCAGGCGGGAGGAACCTTCCGCAAAAGCGCAGGCAACGGCCAGAACGGGATATTCGTCAATCATGGACGGTGCGCGCTCTGGCGGCACATCCACACCCTTGAGCTTGCTGTGTCGTGCGCGAAGGTCGCCTACAGGCTCGCCGCCCTCAACACGCTCGTTTTCGATAGTCAGATCCGCACCCATTTCGAGCAGAGTGGTGAACAGACCCGTCCGAAGCGGATTCAAACCGACATTCTCAATCAGAAGATCGGAACCAGGAACCAGCAGCGCAGCCACAAGCGGGAATGCAGAAGACGACGGATCACCCGGAACTGTCACGTCCCGTGCAGTCAGCTTCACCGGTCCGGTCAGCTCGATTCGGCGTCCACCAGCATCCAGAACAGAGACATCAACATCCACGCCAAAATGACGAAGCATATTTTCCGTATGATCGCGGGTAGCAACAGGCTCTTCCACAACCGTCCGGCCAACGGCATTCAGCCCGGCCAGAAGAACTGCTGATTTCACCTGCGCAGAAGCAACTGGCAGACGATATTCAAGCGGTTTCGCCTGACCATTGCCACGCACGGCCATCGGCAAACGGCCGCCCTCACGGGACAAAAACTCGGAACCGTTCTTAGAAAGCGGGTCCATCACACGACGCATTGGACGGGAGCGCAGGGAAGCATCCCCGGTCATGACGCTGTTCATCTGGTGGGAAGAAAGAATACCGGACAGGAGCCGTGCTGCTGTCCCGGAATTCCCCATATCCAGCACATCTGCCGGCTCCGTCAGCTCACCGACGCCACGGCCGTCGATGGTCCAGACAGCGCCGTCACGCGTGATCGTCGCACCCAGCGCGCGCATGGCGTCTGCGGTGCGCAGAACGTCTTCACCCTCCAGAAGGCCGTAAACCTTCGTACGGCCATGTGCGAGGGAGGCCAGCATCAGCGAACGATGGCTGATGGATTTGTCACCCGGTACGAGGGTACGGCCGGAAAGTCCCTTCGGGGACGCGGAAACTGTCAGAGGTCGCGCTTGCATGTGCACTTTCATGCGAGGGTCATTCCTGTGTGTCAATCACCCTGAAATACGTCCCCTCATGCAGATTTCGGGACACTTGGAGTTTGACATGGCGGAAACAAGCTGGCATGGCCGCGTTCCTTATCCGAGGCATTGGCAGGCTTGCGCAACATGGCAAAACCCGAACTCGGTCTAAAACGGACGTGCGTTGAGTGCGGCGCCCGCTTCTATGACCTGAACCGCGTCCCTACGGTGTGCCCGAAATGTGGCACCACCCAGCCGAACGATATCGGCCGTCTCAAGCGTAGCGAAGGACCGCTGCCTGAGGAGAAAGATCCGAACGCTCCGAAGGACGAGAACGAGGATGATGTAGACGTCGATCTGGACACGGACGATGATGCAGATGACGATGTCATCGCAGCAGACGACGATCTGGATGATGACGATGATCTCTCGAACGACATCGAAGTTTCGACTGACAAGGACGACCGCGACGACCACTAAGGTCGTCCGTGCTCTTTCCTTTGCAGCAGTATTGAGCGGCTGTGCCGGTCCGGGAGACGCCTTGTCCCCGGATCGCGCAGCCGTTCGTGCATTAAAGGACCGCCTGGAGCGTCATCCCAGCGCAACAGCCGTTCTTCAGGAGCATTGCTCCGTTCCCATCCGCGTTGTGCGCCTCCCCGTTGGAGAACAGCCTTCACAGGAAACCCTGCGTCTTCTGGAAGTCTCAGACCCTCGGCAGGTTCGCACACGTCACGTTCAGCTTCTGTGTGGGGATGTCCCGCTCTCGGATGCCTGGAACTGGTATGTGCCGGAACGCCTGACAGATGACATGAACCATCTGCTGGAAACGACGGATACGCCTTTTGGCAAAGCTGTCTCGAAGACGAATTTTTATCGCCAGCGACTCGAAACACGTTTTCCAGATAACACCACAGGAATCGTGCTCGAAAACCGTGCGGTCCTCAGACGCGCTTCAGACAACGCACCAATTTCTCTGGTTGTGGAAGATTATCTGCCTGGTGCGCTGAAACCTCAGCCCTGATTTATCGCGCAGGCGACCAGTTCAGGTGTTGGCCGCCATCCATGGCCAGCATCTGCCCCGTGACGGACGGGAGAGAAAATAGCGCGAGCGCGGCTTCAGCGATTTCTTCGGGAGACGACCCGCGCTTCAGAGGCGTTTGCGCGCACATCTTGTCAAAATGCTCCTGAGACTGTCGGCCAACTGTTGGCAGAACAGGCCCTGGGCCAATGGCATTAACGCGAATACGCGGCGCCAGTGCCAGCGCAAGCGTTTGTGTCAGTGTCCACAAGCCAGTTCGGGACACGGTGTAGCTGATAAAATGTGGCGTCAGATTCCACACGCGCTGATCCAGCATATTCAAAATCAGCCCTTCAGCCTCTGCCGGCAGAGCTGCTGCCATCGCCTGAGACAGGACGAACGGAGCCCTCAGATTCGGCTCAAGATGCTGGTCCCAGCTTTCGCGAGTTACAGTCTCGACTTCATCACGAATGAACGCTGAAGCATTGTTGATGAGCACACCGATCGGACCAAGCTGCTGAACTGCTTCAGCAGCCAGCCTGTTCACATCCGCTTCACACGACAGATCTGCGCCAATCACACATCCGCGGCCGCCAATGTGATCGAGCAGATCCAGCGCTTCTGTTTTGCTTTCGCGATAATGAATGGCAACAGAAAAACCCTGCCCGGCCAGCATTTCAACCAACGCCCGACCGATCCGACGCGCGCCACCGGTCACAATCGCCGTACGGGGGACCAGAGCGGAAATCATAATGCGCGTCGTGCAATCAGGGCAGCGGCCAACGTGCCATCATCGAGCACATCCAGAGCGCCCCCCATAGGAACACCATGTCCGACACGACTGACGACCACGCCCGTTGATGCCAGTTTTTCCTGAAGCCAGTGCGCTGTGGTCGCCCCCTCAACTGTCGCGCCAAGAGCGAGGATGACTTCTCTCACTCCACCTTCGGCAATACGGTCCAGCAGGGACGAGACATTCAGATCTTCAGGGCCAAGACCGGCAAGCGCCGATAACGTCCCACCCAGAACCTGATAGACCCCGCGATGTACGCCAGCTCGTTCCAGGGCCCACAGATCACCCACAGTTTCGACCACGCACACCAGACCGCCATCACGGGTTGAATCCGTACAGATATGGCAGGGATCGATGGTGTCGAGATTACCACAAAGGGAACATGTGCGGACGCTTGTGGCGGCCCGTTCCATGAGCTGCGCCAAAGGCAACATCCGGGCCTCCGGCTGCCGCAGCAAACTGAGCGCAGCGCGACGGGCTGACCTAGGGCCGAGCCCCGGCAGGCGAGACAGCATGGAAATCAGCTGCTCGATGTCATTGCTGATCATCATGATGTGACGCCCGCAGAAAAACTATTCAGATCAGAACGGCAGCTTCAGACCCGGCGGCAGATCCAGACCGCCCGTAACGTCGCGCATGGCTTCAGAGCTGGCCGCTTCAGCCTTGTTCTTGGCATCCGTATAGGCTGCCACGATCAGGTCCTGCAGCATTTCCATCTCGTTTGGATCAGCCAGCTTCGGATCAATTTTCAGACCCCGCATTTCGCCTTTACCCGTAAGTTGAAGTGTCACGAGACCACCGCCAGCCGAACCATCTACCGTCAGATTTGCCAGATTTTTCTGGGCCTCTTCCATTTTGGACTGCATCTGGCTGGCCTGCTTCATCAGTCCTGCAAGGTTCTTCATAACGTCTCCTGGTCTTTCAGTTCAGATCATCTTCATCAAGGAAATCAGCGTCCAGAGGCGCGAATTCCAGATCCGGAGGAGAGTCCTCCGTCAATGGTGCGGTTATTTCGGGTGGAAGACCGTATTCATCAAGGGAGTGGTCTTGCACATCGCCGATTTTCGCACCGGGGAAAGCATCAAGAATGGCTTGGACCAACGGGTGTGCCTCAACCATTGCACGGTTGATGGCCACCACTTCCGCACCCTGTTCGTCCAGGGTTGGCTCACCTTCGGCTGTGGAAAGACTGATGCGCCACTGGCCGGGAAACATCTCTTCAAGAAAATTCTGAAGGAGACGGTCCGCCTTGGTGTGCTGGTCTTCTAGGCGAACCTGCACATCGGGGGGTGAAAAACGTACCAGATGCACCGACGAGCGCAGAACCCCATGCAACTGCGGCTGCTTGTCCCACACCAGAGCGACCATCTCGCGCCATGTTCGTGGCGGGGGCGGAGGAAGTTCGGGTTCCGGCGCCAGCTCAGGAGCAGCCTCCGCATAACCCGGCTCAATAATTTCGCCGCCATTGGCCACCAGACGGACATGCGCACGAGGGCCACCTGTGTCAGTGGACGATACGGACGTCGACAGCACAGGCGCAGTCTGCAACCCAGACGACATCTCTCCGGACGGAGTTGCTCCACCCGAAGGGCCTGATGGCAATGAGAGATCGACCCCGCCTTCAGTCAACTGACGGATCAGACGGTCAGGCGTCGGGAGAAGGCTGGCGTGGCACAGTCGAATCAGAACCATCTCAGCCGCCTGACGACGATCCGGCGCAGATTCGACTTCGTTCACACCCTTCAGAAGAATCTGCCAGGCTCGTCCCAAACTGCTGGTTGAGAGCCTGTCTGCCAGCACGCCACCACGCAGTCTTTCGGCTTCTGGAAGGTCCCGGCTTTCACGAAGACCTGGCATCGCTTTGAGACGGGAAACAAGATGCAGAAGATCCAGAAGATCCGTCAGGAGAACGCCGAGATCAGCACCACGCGCATAAGCCTGATCGGTAAGGTCCAGGGCCTCTGCTGCCTTGCCGGCCATAAGGGCATCAAGCAGATCAAAGACCAGTCCACGATCTGCCAGACCAAGCATGTCTGACACGGCATCGGCGTCGCTCGCACCCTGTGCAATCGCCTGATCCAGCAGAGATAGTCCGTCACGGACCGAGCCATCAGCTGCACGGGCAATGAGCGCCAAAGCGTCTTCGGAAAGAGTGGCTCCTTCCTTTTCGGCAATACGCCCAAAATGTTCGGTCAGCAGCGCCTGAGGCACGCGCCGGAGGTCAAACCGCTGACAGCGGGACAGCACCGTCACCGGTACTTTCCGCAATTCCGTCGTGGCAAAAATGAACGTGACCTGTGACGGAGGCTCTTCTAGCGTTTTCAGCAGAGCATTGAACGCATTGCGAGACAGCATGTGCACTTCATCGATGATGAAGACTTTCATGCGCGCCTGCATCGGGCGAAAACGGGTCGCCTCAAT
Source organism: Gluconobacter sp. P5E10 (assembly GCF_018812145.1). Classification (NCBI taxonomy): domain Bacteria; kingdom Pseudomonadati; phylum Pseudomonadota; class Alphaproteobacteria; order Acetobacterales; family Acetobacteraceae; genus Gluconobacter; species Gluconobacter sp. P5E10. The sequence continues at coordinate 135,092 of NZ_JACRVZ010000001.1, read as the reverse complement.
GATTTCACGCACATCATCAACGCCCGTGCGAGACGCTGCATCCATTTCCAGGACGTCCGGATGCCGGTCCGCGAGGATGGCAGTGCAGTTTGCACAGACGCCACAGGGCTCTGCGGTCGGCCCACCCTTCCCGTCTGGCCCAATGCAGTTCAAGGCGCGTGCGATAATTCGGGCAGTCGTGGTTTTCCCCACGCCGCGCACACCCGTCAGCATGAACGCATGCGCCACACGCTTCAGCTCGAACGCACGACGCAGGATTCGTACCAGCGAGTCCTGACCAATCAGGTCATCGAGTGTCTGGGGGCGATATTTTCGGGCAAGGACACGATAAGGCGTGCTTTTTTCTGCCTGAACAGGAACTGGAACCTGCTCGGCCGGGGCTTCACCAAAGAAGCCACCACTGCTCTCGGGCGGCAGGGGAAGATCGTCGATGTCGTCAGTCATGAAACTGGAAAGCCGTCAGAGCGGGGAATGAGACCGCACTCTGTCGGTCTTGCACCGGGGCGCCTGGCAGTAAAACTGCCGCGCCCACAGGCTGCACTAGGTAGGAGGCCGGACATTTAACCCGGATAAAACTCACTGCGGCTGCTTCCTTCCGGACCTGACCGGGTTGGCAAGGTATCCGTCCAAAGCCGACCTCCCGGCGCTCTCCTAACACGGAGATAGGGGTGTCTGACAACCCCCTATCATTCACCCACGGCTTCACCGCCTGCATGACGCGGATCAGCAGCCCCATAAATGAGCCCGGTTTTGTGTGCGGAGAGGCTTGGGCGGTCCGCAAGAATACCTTCTGCCACACCCCATGGGCGGTGCAGAGACAGCGCATATCCCTCAGATTTCAGCTTATCCATGACGTCGTCCGTCAGGGCCCCCGGTTCCAGCTCCACAGCAGATGGCTCCCATTGCTCGTGGATTCGCGGCAGATCCACCGCCTGACGGATGTCCAGCCCGTAATCGAGCACACCCAGAATGGCCGAGAGTGTGATCGTCGGAATGCGGGAACCACCGGGGCTGCCGATAACCATAATCACCTTGCCATCCTTGGAGACAATCGACGGTGACATGGATGACAACGGTGTCTTGCCCGGCGCAATGGCGTTGGCTTCTGAACCGACAATCCCAAACATATTGGATGCGCCCGGCTTGGCCGAGAAATCATCCATCTCGTCATTGAGCCAGATGCCGGTGTTGCCACCCATGACACCTGAGCCGAACCACCCGTTCAGGGTATATGTCGCGGAAACGGCCATGCCGCTCTTGTCCAATACCGAGAACTGGGTCGTCTCGTGCTTTTCCTGCGTGTCAGGAGCAGCCGGGGCAGCTTTAACCGGAAGCGCCTCACCAGCGCGGAGGGTGCTGGACGGCAATGCCTGATCAAGCGGGATCCCTGCCCTGACCTGTGCGGCATATGCCGGATCATTCAGATGTTCGATCGGATTCTTGACGAATGCCGGATCCCCGAGATCGCGTCGATCCGAGTACGCATGTCGCATGGCTTCAATTTCACGCTGAGCAGACGCCGCCGTGTGCAGGCCAAGGGCGTGCATATCGTAGCCGGAAAGAATGTTCAGAATTTCGCATAGCGCGATGCCACCACCACTCGGAGGGGGTGCCGTGTCGATCGTGTACCCACGATAGGTGCAGCGGATCGGCTCAAGAAACCGGATATGATAGTTTGTGAAATCTGACGGCTTCAGAAGGCCACCACCTTCTTCACTGGCCCGCACGATTTCAGCGGAAATCGGACCTTCGTAAAACGCTTTCGGACCATTCTTGGCGACCAGCTCAAGAGAATTGGCCAAATTTTTCTGAATCAGCCGGTCTCCAGGCTGAAAGGATGATCCGTCCGGACGCAGAAAAATAGAACGTGCGTATGGGTCCTGACGGAAATACTTCGTGGACGTGTCGAGAAGTTGCACGTCGCCTTCATTGAGCACAAACCCATCACGGGCGAGCGCTATGGCAGGGGCCATGACTTTTGCCCGTGGCAAACGCCCCCACTTCTGAAGGATCGTATCCAAGCCTGCGACAGTCCCCGGAACGGCAACTGCTTTCCAGCCTTCTGTTGAAAGCCCCGGAATGACTTTGCCAGACGCATCCTGATACATGGTGGCTGTTGCGGCACCCGGGGCGTGCTCGCGGAAATCCACAAACACTGTCTGCCCGGATTTCAGACGGATCGTCATAAAGCCGCCACCGCCGATGTTCCCTGCAGCGGGATAAACGACAGCAAGCGCATAGCCAACGGCCACCGCAGCGTCGATGGCATTGCCACCTTCCGCCAGGATTTTGGCACCAGCATCAGAAGCGAGATGCTGGGCAGAAACCACCATGCCATGCTTGCCAGAGACCAGAACGCCCGGGGAGGTATGATCCGGGCCAAATGCCAGAGGATCATGGGCAGAGCTCAAAGGGGCTGCCGTGGGAGCAGCCAGCGCCGTGCCCCCCGTCAGGCCCGCGACAATCAGGGCAAAGAGTTTTTTCATGCGCCAGCTCCGTATGGGGGCTTGTTGTAACCTTTCGGGGACAGCGTGAAGATTTCACATCCGTCGTCCGTCACGCCAATCATATGCTCGAATTGTGCAGACAGCGTCCGGTCACGCGTGACAGCTGTCCAGCCATCATCAAGAATTTTCACTTCAGGTTTGCCGATATTCAGCATCGGCTCAATGGTGAAAACCATTCCCGGTACGAGCTTTACGCCCTGCCCTGGCTTTCCGTAATGCAGAACATTCGGAGCGGCATGGAAGTCCCGGCCGATCCCATGTCCACAGAAATCGCGCACGATGGAGAAGCGGTTCTTTTCCGCATGGGCCTGAATGGCATGACCAACATCGCCCAGCGTCTTGCCTGGCTTGACCTGCTCAATACCAAGCATGAGGGACTCATACGTCACCTCAACCAGTTTTTCAGCTTTCTTGGGGGCCTTGCCGACGATGTACATCCGGGAATTATCCCCGTACCAGCCATCCAGAATGGACGTGACGTCAATATTGACGATATCGCCGTTGGCCAGCTTCTTCTCACCGGGGATGCCGTGACACACAACATGGTTGATCGAAATGCAGCAGGATTTCGGGAAGCCATGATAATTCAGCGGAGCCGGCGTGGCGCCGTGAGCCAGAGTGAACTCATGAATAAGAGTGTTGAGTTCTTCCGTCGTAACGCCCGGCTGCACATGCTCGGTGATCATATCCAGCGTTGCCGCTGCAAGATGACCGACCGTTCTTAGATGTTTGAAATCTTCACTGTCATAAAGAACAATCCCACGCGAACTATCATCCATGTCTACCGCCCGATCCTCAATCTCAAAACTGGTCGGGACAAAATGCGACCGTCACGAGCGGATCGCAAGGCACGGAGGCGAGTTTTTCACCCGCGTGGGTGACGACCTGCCTTGTGATGGGCAGCAACATGGTGCGCACTGACCATGCGAACCGAGACAGCATGATGCGCAACCCGGCCATAACGACGTGGTGACGTTGGCGCATCCGCCACTTCAACAGGGCGGCTTGATGCAACCATCGTCCCATGATGAGCGAAACGACCACCACGACGCGCAGACGCGATCATGACAGTGCGCGGCGCGACCGGATGAAGAAGAGGCTGTGGCGCGACGCCTTCTGAAGCAAAACCATCGTCCAGAATGGACGCCATTTCCATCGAACGGCGCGCATTGGAGGAAGACCCGAGCACCACACCAATCAGACGAACATTTCCACGAATGGCAGACGTGACGAGATTTCGCCCCGCAGCATCGGTGTAACCCGTCTTCATGCCGTCAGCGCCCGAATAGATTTTCAGCATCGGATCATGGTTAGGAACCAGATGACGATGGAAATAGAAGGAAGGCACGCCGAAATAGTGATAATACTGCGGGAAATCGTTGATCAGGTGCTGTGCAAGAAGCCCTAGATCATGCGCTGTCGTAACCTGATCAGGGTCAGGCAAACCGGAGGCGTTGCGGAACGTCGTGTTGGCCATGCCCAGCGCACGCGCCTGCTGCGTCATGAGCTGAGCAAAACGGACTTCGTCGCCACCACCCAGGAACTCACCCAGAGCGCAGGCAGCGTCATTCGCTGATTTGGTGACGAGCGCCAGAATACCCTGCTCAACGGTCAGCCGGGTGCCCGGAACCAGCCCAAGCTTGGACGGAGCCTGCATGGAGGCATGAATGGAAACCGGGACTTCCTGATCCAGTGTAATCTGATGTGCTTCCAGCGCACGGAAGGTCAGATACAGCGTCATGAGTTTTGTCAGGGATGCAGGATACCGCTGAAGATCGGCGTCAGACTGGGACAGAACGGCACCTGAATGTGCATCCATCACGAAACTGGACGTGTGGCCTGCGTATTGTGCTTTGGCAGAGCCCGCACCAACTGCAGTCAGAGCGCATAACAGAAGGGCCTTGCGGACAGGGAAACGCATTATGTGGCAGCCTCTGAACAAAACATTGAACGCTGGAAACATCGGACTGTTTAACGCAGTCCTTAATCCCGTTACTCTAGGCGCAACAAAAAGCGCCCGTCCACAAGGTTTGGGGCAGTTTGCTTAATTTTTCGTAAGCATGACCCAAACCCGACCAGAACATGTCAGGAAGATGGCGATATTCACGAAATGTACTCATCCTTACCCCCTTCTCAAGTCGGGGGAAGCGTCCCATATCATACCAGTCATGTCTTCTTACGATCTCCCTTCACCAGCCACCTCCCATTCTGAAGCCGAGTCCATTTTCGGACCAGTCAGGATGGGGCCGGGATCATCGGACCCAAAAGGTCCGGCAAATCCACGCCTGCCCGATGACGAAGATCTTGAGATCAGCGTTGTCGTTCGCCCTCGTACACGAACGCGCAAGCCGTCGATGTACAAGGTTCTTATGCTCAACGATGACTACACACCGATGGAGTTTGTCGTGCACGTGCTGGAACGGTTTTTTTCCAAGAACAGGGAAGAAGCCACCACCATCATGCTGCATGTGCATCAGCGGGGCGTAGGGGTCTGCGGCGTCTTCACCTACGAAGTTGCGGAGAGCAAGGTCGCTCAGGTTATGGATCTGGCCCGCCAGAACCAGCATCCGCTTCAGTGTACGATCGAAAAAGACTGATTTCCCGCCACAGTCATACAGGCATCGGACAATTTCTTGTTCAGCCTTACGTTTCTGACTGGCGTTACGTGTTGCACCACGACAAGATACCTCTTCCACGAGAGGTCGAGAGGAGCGCCACCCTATGCTGTCCCGTACGCTCGAACAGACGCTCCACCGCGCCCTGACATTCGCAGGTGATCGGCGTCATGAGTATGCCACCCTCGAACATCTGCTGCTGGCTCTGACAGAAGATGCCGATGCACTGACGGTTTTCCGCGCTTGCGGAATTGACCTCGACAAGCTGCGTTCGGATCTGACGGACTTTCTGGACAAGGATCTTGCCGGTCTTGCATCCGACCGTCCGACAGAACCAAAACCAACAGCGGCTTTCCAGCGCGTAATCCAACGCGCGGCTATCCATGTGCAAAGCACAGGCCGCGATGAAGTTACGGGTGCCAACGTTCTCGTTGCGCTCTTTGCGGAACGTGAAAGCCACGCTGTGTACTTCCTGCAATTGCAGGACATGACGCGACTCGACGCCGTGAACTTCATTTCGCATGGCATCGCCAAAGCGCCGGACCGTGGCGCTGGCCGTAAGGCTGCCGCTGCATCCAAGGATAATTCCGAGCGTGAAGAGCGCAAGGAAACAGCCAAGGACGGCGCACTCGCGACCTATTGCGTCAATCTGAATGACCGTGCCCGTGAAGGGCGGATCGATCCACTGATTGGTCGCGATCAGGAAATCGAACGCACGATCCAGATCCTGTGCCGCCGCACCAAAAACAACCCGCTGTATGTGGGTGACCCGGGCGTCGGCAAGACTGCGATCGCGGAAGGCCTGGCAAAGCGTATTGTTGAGAAAGACGTGCCTGAAGTCCTGCAGGACTGCACAATCTACTCTCTCGACATGGGCTCCCTGCTGGCTGGCACACGTTACCGCGGTGATTTCGAAGAACGCCTCAAGGCTGTCGTGACGGAAATGGACCAGACGCCCGGTGCGATCCTGTTCATTGATGAAATCCACACAGTCATTGGCGCGGGTGCGACGTCTGGTGGTGCGATGGATGCATCGAACCTGCTCAAGCCAGCTCTGGCCGCAGGCACGCTGCGCTGCATTGGCTCCACGACATACAAGGAGTTCCGTCAGCACTTCGAGAAAGACCGTGCACTGGTCCGGCGCTTCCAGAAGATTGACGTCCCTGAGCCGTCAGTCGAGGACACGATCAAGATCCTGCGCGGCCTTAAGGGCAGCTACGAGAAGCACCACAAGGTTCGCTATACCGACGAAGCCCTGCGTGGCGCCGTCGAACTGGCCGCCCGGTATGTGCATGACCGCAAACTGCCCGATAAAGCCATCGACGTCATTGACGAAGTCGGTGCGGCGCGGATGCTGGTGCCTGAGAACAAACGCCGCAAGACCGTGACGCTACGGGATGTGGAAGATGCAATCGCCAAGATTGCCCGCATCCCACCCAAGAGCGTCACGGCGGATGATCGCGAGACCCTGCGCCATCTGGAGCGGGATCTGCGGAACATGGTGTTCGGGCAGGACAAGGCAATTGACGCACTGGCTGCGGCAATCAAGCTGTCCCGTGCGGGTCTGCGTGATGCTGAGAAGCCGATTGGCAACTACCTGTTCTCCGGCCCCACGGGCGTCGGCAAGACGGAAGTTGCACGTCAGTTGGCATCGTCTCTTGGCATCGAACTAATCCGCTTTGACATGTCCGAATACATGGAGCGTCATTCGATCTCACGTCTGATCGGCGCGCCTCCAGGGTATGTCGGGTTTGATCAGGGTGGACTGCTGACGGATGCAATCGACCAGCATCCCCATGCCGTCCTGCTGCTGGACGAAATCGAAAAGGCCCATCCGGACCTTTACAACGTCCTGCTTCAGGTCATGGATCATGGCCGCCTGACAGACCACAACGGCAAGACAGTCGATTTCCGCAACGTGATACTGATCATGACCACGAATGCGGGCGCGGCTGACCTGTCCAAGGAAGCGATCGGTTTCGGCCGGACCAGCCGTGCGGGTGAGGATGAAGAGGCGATCAAACGCACCTTCACACCTGAGTTCCGTAATCGTCTGGATGCGATCATTCCGTTCGCTAACCTGACGCCCGAAACGGTGGGCCGCGTGGTGGAGAAGTTCGTTCTCCAGCTCGAAGCCCAGTTGGCTGACCGTCACGTTACGATCGAAATCTCCTCTGCTGCCAAAGAATGGCTGGCCGAGAAGGGTTATGATCGCCTGTATGGCGCACGTCCTCTGGGCCGCGTTATTCAGGAGCACATCAAGAAGCCACTGGCCGAGGAACTGCTCTTCGGTCGACTGGCCAAAGGCGGGGCCGTCAAGATTGGCCTCAAGAACGACGTGCTGGACTTCGAGATCATTGAAGGGACCGGCGTCAAAGGCGACAGCAGCGCCGAGAAGAAAGACGAAGCGACCAACTAGACCGCCCGTCACGAAAAAGCCCGTAGGACATTCCTACGGGCTTTTTTTTATTCGTAGCGGTGTCCGTTAACGGTCACATATCCGGGCCAAGGCCATTTGCGGCTGGTGCCGTGATGCGTCCAGTCGATCCCCTGCTTACGCAGGCTGTCGTAGTAGTACCGGCCCTGAACCTCGACGGTGTCACCCTTCTGCACCCAGGGCCATTGTGGGGCAGTCATTTCATCCAGCCCGGACACAATCCGGATGGACACGCCCTGCCCTACATCCAGGTAGAAATAGCCATGCCATCCGCTGCGGGTCCGCTTCGCATGGGGTGCAATGGCGATGACGCGCCCGCAAATATGCTCGGGAAGATCCGTCCGGGTGGCGCCACGTTGCTCGAAGGTCTGCTGGTCACTCAGGAATTTTGCATTGTCACAGCTTGCCGGCATCGGCGCTATCGCCTGTGCCAGAGCAGGAAGTGGCGCACCAAAACATGCCATCGCAGCCAGAAGTCTCAGACGGGACATCATCAAAAGCACTCTCCAGTCAGGAAAGTGCTTTTATGCGCCGAAACACATCCTGAAACAAATACCGTCGCCCGTTTACAGGGAACCGAACAGAACAGCCGTATCGATCATGCGGTTCGAGAAGCCCCATTCATTGTCATACCATGAGCAGACGCGAACCATTCGACCACATTCCATGATGGCCGTCTGCGTGGCGTCAAAATTCGAGGATGCGGGTGAATGGTTGAAGTCGCTACTAACCAATGAGGCGCTGCTATAGGCCAGCACACCTTTCAAGGGGCCCGCAGCAGCCTCCTGCATGACGCGATTGACGTCCTTGGCTGTTTCCGGTGGACGGCGGGACAGGAAGTCGAACGATACCAGCGAAACATTGGGCGTTGGCACACGGATGGACGTGCCATCCAACCGACCCTTCAAGTGCGGCAGAACCAGACCAATTGCCTTGGCCGCTCCCGTGGACGTAGGCACCATGTTGAGCGACGCGGCTCTGGCCCGGCGAAGGTCCTTGTGCCGCCGGTCAACGATCTGCTGATCTCCGGTGAAAGAGTGGATCGTCACCATGTATCCGCACTCGATACCGTAATTGTCGTCGAGCACTTTCACGAGCGGCGCCAGACAATTCGTTGTGCAGGAGGCATTGGAAATGACCGTCATGTCCGGCTTCAGCATGTCATTGTTCACGCCGTAGACGATGGTCGCGTCCACATCCGTGCCAGGCGCTGAAATCAGGACTTTCCGGGCACCAGCCTGAAGAAGCGTGGAGGCTTTTTCCTTGGTGGTGAAGAGGCCGGAACATTCAAGGGCCACATCAACGCCGTCAAATGGCACCTTCGACGGGTCACGCTCGGATGAAATGCGAATGGGACCGTAAGACCGCCCGTTATGGGTCAGGGTCAGCATATCACCTTCGACGTGGACTTCCCCTGGCAGGCGGCCATGCACGCTGTCATATGTCAGCATGTGAATCTTGTCTTCAACGGACCCAGGGCCATTGATGGCGACGGGCACAACGTCGTCCCGGCCGCTTTCAAGAATGCTGCGAAGGGCCAGTCTGCCAATACGGCCAAAACCGTTAATGGCGATCTTTACTGTCATTGTCTTTGGTCTCCGTCAGGGAAAACCGCCGCAAAGGCGGTTTGTCCCGGCAGGTGTGAAAGCGCCGGGACAGTCGTGCCGAGGGGCAGGATCACAGACCGATCCGGTTGAGTGGCTTGCCCGCCATCAGGTTCCGCTCGATTTGCTCAAGGGAAACACCGCGGGTTTCAGGCACAAATTTCAGGGTGAGGTAGATGAAGAACGCATTGAACGCCGCGTACATCCAGAACGTCTGGGCATTCCCGATGGTATTCAGGAGCGTCAGGAACGTCAGGCCGACGATCATGTTCGTGACCCAGTTCGTGAAGGTGGAGCAACCAATGCCGAAATCACGCCCTTTGATGGGCTGAACTTCCGAGCACAGGATCCACACCAGTGGACCGGCAGAGAACGCAAATCCGACGATGAAGGCCAGCAGCATGATCACGGCGCCATATCGCGCAAGTTCGCTATTGCCGGTTCCGAAGTAGAGCAGCGTCCCGACTGAAGCCATGCCGATCGTCATGATAATGAAGCCGGCAATCAGCATCGGGCGACGGCCCCATTTGTCCACGAAGCCAATGGCAATGAACGTCGACAGCACATTCACCAGACCGACAATGGCCGTGCCCCACATGGCTGCGTTATCGCCAAAACCTGCGACTTCGAAGATGCGGGGCGCGTAGTACATCACCACGATGATGCCCGTGAACTGCTGCATGGTCTGGAGCAGGATGCCCAGAAAAACAGAGCGGCGGAAATTGGCGTTGGCCTTGAACAGGCCGTAGCCACCTTCAATCTGCGCAAGCTGCTCTTCAATGTCCGAGATCTCGGCGCGTGCGTCGCCTTCATGGCCACGCAGCTGATGCAGAACCGTAAAGGCTTCGTCCTTACGGCCCCGCAATACGAGCCAACGGGGGCTGTCAGGCAGCAGCAGCACGCCAAGCAGAAACACGACGCCTGGAATAGCGACAATGCCGAGCATCCAGCGCCATGAACCGGAATAAGCCAGCAGCGCATCAGAGATGAACGCTACAAAAATCCCGACCGTAATCATGAGCTGGTAAACTGAGATTAGAGACCCACGGTAGTGCTGATGCGCAATCTCGGAGATATAAAGTGGAGCGGTAAAGCTTGCGATGCCAACAGACACGCCAAGCACCATACGACCCACAATCAGCAGCGTGACGGATGTTGCCAGCGCACACAGCAGCGACCCGAGAACAAACAGGACAGCTGAAGACAGCAGCAGGCGCTTCCGGCCAAAAAGATAGGACAGGCGCCCACCGCAGACGGCACCTACCGCCGCACCAACCATCATCGATGAGACGATGCACTCCTTGCCGAAGTCCGTGACGTTGAATTCCAAACCGATGAATTTCAGAGCCCCTGAAATCACACCCAGATCGAGACCAAACATCAGACCCGCAACAGCAGCCAGAATTGCCGTCAGGACACTTTTACCATTCAGAGACACTGGCGGCGGTGGTGCCGAAAGGTCGATGCCACTCATTGCCTTATTCCTTAATTCAGATTCCCATTATGGGAATAGTCTTTCAACGCAGCATGTTCTCAGGTTGTTTATTCAAGTAAAATCAAATAAAAGAGATGGGTTATATTTCTTTTTATTTGAATTTACATATTTGGATAGTTCGGACCATCGCCTCCCTGCGGCGTTGTCCAAACGATATTCTGGCTTGGATCTTTGATGTCGCAGGTTTTGCAATGCACACAGTTCTGAAAGTTAATCTGGAACCGTGGCTGTTCATTCTCCGGACGCAGAACCTCATACACGCCCGCCGGGCAGTAACGCTGGGCAGGCTCAGCGTAGAGCGGCAGGTTCACCTGGATTGGGATGGATGGATCACGGAGTGTCAGATGGCAGGGTTGGCGTTCTTCGTGGTTGGTGAAGGCAAACGCCACATTGGTTGTGCGATCAAAGCTGAGTTGCCCGTCCGGCTTGCGATATTCAATCGGCTTGAAACTAGCAGCCAACCCTGTTGCCGCGGCATCGGACTTTCCGTGTCCGAGCGTTCTGAAGGGAGAGTGTCCGGTCAGAGTTGTCATCCACATATCCAGACCACCGAGCGCAACACCGCCCAGGAGGCCAAACCGCTCCCACAGAGGTTTGACGTTACGGACGGCCTTTAAGTCTGTCCCGATAGGGCCGTTTCGCAGTTCTTCCTCATAATCCGTCAGTTCGTCCTGAGCGCGCCCAGACGCCAGCGCAGCGAGGGCCGCATCGGCAGCGGCAATGCCCGAGAAAATGGCGTTATGGCTGCCCTTGATGCGCGGAACATTCACAAGCCCGGCGGAACACCCGAGCAGAACGCCGCCAGGGAAAGTCACTTTCGGAATGGACTGCCAGCCACCTTCGGATAGCGCACGCGCACCATAAGCCACGCGTTTTCCGCCTTTCAGCAGTTCGGCCACCATCGGGTGGTGCTTGAACTCCTGAAACTCACGGTAAGGGTCCAGATACGGGTTTTCATAGCCCAGATGGACGACAAACCCGACGCAGACCTGATTGTTGTCGAGATGGTAGATGAAGGACCCGCCACCCGCCTTGCTGTTCAGCGGCCAGCCCATGGTGTGTGTGACCGTGCCTTCATGATGTTTGGCGGGATCGATCTCCCAGATTTCCTTGAGGCCCAGCCCGAATTTCTGCGGGTCCTTGCCCTCGGAAAGCGCGAAACGATCCATTAGCTGCCGAGCCAGTGATCCCCGCGCACCTTCGGCGAAGAACACGTATTTCCCGCGCAGTTCCATACCAGACTCGTAGGCATCTCCTGGCGTTCCATCGGGATTTTTACCGAACTCGCCAGCCACCACACCCGCAACGCGACCCTGATCGTCATATACAACTTCGCTTGCCGCCATACCGGGGAAGATTTCCACTTCCAGCCCCTCTGCGACCTGTGCAAGCCAGCGGCACACATTCCCCAGCGAGACAATGTAATTCCCGTGGTTGTCCATGAGCTTTGGCATCAGAACATTCGGCAGGCGGATCTGGCTCTTTTCCGTCAGCAGGAAGAAATTGTCTTCCCTTACCGGCACGGTGATGGGCGCATCCATGGTCCGCCATTCGGGAAGCAGCACATCCAGCGCGCACGGATCAATGACCGCGCCTGACAGGATATGCGCCCCGACTTCAGACCCTTTATCCAGTACGACCACGGAGAGGTCCGGCTCATTCTGTTTGAGCCGGATCGCCGCGGAGAGACCGGCAGGGCCAGCGCCGACGATGACAACGTCATAGTCCATGCTTTCCCGTTCGATCGTAGTCATGGTCTTTCTCCTCCCTGCAGGCCGCCGGGGCCTGTCAGAGTTTTGCCGTCAGTTCGGGAAGGATGGTGAAGAGGTCTCCCACCAGCCCATAATCCGCGACCTGGAAAATCGGGGCGTCTTCGTCCTTGTTGATGGCGACGATCACCCGGGAATCCTTCATGCCGGCCAGATGCTGGATCGCCCCGGAAATACCGACTGCGATGTACAGATCAGGCGCCACGATCTTGCCCGTCTGCCCGACCTGCCAGTCATTCGGTGCGTATCCGGCATCCACGGCAGCCCGGCTGGCGCCGATGGCGGCATTCAGCTTGTCCGCAAGCTTGGCGATGGTGTCGAAGTTCTCTTTCGATCCGACGCCACGGCCGCCTGAGACGATGTTCTTGGCTGCCGTCAGTTCCGGACGTTCGGATTCAACTGCCTTGTCTTCCACCCAGGACGAGAGACCCGGATCAGCAGGCACGGAGACATTTTCCACACTGGCGGAGCCACCTTCGCCAACAGCCGAGAAAGCCGCCGTACGAATGGTGAAAACCTTCACCGGATCGGAGGACTGCACCGTCTGGATCGCATTGCCGGCATAGACCGGGCGATCGAACGTCTCGGCATCTTTCACGGCCGTCACATCAGACAGGATCATGACATCCAGCAGAGCCGCGACGCGTGGCAGAACATTCTTGGAGAATGCCGTCGAGCCCGCAGCGATATGACTATAGCCCGAGGCCAGAGACACGATGAGGGCCGCGACAGGTTCAGCCAGTTCATGAGCCAGAGACGCATCATCCGCCAGTAGGACCTTGGAGACACCCTCAAGCTTTGCAGCTTCGGCGGCGGCTTCCGTGCCGTTCTGGGTAGCAACAAGAACTGTCACATCGCCCAGCGCTTTGATGGCCGACAGGGCCTTGGCAATGGTATCGGTTACGAGGTGGCCATTGGCCACTTCAGCGAGCAGCAGAACAGACATCAGATCACTCCTGCTTCATTTTTGAGTTTCGAAACCAGCTCATCAACGGAACTGACCTTCACACCAGCCTGACGCTGAGGCGGTTCAGCCGTGCGGATGACCTTCAGACGCGGCGCAATGTCCACGCCGAGGTCAGACGCCTTGCGTTCTTCGAGCGGCTTCTTCTTGGCCTTCATGATGTTGGGCAGCGCGACATAACGTGGCTCGTTCAGGCGCAGATCAGACGTGATGATGGCGGGCAGCTTCACGCGGATGGTCTGAAGACCACCATCAACCTCACGGCTGACGGTTGCACTGTCGCCCTCAATCTCGACGGATGATGCGAAGGTGGCCTGGCCCCAGCCCAGCAGGGCGGCAAGCATCTGACCAGTCGCGTTCATGTCATTATCGATGGCCTGTTTGCCTGCGATGACAAGGTTTGGTTTCTCATCCTCAATCACCTTCGCCAGCAGTTTGGCGACAGCGAGAGGCTCGATATCCACATTCACATCCGTCGTGGCTTCGACGAAAATGGCGCGGTCCGCGCCCATGGCGAGCACAGTGCGTAGTGTTTCTTTCGCCTGCGGCACACCGATAGAGACAGCGACCACTTGCGTGGCGATGCCTTTTTCCTTGAGACGGACGGCTTCTTCGATGGCGATTTCGTCAAACGGATTGACCGACATCTTGACGTTTGCAAGCTCGACCCCAGATCCGTCACCCTTTACGCGGATGCGGACGTTGTAATCGACGACACGTTTGACAGGGACGAGGATCTTCATGATGCCCTCCGATGGGTCAGCAGACAGTGCGGAAGCGTTCGACCATCGTGTCCAGCACGTCAGCCGGGTGGCGCTTCCACCAGTTATTCGCGGAAAAGATTTCCACCTCGCAGAAGCCGGAATACCCGGCGGCTTCCACCTCCCTGCGGATCCCCCGCAGGTCCGCAACGCCGTCCCCCATCATCCCGCGGTCAAGCAGGATGTCTGTTGTGGGAACGAGCCAGTCACAGAGGTGAAAGCCCAGAATGCGGTTTCCCGCACGTGCGAGCTGGCGTGGCAGGTCCGTGTCCCACCACACATGGTAGATATCGATCGCAACGCCCACGCTATCCGACGCCAGAAGGTCGCACAGATCCAGGGCGTCACGGGTGGTCGTGAGGCAGGAGCGGTCTCCGGCGTAGGCCGGATGCAGCGGCTCCAGCGCGAGTTTCACGCCACAGGCTTCAGCGTAGGGAATGGCCTTCGCCATCCGGTCCGCCACGATGTCCAGGCTGTGAGCCACGCCCTTCGTGCCGGTTTCCACACCACCGACAACGATGGTCAGAACATCGGTTCCGAGCGCGGCTGTCTGATCGATGGACTGACGGAAATCCGACAGGATTGCCTCTTCTGTCTGAAGACCCAACGGCCCGACCAGAAAGGGCGTCCGGCACAGGCCGACAACCTGCACCCCGGCCTGACGCGCCCGGTCTCCAATTTCCGCAGCCCGGCTTTCGATCTCCCGCCGCCAGAACACGATCCCGCCGATGCCACGTTCAGCACAGGCGTCGATCGTCTGTTCCGGTGACCACCCTGCCCCGACACCCGGCACATTATGGCCAAGCGTTGCGGTATTGAGGGCGAGAGCCGAATGATCGTGGCGAAAGTCCCGCATGATCAGGCCCCGTACACCGACAGAAGGGACTTCATGCGGTGCACAGCCAGATCCGGGTTCCGCAACAGGCCGCAGCCATCTGCGAGACGGAAGATCTCCGTGAAATGCTGGAGGGACCGCATGGACTGCGCACCATTCAGCATGACGAAATGATCCTGAAAGCCATTCAGCCAGGCCAGAAACACCACACCCGTCTTGTAGTACTGCGTCGGGGCCTGAAAGATCACCCGAGCAAGTGGAACAGTCGGGTCGAGTGCGTCGTGAAAGCCTTTCACGTCCCCTTCGCCGAGCAGTTTCACACCACGAGCAGCAAGCGGTGCAATCGGATCGAAAATGCCGAGAAGCGCGTGGCTATAGCCCTGCTCGTCACCAGCGATCAGTTCAGGGTAATTGAAGTCATCACCCGTATACATCCGCACGCCCTTTGGCAGGCGGCGGCGCATGATGATTTCCTTCTCTTTGTCGAGAAGGGAAATCTTGATGCCGTCCACCTTCGCGACGTTTTCTTCAATGATGCTCAGGACTGTTTCCAGTGCCTCATTGAAATCATCCGTGCCCCAGTAGCCCGCCAGAGCCGGATCGAAATCCTTGCCCAGCCAGTGCAGAACGACAGGCGCATCACAGGCAGAGAGCACCTCGCGGTAGACCCGCTTATAGTCCTCGGCACTGGACGCCACGCGGACGAGGGCTCGGCTGGCCATCAGGATGACGCGTGCGCCAACTTTCTGGATCGCCTCGACCTGTTCCAGATATGCTGCAAGCACATGATCGACGGACCGTGCGTCCTTGGGGTCCAGATGGTCTGTCCCGGCACCGTTCACCACCATCGCATCTGGCAGTTCGGCCTTGGTACGACGGATCAGATCCAGCGCACCGGGCCAGTCCAGACCCATGCCGCGCTGGGCCGTATCCATGGCTTCCGCAATGCCGAGGCCCATGCCGACGAGATAGCGACGGAACTCAAGCGTCTTCTTCCAGTCGATCGTTGCGCGGCCGGATGGCGCATTATCCGTGAACGGATCAGCGACGACATGGGCCGCCGAATAGACGATCCGGGCCGGATTGGCAGGAAGGACACTGCGAGGAACAGGAGTACCGATCAGATGGTAATCCATCTTCCGGCCGGTTTCGTCGGGCAGGATGATCTTCATAACCGTTTCTCAGAAGCGCGGCACAAGCATTCCGGCATCCGCCGAAATGACCTGGCCTGTGGTGTAGGGCAGTTTCCCGGTGGCAAGGGCCGCAATGATGCGCCCCATGTCCGAGGGCTCTCCAACACGCGGAAGCAGGGTCAGCCCCTCTTCCGCGCGCTGGCGGTAGTGCTGGATGACGGCAGCCGTCATTTCTGTAGCGATCAGGCCAGGCTGAACGTCATAGACCGCGATATTCTCGATCCCGAGACGCACAGCCAGAGCCTTGGACACCATGGCCGCCGCAGCCTTTGACGCGCAGTATTCAGACCGTTGCACCGCCACAGCCGTCGCGTTCGACGATGTGACGTTGACGATCGAATGGAACGCATCAGCTGACCGTTCCCGGCTCAGAAGGCGCTTTGCAAAAGCCTGTGAGAGGAAGAACACCGCCTTCGCATTGATCGTCAGGCACCGGTCCCAACTTGCTTCGGACACATCCAGCAGGTCACCCCGCTGGAGAACGCCGACGCCCGCATTGTTCACCAGCGTTGTCAGCGGGCCGAGTTCGTCTTCAATCCGCGCCAGAACACCCTCATGGGCGCTGATGTCGGACACATCGAACGGGGCGGCTACAACCTTGGCGCCCAGCCCTTCCAGACGGGCCACGGCTGCACGCAGTTCTGCATCATCAACCGGTCCATTTACCGCTAAAGAAAAGCCTTCTTTAGCGAGCGCTTCCGCGGCGGCCAGGCCGATCCCGCGTGAAGAGCCGGTGACGAGAGCGACCTGCCTCATGTACGGGCGCCCTTCTTGAGCAGTTCACGCGCTATGATCATGCGCTGGATCTGGTTCGTACCTTCATAGATCTGTGTGATCTTGGCATCGCGATACAGACGCTCAACTTCAAAGCCACGGATGTAGCCGGAGCCACCAAAGACCTGCACAGCATCCGCCGTACGGGCCACAGCCACGTCACCAGCAAAGCATTTTGCCATGGAGCAGGAGCGCGTGGCGTCCTGACCGTTATCGATCTTCACCGCAGCGGAATGAACCAGCAGACGGGCCGCTTCGATGTCCTTGGCCATATCGGCCAGAAGCCACTGAACACCCTGGAATTCGGAGATGTGTTTGCCGAACTGCTTGCGCGTTCCAGCATAATCGACAGCGGCTTCAAGCCCAGCCTGTGCGATGCCAACAGCGAGCGCCGCGATGCCCACGCGTCCCTTGTCCAGCACGCTCATCATCATGTGGAAGCCACGGTTCATCTCGCCCAGAAGAGCATCCGGGCCGAGGCGCACATCGGAGAAATCAAGCGCACCAACCTGGCTGGCCCGCTGACCCATCTTGTGCTCTTTCGGGCCGCGCTCAACGCCTTTGGCATGCAGGTCCACAATGAAAATGGACATGCCACGGTTTCCGGCTTCCTTGTCCGTCCGCGCCAGAACGAACCCGAGATCCGCCACCGGGGCGTTATGGATCCAGATTTTGCCGCCGTTCAGAATCCAACCATCGCCATCACGTTCAACTGTGGTGCGAATGCCGGACACGTCCGTGCCGGCTTCCGGTTCGGTGATGCAGTAAGCAACCTTGCGCTTCATGGAGAGAATGTCTGGCAGCAGTTTCTTCTGCTCATCCGTGCCGTGACGCACCAGGAGCGTGGAAATCAGTTCCACCAGGCCACACTGATCGGCGATGCTGGCATAGCCGCGGGACAGTTCTTCCATCACGACGGCATAGGTCAGGGTATCGAAGCCAGGCCCTCCGAGCTCTTCCGGAACTGCAATGCCGAACAGGCCAAGACGGCCCATTTCTTCGTAAATTTCGGCCGGAAAGCGTTCTTCACGGTCGAGGGCCTCAGCAGCAGGGCGGATGACTTCATCCACGAAGGACCGTGTGGTCTCGCGAACCTGCTCCTGCATTTCATTGAGAAACATAACCCGATTCCCTTAATTGGTAACTAACCAGTTAGTTAGTATGGTGACTGATCTGTTTTCAAGGCCATTCTGCGTTTTGAAATCAAAAGAACTTGATGTTCATAATACCCAGAATGAATTCGTTCTCGCTAAGGAACAGTTTTTACTTCGCCATCTTTTTCTACCTCAGCAGAATAGCGCGAAAATCATTGACGTTTGTCCCGGTAGGACCTGGCACAAATAGGTCATCTAGTGCCTCAAAGGCAGTATAGGCGTCGTTTTCCGCCAGCAGGACGGACGGATTGATCCCGCGCGCGCGCAGTCGTCCCATACTTTCGCCATCCGCAAAGGCGCCGGCATTGTCCTCAGACCCGTCAATTCCATCTGTATCCGCAGCGAGTGCGGAAACCGGCAGACCTTCGGCCGCGAGCGCAAAGGACAGAAGAAACTCCGTGTTACGACCACCCCGTCCACGTCCACGCAATGTCACGGTTGTTTCCCCCCCCGAGAGGATGACAACCGGCTTTTGGAATGGCTGATTACGAATAATCACTTCACGCGCGATCGCTGCATGGACCTTCCCGACATCCCGGGCTTCCCCCTCAATCGCGTCGGACAGGATGACAGCTGGAATTCCAAGATTCCGGGACGCTGCGGCTGCTGCCTCAAGAGACAGATGAGCCGACGCCACAATACGCACTTCGTTCCCGGCAAATGCCGGATCTTCCGGACGCGGCGCCTGCCCCAGTTTTCCGTCGAGCCATGCCTGCACTTTAGGCGGCAGTGCGAGCTTCCAGGCCTTGGCCATATGCCGCGCGTCTTCGCGTGTTTTTGTATCAGGCACGGTTGGTCCAGAGGCCACCTGTGCCGGATCATCAAACGGTACATCCGAAACTATGAGTGAAACGACTCTCGCGGGGGAAGCCGCAGCGGCCAGACGACCGCCCTTAATCCCCGAAAACTGCTTGCGGATGCTGTTCATGACAGAAATCGGCGCGCCAGAAGACAGGAGAACCCGGCTGAGCTCCGCTTCATCTTCCAGCGTGAACCCTTCTGGCGGGCATGGCAGCAAGGCCGAGCCGCCCCCGCAGATCAGAGCAACGACCAGATCATCCGGACCTAATCCACGCACCGCCTCAAACAAAGCCGCCGTTGCAGCCAGACCGGCTTGATCCGGAACAGGATGGGAAGCCTCCAGAACGCGGATCTGTTCTGTAGGGTAGCCATAGCCATAACGGGTGACGACAACGCCCTCCAGCGGACCATCCCACACGCGCTCAAAGGCTGCGGCAAGCTGGGCTGCCCCCTTCCCGGCCCCAACCACGACCGTCTTGCCTTTCGGGCGTTCCGGCAGGTTGGCAGCCAGCACGAGGTCTGCATCGGCCGCGGTAATGGCGGCATTGAACAGACCTGTCAGGAAACTGTGATCGTCGACTGTCATGGCTTCTTTCAGACTCCACTCACGGAAAAAACGGCCTAGGGCGTTCAGAGCATGAGCCCCATCACGGCATCCCTGAACAGAACGGCATCCATTTCCTTCAGTTCAGGAGAAACCTTCAGCGGAGTGGACGCCTGATCGAGCACGTCTTTCTGAAGATCAATGCCCGGTGCGATTTCTGTGACCGTCAGTTCACCATTCAGCAGCTTGAGAACACAGCGTTCCGTCACATAGGTGACGTCCTGCCCTGTTTTAGTTGCTCTGCGACCAGAGAAGCTGACCTGATCCACCTCCGGCACGATCTTGGAAATCTTGCCTTCCCGATCAATCACGAGCCGCCCGTCCTCAATGTGCATCTTGGCTCCGGCATTGAAATTGCCTGAGAAGATGATGCGCTTCGCCCGTGCCGTAATATCCACGAACCCGCCCGCCCCTGCCGTACGATGCGGCGTGGCAGCAAGGCGGCTGACATTGACCGACCCATCAGCCCCGATCTCAAGGAAGGACAGCAGGGAGCAGTCAAAACCGCCCGCCTGGAAGTAGCTGAACTGATGAGGAGAGGCGACGAACGCCTCGGCATTACTGGCGCAACCGAACTTGAAGTCCAACAGCGGAACGCCGCCAACCGGTCCCTGTTCGATGACCCATGTCACGCTGCCATGCAGGCCTTCTTCCAGCAGGATGCGCGGCACATTGGCGGAAATCCCGAAGCCGATATTGACCGCCCAGCCATCCTTCAACTCCTGCGCCACACGTCGCGCAATCACCTTGCCCGGATTGAAATCCGGAATGGCGAAAGACGACAGAGGCCGGAAAATCTCGCCGGAAATTGCAGGATCATAAGGCGTGGCAGTCGTCTGAAGCTGATCCGGGGCTTCCACAACAACGTCCACCAGAATACCCGGCACTTTGACGTCATGCGGCTTCAACGTGCCCTGTTCTGCCACGCGGCGGACCTGCGCGATGACCAAACCACCGTTGTTATGAGCTGCCAGAGCCATTTCCATGGCACCAAGGGTGGCGCCTTCCTGCTCAAACGTCAGATTGCCATTTTCGTCCGCGGTCGAGGCGCGAATGATCGCAACGTCCGGCTTGAGCGCCGGGAAATACAGCCAGTCTTCGCCCTCGAAGTCCATATGACGCACGATGGGATTGGAGCGTGCGGTCTCATTCATCGCACCGCCTTCCCGCTTCGGGTCCACGAATGTATCGAGACCAACTTTCGTCAACACGCCAGGACGCAGAGCCGCACCTTCGCGCAGCATGTCGAAGATAACGCCAGATGGTAGGTTATAAGCGGCGACGTCCTCGGCCAGAATGCGCTGCCAGATAAGCGGTGGCTCAGCATTGCTGGGACCGGACGGGTAAGACCCGCCGATGATCTTTTTGATCATGCCAGGCTGGGCGATGTGATCCACGCCTTTGGTCCCGAACATGTCACCCGTCGCGATCGGATGGATCGTCGTCAGGCTCTTCGGGGCCGCTTCCTTTTCAAAACGTTCCCCGAGCGCCTTCAGAACGTCGTCGGGGCACAGAAGCCCGGATGATGCGTTGATCGCAATGGTGGAACCATCCCTGATAAGACTGACGGCTTCCGCTGCGGTTCTGGTCTTGGTCATTGCCTTTGATCCACTATAACTATCTTGTTAGTTACTTATGATCTTGTAAAAATCGCGATGTATGAGGCACCGCTTGAGAAGGTTATCGTTCTCAAGCATTCCCCAGAATAAAGTCCGCCGCTCGTTCACCAATCATGACCGTTGCCGCATTGGTATTAGACCCAAGCAATGATGGCATGACCGAGCTATCGCAAATCCGGATGCCCTCCAGGCCATGCACATGCAGGCGTGGATCAACAACGGCCATCTCGTCCCTGCCCATCTTGCACGTACAGGTCGGATGATAGGATGTGCGTCCCTGCTGGCGGGCATAATCCTCATATGCCTTGAGCGTACGCCCACCGCCTTCTGGCAGGCAGACCTTGCTGATGTATTTTTGCAGCGAGTGGCTGCCGAACATTTCATAGCTCAGGCGAACGCCCTCTGCCGTTGTCCGCAGATCGTCCGGGTGACCCAGAAAATTCGGATCCACAATCGGTGCTTCCCGAGGATCAGACGAACGCAACGTGACAGACCCACGCGCTTTTGGACGGAGCGTATAGCTGTTGAGCGTGATGCCAGACGTCCCTTTCGGAACAGAGGCCACACCTGCTTCCGCGCCAGCGCCCGCGAGGAAGTGGAACTGAAGATCCGGGCAGCTTGCAGCCGGATCGCCGTACCAGAACGCTCCGCCTTCCACGACGTTCGACGCCACTGGACCACTTCTGAACAGCGAATATTGCAGGCCAGCCCACATCATCCACTTGTACTGGTTGTACTTGTCGAAACTGTCATGGCCTTTCAGCTCAGCAACAATATCAACACCAAAGTGATCCTGAAGATTCTGACCCACACCCGGCAGATCATGAACAACGGGAATACCGTGCTCTTTGAGATGCGCAGCAGGACCAACGCCAGACAGCATCATCAGCTTTGGCGTTCCGATTGCACCAGACGTGACCAGCACTTCCTGCTCAGCGCGGGCAGTGTGCATTTGCTTGTCCGCAATGTACTGCACGCCGACTGCACGCTTCCCCTCGAAGACGACCTTCAGAACCATCGCGCCAGTAATAACCGTCAGGTTCTTCCGCTTCAGAGCGGGACGCAGATATCCAACGGCCGTAGAGCAGCGCCGGTTGTTGCGCACCGTAAGCTGGTAAATGCCAGCACCCTGCTGAACTGGACCGTTAAAGTCAGGGTTATACGGAATTCCGATTTCCTGGCAGCTCTGTACGAAGGCACGACTGACGGGGTTCGGGCAATCCAGGTTCGACACGCCGAGTGGACCATCCGTTCCGTGCCATGATCCGGCAAGAATGGAATTTCCCTCAGAGCGGATGAAGTACTTCTGGATGTTCTTGAAGCCCCAGCCGTCAGCTCCCTCCTGCTCCCATCGATCGAAATCAGATGGATGGCCACGCGTGAAGACTTCGGCATTGATGGATGAACCACCACCGAGAACACGCGCCTGCACATACGGGATCTGGCGGTTATTGGCGTGCTTCTGCGGTGTGGTGACAAGCCCCCATGTCAGGGGGCCTGTCGTCATTTTCGCAAAGCCAACCGGCATGTGAATGAGCGGATTGGTGTCACGCTTGCCTGCTTCGATCAGGCAGACGCGCACCGCCGGGTTTCGGGAGAGACGGGCGGCAAGAACACATCCTGCCGAGCCGCCACCAACGATAACGTAATCGAAACCAGTCATCATTATGCGATCCAGTGCGTCCGTTTGCCGAGATCTACGTGAACGGATTTGATCTGGGTGTATTCTTCCACCCCATACATACCCGCTTCACGGCCCCAGCCAGACTGCTTGAAACCACCCAGCGGCATTTCAGGGCCGCCAGCCATGATCGTGTTGACCCAGAAGCGCCCGGCCTGAACCTTGCGCGTCACCTTCAGGGCCTTGCTGATATCCTTCGTCCAGACAGACGCCGCCAGACCATAAACCGTGTCATTGGCCAGGGAGATCGCTTCTTCCAAGGTGCTAAACCGGAAGACGGACAGCACCGGACCAAAGATCTCGTCCGTCGCAATGGACATATCCGGCTTCACATTTGTGAAGAGCGTTGGCGCAATGTACTGCCCACGACCCAGATCGACCTTGTTACCGCCACACAGAACGCGCGCGCCTTCGGCCTTACCCTTCTCGATATAGTCGAGAATGGTCTTGTTCTGAGCATCCGTCGTAATGGCGCCAATCTGCGTTTCCGGGTCAAACGGGTCGCCCACGCGGATCTTTTCCATCTTGGCAACAACAAGCTTTTCAAACTTGTCAGCCACAGACTCTTCAACGATCAGACGGCTGGACGAGACGCAGCATTGCCCGGTGTTGAAGCTGATCCCAAAGGCCACCGCATCGGCCGCATCTTCCAGATCGCTGTCCGCAAAGACGACAATCGGGTTCTTGCCACCAAGCTCCAGGCCAAGCTTCTTGAGGTTGCTGTCTGCGGACGCATGGATACAGGACCGGCCAACACCCGTGGAACCAGTGAAGGACAGCATATCCACATCCGGATGCTGCGTCAGAGCCTGACCAACACTCTTTCCGGTGCCCGTCACGACGTTATAGACGCCCTTTGGCAGGCCGGCTTCCGTCAGAATATCGGCCAGCATCAGCGTGGTGGCGCTGGTGACTTCTGCGGGCTTCACGACGACCGTGCAGCCCGATGCCAGAATGAACGGCACGCGCTCACACAGGATCATGAACGGGAAGTTCCAAGGCGTGATGAGGCCAACGACACCCACCGGCTCACGCAGAACCATTCCGAACAGGCTTTCGCCCAGATTGTTGAAGCTGTCGCCGTGCAGAAGACGTGCGGCACCGGCAGCCATCTCGAAACAGGAAATACAGTTGTCGATCTCGGCCTTGGCCTGAGAAATCGGCTTGCCGTTCTCCAGCACTTCCCAGAAGGCGATGTCATCGCGACGCTGCTTCAGAAGCTCAGCCGTTTTAAGCAGGATCGCACTGCGTTCTGAGCTTGCCAGACCAGCCCATGTGCCGTTCTCAAACGCACGACGCGCGGCGGCTACGGCATCATTCAGATCGTCTTCCGTGCAACGTGCAATCCGCGTGACAATAACATCATGACTGGGAGACTTGCGCTCGAACATCTCACGTCCGTGGCGCCACTCACCATCGATGAAAAACCCAAAGTCACGAGCCACTCCGGATGGAGCCAGTTTCTGTGCCATCTTGTTCATTGACGGCTTCTCCCTGTCTTTTTTGACGAGCGCTCAATGACGCATCGTCGTTTCAAATTGTCCCGTGAGCAGACGGTCAGCGCACCAGGATTGTTTAACGGTCAAGATACTGTTGAACCGCTCTTTGTGAGCGGTGCGCTGGAAAAGGATTTATCTCTTACCCAGGCATCGGTTTGAAAATATTACCCTCCACAAGAAAGCCGCCCCTTCGAAAATGTTTCCGAAAAAACCGCCACCGCGGAATATTTTTCTCAATCCTGCCCCCTGGTTTCGCCCCTCCACAATGGAGAGATCAAAGCGCCTTTCGCACCATCTGGTTACTTTGGTAGCGCAGAATGGAAAATCTCATAAATCACGTTATAGTGATAAGTAAATCTCTTTTATATGTTATTTTTTATGTGATGTTTTGACGTCTGCGCGTTTCCGGCCATAAAGCGGGAACTTCAGGCCCGGCTCCAGCAAAAAGCGAGATTTCCCGTTGAGTGCACAGTCCCCAGACACACAGTCGCCCCGCCCTCGAATCCGCGACGCAGAAGCTACCAAAAACCGGATTCTCGAGGCCGCAAAAAAAGAATTTGCAAAAAATGGCCTTGAAGGGGCTCGCGTCGACGCAATCGCGCTGGAAGCCAATGCCAATAAGCGCATGATTTATCACTACTTTGAAAGTAAAGAGAAACTCTTCCAGACAGTTCTGGAAAATGCGTATTTTGATATTCGCGAATCTGAGAAAAAGCTGGATCTGGATAGCTTAGATCCCCGGGAAGCCCTTGAACGACTCGTCCGTTTTACCTGGAATTATTACATCCGGAACCCTGAGTTCATTTCACTGGTGAATAGCGAGAATCTGGCACAGGCCCGGCATCTCAAGTCTTCAGAAACCGTCAAGATTGTCAGCAGACGCTTCGTCGGACTCGTTGACACGATTTTAAAGCGCGGTGTGGCGCAGGGACTTTTCCGAGAGGGCGTTGACCCGGTCCAGCTCAATATCACTATAGCAGCCGTCAGCTACTACTACTTCACCAACCAATATACAGGATCGATCATTTTTGAACGGGAGTTGATGTCGGAGGCTGCTCAGGCAGAGCGCATTCGCTTTAACATCGAGACAATTTTGAGAATTGTTTCTTTATAAAGCATAGAGGTCCCAGAGAGATCTCATTTGGGAAGCACTCTCCGCAACAGAGTGCTGACAAAACAAATATCGTTTTCATTAAATGACAATTGCATTTCTATTTTAATAAAAACTTTGGCCAATCCACATTCTGGAAAATTTATTTTACTAAGCTGATACCCAATGCCTGTATAAAGATCCACACATCAAATATAATACTGACGGATGCTATCCAGCACATATTCGGAAGCCTATTTTTTCTATGAATACCCTCCCGTTCTTCAATAGGTCGTCATCATCATCTATAATATCGCATATCTGGATCTGCAGGACATCACTCCATAACTACATCTTTCCCTGTGAAAGATGAGACAGACCACATACGCAAAATCGGAGCAGCTAAGGCCTATTCCGTTATCAAACATTGATAATTAAGCCACGATGGCGCCCTCTACTAACAACTCTCGGGATCTTGGGGTGGCAACGGGTGTAAGATTTCGCTATCGAGCGCTATACTTTGTGCATGCCGCATATATACCCTTAACTGCCACTTCCCTGTTTTTTTGCCCAAGCCGTCACACCTTTACCTGAAGGATAATAAACGCATTGTTGAAAGATACACCGCTTCGTATCGGGATAGATGGTTTTAATCTTGGCCTTGAAAAGGGGACAGGGGTGGCCACTTATGCGCGAATGTTAAGTCGTGCGCTGACAGGCATAGGGCACCCTGTTGATGTGCTATACGGGTTAGACGTTCCCAAAAGCTCCGATCCCGCACTTAGAGAAGTCAGCTTTTTTGATACTCTGAATGCTGCCCCCTCAACACGTAGAAAATCGATATTCACAAAAAAATGGTGGCAAGACCGAAAGTATACAGTTGTACCCCCAGCGGTCGAAAATATTCCAATTAGCGGACGGATTGACAGTCGCTCATTTTCAGAACGGCTTCCTGCCTTCGATAAAATCTTTAATGCTCAAAACCTGTTTCGTAGAGCGGAAGATCATTTCCGCCTGACAGGCCGGTTGATGAGTGTGCAGATGGATAGCCCTCCTCATATCATGCATTGGACCTATCCCGTGCCCGTGAGGCTAAAAGGCGCACTAAACGTTTATACTCTCCACGACATCGTTCCCCTGCGGTTGCCACACACTACCCTTGATAACAAACCTTATTACTTTCGCCTCATCAAAATGATCGGCGAAAAAGCAGATGCGCTTTGCACTGTTTCCGAAGCCTCAAAAAAAGATATATTATCATTTTTCCCTGAATTTCGTAAAAAATTACACAATACTTACCAAACAGCGGACAATGATGAAATTATTTCAAAATACTCTAATGAGGAATGTATATCTGAAATTCATGCTAATTTTGGATTAAACCCTCAGGAATATTTTATATTCTTCGGTTCGCTTGAGCCAAAGAAAAATATTGGCCGTATTATTGAAGCATTTCTCGCTTCGAATTGTCAGCGTCGCCTCGTTCTCGTTGGGGCTATGGCCTGGAAATCCGAAAACGAGCTACGGTATCTCGATCGTGGGATTGCAGCCGGGCGGATCATGCTTATAAATTATCTGCCAGAACGAACTTTATTTGCGCTAATCCGACAGGCGAGAGCTCTTTTGTTTCCCTCGTTGAGTGAAGGATTTGGCCTTCCGGTTATCGAGGCAATGAACTGCGGTGTACCTACCTTGATTTCAGGGGAAGGAGCTCTTCCGGAAGTGGGGGGAGACGCATCGCTCCGAACGGAAGCCTATGATATTGAGGCAATCACCAACGCGATACGCAGATTAGATCAAGACGATGCTTTATGTGAGAACCTAAGCACAGCTGGATATCAGCAGGCGGCTCGATTTAGCATGCCATCCTACCAGAGGCGCCTCAGCGAAATGTATCGTACAATTCTCTCATCCGCTCAGAACTGAAAGATTTGACCTTTGATGCGCCTCGGACATCTTAAATATGCTCGCCGCCGTAAAAACTCAGTGCAAACATTTTTAGCCTGCCTGAGCAGTGTAGGAGCTTTAACACTCAGCGGGTGTAATACCTTGCCCGACAGTGGTCCTACAGAAAGCAAGGTGTTGGAGGCTGCGCGATCGCAACAGCTTAATCCACTCGGATTTCATATTATATCGGTAACACCTCAGGTGGCAGGTATCTTGTCCGCCGAAATTCCACCCCTGATTTCCAGTCTTGATACAGCGTCCTCACCCCCATCTAGGAACGACCGAATTGGCGCCGGCGATGTCCTGACGATTACCATTTTTGAATTAGGAAGCGGTCTTTTTGCTCCTACAGGGGGCCAGGCCGCTCCCGGTGTTGCGCCAGGACCTTCTGCGAATGTGACCAACCAAAATCTTCCTCCTACGCAGGTGGAAACAGATGGCACCATTAATATTCCATATGTCGGGCGCCTGCATGCTGCTGGATTGACGCCGCAATCACTTGCGGAAAGTATCCGGGGCAATCTGAGCGGAAAATCCCAAAGCCCACAGGTCATGGTGCGCATATCAAGCGATATCGCTAATACAGTCATTGTTTCAGGTGAAGTTCATCATCCAGGACGAGTTGTCTTGAGCACAGCTCAAGAACATTTATCGGATGTTGTAGCCATAGCGGGAGGTGCCGTTTATCCCCCAGAAGACTCTCATGTCGAACTGGTACGCGGTGACAAAGTTGGGGCAACAGATTTGGGTACACTGGAATCTTTCCCACAAGAAGATATCCATGCTCATCCCGGAGACCGAATTCACGTTATTTATCAACCCCGCAGCTACACAGTCTTCGGCGCAGCAGGGGCGCAAGCTACAGAAACCCCCTTTAAATCCCCACATGTCTCCCTCGCAGAAGCACTGGCGCGCGTTGGCGGACCGAACGATAATCGCGCTGATCCAAATGCAGCCTTTCTTTTCCGTTTTGAAGATCCCGTTGCAGCGAAACAACTTGGTCTCGATACCCCTCCTACACCTCAAGGAATACCAGTCGTCTACCAAATCGACATGATGAACCCGAGCAGCTACTTCCTTGCTCAGCGCATTCCTATGAAAACAAAAGATGTTTTACTAATAGCCAATGCAAAGACGAACAAATTCTACAAATTTGATCAGCTAATCAGCACGCTGATCAGCCCTGCAATTACCGCAGCTTACGTAGCCCACTAAGGGATACATGAGGCCCTTCTCAAAGGGCCTCATACGCGGAAATGGCCGCGCTAATATCTTCATGATATTGAGTGAAGGTACCATTCGCAATAAGCGCTGCGCGGTTACACGTGTCGCGCATAAAACCCATATCGTGAGATACGAGAATCATAGCCCGGTCTTTGCGCTTTACGAAAAGCTCTTCCTGACAACGCTTATGAAAGCGTGCATCTCCGACCATGATAACCTCATCAATCAGATAGCAGTCAAATTCAATCACAATTGAAAGCGCAAACGCCAAACGTGCGCGCATACCGGAGGAATAGGTCTTAACAGGTTCAGCCAGTTGTGCCCCGAGTTCTGCGAAGTCATCAACATATGCCCGAGTAGCTGAGTAATCCAAACCATAGATTCTACAGATAAATCTTAGATTATCTAAGCCACTCAGACTTCCCTGAAAGGCCCCACCAAATGCCAGCGGCCAAGAGATCGACATTGTCCGTTCAATAAGACCGCTCGTCATAGGTTCAACACCGCCTATGAGGCGAATAAGCGTAGATTTTCCAGCACCATTCCGGCCGAGCACTCCAAGCTTTTCGCCTGGAGCAAGCTGAAAATTTACCTTATTCAGAATCCTGCGACGCCCATGCGCGGATGGATAATCCTTAGTAACATCTATGCAACGTAACACGGTCTAATCCACCTCAGGTGAGCTTATGCTCTCGCGCACCACTGATCAGCAATACGACCATCAGATACACACTGAATGTCGCAGCAAATACCACTGCGATATTAGAAAGTGCGTGCGGATAAGCAGCATAATCTGGCAAATTAGGCTGTGTAATTTCATCAAGATAAAGAAGTTGACGGTCAGCCTGAAGCTTAGCAGCTGCTACAGCAGTATCGGCAGCAGCAACCTCTTTTTCAAGAAGCGTTCTCTGGAAGACCAGATCTTCATATCCGCTGATCTTAGGCACAAAAGATGTATCCGAACCCGTTATTTTAGTTTCCGTATTTTTGATTTCCGATTCCAAAGCAACAATGCGGCGCTTATGTACCTCTATCAGAGGACTTTTCGGGGTGGAGCGCTGTAACTGTGCAAGCTCAAGCCGCGTCGTGATCAACATAGTTTGAAGGCTAGCAATATCCTTCAAAACAGGTTGAGACTGCTGCGCTGGATTAAGCATAGCAATTTCATTGCGATATGAATCAATCTTCTCGTTGACGACAGACAACTTCTCCAACGTTACATGCAACTCATGGGATGACGCCGCAATCGTATTGGCTCGCTGGCGAGTGTTCATGTCGTTAACCAAATTTTCCGCCGAATTCAGGAGAGCCCTGGCTAATCTCTGGGAATCATTGGCATTGAATGTTCGAACTTGGAGGATTGATACACCTGTCGTGGTATCCAGCTCCGCAACAACATGCTTCTTATAATATTGATAAAAATGCTCAAACGTATGCCCAGAATAGAAATTCGGAAACCGTGCTAGCGCATCAGCAATAGGTGTATCGTAAACACTCTTTAAATTCTGCGTCCGCACCAGAAGCTGCGCAGCGTCACGTGACGTTACATATGTTTGAACGGCATATGTATCTTCGGTGGCCCCTCCGCCACTGCCCTCTAGCAGACCTGCCAACATCAGATTCGGCTGGTTATTCTGTCCTCGTACGACGAACTCAGCCTCTGAGACATATTGGGGTGTCGCTAAGAAGGCATAATACGCAGCTGACAACAAAGTGGGCAGAATAACGCCAACGCAAAGCCCAAGATTACCGCGCACCCAAGCATTAATACGCGGCATCTTGCTCTGAGCAAGACGTATGTGATTTACGGAAGGGGTATCGTCCACAGGCACCTGATTCATAACTCTACGCCTTGCCCGAAACTGATGCATCAGGCAATCTCCAAGAAATAAATAAGTTTGAAAAAAATCTAGCCGATAAGGCTAGAATCTGGGGAATATCGAGCTATTTGGAAATTTTTCTCTAAACTCCGGCCTATATCCGGTAGATACCATTCGGCCGGACGCTCATTTCCACAAACTTAGATCTCAAGACCTTGCAAAATCTGTTTTATGGACCAGAGGAGTTAGCGGGCCAGTGATCCGCTTCCCCACTTCTAATTCATCCCCTTAAAGGAATCGTGCCCCAGATAAAAATATCGACGAACGAGCGTGAAGCTGCGAGAGGGGTTAACGCTCGTTCATCGATATTTTGTGTGCCAGTCTCAGAGCGTGCTCTCTATAAAGTCTATGAGTTTTTTGGATAGGCTGGGTATCGATTTTAAGCCCCCGTTTGGCAAGGTCATAACTGCCATACATCCAGAAACCCAATGACCATTCACACGCGATATGCGGTCCAACCAATCAGAAATTACGAAGTGCTGAATTCCAATTCGCATCAAAACCCTATCCGTCAAGCACCTTTATCCTACCTAAACGGCACTGAAACCTTATAGATTTTTAAGTTGGAAAGTCGTCAATATAACCTTATCGTATCCAGAACTTTTCCATTTCCTTTTGCCAAAGAAACACTCAATGCTCTCTGGATCTGAAACAACTACCACTGAGCAAGTCGGCCGGTATACACTCTCTCATTACGCCGATAACCCGGAAACCGTAGTTGTAGTTTTTGCTTCAGCAGGCGCCCGATTCGGGGGGCCTATCGAGGAGTTTAAAGGCTCCTTGCGGAAGTATGGTGTGTCCATGTTATTTGTGCGTGATCGTGATGCCTCTTGGTTTCATGAGCCCGAAACACCTGATATGTTCGCAAAAGTTGCGGAGATGGTTAGACCATACAAAAAAATTGCCGTCTTGGGTGAATCCATGGGGGGGTCTGGCGCTCTTATTTTTCCGCGATTTTTCGATAAGATCGACCGGACGTTAGCTTTTTCCCCATTATATAGCTTCGCTTATCCGTTTAACCAGTTTGCGGCCAGTTGGAACAATGACATCCCTCCCCGTTACTGGGCTTTTGATTCTGAAGATCAAAAAGCACAGGCTCATTCGGTTCTTCTGTATGGTACACGCCAATGGCAGGACACTGCCCATGCCGGACTATATTCTTTACAGGGCTATCCTGTTCTGATGGTTAATGGCTCGGGTCATCTTGTGGCATCCTACCTAAAAAAAGGTTACAAGCAGAATTACCTATCCTTGCTTCTGGAGAATTTCCTAGATTTTTCCAAACCATTTAATGCAGAGAGCGCCCGCTCGGTTCTCGAGCCGATTCTGGCAACTTATGGGATCGATGATAGAGAATGGAATTTCGAAGCCTCCATGAAGCGCGCCCATTTGAGGGTAGGTGAAGTACCTTTTGCTCCCGCACCCCTCGGTTGTATTGATTTAGCTTCAAACCGCCCAACAGATCAAAGCTCAATCTGCCAGTATTCAGCGGGAACCACGACGCAAGAAGACTCCGCCCGGGCTGTTAGCGATCATGTTCCGGAATTTTATGCTTTCCATACAGATTTAGAAAGTAACCCCTGGTGGAAAAT
The DNA here is from genome assembly GCF_018812145.1 of Gluconobacter sp. P5E10. Lineage (NCBI taxonomy): Bacteria > Pseudomonadati > Pseudomonadota > Alphaproteobacteria > Acetobacterales > Acetobacteraceae > Gluconobacter > Gluconobacter sp. P5E10. The sequence continues at coordinate 103,047 of NZ_JACRVZ010000001.1, read as the reverse complement.
TGACTTAGAAGATATTAGAGAAGTAGAAGAGATAAGAATTTACAATAGAATAGATAGAGATTCAGAACGAGGCTTACGATTTTCAATAGAAATACTTGAAGGTGAAAATTGGATGACTGTTTTTGAAAAAAATAATGACAACATGTTTGGCGGAATTGATGGAAATCCATTTGTATGGCGCCCTAAAAAACCTCTAAAGGCTAAAGAAATACGCATTAAATCCTTGGCTATGGAAGATTTTTTACACTATCAAAAAATAGAAATATTTGGAAATTAAGTTGAATTATTGAAAGCCTTTCTGGCTTTGATCAACGATCCATTACTTTATTTTTTATACCGAGATGTGAACAGATAAAGCGAGGAATCTCACCTCCAATAATAAAGAGTAATTCCTCGTTTTATCGGCTCCAGTGAACCACTTAGAAAAAAGAATTTCTATCTCGCCTCCTTACTTCCACGAGTCGCCTCACGCCCACTGGATTAGCGCATTTTTGTGTGAAGCAGTGATGCGCCACCACAGTCCGTGAGTAAGCCCTACAGTATAGAACCAATTCATAAGATTGATGCCCACCATCAAGGTGTTTCATAATCGCTGGAGGCTACACCGTTTTCAAGCCACACCATGTCCCAAAACTTGAGTGATGGTAGCGTGAAAGTAATATAGTCACCTAAATTATTCGAGCCCTTCACATAAGTCAGCTTAACCGGCGCACCATGTCTTACATCAGGGCTTGCCGTATAGAGGTCGCCGAGCTCTCCGCCAGGCGTATAATACATCTTAAGTTGAAGCGAACCAGTTAGAGTCGGCGAGGCAGCATTGCCCGCGTTATCATTCACATCGTTAAACGACGCGCTACTTATCTGCTGGTAATTCAACAAATGCAGGATATCAAAACCGCTGCGATGGTTTTGGAAAAGCCACACCGACCCGGCCGCAGCAGTCGCGCTGCCTTTGGCACCTAACACAATTGAGGGAGCCGATACCTTCGACGGATTGATGTTCAGACGCAGTAGCTTTTCATAGGCCACCCCGAAATTCTGGTAATCATATTCACCCTGCACCATATCCTGCTTCGGACTAAGCATGTTTCCGATCGGAAAATCATCATTGCTGATAAACCGCGCACCATCACCAACTTGCTGCTCGCCGTCTACAATCCAGGCATGATGTGAGCCTGTCGCGAGATCAGCCGCCTCCTGATACAGCACCCCTGGTGTATTGAAGGTACAGGCAGTGGAGCCACCGTTGATGGAACACGCCTGCGACGCACCGAGCGTCTTGTTCATACCCATGTCCCAGTCGAGGCCGATATTATTCGGCGTCCGGTTCGCCCATCCCCAAACCTGTCGCGCCTTGGTCAGAAGATCGCCAAAATTTCCAATATCAGAAGGGTTATTCCACCGCTCGACGAAATGATACGTCTCGCGTTCAGACTGCACCAAATCCCGCTCATTGTACGACCCAGCAGAGTTAAGAACCATTGGCCCCTGCACATATCCCTGAACCGTTTTTAGGAACGAGGAATAGGCCGTGTCCATGATAATGCGGTTTGCTGACCAATCCCAAAGTGGCGTATTAATGGTCCCATAAGTATCAACAAACATGCCATCAAAGCCGAGCTTTTGGCGCATGATCTCTGCCCGCTTTCCCCAATATGTCTGCCATGATGTATTATTCGGGTTCATGACGCCTATATTGGAAAATCCGTCATGCCACAGATCAGCGGTCTTGCAGTTAGATCCACAAGCACTGGTAAATGCCCCCCATGACAGCTGTACGCCAGATCCATCACGAAGGAAATTAGGGGCGATTCCGACGTTTGCTGCGTACAGGGGCATGTACATAAGAGTACCCATACGCAAAGACCTTGCTGCTGCGACGTGTCGTTGGATCAGATCTACGCTGATATTCTCACCGTCACCATTGATCCAAGAAGAACTCTTAACCCAAGGCTGATGCCATCTGTAGAGCATATTGTAGAACTGAAGGTTATTGCACTTGTAGGCATTGAGGCTCTGCACATCCTGCTGAGGCGTTCTAAACAGGTTTGGTTTCCACCCTCCCCAATCAGTGTATGCCCCGACAACCCAACATTGCCGAGGATAGGTCCACCAGTCGGAAGAGACATCAAACGCGCTGGCTTCCTGATCAATCTGTTGTCCGTTTTGATTGACTGCAACCAGATTGACGAAATAGCCCTGCCAGTTCACGCTATTGGATGGCAAATGGAGTTCTGCCATTGCTGTTGCACCAGCCGCCAATCCGGAAACGGAAATAGCAACCGGATCGCCAACCTGAACGCCACGACCGGTGACAATTCCAATTACACGCCCTGTAAAAAGTGCGCCTGTTTGATTGGACAGCGTAATCGCCATACGGATCCGCTCGCCACCTCGATAATGCGAAAAATCCGTGTTCACCGATTGTATAAGTGATCCAGATAAATGAGGCTCAGCGTTAGCCACAAAGGGAATCAGCCCAGCCAGCGCTAAAAATAATTTTCTGACCATCTGCGCTTTCTCAAAAAGAAGATATATAAAATACAAAAATTACAAATAAATATATACAAATATGCACTGGATTTATATTAGTCCCACGAACCCATGATCATACTTACGTATAAGCGTGATTAATGAGGCCCATAGCAATAATAAGCTACTGAATCGTGATGTATTTTTTGACAGTCATCGTTAAGTGAAGTCCAATAATAGTTAATATAAAATTAACTTCCACCGCGTATGTGATGTCATAGTGTGCATGGGCATAAAACCCAAACTGTCCGGCACGAATCATTTCGACTGCTTCCGAACTCGGGGATGACATAAGAATCCAGCGATATTTCTGGGGCACCCAGTCAACCATGACAAAAGCACCTGTCAAAGGAAGGGCGAGATAAGAAAACATACCAACTACTTTTTCGAGAAACTCTGTACGCTCAGAAAGTGCGGCAACAATTAAACCTGTATTAAAAGAAAACCAAGACTGGAAAAACAATCCCAAAAGAATAAGCCCTAAAGATGCAGGAAGCTCAATGTAACCAAGAACAAACGCAGAAAAATAAACAACTATTCCACCAGCAATAGTTCCTATAATCTCTAAATACATTCTAGCGGTTATAATATCTACAGGAGTTACTTGCCTGTGAAAGAGAAGGCTTCCATTAGCCTCAAAAGCTTTAGTGGCACGACCGATACAATGTCGCCACATAGTTAATGGGACGTAGCCAGTAATGACGATGGCAGTCATCGGAAGACCATGCTCAAAATGTGATCGTATTGCGGTCCAGACAATTGCAACGCCCGCGCAGAAAAGTGCTGGCTCTCCAGCAAACCACAAAAAACCGATATTTTCCCGTCCAAATCTCGTATTAAGCTCACGAAATATCAGAGCCACGATAACATTATATTGCACAGTGAAAAGATGTATTAATTGCCGGATGTTCATCGTTGCTGGCACGGTTCCACAATTCCTAGTGATTTCATACCTTAATTATAAAGGCTTATATACAAGAAAGCATCTTCAAGTTTGTTTAACGCCCTCTTCTGCCGGTTACCACTCAAAAATAAGAAACTTCTATGGTTTTATGGCTCGAAGGCAGGGTGATAACAAGCGCTTAGAGCGCCAAATCGCAACCCAGACCTGACTGCAAGCAATTCTTTCTCATTCGCCCCCCTATAAAATAAACAACCTTATCTCCTAAAGGTATCCTCGGCATAATACTTCAAATAAATCAAAAAAAATAATATAGTAATTCTGGATATTTTTTCAAATTTTAAACCAGAATTACTTAAGGCGACATCGAGGGCAACAAAGTTTAGGTACGGCCAGCGCGAAACGAAATCTTGCTGACCTGATTTAGCAGCTGGAATTACGCTTCATAACCTTGAGGATGGCTCTCGCGCCAACGAAGCGCTGTCTCGACTATGCTATCCAGATCTCCAAAGCGCGGTGTCCATCCCGTCTCATTCCGCAGAGTTGTAGAGTCGGCAACGAGCAAAGAGGGATCCCCTTCACGTCGGGGAGCAGCTTCCCAAGGTACTTTCCGGCCACTAACTCTTTCGACGCTTTGGATGACTTCAAGGTTAGAATACCCCTGACCGTTACCAATGTTATACGTAACACTTCTATGGTCGATCTGACTCAATGCTTTCACATGAGCATCTGCTAGGTCCGTTACATGAATGTAGTCCCGAACACAGGAACCATCTCGGGTGGGGTAATCCGTTCCAAATAACTTAAGAGGGGGACGACGACCCAGCGCAGCATCGATAGTCAGGGGGATAAGATGAGTTTCAGGGCGATGATCTTCTCCAGCCCGCCCTTGAGGGTCTGCACCTGCAGCATTAAAGTATCGCAGACAAGCACTTCTTAAGCCATAGATGGCGTCGGCCCAGTATAATACCCGTTCAATCATGAATTTACTTTCGCCATAGGGCGATCCGGGCTGAACAGGTGCAGTTTCCGGTATAGGGTCCAAACGTTCAGGCCCCCCGAAAAGCGCGGCCGTCGAGGAAAATACGATTTTCTTCACACCATGCTGAACACAAATCTGAACAAGGTTCAGCGCAGTTAAATAATTTTGCCTTAGATAATGGAATGGGTCGCGCATACTATCTCCAACCAAGGAAAGAGCCGCAAAATGAAGAACTCCATCCCAAGGCCCCTGCGCGACCACAGCAGAAGTCGCCTGAATATCCAGAAGATCAACTTCGTGTAGGAGCACTCCTGCAGGAACGGCCTGACGATACCCTGTGCTCAAATTGTCAAGAACAACAACATCATGTCCTGCATCGAGCAGAGCTAGAACGGCATGGCTACCTACAAAGCCAGCCCCACCAGTCACAAGATAACGCATCATACTCTCCTGAAGCCCAAAATCGAACAAAATACTCAAGAAACCTTCCACCCACTTTAGGTTAAGGACTCAAAAAATGCCAAATTTTCTTAAAGTGAATCTCTATTTTAATATATTATTTTTATATTTCTGACATAAACCACTCATTAAAATAAATCGATATAAATAATTAAATTATTAATAGTAATTTTTTATTAAAAATTAAAATTATAAAATTAATTGCGATTAATTGTTTCAAGAATTTTCCAGATGAAAAATTTTACCATCCTTAATGCCGCGCCAAACGCATTTTCATTATAGAAATTCATGTAAGATGGTTTGTAAGCATCCCCAATGAAAAAAGGCGCGCTCCACAAGCTTTCAGCAGCAGAAAATTGTAGGTATTGAACACGCAGGAAACTGTTTTAAACTTGAGCATCCAGCATTCCACAAGCAAGCCCGGACAACGCTAAGCATGAAAACACACCATAAGATCAAGCACCTGCATCAGATCCTCATTCTTGATGAGGAAGCTCCAACAACCTCAATTCCACACGCCATAAAAAGAAATATCGAAGCTGCTCAGCATGTTTATCCGCAGGCAGAATATACTTTATGGCGCAACCAAGAAATCCGAGACCTTATAAAAGAATATTTTGATGATGATGTTTTATATTCATATGATTTATTAAAACCATATTCTTATAAAGCCGACCTTGCAAAATTTGTTATTCTTTATGTATTCGGTGGAATGTATATTGACCTTGGCGTTCAAATTGCGAGGGAATGGAATATTCCTAACAATAAAAGCGTTGCGGCTTGCCGAGATGTGCCTTTCACGTCTCCTAGCTGGTCAGCTATCCAGACAGGGCTTCTATGGTCTTTACCAAAAAGAAAAGAATTTCAAATTGCCATTCAATACATAGTGGAAAATTGTAAATCAAAATATTATGGAGAAAATCCTCTCTATCCTACCGGGCCAGTGGTGCTAGGTCGCGCTTTTATCGCTGCACTTGCAGAGAAAGGGCAAGAACCTACAGCTGACGATCAGTATGTTGGCAGTTGCCGGAGCGTTACACCGGATTCTGCTATGCTCAATGTGTCATATGTCTCCAAAGGCGGAGAAGTTATTGCTTTCCGCAACAAATTAATTGGGGGCGATTTGGCACACTTGGGAGTGGCAGGCAGCAATAATTACAATGATATGTGGAATCAAAGGACAATTTACGGCGAAAAGCTTTGCGAATGGGCTTCAAATGACTGCCTTATTCACACTGACTTCCCCATTTTCAAAAATGAACGCGGGATCGTTGCGCCCGAAGATTTTGAGGGCGTATTAAGCTATGGCCCCTACACATCCTTGAGTAAGGGCGCCTACAAACTGCGTATTGAATTAGAGCCTGGAACAAAATTTAAAAAAATCGAAGTCGATGTTACAGCAGATTTTCAAAAAAAACGTATAAAGTCCTGCGTTTTCTTCCCTGAAAACGTAAGCAATGATGACAGCATCACTATGCTTATCGAAATTAGCCACCCTGAAGATAAAGTTGAATTTGTTATAAGAACGGAAACCGGATTTCGCGGTGCCATTAAAAAATTTGTACTTGATCCTATCTTTCTTCAAAAATGGTCGTTCTCTGATCCCGCTATCAAAACGGAAATCGGTTTCATAAAAGAAGATGGCATCTCCACGCGTCCTTGGACAAAGGGAAGGCTTACTTACGGCCCATATGCCTCTTTGCCAAAAGGGCGCTACAAGCTCCGCACCAAATTTTCTTCAGAAACTCGCTTCACCAGCGCCGCCATTCAGATTGCCACAGGCGAAGAACACGAAACATGCCAGACACTCAAACTAAAGCCTACCGATATGAAAAAAGGGTCTATCGAGACTTTTTTTACTCTCGATAAGAATGAAGAGAATGTTGAATTTCGGTTATGCGTGAACCGGCTCTTTATGGGTAAATTTCTAAGCTATGAAATTTCATCTCAATAAGAAACGAATATAAGGAGAAGTCCCATGGAAAAATTTCATAAAGTAACTTGGCTTCACCAGGTTTTTATCGTTGATAGTTTCCAGGTCCCAGCGAAGCTTCCGGAAAATCTTGAGCGCAATGCGCAGCTTGCATGCGATCTCTACCCAGAGGCTCAGTATAAATTATGGGGTGGAGAAGAATTACGTTATTTCATTGGGAAAGAGTTGGGAGAAGAAGTTCTTGCAGCTTTTGATGGTCTTGCACCGTATTCTTATAAGTGTGACCTGGCACGTTATTGCTTGATGTATGTTTATGGCGGTATCTATTTTGATCTAGCCATAAAGTTGCTGAACCCTTGGAATATCCCGCAACGCTACGGCGCAGCAGCTTTTATGGAAAACTACGATGGTATGGAGTGCTGGGTATGTACACAGACCAGCCTGTTGTGGTCACTGCCAGGTCGCCCGGAATGGAAAATTGCTATCGATAATATCGTGGCAAATACACGCAATCGTTTTTATGGACCGCACGATCATTATCCTACGGCTGGTGCACTGCTGGGCCGGAGCTTTTCGAAAGCTATGGCACTCAAAGGACAAACAGCAGATGCAGACGATCAATTCCTAGGCGAAGTTCGCTATATCACCCCAGAACGTCAACCGCAGAACGTTGTTTATGTTTCTCCAGACAAGGTACTCGTCGGTCAGCGTAACAAACTAAAAGCTGGGGACGTAACCGAACTTGGCATGACGGGAACTAACAACTACTGCGATATGTGGAAGGCCAAACAAGCCTATGGTGAAAAAGACCATATATGGCTAGCTAGCGATAGCAATATCGTCATCGATGAAGCTGGGATTCTAACGCCTTCAGGCATCGTTGTAACGCGTGGTGAGAAAGGCCGAGTTATGTACGGACCTTTCGTAAGCCTTAATGGTGGCCAATATAAATTAACCTTTCAATTCTGTGATAATACAACTTTTAAAAATTTAGTAATTGATATTTCGTCAGGATATGGGGCCGATTCTGTAGCTCGTTACGAAATTCAGCATGATGAAGAGACTAAAGCTCACGAGCATACAGTATTTTTTAGCTTGGAACGGGCTGTCAGGGACGTTGAGTTCCGTGTGAACGTGTTTGGTGATTTCGAAGGGACTATTAGCAAGATATGCCTGCAAAATGTAAAAGAAGTAGCCTGGCTTGCAACAGATAAATGTTTCACGGCAGATGAGGCCGGGCAGAAAACAGATCAAGGCATCATAGTACATAAAGGCCAGTCTGGTCGTGTCATGTACGGGCCGTTTATCAAACTTCCCCGCGGACAGTATAAATTATTACTAAAATTTAGTGAAAATACCATTTTTCGGGATATTTTCTTGGATGTCGCAACAGATTGGGGATCTAATGTTGTTGCAGAATTCAACCGAACTCATCACACTCGCAATCCTCGCAATGAAGAAGCATTTGTCTTCAAGCTTCTTAGCAATGAAGATTGTGTTGAATTTCGCATGACTGTTTACGGTGATTTTGAAGGCACCTTACACGATATTCGACTAATAAATATGGATGCGATTGTCATTCCTTATACGGATCCAAGAATTCAATTAATCGATGTGAAGCGCACACGCGAAGGCATTATCATCGATAAATCGAATTCCCGTCGCGTCACCTACGGGCCATACATCACCCTTGCTCCAGGACAATATGAAGTAGAAGCTGTTTTTTCGAAAAAGAGCGACTGCAAAGGAATGACGTTAGAAGTTTGCAGCGATGGTGGCTCTAATCCAATTGCAAACCAGACGAACAAAAACAAAGGAAATACGCTAAAATGTGTCTTTGGTCTGGAAGAGGAAACTTCTGAAATAGAGTTCCGCCTGGAGACTGACGGTACTTCCAATGCAATTTTAGATTTTTTCATTATCAGCCCTTTGGATAGGGACACCGGGCACAATAACGTCCCTGCGATATCATCAGTTATCGATAATAAAAAAAAAGAACCCACACAGAATGAAGAAAAAAATTCTTTGCTTGAAAAAATAAAGAGTTTCTTTTAATAAATTAAGTTTGGTGTGTGGATTAATAATCACACACCAAACTTTTATAATTTTCATTTAATATTAAATAATTTAAGACGTTCATCGGCCCTTTTAGGGGGACTGATGTACACCCCAAAAAATCAGAACAATTTCAACGTAAATTTCAAACCCTATTCTTTCCAACAGTTTGCGCCGTGCAAACTTAACATCAATAAATTTTTAGCTTCTTCTTCACTGTCCGCTTCAACATAAATGCGCAATTCAGGAGCATTCCCTGATGGCCTAAGATGAAGAATTTCTCCCCCCTCGAAAGTCATCCGCAAACCGTCTGTTTCATCTATTGTTCGTACAGCCCCATAGCTTGGCGGCACACCTAGGGCGTGGATTCCTGCAGATATATTCAGCCTTAGACCAGCTAGCCGTTTCAAACTGACGTCTGTCGGAAGCTCAGCTAGCCGATCGCTCACTGTAAAACGATGCGGCAGCGTTTTCACAAGGTCCGCCAGACTAAGTCCTGCTTCACGCGCGGCTATCAGGGCAGATAAGATAGGTAAGACTGCATCACGTGTTGGAAGAGCCGTTAGCAGTCGATCGTTTCTTTTTACGTCACTAGCGACCAAGAAGCCGCCATTGGCTTCATAGCCTAAAACTGGTGAAAACCTCTCTGCTACTGCGTTATCCATTTCCGCGATCACAAATGGCGAACCAATACGCGTACGTCGCACCGACCTTACAAAGTCAGCAGCCTCCAGAGCTGTATTGCTACTCACAGGAGTTACTACAACCTCGGCCCCCAGCATTTTCGCAGCAAGAATTCCCAATACATCTCCTCGTAGCCAATGTCCCTTATGATCTGCCAAAAGGGGACGATCAGAGTCTCCATCGGTCGTCAGAATAGCATGATAATGGTCCTTTTCTGCCCATTCTCGGGCAAGGACAATATCTTCTGAACGGACTGCTTCTGTATCAACAGAAACGAAAGTCTCCGAACGCGCCAAGGGTATAGCTGTTCCGCCTAGCGCTTTTACAATTTCAACTAAAGTATCGCGCCCAACTGCAGAGTGCTGATAGACACCCAGGACAAGACCGGATAGCGCGTCAGACCCAAAGAAATTCTGATACCTTGTGATATATTCTTTCTCGACATTTGTAATGGACGGAAGGGAAACATCTTTTACAAGAGTACCCTGTTCGTCAAACCATCCGTCTGGAAGAAAAACATCCTGCATGTGCATGGCGGCCTCATCTGCCTTTAGAAACTCTCCTTGCGCACGATTGAATTTGATACCATTTCGGTTATCCGGAATATGACTTCCCGTTACCATCAAAGACGGAATTTTTCGTGCAAACGCGTAGAGGCTTAAAGCAGGCGTAGGAACAAAGCCGCAGAAAACGGGTGCGCCCTTCATCCAGACGATCGCTGCAACACAGGCGCGCAGGATACGAGGTGTGCTCGGACGAAGATCGCCAGCCAGAGCAACAGGCGCTCCTGAATAGAACTCACCCAGGCTTTCAAGGTGCTTTAGATATCCAACAGTATAAGCAAAGCAAACCGCGTCCGTCATCGCGTTCACAAGACCACGCGCGCCACTTGTACCGAAAGCCACCTTGGACTGGGACATCCAATCAGAAATAATCATACCTTAACCCCAACATAGACTACCGCAGTTTATAAAAAGTCATTGCAGATTGCCGCGATATCCCAACTGAAGCAACTGGACCATCGCTTTACAAAAATCAGAACAAAAAAGCCTCTTCATTCCCAAATTTCCAGCACATTACCGATTAATAATGGGTGGTATTGGACGAACTGACAAACGCGCAGCTATGTTACTTCCAAATTTATTTTAGAATTTCGCAACGTTTAATTCTGTATATCTAGTTTAGGACTGAATAATGTATCAGACCGAGCTAATTCTCATGATTCGCAATCTTATCGATAAAGGTGAGAATGTGAGGAGCTGGCTCTGAGAGATCGTTCGTGGGATCCTAAGCGGGCTTAATAAAAGATGCCGTAAAAATCTATCGCCCTTACCAAACTTTATGCAGTCATTTTGTTCGCCAGAACAGCTTAGGCATTTTCGGCAGAATTTTACCGGGCCGAATAAGCAGACCGGCCTTTTAAATTTATCCATGCGGCACACTCAGAGGGCACAGAACGACAGCCGCACTACTTAACAATAAGCTTGAGCCGCTATATCGGAATGACAAAGAGCATCGGGAGATGCGTAAAAAAATTTCAAATCGAGCTCTGTCCATTAGACAAGCCGCAATCGCCTTTTGCGCCCGCTGGTACAGAAAATTCTTATCCTACGAGGATCAATTTTAAGAAGAAAAGACTGGTGCTGCTGGACAGGATTGAACTGTCGACCTCTCCCTTACCAAGGGAGTGCTCTACCACTGAGCTACAGCAGCAGTACCGGTGCCTTGGCGCGCTTCGTATCTCTTCAGCGCGCCAAGTGCAACCCCCTTAATCGTCGCGATGTACCTTTTCCATGCGCTCGTGACGTTCCTGAGCATCAATGGAAAGCGTAGCAATCGGACGTGCTTCCAGGCGCTTCAGACCGATAGGCTCGCCGGTTTCCTCACAGAAACCGTAACTTCCGTCTTCGATCCGGAGCAGAGCCATATTGATCTTGGCAATAAGCTTACGCGCACGGTCACGGGTTCTCAGTTCGAAAGCACGATCCGTTTCGACGCTTGCACGGTCTGTAATGTCAGATTCATGAATCCCGCCTTCTGAGAGGCTGGCGAGTGTGCCGTCAGCCTCTTTCAGCAGGTCCGCACGCCAGCGCAGAAGCTTCTGCCTGAAGTACTCCACCTGGAGGGGGTTCATGAATTCTTCTTCGTCGGAAGGGGTATAATCCGGCGGTAGCGTAATCATGCGCATCCAATCCCAGCTAATCCGCCAACGTCCGATCGATAGCCGCGGGCGATAACGCGCGGCTTATAGCCATCACAGATCATTTCGCCAACCCCGTAGATCTTTATTCTATCTCTCCTTCAACCGCAGAATTCCGCGCCCGTGTTAGGTGTTTCTTTACGATACCGCGTCATCCTGAGTGTCAAAGGGTCTTTGTTACAGTTTAACCCGTCAGGATTTCACTGAACTTTCATGTCTGTCCTCTTCAGCTCTCATCCAATTTTTCGGCGCCTAACCGCTATTTTCTGCGCTTTTATCCTGGGCGCCCCGTCTCTGACGCTGGCTGCCACTGTCCGCATCAAGGACATCACGGACATGGAAGGCGTCAGAACCAACCAGTTGATTGGCTATGGCCTCGTTGTCGGTCTCAACGGCACGGGGGACCGGCTGACAAATTCCATTTTTACCCGAGAGACTCTGATTTCCATGCTCAACCGGCTCGGTGTCAACATTCGGGATCAGGAGACACAGTTACAGACTCATGACGTCGCAGCGGTCATGGTCACGGCGGACCTACCAGCGTTTGCCCATGGCGGAAATCGGATTGACGTCACGGTCTCTGCAGCCGGAGATTCCTCATCACTCACAGGGGGAACACTCCTCGTTACCCCTCTCATGGCAGCAGATGGCGAAGTTTACGCCGTCGCGCAGGGTAGCCTGGCGACAAATGCCTTTAGTGCCCGCGGTGCTGCTGCTTCCGTGACCCGCAACGTTCCGACCAGTGGCCATATCGCAAATGGTGCAGTTGTAGAGCGTGAGGTTCCGTTCGATCTCAGTCACCGCAAGAATCTGCATCTCAGCCTACGGAACCCTGATCTGACGACAGCAAGCCGAATGGCAGCCGTTATCAACCGCACAATAGGTCCCATCGCTGTTGTCGAGGATCCTCGAACAGTCCTGCTGGACCTCAGTACCCGTGACCCGGTCCCCACGCTGTCTCGCATTGGAGACCTGCTGGTGACGCCCGACAACCCAGCCAAGGTCATCGTGGACGAAGCCAGCGGAACAATCATCATGGGCGCTGACGTCCGTATCAGCACAGTGGCAGTTGCGCAGGGCAATCTGACCGTTCAGATCACGGAAACCCCACAGGTTTCTCAGCCTGGGCCGTTTTCAAACGGCCAGACTGCTGTTGTCCCTCGTACCAATGTCAAAGTTGATACGGGCAAGAACAACCATTTAGCCGTTCTTCCGGGTGGAACGACTTTAAGGGAACTGGTGTCGGGCCTGAATGCACTCGGCGTTGGCCCTCGTGACATGATCAGTATTTTGCAGGCTATCAAAGCGGATGGAGCCCTGCAGGCAGAGCTGGAGATGCGCTGATGACTGTCTCAGATCTACCGTCGTTATCGCAGGGCTATGCCCTTCACGATAATGCCCTAGATGCTGCCAAGACCCTTAAGGCAGCGAGGGATTTTGAATCCATGACCATCAACCAGATGCTTCAACCCATGTTCCAATCCAGCGATGACAGTCAGAATATGTTCAGTGGAGGAGCAGGAGAGCAGCAATTCCGTCCCATGCTGGTCGAGCAGATTGCGAAGCAGATGGAAAACAACGGCGGCCTAGGCATGACGGACGCCATCAATCGGCAAATGCTGGCTATGCAGGAGCAGAAATGATGACCACGTCCATCATTACGGCAATGGAAGAGCTCATTGCGATTCTGGCACTTGAAAACAGTGCTCTGTCAGAAGCACGACTTCCTGACGCTTTGAAGCTTATCCCTCAGAAGCAGGCTGCCGCGACAAAACTGGAGACGGCAATCGCAACCGCCTCTGAAAAGGATGCCTGCGCCTTTACTGGCACACCTCTCCTCCCCGAGCACAGTAGTCTCCTGGAAAAGATGATTACACTGGGCAAGCGTAATGGCGAGTTGCTCCAGCACGCAATTGCCTCGCAGAAACGCGTCATAGAGCTTCTGACGACTTTTCCATTGTCAGAAATGGTGCAGAGCTACGGGCATAAGGGGGCTTACGCCCATGAAGAGGCAAAACGTCAGGCACTGTTTGTGAGCCGTGCCTGATCGAGACTGGAATCAGTCTTCCGCCAGGACCTGCCGACTAACCTTGACCTTGGCAACACGACGGCGATCCATTTCGAGCACTTCGAAAAGCCATCCTTCGAAAGCTACCTTATCGCCTCTGGCCGGAACACGGCGCAACAGGGCCAGTATCACCCCACCCAAGGTATGATAGCTGCCACCCCCTGGGAGCTCGGGTAAATCAAGACGCGAGCGCAGTTCATCGGCCGGCATGAAACCTTCAAACAGGTATTCATCTCCCCCCTCAGCGGCCTGAAGCTCGAAGGAATTGGCTTCGGTTTTCTCTTCACCGACGATGGCCTCGAAAACGTCAGACGGCGTCACGATACCTTCAAAAGACCCGTATTCGTCCAGAACGAAAGTTATGCCGATATTCACGCCGCGCAGGCGTTCAATCATGTCCTGAGCGCTCAGACTGTCAGGAATGACAGGTGGCTCCCGCAATGCGGCCTCAATGGACACTGGCATTCCCAGCAACAAACGATCCATGATGTCTTTGGCAAGAATGACACCAACCGGATGATCGACGTCCCCCTCACACACCACGATACGCGCATAGGATGACTGCCTGAGCTTGCGCACGAGCGTTTCCTGATCAGCATGACGATCTACCCAGAACAGCTCATTACGAGGTGTCATGATGGCTCGGACGGGCCGGTCAGCCAGCCGGAGCAGGCGTTCGATCATGGCCTGTTCGTCCGTTTCCAGAACGCCCGCGCGCGCGCCTTCAGCCAGAACCGCTCGGAGTTCTTCCTCCGTCACAGCGGCACGGGTCAGAGGCCCGACACGAAGCAGACGCAGCACTAACGATGACGTGCCGCTCAGAAGCCACACGACAGGCTGAGCAACGCGGGCAACGACCACCAGAAGCCAGGACAGGCGAGACGCGATGATCTCAGGCTGCTGCAAGGCAATCTGTTTGGGAACCAGTTCACCAAATACCAGCATCGCAAAAGTTATGATCGCCACGACCAGAACAATCGAGAGCTCACCCGCAAAGGGGTGCAGAGCGGGAACGGTTGCTATCCAGTCCCGGATGTTGGCTTCAATCTGGCTTCCACCAAACGTACCTTCCAGAATCGAAACCAGCGTCATGCCGATCTGAACGGTAGGAAGAAACGCATGCGGGTCTTCCGCAAGACGGAGTGCTGCGGGCGCGCCGCGGAAACCCTGCTTTGCAAGGACTTCCAGCCGGGGGCGCTTGGCTGAAATAAGTGCCAGCTCTCCCATGGCAAAAACAGCGTTCAGAAGAATAAGCAGGCAAATAACAAAGATCGGGGTCAACATGGTCCGGCCGGAGTAATGAGACCCTGATGATAGTCAGGACTGCCGTTCGACACCATGACATTCATGCCACACTCATAGTTCTGTATGACAGAATACAAAAAAACCGGCCTTGAAGGCCGGTCTTTCTGCATAACCCAGTCAAAAAAAGACTGTGTCAGTCAGCAGCGTCAGCTGCCGCAGTCACAGTATTGGCTGCCGGACGGCCATTTACACGCACACGCGGGCCACGCGCCGGCTTGCCACCTGTCGTGATCTTTTCCATCTGCTGCTCAACCTGCGCTTCATAGCCGTATTCGGCAGGGCGCTGGTTGGCGAGCGAGATTTCCGGAACCATCGGCTTTTCAGTTTCCGGTCCGAACAGTGCGACCTTGGCGATGTGCCAGGGACGACGAACGGCATCCATCACAGCCGTGGATTCGTAGCCTGAGTGAACCATGCAGTCAGCGCATTTCTCGTATGCGCCGGTGCCATACTTCTCCCACTCCGTGTCGTCCATCAGCTCTTTGAAGGTTTTGGCATAGCCTTCACCCAGCAGATAGCAGGGACGCTGCCAGCCAAACACGGTACGGAGCGGCTTGCCCCATGGCGTGCAGTGGTAGTTCTCGTTGCCAGCCAAAAAGTTCAGGAACAGCGGCGACTGTGTGAAGCGCCACTTCTTGCCCTTACCCAGACGGAAGACATCGCGGAAAAGCTGCTTGGTCTTCTGGCGGTTCAGGAAGTGAGCCTGATCCGGAGCGCGCTCGTAAGCATAGCCCGGAGCCGTCATGATTCCGTCAACGCCAAGCGCCATGACTTCATCAAAGAACGCAGCCAGACGCTCAGGAACTGCACCATCAAAGACCGTGCAGTTGATGGAAACGCGGAAGCCACGAGCCTTGGCGGCCCGGATTGCTGCCGTCGCCTTCTCGAACACGCCGTCCTGACAGACCGACGAGTCATGCATCAGCTTGTCGCCGTCCAGATGCACGTCCCAGGAGAAGAAGTGGGATGGCTCGTAATCGTCGAGCTTCTTCTCAAGGAGAAGACCGTTTGTGCAAAGGTAAACGTACTTCTTGCGCGCAATCAGACCCTTGATGATCTGAGGCATTTCCTTGTGCAGAAGGGGTTCACCACCTGCAACGGCA
The DNA here is from genome assembly GCF_018812145.1 of Gluconobacter sp. P5E10. Taxonomy (NCBI): domain Bacteria; kingdom Pseudomonadati; phylum Pseudomonadota; class Alphaproteobacteria; order Acetobacterales; family Acetobacteraceae; genus Gluconobacter; species Gluconobacter sp. P5E10. The sequence continues at coordinate 86,825 of NZ_JACRVZ010000001.1, read as the reverse complement.
ATAACGGGGGCGTCTGCTTCCGTGTCGGCATCCAGACATTCCTGCAAGCTCATGCGCTGGTTCAGGATCTGTGCCGGGTAGTCGATCTTACCACAACCGGCACACGCCAGATTGCAGCGGAACAGCGGTTCGAGCATCAGGACCAGCGGATATCGCTTGCGGCCCGTGAGGTGCTGCTTGACAACGTACCGTCCGACTCGGACAGCCTGCATCAAAGGAACGGCCATTATAATCCTCTGGTTCTAGCCACCGACAGTGTGCGCCGTGACAGCGCGCCGGGGCCCTAAACATCTGAATGAGGCCCGTATGGCCTAGGCAATGTCGGTTTGTGTTAACCGGCACCGAGAAGGCGCATCGGACTCTTGATTGACTGGCTATAGCCTCATTGCCATGTGGGCCTCAATGTCGTTGGTTGCAATTCTATGTAGTGATGTGGCCATTCGACCACAGAACGATTTCCGCATCCGGCGGTTGATACCGTGCAGCAAGAGCATGACCTCTTGCATAAAACGTCTCAGAGGACGAAAGCATGACCATGAATTCCCGATTTGCCCAGAACGCGACTCTGTCCCTTCTTGTGACCAGCCTCTTCGCAGGCGTCCCGGTGGCAGCAGCGCAAGCCCAGACCGCCCCAGCAGCCAGCGAAAGCTCTGCATCCGCGCCAGCCGCGCCAATTCAGGGTTTGTATGATGCTCTGAAAACTGCGCAGACGACGGGCAAGACCGCACAGCAACGTGCCACAATGATTGCGCCGGCCGTTGACCATGCGTTTGATCTTGAGGCCATTCTGCGTCGCTCTGTGGGGGTGCGCTATAATAATCTGAGCGCAGCTGATCGCACCCGTCTGCTTGGATCGTTCCGTCAGTTCACAATCGCGCGATATGCATCTTCTTTCAAACCGGGAAGTAACGCCGTCTTCACTATCCTGCCGCAGACCCGCCCAAACCCAACGGGTGGCCAGATTGTGGATACGACCATTGGCGGCGGCTCCGATGGTGGCACGCCAATCGATTACATCATGACGAGTGGCCCCTCAGGCTGGCGCATCACAGACATTCTTCTGGATGCCCATATCAGCCAGGTTGCCGCACAACGTGCCGATTTCGGCGGCGCTCTGTCTCAGGGCGGTGCAAGCGGTCTTGCAGATCTGCTGGACCGGAAAACGACCAAATTCCTGCATGATTGAGTCCCGCGCGGCTACGAAGCTCTTCCTTCCTGATGTGAAGGGGAGATAAAAGACCGCCGTGCCTTCACCTCTCTCCATTGCAGCTGGCTTCTGTACACTCGTATCTGTAGCTGGAAATATTCAGGCCCTTACGGGGGCGACCCTTCTTGCACGTTTCCGCACGCGGGAACGTCGAGAGGACGAGGCCGTCCGCATGTCGGGCAGGCGTTGGCCAGCTGTTACAGTACTCAAGCCTCTTCACGGCAATGAGCCTTTGCTCCGCGAAGCGCTTGAGAGTGTCTTCGCGCAGGACTATCCCGACTTCCAGATTGTCTTTGGCGTTCACGACGAAGCCGATACGGCTCTGTCTGTTGTGCAGGATCTTCGTCAGAAATATCCTCAGATCCCAGTCAGCATTGTGATCAATGCTGACGAACACGGTCCGAACCGGAAAGTCAGCAACCTCATCAACATGTTCGATGAAGGGCGGCACGATGTTTTGGTCATTTCAGACTCTGACATTCACTGCGCTCCGACTTACCTGAAGCACGTTGTTTCCAGCCTCGAAGCTCCCGGTGTCGGACTTGTGACGACTCTTTATGCCGGGCGCACAGCTGGTGGAACACTGGTCCAGCAACTTGGTGCCTGTCAGATCAACCACAATTTCCTGCCAGGCGTGATGATGTCACGCCTGCTGGGTCGTCAGGACTGTCTGGGCGCCACCATGGCTCTCACACGACAGACACTGACTGACATTGGCGGCCTGGAAGCTCTTGTCGATCACGTGGCGGACGATGCTGAACTTGGTCAGCTTATCCGTCAGCGTGGTCAGGGCATCGCCATTGCGCCGTCCCTCACCCATACCACTGTTGGCGAACACACCCTCAGCGAGTTGCTCTCTCACGAGTTACGCTGGGGTAGAACCGTCAAGAATGTTGAACCCGTCGGCTATGGCCTGTCTTCCATTCAGCTTCCGCTGTTCTGGGCCGTCACAGCCGTTCTTTTTCGTCCCAATACATGGTGGACCTGGCTTCTGCTGGGGCTGACCTGGGCCATTCGTGGCCTTGGAAGCCGCATTATAGACCGTGCAACGGAGTGTCCTTTGCCCGCTGCAATCCCTCTTCTGGTCATCCGTGACTGGCTCTCCGCAGCCATCATGGTGGGCAGTGCAAGAGGGTCACGCGTTGCATGGCGCGGCAGAACGGTCCATATCGCCCGAAGAAAACGTAAATCTTCGGCGCGCGCCACAGCGTTCCAGTCTGGCGCCACCACCCACAGGAGTGTCCGATCATGATGAGAACCCTTTTTCTCCAGCCTCCTTCCTTCGACGGCTTCGATGGTGGTGCTGGTTCCCGTTATCAGGCCAAGCGTGAAATCAAGTCTTTCTGGTTTCCAACATGGCTGGCTCAACCGGCAGCTCTGGTGCCCGGCTCCCGCCTGATCGACGCCCCGCCGGCGAAGATGGGCATGGATCCGATCCTTGAGGACGTGAAGAATCGCGACCTCGTCGTCATGCACACCTCCACGCCGTCCTTCGCATCGGACGTCCGCGTGGCGCAGATGATCAAGGACGCCAATCCGAAGATCATGATCGGTATGGTCGGCGCCAAGGTTGCCGTGCAGCCTGACGAGAGCATGAGACAGGGTGGCCCGATCGACTTCGTGGCGCGCAACGAGTTCGATTTCACGATCAAGGAAATCGCCGAAGGCAAGCCACTGGCAGAAGTGGACGGCATCACCTGGCGTAATGCTGACGGCGAGATCATCGCGAACAAAGAACGCGCGATGATTGAGGACATGGACAGCCTTCCGTTCGTAACGGAAGTCTACAAGCGTGACCTCAACATCAACGACTACTTCATCGGCTACCTGAAGCACCCATACATTTCCATCTACACGGGCCGTGGCTGCAAGTCCCGCTGCACGTTCTGCCTGTGGCCGCAGACGGTTGGCGGCCATCGCTACCGCACGCGTAGCCCGGAGCATGTTGCTGCCGAGATCCGTCTCGCCAAGCAGTACTTCCCGGACGTGCAGGAATTCATGTTCGATGATGATACCTTCACGGACGATCTGCCGCGCGCCGAAGCCATTGCCCGTGAGATGGGCAAGCTGGGTGTTACGTGGTCCTGCAATGCCAAAGCGAACGTTCCTTACGACACGCTGAAGATCATGAAGGAAAACGGCCTGCGCCTTCTCCTCGTGGGTTATGAGAGCGGCAACCAGCAGATCCTTCACAACATCAAGAAGGGCATGCGCGTCGAAGTCGCCAAGGAATTCACGAAGAACTGCCACAAACTGGGCATCAAGATCCACGGCACGTTCATTGTCGGCCTGCCGGGCGAGACGAAGGAAACCATTCAGGAGACCATCGCTTTCGCCAAGGAAATCAACCCGCACACGTTGCAGGTTTCCCTGGCCGCTCCTTATCCGGGTACGGCACTCCACAAGCAGGCAACCGAGAATGGCTGGCTGAACGTCGATGCGGCCGAGCTGATTGACGAGAACGGCGTGCAGATTGCCCCCCTGCATTACCCGCACCTGTCACACACGGAAATCTTCGAAAGCGTCGAGGAATTCTACCGGAAGTTCTATTTCCGCGGCTCCAAGATCGCTTCCATCCTGAACGAGATGATCCGCAGCCCGCAAATGATGAAGCGTCGTCTGCGCGAAGGTGTGGAATTCTTCCAGTTCCTTAAGGACCGTCACGCGGCCTGAGACCGTCCCTGACGGCCTCGTTCTCTCGAAAAGGGGCATGGCTTGACGGCCATGCCCCTTTTTTCATGACCTTCGCCCCCTATTCCGGAGCTTCATCATGACCCGTCGCGCCATTGTTTCCGCCGATGATTTCGGCATGAGCCTGGAAGTCAACGAAGCCATTGAGGCAGCCCATCGCAAGGGCGTCCTTTCAACAGCGAGCCTGATGGTCGCCGGAGATGCCGCAGCGGACGCTGTCCGTCGGGCGAAAACCATGCCTGACCTGAAAGTCGGCTTGCACGTCGTCGCGATCGAAGGGAAATCCGTATTGGATCTTCCCGCCATCACGGATGAACAGGGCTGGTTTGGTCGCAACCAGCTTCGGCTTGGCGTCGAATATTTCTTCAGTCCCCATGCCCGAAGCGCCATCCGTCGTGAAATTGAAGCGCAGTACCGCGTCTTTGCCCGTACAGGCCTTCCGCTGGATCACGCGAATGCCCACAAGCATATGCATCTCCACCCCACTGTCGGGCGCTTCCTGATTGAATCGGGGCTGGAGCATGGCCTGAAAGCTGTACGCTCTCCGTTTGAGCCACCTGAGCCTGTGGACGCAAAAGATAGCATCGGTGATCGCGCCTTGCGTCGCTGGATTGGAGTCCTTCGCCATCAGATCCACAAAGCAGGCCTAAAGACCAATGACTGGTGCTTCGGGCTGCGCTGGTCTGGCCATATGACCCCTGACCGCATTCAAGCCTTCATTCCGAAGCTTCCCCAAGGCGTCAGTGAAATTTATTTCCACCCCGCCACAGCTCAAAACGCCATGATGCATCGCTTCATGCCCACCTACGATCAGGAGGGTGAACTCGCGGCGCTTCTCGATCCCGGTGTTCGCGATGCTTTCACACGTGAAAACGTAAGGCAGATTGGCTGGTCGGATCTTTAAGGCGTCGGACTGCTCGTTTTTTTGCTGTTTACTCACTCCGTTCCGAGATCATTATGATATCAGGGAACTGTAGACTTTTGAATTAACAAGGATTTAGAGGGGTGAAGGCAGGAATGAACGGACGGCATGTTTTCAAACGACTGTTTTTTCTCGTCGGGCTTATAGCCTCACCGGCCTGGGCTAATCCATCCACAGTTCTGAGCGTCAAAGACGGCGATACCGTTCATAAATTCAGCGTTGAAGAGCTTCTGCACCGCCCGGAAACCCAGAGACTGGATCTGTCCCACATCAAGCAGCCTCTTGGGCCAGACGTTCCCGCGATCCCGCTTTCAGCGCTGATCCATCAGGATGATGCGCTGGCTTTTCAGGCCACAGATCTTTTTACGGCGGAAATTCCCAGGAGTGTCTTTGAGCAGGCTCGCAAACATCACGTCACTGCGTGGATCGCCATTGAAGACAAGGAATGGCCTAAACGCCGTCCTCACGGCCATGACCTTGGACCGTTTGCCCTTGTGTGGACCGGTGAGGAAGTTGGCATCATCAAGCAGGAACAATGGGTCGACCAGCTCGCTGCCATAACCCCATCCTCAAGTAATGAGCTGCCGTCTGGCACAAGTGAACCCGCCGCAAAAGGACAGGTCATTTTTGCGGAAAACTGTTTGCCCTGCCATCAGCTCATGGGCGTTGGCGAGGGAAGCATGGGACCGGATCTCGGGCGGCCCATCCCGGTAACAGAGTACATAACCCCTAAAGGCTTCAGGGCCATCATCCGCAACCCGAAGCAGGTCAGGAAGTGGCCAAGCGAACACATGGAGTCTTTTCCGGAAAGTGCCATCTCGGAAAGCGATCTGGATGCACTCTGGACCTATCTTCAGGAAGTCGGCCAGTCAGGATTGGCCCAGAAACATCTTTGAAGCGTAGGGCTATGGGATGATCCGGGAAATAACTTCCCCGGATCACGTATTGCCCTCAGGCGCGCAGAGCAAAATCTTCCTGCGGCCGCGCACCAAAGCGCGTGATGATGGCGCCAGCAGCCTGATTGCCGAGCTTCGCGCACGTCACAAGGTCATGCTGCTTGCTCAGGCCAGCAAGGAATCCGGCCGCAAATGCATCGCCCGCGCCGGTCGTATCCACAACCTTGACTGGCGTAGTCGGAACGTCGTGACGCTCACCCTTGCTGATGACGACAGCGCCCTTTTCGCTCCGCGTGACGATAGCCAGCTGAGTTTCTGCAGCAACCTGACGCAGAGCGTCTTCGAAATCAGTCGTTTCATACAGCGCCAGAAGCTCGGCTTCGTTGGCAAAGAGAATATCGACGTGACCGGCAACGAGCCCACGGAATGCCGCGTGATGACGGCCCACGCAGAACGTGTCTGACAGCGTCAGAGCAACCTGACGGCCAGCCTTACGGGCCAGCGTAGCGGCATGTTCGAAAGCCGCCTGAGCATGGGGCTTATCGTAAAGATAGCCTTCCATGTACGTGATGGCAGCATCCGTGACTGTCTCTTCATGAACATCTGCCGGTGTAAATTCCGTACAGGCCCCGAGATAGGTGAACATGGTGCGTTGTCCATCGGGCGTCACGAGCACGATGCAGCGCGCGGTCGGAATTTTTTCAGACGCAGCGAGTGGCTGGGACGGGAAAGTCAGGCCCTGATCGCGGATATCCTGCGTAAAGTGCGTCCCGGCCTGATCTTCAGCAACCTTGCCGAGATAAGAGACTTTTGCGCCCATACGAGCCGCAACCACCGCCGTATTGGCACCAGAGCCGCCACCGGCAACACGTTCAACAGCAATACGGTTTTCAATGTCCTGCGCGGTTGCCGCATCGATGAGCGTCATGCTGCCTGGAGTTGCACCAAGATCGGCAATAACAGCCGGATCAACAGAGGCAAGAACATCGACAATCGCGTTGCCGATGCAGAGGAGATCGTGCTTGGGGACTGACATTAAGGCTCCAGAGTTCACAAAAAGGCAAAAAATCGTTCAAGACGCTATCTGCGCCATTAAATCAACACGATCATAGGTGCCCTCTGGGAACACGCCAACACCCGGGACGAATGCACTCTCCTGTTCTGCGCATGTCAGATTATGACATTTGCACGCAAGCGCGGGTTGTCCGTTCGGGGCGTGACCGTGTAAGCCTTGTCAGAGGCCGTTCCTGACGAACCCTGCACCAGCAGGTCCGGTGTCGAGCGGCCGAGACATAGTCCTTGTTCTTTCCAGATCCGTAGCGGGGTTTCCTTGTTCAGAAGACGCAAACCGGAAGAAGACGCAAAGCCTGCCGAGACAAGCAAGCTCGCCGGGCAGCCCATCTTTCCCAACCGGCCGGATGCTTCCAGCCAGACCACTCCTGCGTCCGGATCCGGAACAGCCAGCCCTCAGCCCAACCAGCAGAAGGACCCCGCATCTATGGGTCGTACCCCTTTCCCGGCGCCGCCATCCCCGAACAACCTGCCGGGCGCAACGCCGGCAACTGCGCCCCGTCCGGGTGCAGCAGGCGTACCGGGAGCACCGCGCCAGACGGGTCCGGAGCGTCGCACGCTGGTCGTCGGCCGTGGTATCAGCGTTCAGGGTTCGGTTCAGGATGCCGAGCGTCTGGTCGTTGAAGGGACTGTCGAGTCCAGCATGATTCAGGCGGCAGAAGTCGTTGTTGCACAGGGCGGTGTCTTCCGCGGTGCGATCGAAGTTGAAGATGCAGAAGTTGCCGGCACGATTGACGGCACCCTGACCGTCAACGGCAGCCTTACGATCCGCGGCAGCGGTCGTCTGATCGGCAAGGCAAAGTGCCGTCGTCTGCAGGTTGAAGATGGTGGCCAGATTACCGGTCAGCTCGAAATGATCACGGATGGCGTCGCCCCACGTTCCCCGATCGTGGAACCTGCGAAGGCTGCTCCAGAAGCTGCTGAGGAAAAAGCTGAAGGCTGATCCGGCCTCCATCTTTCTCTGAAGGTATCGAAAAAGCCCGCTTCCCATGACTGGGGAGCGGGCTTTTTCGTATACACAATGACCAGAAAAGAAAACTTCCGATACAAATTCGTTTTCTCTATAATAAATTTGTTTTTAATAAATATATATTCATTACACGCCGTATAGAATTTACGACATCAAACAACAGATTAAATCTGCATTTAATTAAATCTCTGTATTAAATGGGAGTTTAAATCTAACTTTACAACATAATGTGTATATCGGCGCATCTACCTAAACCGCATCAGGACGCGCCAACCAATGAATGCCATTGTTGTCACCGCGCTAAGACGACCCTTAACGTTCGTCGTCCTGTCGATTCTGATTGTGATGCTTGGCATCCTCTCGATCCTCAGGACGCCAACGGACGTATTCCCCAATATCAAGATTCCGGTCGTCGCAGCGGTCTGGACCTATCCAGGTCTTCTGCCACAGGAATTTGCTGGCCGTATTACCTACAACTTCGAACTGGCTGTTACGACAACAGTTCAGAACATCGAACATATGGAGTCCAACTCCTATTATGGCCGGTCGATTGTAGATATTTACTTCCAGCCCGGCACCCCCATCGGGGAAGCCGAAGCAGAAGTGACGGCAATTTCGCAGACAGTGCTCCTGGGCCTTCCGCCCATGGTGCCTGCACCAATGATCATGGCCCTGAACCCGTCTCAGGTTCCCGTCATTGCCCTGCAGATCACATCTGACAAACAAACACCGTCCGATCTGTTCAAACTCGGCGTAATTACAGTTCGTCCGCTTCTTGCAACAGTACCCGGAGCGGTCGTTGCCCATCCAAATGGCGGCATGGACAGCTTTGTCATGGTTTCCATGAACCAGGCGGAACTCCGGGCTCATCATCTTGCTGCTGCGGACGTACAGGCTGCCCTGCGCAAGCAGAACATTGTTCTGCCGGCAGGTGACCAGAAGATCGATGCGACCGACTGGATGGTGCAGACCAATGCAGCCCCGCAGAGCATGGAAGACATCGCCAATATCCCCGTCAAACGGGTTGGCAATGCGGTCATCTATGTGAGGGACGTCGCGGACGTCTATCGTGGTGGCCATCCTCAGACAAACCTGGTGCTGGTGAAGGGCCGTCAGGCCGTAGAAGTCATTACCCAGAAGGGTGGTACCGCCTCCACTCTGGATGTTGTGGCTGCGACCAAGGCGCTTCTTCCGCGTCTGCGTCGAATTCTGCCGCCTGATGTGCATGTCTCAATCCTTGAAGACGCCTCCGTGATGGTGAAAGACCAGATCAAGGACGTCGTTCAGGAAATGATCACGGCCGCGTTCCTGACAGGAATCGTAGTTCTGCTGTTCCTTGGCTCCTGGCGCTCCACAGTCATCATCGCCACATCCATTCCGCTGGCCATTCTGTGTGCGCTCATCGGGCTGGGCTGGGCGGGTCAGTCCATCAACGTGATGACGCTGGGTGGTCTTGCACTGGCTGTCGGTATTCTCGTGGATGACGCTACCGTCATGATCGAGAACATCGATACCCATCTTGAAATGGGCAAGGATCTGGAACTCGCCATCATTGATGCGGCGAACCAGATCGTCATCCCAACCTTCGTCTCCACAACCTGCATCTGCATTGTCTGGCTGCCACTCTTCGAGCTGGACGGCGTGTCGGGCTACCTGTTCATGCCGATGGCAGAAGCCATCATCTTCGCGATGATCGCCTCCTTCATCCTGTCCCGGACGCTCGTGCCCACCATGGCCAAGTATCTTCTGGCAGGCCAGGTCCATCATGGCGCGCACGGTGAAACCGATCATAGCCATCCGGAACCCAAAGGCTTCTTTGGCCGATTCCAGGCCGGATTTGAAACCCGCTTCAATCGGTTCCGCGATGGCTATGGCAGCCTTCTGGAGCGCTGCATCAGCCGCCGTGGCGCTTTCGTCGGCATCTTCATGCTGATCTCCATTGCCTCAACCGGACTCTATGCCTTCGCAGGGCGAGACTTCTTCCCTGAAGTGAAATCCGGCACTCTCCAGATGCATATGCGTGCACCTTTGGGAACGCGTATCGAGGTTGCTGGCCGTATCGCTGCCCTCGTGGATGATCGCATTCATCAGGATCTGGCAGGCAAGGTTGAAAGCATCATTTCTGATTGCGGCCTTCCAGAAGGCCCTCACAATCAGGCATTCATGCCCACACCAAGCGTCGGAACGCAGGACTGCGACCTGACGATTGCCCTGAAAAATGATGCCTCCCCTGTCTGGGACTATCGCAAGCTGCTCCGCAAGGATCTGTCACAGCGTTTCCCCGGCACGGTCTTCACATTCCAGCCTGCTGATCTGACCCAGAAAATCCTGAACTTTGGATCTTCTGCTCCGATTGACGTTCAGATCTCCGGTCCGGATGCCCTGCTGAACTACGATTATGCCCGTCACATCATTGGCAAGATCCGTCAGGTTCCAGGTGCTGCAGACGTCACGATCCAGCAGACCATGTCCACGCCGACGCTGATGGTTAACGGTGATCGGACCTTTGGTCAGGCAACAGGCGTGACGGAAGCCGATATTGCCCAGAACGAACTGTACACGCTCTCGGGCTCAGCCGTTGTGGACCCGCAGTTCTGGCTTGACCCGGAAGACAACGTCACCTTCCCGCTGAACCTTTACACCTCACAGGATCAGATGACGCATCTGAGCGATCTGCTGACCATTCCGGTGGACAAGGGTGAGGGCAACACAGAGAACATCGACCCGCAGCTTCTGGGTGCCGTTGCCAACGTGATTGCAGCCGGAACACCGGGCGAAGTGTCTCACTACAACTCGATGTCCGAGATGGACATTTACGTAAACGTCGAGGGCACGGACATGGGTTCCGTTCTGGACGGCGTGAAAAAGGTATTGGCGGCCGACGCACATAACGTCCCGCGCTCGGCTGAAATCGACGTCCACGGACAAGCCACCACCATGCATGGGGCCTATTCCCAGCTTGTCTTCGGGCTCTGCATTTCCGTGGTGCTGATCTATCTGCTGATCGTTGTGAACTTCCAGTCCTGGCTGGACCCGTTCATCATCATCACGGCTCTGCCGGGTGCTCTGGGCGGTATTGCCTGGGCTCTGTTCCTGACAAATACGCGTCTGTCCGTTCCGGCTCTCACGGGCGCCATCATGTGCATGGGAACGGCCACGGCCAACTCCATCCTCGTGGTCTCGTTCGCCCGTGAACGCCTCGAAATCCATGGTGACGCCCTCAAGGCAGCACTGGAAGCCGGCTTTGGCCGTATCCGCCCCGTGCTCATGACCGCACTCGCCATGATCGTTGGCATGATCCCGATGGCCATTTCGAACTCCACAAACGCACCGCTGGGCAAGGCTGTCATCGGCGGCCTGCTGGTCGCAACAATCTCTACGCTGCTTTTTGTCCCCTGCGTTTACGCCATCCTCCACAACCGTTCTTCGCGTCAGAAGGAAACTGTCTAATGGCCAGCTCTCCGAAAATCTTCGCCATTGCGGGAAGCTGCGTTCTCGCGCTTTACGTGGGCTTCATCGTTGTCGAAAAAACCCATGCGGCAACGGAACTGAAGGCTGACACTGAAGCTGGCGCGATCCAGAACGTTGCGGTCGTCACGCCCAAGCAATCCCCTGAGAAGGTCGCCCTGACGCTCCCCGGCACGATTGATGCCTGGTATCAGGCGCCGATCTACCCGCAGGTCTCTGGCTACGTGAAGATGTGGTACAAGGACTACGGTGCACACGTGAAGGCTGGCGACGCTCTGGCCGAGATCAATGCCCCTGCCCTTGATGCACAGTATGCGCAGGCCAAGGCAGATCTGGACTCTGTAATGGCGAAATACCACCTCGCCACCGTGACGGCCGAGCGCTGGCGCGCCATGGGGCGGTCTCAGTCCGTTTCAGGGCAGTCCGTCTCAGTGTCCAACGCAAACGAACAGTCTGCCCATGCAGAAGTGGATGCAGCACAACGCAACGTCGATCACTTCGAAGCTCTTGAGAAGTTCAAGACCATCGTTGCACCATTCGATGGCGTCGTGACGGCGCGTAACATCAACGTCGGTGACTACGTCAACAATGGTGGCGGCGGCCTGAACTCAACGGGTGGCGCATCCGAACTCTTCACGGTTGCCGATGTACAGAAGCTGCGTCTGTTCGTGTCCGTGCCGGAAACATTCTCCTATGTTCTGCAGCCGGATCTGACCGCAACCATCAGTGTGCCCCAGTATCGTGGCCGCACGTTTGAAGCCCATTACCTGACGACATCACGCGGCTTCGACCCGACCACCCGTACAGCCGTGGCCGAGTTCACCCTGGAGAACAAGGATGAAGTGCTCTGGCCCGGGACCTTTGCGTCAGCCGCGCTGAAATCCCACAACGAAGACGCACATCTCTACGAAATCCCGACCAGTGCTCTCGTCTTCGAAGAAAAGGGCATGCAGGTCGCCGTCGTCGATGAAAACAGCCGCGTCCATTATCGGAACGTCACCGTCGGTCGCATGGCCGACACGTCGACCGAAATCCAGAATGGCATTTCCCCGACAGACCGCATCATCTCCAACCCGCCAGCCGATGTGCTGGAAGGCGACAAGGTCAATGTCGTGGAAGGTCAGCGCGGCTATAACCAGTCAGGCTATGGGAAAGACCAATGATCAGCCCCATCCTTCGCCGTTTTTCACTCGCCTGCGGTTCAGCCCTCTCTCTTCTGGGGCTGTCAGCCTGCGATCTCGCCCCGACCTACAAGGCCCCCAGCTTCGTTGTCCCGGCGAGCTGGCAGGGTCAGGCACCGTTCGCGGTCGCCACGCCTGCTGATACGCTCCTGCCGGAAAACTGGTGGATCATGCTGCATGATCCACTTCTGAATGAGCTTGAAGAACGCGCAACCGCAGACAACGGGGACATTCAGGCAGCGGCAGAACGCTTCATTCAGGCACGGTCCCTCGTAGCCGCGGCGCGGTCCGAACTGCTCCCCCATGCCAGCCTGGAAGCCGGTGCGTCAGACAACAAACAGTCTGCTGACCGTCTGTTCCGCAATGGTGCCACGCTCACGCAAACAGAAGAGGATTACGGCGGCCTCGTGTCCTGGGAGCCGGATTTCTGGTCGTCCATCCGGAACCGCGTTCGCTCCCAGAAGCAGTTTGCCCAGCAACGCGCGGCGGACTTCGCCATGGCACGCCTGAGCATCCAGGCTGAACTGGCGCGCGATTATATTGAACTGCGCGGTTATGACGCACAGGATGCGATCTACTCACAGTCCATCGCCTTCTATAAGCGGGCTGTCACCATCACGGAAAATCAGGTTCAGAACCAGGCAGCCCCACGTCTGGATCTCGCCCGTGCTCAGGCACAGCTCTACACCACGCAGGCCGCTCAGTTGGATATTCAGGCGGCCCGTCAGGTTACGGAGCATGCCATTGCCGTTCTGACCAACTCGTCTCCATCGGCGTTCCATATTCCGCAGGTTCAGACGTTTAGCTTCATCCAGCCGAGCATCCCAACCACCGTGCCTTCCGAACTGCTGCAACGTCGGCCAGACATTGCGTCGGCCGAACGCGAAATGGCGCAGGCCAACCGGGAAATCGGCATTGCCCGTGCGGCATTCTACCCGCATATCGCTTTGAAGCTCGGCGGCGGCTTCGCATCCAATGGCTTCGATCTGGCCAACCTGGCCAATTCACTCTGGACGTATGGTGCCAGCCTCGACATGCCGCTCTTTGATGGTGGCCTGCGTCGGGCAGAACTCCAGAGAACGTGGTCAGCATACCGGGAAACGCGCGACGAATACCGCATGAAGGTTCTTGATGCCTTCCGCGAAGTCGAAGATGGCTTGTCCCGGACTGAGCGCCTCTCCAAAGAAAATACCGCCTTGGAGCAGGCCGTCAAAGCCAATCTCGACACCCAGAATATGACCATGACCCTTTATCAAGGTGGCGTTGGCACATACCTGGAAGCGATTTTCAGTCAGGAAAACACACTGGAAAGCCGCATCCATCAGGTGGAGGTCGCCACGCGCCTTTATACGGCAGATGTGGACCTGATCCGCAGTCTGGGTGGCGGGTGGTCCGTCAAGGCACTGCCAACCATGGACCAGACGCTGTCTATCGCGCCGCTCCAGTATGACAATCTGCACCACCCGAAGGCTGTTGGGGATGTCACGGCATCACAGCATCCGGAGCAGTTCGAGAACCTCACGGGCACCGCACCTTCGACGCCCGGCCTCGGCCATGACAGGCAACTTCCCTCCCTGCCAATGGGAGATCTGGCGAACCATCCCTGAACAGGCGGATGGCCAGAAAAAGCCAATAAAAAAGCCGTCCATTTGGACGGCTTTTTTTTAATCGCGACGGTCGCGGATTTTGACGTAGGCGATGGCCGCATGTTCCGCACAGTAGGGCTTACCCGGCAGAGGAATTGCGCCACAGAAATGGAACCCCGGGGTGCCCGGATCACCGATCGGCCAACAGCAGGACGGACCACGACGCGTCGGACGATCAATGCTGGCCGTAAAACGCGGCGGCGGAGCCGGACGGACCGGCGGAGCCACACGGGGTTCCGGAGCAGGCGGCTTGGCGGGCGCTTCAGCCTTCAGGGGTGGAACCGCAGCTGCGCGTGCAACTGGAGCAACCACAGGACGGGCCGCCACAGTTTCTGCTGCCTTTGCAGGAGCAGCCTTGGGCGCATCCACCTTGGCTGGGGTGGCCTTGGCATCTACCTTGTCACCCAAAAGGTCAGCAGTTGCTTCGGCAGGTGCCGCAGCCTTCCGGGTGGGGGGCTTGCGCCGTGGCACTTCCGTTGACGGCGTTTCGCCATCCTTGACCTTGCGGTTCCGGATGGGTGACGGGCGGGGCGGCAGGCCAAGGCGATGCGCCTTGCCAACAACAGCATTCTTCGTGATGGAAAGCTGGCGGCCGATTTCGGCGGTCGAAAGTCCCTGACTCCACAACTCGCGAAGTCTGGCGATCGTCTCGTCCGTCCAGTCCATATATCGTTCCTCTGTCGCGCATCCGGGCCTGTCTTGGCCCACTATCCTGTTACCCGCCGACCCTTTTTACAGGACCGGAATCTTTTGGGTGACGTTCCTTACCAGAAAGTCATGCCCGCGTCGAAGGTGCTTGTCACGCGTCCGCAGGTTCACCGTCTGGTGCAACCCGCTGAAGCTCAACACATCCCTTTACGACAGCCAGTGCGATCTCGCCACGTACGAGCGCCAGCGCATCCAGCCCAAAAACTTCACGACGCCAGCCCTTGAGAGCACCGACATCCGTCTCACCAAGCGCAATCCGGTCCAGATCTTCGGAAGACGCCACCAGACGCGGCGCAACCTTGTGCATTTCACACTTGGCTGTCTGAAGCACCCGAAGAAGCGCAACCAGTGCTGCTGATGGCCGTCCACGATCAGACTTGGACGGTGGCTTGGGTAGCTCGGATTCTGGAAGGTTTTCACCGACACGAACGACTTCCAGAAGCCCCTGCCCCATGCGCCCTTCGGCAAAGCCACGCGTTACACCACGGACACGCGCTAGCGTCTCAACATTTTCCGGCTTGATCGCAGCAATTTCGAGCAGACTTTCGTCCCGAATAACCCGCTGGCGGGGAATATCGGCGTTTTGCGCCTCTTTTTCACGCCATGCTGCTATCTCACGCAGGATACCAAGCATTCTGCGATTATTCGTGCGGGCTTTCAGCTTTTCCCAAAGACGGCGCGGATCAGGGCGGAATGTCTCTTCGGACGTGAGAACAGCCTGTTCAGCATCAGCCCAGCGCAGGCGACCTTCATCTTCAAGCTGCTTGCGAAGCGCAAGATAGACCGTGCGAAGATGCGTCACATCTGCTGCAGCGTAAGCAATCTGGGCCTTTGTCAGAGGACGGGCTGACCAGTCACTGAAACGATGCGCCTTGTCGATCGCATTGCCGGTGATGGCCCCTACGAGGCTGTCATAGCCGACCTGATCGCCAAACCCGGCCACCATCGCAGCGACCTGCGTATCGAACAAGGACTGCGGAAGCCGGTCGAAAATATGAAGGAAAATTTCAAGATCCTGCCGCGCGGCATGAAAGACCTTGATGCATCCGGGCTCATCGAGAAGTTCGCCTAGCGGAGCCAGATCAATACCCGGTGCCAACGTATCGATAACGGCGACGTCTTCGGCACCAGCAAGCTGCACGAGGCAGAGCTCGGGCCAGTAGGTCTTTTCCCGAACGAATTCCGTATCGATGGTAACGAACGGCTCCTGCTTCAGCTTGTTGCAGAGCCGTGCAACCTCCTCACTGGAGGTTACGATGACGGGGGGTGGGAAATCAGAGGCTTTCGGACGCATGGCCCGATCCTACACAAAGGAATCGCCTCTGACCACGCCCCCACTGTCCCTGAATGAGGGACAGTGAACAGCGAGTAGCCGTCAGATCAGATGGACTTTTCGATCCAGGCCTTGAGCTGGCTCTTTGGCATCGCACCCATCTGCTGTGCAACCGGCTTGCCGTCCTTGAAGACGATCAGCGTCGGGATGCTGCGAACGCCATACTGCGTCGGGGCTTCCGGGTTGGAGTCGATGTTGACCTTGGCGACCTTCAGGCGGCCCTGATACTCAGCGCCAATTTCCTCAAGCGCCGGAGCAATCATCTTGCACGGACCGCACCATTCTGCCCAGAAATCGACCAGAACCGGGCCCTCAGACTTCAGGACGTCTGTTTCAAAGCTGCTATCCGTAACGGCAACCGTATTTGCGCTCATGGACGTGTTCCTTGTGATGAAACGTGTTTCTGCAAACCGATATCGGCTTCTCTGGCCAGGACTGCAAGAGCCTGCCCATTAAATCAAGACCCCTCCAGTACACGATCCAGAAGCTCATCTGGAAGAACCATCACAGAGGGCCCCTCCGTCCAGACCAGAGAGCAGTGGATGGCAAAATCGGGGTGCAGTTGCTGGAGAACAGCCCGATAGGCCGCCATCTGCCGCACATAGGCCACGGGTGTGCGCTCAACGCGAATCGGTGGAGTACGGTTCGTTTTGTAATCGCAGATCCAGATTTCTCCGTCCCCGATCCAGAGACGATCCACCTGCCCCAGAACCACGCGCCCCTCACTGATGCCTGAAATCGGCTGCTCTGCCCGACTGCCTGCCTGAAACAGGGGTGCGAGATCTGGATGATGCAGGACGCCCATGACCTGATCCGTCAGACGCCCGACCTCGATCTCTGTCAGCCCGAGCGCAGGTCTGGAGAGCCAGCGGGTTGCAAGTGCCAGCCGATCTTCGGAAGGCGTTTCCGGCAAAAGCTGAAGCAGGCGATGGATCATCGTACCGCGTCGCATGGCCTGTTCCCGAACGGGCTTTGGCCTGCCTGCCAGAAGTTCCAGCGGGGAGCGGGCTGCGGGTACTTCGCCAAACTCCGCGCCATCCGGGCGGCTTGGAGCCAGAGGGCGCGTCATGGCGTCTTCCATCGGCGCAACATCCGCGCGCCAGTCGGGCGCACGGCCTAGCCAGATCGGCAAGTCCAGCATGGGCGCGACGATCTGCGGCGCGGCATCCGGCGCAGGAGCCACACTTCGCTCTTCTTCCAGAACCAGACGGTCTCCGTCCCAACCCAGTCCCAGCGGTTCGGATTGCGCATTGGCGAGCGTTTCGAACCCGGCCTGACACTGACGATACCAGCTCGTGTCTTCCGGCTGGCGTTTCGTGGATGCTCCGCAGATCACCAGCCAGTCACTGGCACGCGTCAAAGCCACGTAGAGCAGACGGTTGTTCTCCGCCCGGGCCTTTTCCGCATTCCGCGCAGACAAAGCCGTCGTGACATCCGTGCCAGCATCTTTCTTCGGCACCCAGATCGGAAGATCCAGCCCGGCGGCTTCCTCCCACAGGAAGTCTCCACTGGCTGGCGCACGGGACAACGTATCCGGCATCACGACCAGACGGGCCTGCAATCCCTTCGATCCATGCACAGTCATGACGCGGACAGCCCCGGTTTCGCTTTCCGCTTCGCGCTTGCTGGTGATCTCGCTAGCTTCCAGCCAATGCAGAAACCCCTGAAGCGAAGGGGGGTGCAGTCCTTCGTAGCGCAGGGCGGCTGTCAGCAGTTCATCCACCGGTTCAGCCGCTTCAGGCCCGAGACGACGCAGCAGTCTTGTGCGCCCGCCATGCGGGCCCAGCGCTTCGGTCAGCAGGCGGTACGGCGTGGCATAGTCCACCCGAGCATAAAGCGCGGACAGCATCATCCATGCCGCCTGCCACTCCGCACGCTCCCGATGACGTTCCCGCAGGACAGTCCAGAGCGGCTGGCCTTTCGGGCCAAGGGCATGGGCGCGACCATCTTTTGTCGCCAGCGCCATCAGAGAATCATCGCTCAGTCCACCGAGGGGTGAGGTCAGAACCGCCGCTAATGTCAGATCGTCTTGTGGCAGAAGCAGTGCGGCACAGAGCGTCATGAGATCGCGCACGGCCACCTGCTGCGTCAGACCGACACGCACCAGTGTCGCGACTGGCACGTTCCGCGATTTCAGCGCCCGGATCAGGGAGCGCAGGAACGAGGATCGACGCGGCACGAGAATCAGAACATCGCCCGCTTTCAAAGGCGCCTGTCCCGGTTGCGGCGAACGGCCAATCTGTTGATCAATCCACCCGGCAAGCGCCTCCGCCAGACGCTGTGGCGCACTGCGCTGGCCGGTATTGGCTTTCGGAGCCTGCCAGGGCGTCAGACCTTCATCATCGTCCTCGCCTTCCAGCACCGGGACGAGCGGCCAGAGTTCAACGCGCCCACCCTGCCCCGGACGCGCGGAGACATGGGGAAGCAGTGTCTCCTGCCCCTTCTCCAGCAGGCCATGTGCGGCATTCGGCTGCGAAAAGACCGCATCCACGAAAGACAGAACGGGTGTAACCGAACGGAACGAAACGTTCAGATCCGGATCACGCCACGGCAGACCCGCATTCTGAACGCGACGGGCAAACTCGGCTCTCCAGCTATGAAATTGCTCAGGATCAGCGCCCTGAAATCCGTAAATGGACTGTTTGTAGTCGCCGACCGCGAACACGGTGCGGGGTCTCGGTCCCTGCTCCCATGCCCCCTCACCGGAAAAGAACTCGGATGTCAGAGCCCCGGCGATTTCCCACTGAAGCCCGGAATTATCCTGCACCTCGTCCAGCAACAGGTGGTCGATACCGCCATCCAGCTTGTAGAGCACCCAGGCCGCACCTGGATCTTCCAGCAGATTCCGCGTTTCCTGAATAAGGTCGTTGTAGTCCACCAGTCCACGCGCGGCCTTGCCCTCACGGAAGCTGGACAGCATCGGCGCAGCAAGAGACAGAAGCGCGCGATTCAGGGAAAGAAGCACGGCGCGCTTGATGCTCTCTGTCAGATCGAGGAGGCGCTGGCCTTCCTCTTCCAGCAGCGGCACGACTTCAGGAACGACGTCCTGTGCTTTCTTGCTAATGATGCGATTCATCTGCCGCAAGGTGCCCTTGTCCGTGAGCAGATATTTGCTCCAGACGGGGGCCAAACGGTCTTCCAACTGAGTCCCGAGCCACAGAAGCATCTGCTCCACAGTCGGCTTCGCAGCGGCCGTGACAACGCCGACCGCCGCCTGAAGTCCGGCCCGCAATTCCGCTTCCTTGCGAGGCTTACAGATCAACCCTTCCAGATCAGACGCCGCCTCCTGCCCGGCTTTCAGGGCTCCCCGATAGGCGCTCAGCACAGCATCCGGCAGCATCTGCCAACGATCCAGCAGGGGACGGACGCGGCTTTCTTCCATGTTCAGGACGCGGATCCGCTGGAAGAACCGGTCGATCCCGATAGTCCCCGCCACTTCCGCCACGATTTTCGGAGCCTTGGCGAGTTCATCTTCCATGGCTTCCCGCAAAGCCAGCGTCGTGTCCGTATCTTCCATCAGGGTGAAATGCGGATCGACGGAGGCTTCAAGCGGAAAACGACGCAGAAGAGACTGACAAAACGCGTGGATCGTCTCGATCCGCAGACCGCCCGGCAGGTCCAGAACTTTCAGGAACAGCCCACGGGCCGCCCGGCGCGTCTCGTCCGTGTTGGGAACACGTAATTTCTCAAGTTCCCGGCCCAGACGCTCATCCGGAAGCGACACCCATTCGCCAAGCCGGGACTGGAGACGATTGGCCATCTCCGCGGCGGCGGCCTTGGTGTAGGTCAGGCACAGGATGCGGGATGGGTTTGCCCCTTCGGCCAACACAATCGACCCATCATCTGCTTCTACTTCAAGGGGCAGCATCAGACGAAGCAGACGATCAATCAGCAGCTTGGTCTTGCCCGATCCGGCAGACGCGGACACGAAGACGGACGCCATCGGATCAGACGCAGCAAGCTGTGTTCGATCGGCTTCAGCAATAACGTCAGCGCGGTTGCGGGTCTCGCTCATGAATCGTCTCCTTCCGCATAGGCCGCGCGCCATTCATCCACCCGCGCCAACTGCGCGTAATCCGTGTAGCGCGGCACATGACCGGCCCAGGGCTGGGAGCGATAGGGTTGATCGGGCTGATCATACTCATCAATAAGGCCACGCAGTTTTTCCATGGCCTCACCAATCAGGACAGCCGCATCAAGGCTGGATTTCCGACTTGGAACTTCGCTCTCTTTCCCCGGATCATCGCCGCCGGTCAGATGCCAGTACAGAAGCTGTTTCGTCTCGGCAGCCGGAACGCCTTCAAAAGCACCCTTGGCCAGCAGTGCTCCTTCCAGAACAAGCTGAACGGACCATCCACCTTCCACGGCTTTGCCGGTGGGCGGAGAGCCGGTCTTGTAATCGAAGATCGTCGCCTTGCCGTCTTCATCAACATCAATGCGGTCCGCCCTACCGCGCAGTTCGAACGGTGCACGTGCAGCTTCGATCCTGAAGGACGCAGACACTTCCATATGTCGCGCGACGGCGTGTTCCTGTTCCCGACGGATCCGCTCCTGTACGGCCACCCAGTCTGCGATACGCTCCAGCCTTGGGGCCCACCAGCTGACCAGCGCAGGTCGCATATTGGCCTTGGCCAGTTCTTCTGTGAACGCGCGCTTCAGGGAGGAGGCTACATTCTGCGGCCAGCGATCCGGATAGTCCTTGAGAACCCGATCCATGGCCTCATGCACGATCATGCCGAAATCCGCGTGTTCCGCCCCTTCTTCAAGAGGCTTGAGCGCCTTCAGCTTCAGAACATGCTTGGCGTAAATGGCATACGGGTCCTGCATCCACGTCTCGATCTCCGTGATACTCAAACGACGCGGACGGAGTGCCACAGGAGGCCTTGGCTCTGGAGGCGCCACCGTTTCCGCACCATCCAGCGGCTGATCCATAGCCTTTTGCCATTCGAGCGCGGGATGCACCGGCAGTTTCTGCCCACGCCCCCCCAGAAATGCTTCCATTCGCACCATCCAGCGGGCGGGTACACCCGGTGCACCATCCCGCCGGGCGGAACTGGAGAACACAACCTCCCCAGCAGCCAAAGCCGTTGAGACGAAATCATGAGCGCTGATGCCGATCTGACGCTCGGGAGACGGCAGACCAACACGCGTCCGCATGGGGCGGCTCAGCCATGGCCCCGGATCTGTTGCAGGTGGCCAAACCGTTTCGTTTAATCCACCCAGAACAACCACATCGAACGCCAGCAGACGCGCTTCGAGCACACCGAGAATGGTGACACGCGGATGGGCCAGTTCCACACCACCCCGATGCGCGCGCAGGCCCGTCAGCATCTGCCCGGCCATAGATGTATTCAAAAAGGAATCCAGATGCGCCAGCCTTTGGGGTGGCAGGATGCCGGTATGTTGGATCAGGGCAGCCAAATGGCGGGACAGAGCTTCACCATCGTCCCCCATCCAGAGACGCCCGCCCGGATGCAGTCCTTCTTCGGGCTCTGCAGTCAGTTCTGTTTCGGTCGCCGCTAAGGCTTCGGCGGTATGAATTAAGGCTTCCAGCAATTCAGGGAGTGGAACCGCGCCGGACAGACCGAGCAGAGGCTCGAAAGCGGCTTCAATCCGGGCAATGAATGCCGCTGGTCCTTCCGGCTCATCAGGAGCATCTGCGCTTGCCCCATTGTCCGGGTCACGCTGGTTCTGAATATACGTCTCAAGTGCCGCTTTAAGGCCCGCGATACCCGGTGCAGGAGCGGGTCCACGCAGCAACAGACGCTCCAGCCGACGGGCCGAGGCGTGACAGTTACCCGGTGTCCGACCAAGAGACGCCAAAGGGTGTTTCAGAACAGAAAGCAGAGCCACCGGGGAAAGCTGCGCCTCGGCTGCCGTGGCGATCAGGCGCAGGAACACGGCGGCTGGCGTCTGCGCCAGAGGCTCACCCGCACTGTCATCAGCATAAATTCCGAACCGCAGAAGCTCGGTCCCGACACGCTGAGCAAGGCTACGATCTGGCGTCACAAGCGCGCAGGTCTGGCCGGAGACGGACACCACGTTCCTGAGGATCAACGCGATGGACTGCGCTTCCTGTTGCTGATCCTGTGCGGGCAGCAGGGACAGGCCAGAGATATCACGCGGGTTCAGATCCCGCCCCCAGGCCGTAATCCCCTGTTCCGGCAGCATGACGCCACGCATCAGACGCTCTCTGGCCCGATCCCTGCCGCCGTCCCAGTCCGTTAGATCGTCGCGTGTCACCCCCAGATCCGCGAGAATTTCCTTAAGACCAGCCTGTGGATGTGACGCAGGCAGCGCGTCCCACATTGTCTGAGGCAGATCCAGATCAACCCCCGGAAGGATCACCAGCCCGGTCGGTAATGTCGCCACTGCCGCCAGCACATCTGACACCGCTGCGGACCCGTCCGCGAACCCAACCGCCCAGACAGGCGTGTGGGGAGGAACATGCAACCACGCTGCCGCCTGCGCTTTCAGACGCGCGACCTGACGGGCGACGGGGTTCGATAGACCTTCTTCCTCCAGCCATTTCGGCCAGATGGTCGTAACGATTTCCAGAAATTTCAGCGTCTGCTGCCAGTGTTCTGAAAAGCGTTCTTCCACAGCGTCCGGCAGGCTTCTTGCCAGATCGACGCCACTGCGCTCGGCCTCATCCATCAGGTCAGCCAGGGCCTTGGCGAGAGGCCATGCCCGATCAATGCCTTTGGTTTTGTCCACTCCGACACTGACAATGGGCGTTTGCAGAATCAGCATGGACAGAACAGCCAGCCGTCTCTGTGGCTCAACAGCCGGGGGCAACGAGACATCAATCCCGATGGACGCCAGCGCCTCTTCATCCACGTCGTTGATCGCAACAATGCGCGGCAGAAGGGATGCCTTGCCATCCAGCACGCGCAGGAACGCTTCCATCAACGCACGCCCGGCACGACGGCTCGGCACGAGCAGCAGGCCCGGACCGTCCGTTCCGGCAGCGGGGTCCTGTTTCAGCCATTCATGAGCGACCCGATCCAGAAACGGTTCGGTACCGGCAATCGTCACAACGGTCATAGCGCAATCCCGCTCAGACGTTCGTCCGGCCAGCCGGATAGCTCTGCAAACCGTTCGTCTTCTGTCGCGCCTGAGGTCAGTGTCAGATGCAACGCATTGGCAGGCAGGAGATCTTCAGCGCGCTCTGGCCATTCCACCAACATGATGCCTTCGCAGGCTTCATCCCAGGCCAGTTCATACAGCGCATCCGGCCCCTCCAGCCGCCATAAATCATAGTGGAAAACCGGCCCGGCAGACGTGTCATAGGGCTGAACCAGTGCAAAGCTCGGGCTTGGAACGTCCATCTGCGGATCACGGGCCAAGACCCGCAGAAATGCCCGCGCAAAGGTGGTTTTCCCGGCCCCAAGACCGCCTGACAGGGCAATGCAATCGCCCGGAGCGCACAGCCCAGCGATTCGGGCGGCAAGATGTTCGGTCGAGGACTGATCAGGAAGACGTATCTGCATCCCCGCAATGTGACGCCGCATGCCTCATCCATCAAGCGGTGGATGTTCTGCTTTCTGACAACACGGCATTGCTCGTCACAAGCATAAAGCATGACACAAAACGAAATAAAGTGAACGTTTTGTGATTATTTGAAAAATTCAAACAATCCTTATTGACTCTTTATTACATACACAGAGAAATGGTTTTTAACTTTTCAGTAACCATTCTGAACAAGACCATTCCAATCAGGGTATTTACCGATGACGTCCAATCTTCTGATCAATGAATTCATGTTCAATCCAAGTACATCGGGAGATCCGAACGAATTTATTGAAGTAAAAGGGGACGCCGACACAGATTACAGTGAATGGTCACTGATCGTTGTTGATGGTGACGGCAGCGTTGCGGGCAAAATTGACAACGTTTTTCAACTCGGGACGACCAACAGCGCTGGCTACTGGGTGACGCCATACCAGACGAATGCTTTGCAGAACGGCACGCAAACTGTCCTTTTGGTCAAGAATTTCACCGGCAAGGCTGGCGATGATCTCGATACCGCCAATGGTGGGACGTTCACCTCCACGCCCTGGTCTGAGATTGGAGATACCATTGCCGTTTCAGACGGTGGCAGCGGTGATCCAACCTATGCTGGCGCTCCGGTTCTGACGGGTAAGCTGATTGCTGGCGCGTCCCGCATTCCTGACGGAACGGACACAAACAGCGCCTCCGACTGGGCAATTGATGACCCCTCACTGGCTGGTATCGAAGGCTACGGAACCACTGCCGCTGCGGGAACGGTTCTGGTCACACCGGGAGCCGCCAATGACGGGAGCGCTACAGGCGGTTCAGGAACAGGCACCAACACAGGTGGTTCTGATACCGGCACGGGAGGCTCTTCGGGCTCCGATACCGGGAGTGGAACGGGCACTGGCACCGGATCGGAAACAGGCGGAAGCTCGTCCGGCGGAACCAGCACCACGCCCCAGACCCTGACAATCCAGCAGATCAATGGCGTCGGCTATTACAGCCCGTATGCGGGTACCAGCGTCACAACTACTGGCGTCGTCACGGCAATCGATACGAATGGCAGCATCGGCTTCTGGGTTCAGCAGGCCAGCAAAGACAAAGACAGCATCGGCAGCACGGGCATCTTTGTCTATGCGGGCAAGACAGCCACCCTTCCGACCGTGGGTGAAACCGTTACCATTACCGGCACCGTCACGAACTACTCCGGCACCTCCTGGAGCAAATCCCTCACGCTGCCGGAGATCAATCTGGTCTCTTACACCGATACGGGCGCGACCTACGCAGAGATTGCTCCGACGGTCATTGGTCAGGGTGGCCTGACGGTTCCAGCCGCATCTTACCTCGGCGACCTTGAGCAAGCGATCGATCTCAACAAGAGCACTGCGTCTCTCAGCCCGGACACGAACGCTCTTGATTTCTATCGTAACCTCATCGGTCAGGTCATTACCCTGCATGATGTCGTGGCGACCGGCGCCACCGCGTCCAATGCCACATGGGTCGTGCCTGATAATGGTAATGGCCTCCTGACACCCACCGGTGCGCTTCAAAGCACCGAGAGCAGCATCAACACCCAGCGCGTCGAAATCTATTACGACAGCGGCGTCACCCCTGGTTCGGCCATCAGTGCCGAAGTCGGTGACAAGCTTGGCGATATCACAGGTGTTCTGACCTATTATAACGGCGTTTATGAACTGATCCCGACCACACAGGTCACGGTCATTCACACGGAAACGCCTGCTCCGGTCACGACCTTCCACAAGGACGAGCAGAATCTTCTCGTCAGTGACTATAATATCGAGAATTTCAACGCTCTTGATCCGGCCAATGCAGACCGTCTGGCGCAGGTTGCCAAGATCATCGTGCAGAACCTCGACAACCCGGACGTTCTGGCTATCCAGGAAATCCAGGACGACAGTGGCACAACCAGCGATGGTACGGTCAGCGCCGAGCAAAACCTCGCAGCACTGGTCAAGGCCATCGCAGATGCCGGTGGCCCGACCTACTCGTGGGCTCAGGTTGATCCTGCCAATAACACGCAGGGCGGTGTCACGGGCGGCAACATCCGTAGCGTGTTCCTGTACAACGCAGACCGCGTCACGCTGAAAGAACCCGTTACCACCATTGGCAGTGAGGAACTGAGCGGCACGTTCAAGAATACCCGCCTGCCACTGGTTGGAACCTTCGAGTTCAACGGCAAGGACGTCACGCTCATCAACGTGCATCTGTCCTCCCAGGCCGGAAGTTCGGAGCTTTATGGCGCGACCCAGCCCCCGGTAAACCATGGCGGCACGACGGCGACGGTTAACAACCGTATCGCGCAGGCCCAGTACATCACGAACTACGTCCAGAACCAGCTTTCGAACGATCCGACCGCCAAGATCGGCATCCTTGGTGACTTCAATGACGTAGCGTGGAGCGACGCCAATCAGGTCTATGCCAACGCTGGCCTGACGGACATGGAAACCAAGGAAGACGCGAGCAACCGCTACACCTACATCTATGAAGGTAACGCTCAGTCCCTTGATCACACCATCGGCACAGACGGGTTCGCCAATGCAGGCCAGTTCCAGACCCTGCATATCAACACAGGGCAGCTGGATGGCGAATCGGATCACGATCCGTCCCTGACCCTGTTGGAAATGACAGATTACAGCGCCACAAGTGGCGCAGCTCTGTCCGATGTTGCTCTGACGAGCAGTCAGACTGCTGCCGTTCACAGCGGAAGCACAGCCTCGAACATCAGCGTTGGTGATGGCAGCCGTCTGGCACTTTATGCCGGCAGCACGACCAAGAATATCCATCTTGCCAGTGGTGCAAAAGTGGATCTGCCGGAACTCGCCTGGTCCAGCAGCACAACAGCAACCCTGACAGACCCTTCCACGCTGGAAATCTCCAACGGCACAGACACCTATACGATTGCTCTCGACAGCGATTACGCCGCTGATTTCTTTACGGTTCAGTCTGACAGTACAGGTGGCACACTGCTCCTGGCCGAAGGGACGCCGTGCTACTGCCGTGGCACGCTCATCCTGACGAACCGCGGAGAAATTCCCGTCGAGCAGCTTGAAATCGGTGACCTGGTTCAGACCCGCTCGAACGGTCTGCGGGCTATTCACTGGATCGGTCGCCGCAGCTATTCGGGTACGTTCGCCAATGGCAACCGCGACATCCTGCCAGTCATTTTCCGAAGCGGTTCTCTGGGCAACAATCTGCCCCAGCAGGACCTGTCCGTTTCGCCGCTCCACGCCATGTATCTGGACGGCGTCCTGATCCCTGCAGTCGCCCTGGTCAATGGCACGAGCATCCTTCAGGCAGAACGCATGGATGAGGTGGCTTATTTCCACATTGAGCTGGAAAGCCACGACGTCATCTTCGCGAACGGTGCGGAATCTGAAACCTTTGTAGACGACAGCTCTCGCGGCATGTTCCACAATGCCTCTGAGTACGATGTGCTCTATCCTGCAGCAGAGCCGGTTCAGGCCCGCTATTGTGCGCCACGTGTTGAAGAAGGCGCTCAACTCGCCGCCATCCGGACGCGCCTGAACGCTCTTTCGACGAAAGCACGTGTGGCAACGGGCGCTCTGGAAGGCTTTTTGGACGTCGTAACCCACACCCATATTGAAGGATGGGCACGCGTTCCGGGCAGCACTGACGCCGTTCGTCTTCAGATCCTTGATAATGGGGTTGTTCTCGGCGAAGTCACCACTGCAACGGCAAGGCCAGATGTTGGTGGAGCCTGTGGCTTCCGATTTGAAATTCCAGGCGGTCTGTCTCCGCTGGATCGTCACGTTCTGGAAGTGCGCCGCGCTACCGATCACGCTCCCCTGGGCAACACGCCCTGGATGATGGACCAGATGGAGCAGAAAATTCCACAGGCCGTTTTGGCACCATCCCCAGTGGCCCCTCTGGATGGCTTCATCGACATCGCTACACGCAATCGCATCTCCGGCTGGGCGACGAACCCTGCTGACCCCGAAGATGTCGTGACGCTGCAGATTGTCGATAACGGGGTGGTTCTCGCTTCCATCGTGGCGAACGGTCGCCGCCCCGATGTTGCCAAGAGCGGACGGCCCCTGCTCTGCGGCTTCGATGTGATCCTGCCCGGCGGCCTCTCCCCCCTCACACGCCATGTTCTGGAAGTGCGTCGGGAAGAGGACGGAGCACTTCTAGGCACGCCACAGGTTCTGGAACCCGTAACGGCCTTCGACGCGGATATGGAGCAGACTGTAGCCCGCGCTGTGTCTGCCGCCGCTGACGAACAGTCCGGCGATCAGGTTCTGTCCTTCCTCCTTGGACAGGTGGAAAAACTCCGACAGTCCCGTGCGCTGGCCGTGAGTGGTCTGGCAGAACAGTCGCTTCATGCCACGCGCCGTCGCCGGGGAATGCTCACGAAGGCCACCACGCAACGCAAGCGCGCACTCGTAATTGACAGCCTTCGCCCCGATGCCAAGCGGGATGCAGGGTCGCAGGCGATCCTGTCTCACATGATGGCCCTCGAAACTCTGGGATATGACGTCTGTTTCGTAGCCGCTGACCAAATGGACATGACCGCACCTCTGGACTCACTGCCGAGTGTAAAGGTGCAGGGACTACCGTTCTTTGCGTCCGTCGAAGACGTTCTGCGCCGCCAGTTGAACAGCTTCGACGTCGTGTATCTGCACCGTGAAGATATCGCGACGCGCTACATGGCACTCGTCCGCCGTAACCAGCAGAAAGCCTACGTCCTCTACAGCGTCGCAGACCTTCACTTCCTGCGTCTGGCACGTCAGGCTGCAGTGCAGGGCCGACCGGAACTGATGGCAAAGGCCAATCAGATTCGTGTGGCGGAATACCGTGCAGCGCTACAGGCGGATGCTGTCCTGACGCACTCTGAAGCAGAAGCGGCCCAGCTTCGGAAAGATCTGCCGCAAGCCATTGTGCATGTGGTTCCATGGGCAACACCTGCGGCCAGCACATCGTCCACAAGCCACGACAGAAACGGCCTACTGTTCATTGGTAACTACGCACATGCCCCAAACAGCGATGCCGTGCAGTGGCTGGTGCATGACATCATGCCCGCAGTGTGGGCCATGGATCCGACCATTACCTGCACTCTGGTTGGGGCAGAGATGCCAGACAGCATCCATGCTCTGGCCAGCGATCGCATCCGGGTTCTTGGTCATGTCCAGAACCTGGACAACGTGCTGAATCAGGTGCGCCTCAGTGTCGCTCCTCTCCGGTTCGGGGCAGGCATCAAGGGTAAGGTGCTGGAAAGCCTGTCTGCGGGCGTGCCCTGCATCATGACGCCCGTGGCCGCAGAAGGACTGGCGCTTCCGGAAAGCCTGCGTGGCCTCGTCCAATCTACCACCCAAGACATGGCCCAACAGATTGTGGCGCTGCACTCCGCCAAAACTCTGTCTGGCATCATTGAAGCCGGACAGACATACACCAGCGTCACATTCTCTGAAGACGCTGTGACAACGGCACTAGGTATGGCACTTGAGCGGAAAGTAACGCTTCAGGCAGCAGGCTGAAGAAAAGTCAGGACTGACCCAGGAGAGCCATCCATCGATCCATGATGGGGCCTTCCTGAAATTCCAGCGCTTTAAGGCGGGCCATGTCAGACATGGCCCGCCTTTTTTCATTCCGCTCCATCAGAGCCAGAAGAGCTTCAGCAAGTCCGATATAATCCTCTGGTGGCACGAGGATTCCTGTTTCCTCCGGCACAACCACTTCCGCCGGGCCAGTTTCGCAATCAAACGCCACCACCGGCACTCCCGCTGAGGCAGCCTCAAGCATAACCATCGGCAGCCCTTCGTAGCGCGATGAACACACGTAGAGCGCGGCCTGCCGGTAATCGTCGTCAAGATGAGGGGTCGCGGGTGCAATCGTCACGCGCTTCAGGCACGCCGCCTGTTGCTGAAGCATGAGGCGGTCCGGTCCGTCTCCACGAATAAGCAGAGACCAGGCTGCTCCGCGTTGATCGGCTTCTATAATCGCCCAGGCTTTCAGAAGGAGATCATAGCCTTTCTGAGCGGTCAGCCGACCTGCCGTCAGAACAAGACGAGAAGCCTGCGCATAAGCTGTCTGCCAGACCGGGGGGGCCATATTCGGAATAACTGACAGAGACGCTTTGAGGGATAGTCCTGCCTGCCAGAGCGCTTTGTCACGCGCCGTCAGGACCACCACATCATCAGCCCATCGTGCCGCAATCTGCCGCCCCCAGACCCGTTTGCGACGCCCCAGCGCAATGTTGAAATTGAAGTGCTCCCACACGATGCACCGACACCCGGCCAGACGGGCCGCAGCCACGCCATACAGAGCATGTGTGGCTTCCACGACAATTAGTGTGTCGATGCGGTGACGCTTCAGATAGCGCACCAATTTCCCAACAATTCGTGGCCAGGAGCTGAAAATTTTTACCGGCTTTTCAAACAGGGATTTTACGGGAATTCTGTCATCCAGCGGAAAGACGGGCGGGCCGTTTCCCAACAGTTCCAGCAGATGAACCGTCACATCCCGCTGAACAAGCCCGTTCATCACCGCGCAGGCAGAGCGCTCGGTTCCGCCTGTTGCATTAATATGTTGGATGACAAAGGCGCACCGCATGCGGGATGGTCTACCCCATTCAACTCAAAACGCCTAAGAAACAGATATGACGATTTCACCTCAAACCCTCTCCACCGACGTCGCGATTGTTGGCGCCGGTCCGACCGCCCTCTTTGCAGCTTTTGAATGCGGAATGCTCAAACTGAGCTGCGTCCTGATTGACGCGCTCGACAGCATTGGTGGTCAGTGCGCGGCGCTATACCCGGAAAAGCCGATCTATGACATTCCGGCGCACCCTTCCATTGAGGGCGGCGCACTCATCGAAGCGCTGGATCAGCAGATTGCACCGTTCGACGTTCCCCGTCTGCTCGGCTCCCGCGTGGAAACCCTGACGGGCCACCGTGGGGACTTCACGCTCACCACAGCACGTGGCGACACCGTGAAAGCCAAGGCTGTCATCATCGCCGCTGGTGCTGGCGCATTCGGTCCGAACCGTCCACCGCTAGACGGACTGGAAGCGTACGAGCGCACAGGGGCAGTTCAGTACTACGTCAAGAAGCGTGCTGATTTCGCCGGCAAGAAAATTGTCGTTGCCGGTGGTGGCGATTCTGCTCTGGATTGGGCGCTGTCGCTTTCAGATGTTGCTGAGCACATTTATCTGCTGCATCGCCGAGACCGCTTCCGCGGGGCCCCGGAAACACTGTCCCGCATCGACGATCAGATCAAAGCGGGCCGTATTGAGAAGGTTGTCCCTTACCAGCTCCACGCCCTGCACGGTACGGACGGCCAGCTTTCTGCGGTGGAAGTCACCACTCTGGCTGGCGAATCCCGCCATCTGGACGCTGATACGCTCCTGCCGTTCTATGGTCTTTCCACGGATCTCGGCCCGATCGCGCTTTGGGGTCTGGACACGCATCGCAACACGGTTCCGGTCACCCCGGCGACCTTGGAAAGCAGCACACCGGGCATTTTCGCCATCGGCGATGTGGCAACCTATCCTGGTAAGCTTAAATTAATTCTTCAGGGATTTTCTGAAGGTGCGATGGCAGTTCATGCCATTCACGCCATAGTTCATCCGGATACAGCCCTGCACTTCGAATATTCCACCAGCAAGGGCGTTCCGGGCTGAAAAGCCGGGGGTAGACAACCGTTTCCGCTGGTGCTGATCTGATCGGTACCAAATCGAAAATACGGTTTTCTACCAATCGGAAAGCAGCAGAACTGTCATGAAAATCATCGTCATGGGCGCCGGCGTCATCGGCGTGACAACCGCCTGGTATCTTGCTCAGGAAGGTCATGAAGTTGAGGTTATTGACCGGCAGCCTGGCGTAGGGCTTGAAACGTCCTTCGCCAACGCCGGTCAGGTCTCCCCTGGTTACTCGACACCATGGGCCATGCCGGGTCTGCCGTTCAAAGTCGCCAAATGGATGACCAGCAAACACAGCCCGCTGATCATCCGCCCGCGCTTCGATACGGCCATGTTCCGCTTCATGGGCGAGCTGCTCGCGAACTGTTCGGAAAAAGCATACGACATTAACAAGAGCCGTATGCTTCGGATTGCGGAGTATGCCCGCGATAAAATCGACGCCCTGCGCGACGAAACCGGCATCACGTATGACGGTGACCAAAAGGGTCTGATCCAGCTTTTCCGGACGGATGCCCAGGTCGAACACGCTGCCGAGGACATGCGTCTTCTGGCAGAAAGTGGCGTGGATCATCAGCTTCTGAACGTCGATGAAATCATTGCTCATGAGCCGGGTCTGGCCCATGCACGCCATCGTCTGCGTGGTGGCTTGCGCCTTCCGGGCGATCAGACAGGTGATGCTCATCTCTTCACACGTCGCCTCGCTGCTATGGCCGAACAGAAGGGTGTGAAGTTCCGTCTTGGCACCACGATTGAAGCCATCGAAGCGGCTGACAAATCCATCGTGAGCATTCGTACCAGCGCTGGCCGCCTGACAGCAGATGCGTATGTGCTAGCTCTTGGCAGCTACTCCCCGCGCCTGATGAAGCCGCTGGAGCTGCGTCTGCCGATCTATCCGGTCAAGGGATACTCCCTGACCATGCCAATCACAGATGAGAGCCGTGCGCCGGTATCCACGGTGAATGATGAAACCTACAAGGTTGCCATCACGCGCCTCGGGGATCGCATCCGCATCGGCGGAACAGCCGAACTGACTGGCTTCAGCCTGCGCCTGAGCCCGGACCGTCGTGAAACGCTGGAACTATCCTTCAACGAGATGTACGGCGGCGGCGACCTCTCTGCTGCACGTTACTGGACCGGCCTGCGTCCCTGCACGCCAGATGGCACACCCATCGTCGGGCCAGCTCCGCGCTACGGCAATCTATGGCTTAACACCGGTCACGGCACGCTTGGCTGGACCATGGCAGCGGGCTCCGGCCAGATCGTTGCAGACCAGATCTCCGGCCGACAGACGGCCATCCCGTCACTGGATCTCTCTCTCGACCGTTATCTGTAAAACAATGCTGCTATCGGCTTTATAAAGCTGATAGCAGCATTGTTTCTCTGGCAGACCGATCTGACGTGATCTGCCAAAATCAGTTTTTAGCCATACTCTTCCGCTCAAGCGGACAGAAAAGCCTGAACGTCCTCTGCGGACACTGTGCCTTCGTGCTCAAGCAGCTCCTGCTTACCACCAACATGATGGGGCATCACCATCAACGGCGTTCCGTCATCCATGAAGCGAATACGCAACGTCTCCCAATCTGGTGCTACAAACTGCCTGTAAGCCTGCACTAAAGCGCATTGGTCGATACACCAGTTGGTCGGATTATCCGGATTGTAGGCAATTTGAAGATAATTATGCAGAAAACGGGCGATGTCGGGCACTTTATCCGCATTCCCAAAGTAGGAGATGCCAGCCCCCAAACCCCACGGCTCTCCAAAAAACTGATGCCCGGCCTTATCGTATGCATAAAGGCGGAAGCCATAATCTGCCGTGGCTTTCATCTCTTCCCAGAGTGTCAAAAAGTCTGACGGAAAATAGCCGTCGCAGTCTGCGGTAATGACCGGACAGCTCCAGCGCTCGGCAATTTCCGGAAAAATCAGGTATCGAATAGCCGTATAGGTTGCACCGTCACGGTAGGTCAGCGGGCCATGCGCGAAGGTGAAATCAAGCCCATAATCATGCACTGACAAGGCACTGACTATCTCTTCCAACCAGTCCAACTGTTCATTCGTCGGGCTATCGATACCCAGACAGAGCCTGATGCGGCCACCCTTCGGTCGGGCCATGCACACTTTCAGCAAAGACAGCACTAGCTTGGGAATGAATTGGAAGTATCCAGTATCACATCCGAAAACCAGACAAAGCTCTGGCTGAACGTCCTCCTGTCCCGGAAGAACACTGGACTTCCAAGTCCACCCCGATGTTCCAAGACGGTCTTCCACGACTTTGTCTTCAAGGCCTGCAACTTCATTTTCAGGCAGCCACGAAAACACACCGCAATTATAGTGAATTGGCATGATCCCGGTTTCGATGGCTTGGGTCTTGGCCCCGCTATAATGCTTGTCTGCGGCAGCTCGATCCCCGGACAGCCATGCGTCATGCCCCAAACAAATCTCGCTCCAGTAACGGATGCCATTACATGTCTGCTCATGCCGCAAAAGCGCCAGGCCACGGTCTCGACCTTTACTGAAACAGGACTGCTCAAATATCAGACTGTAGGCCTGCACCACATCCTGATTATTTGTTATGGCCAACTTCTGGGGGAGCATCAGGGAGTCAAAAAGAGGATCGAAGCCACTTCCTGAAACCTGTTGCATCAGTTCTGGGAGAAGAAGAAGCATGTTCTCTCCCTCTGCCATTCTGGTCTCAAGATACCCAAATTGCCTAATTATGCTCGGATCAGGGAACTGCTGTGCAAGCGCCTGAGACAGGTGCGCTGTCGCGGCAGCATGATCTCCCATCCGCTCCGACAGAATGGCCTGAAAGTAGATGAGATCAGGACGTTCATCATACAGTCGGGCACATTTCAAAAATTCCTGGGCAAAATCCAATCGCCCCTGCTCTGCGCACATCAACGCCAGATACAGAATATGAATGATTTCATGCGGAGCGACGGAAACTTTGAGAATTTGCCTGTTCAGCCATTCAGTTTCGGACGTTGAATCAGCACCCATGAGACTCTCAGACAGGGCACTCAACAGTTGAGATAAGACTTTGGGCGGGCAAGATTCCAAGATCCAGACGGTCTCTTCGCCTTCAGTTTCCAAGAGAACGATATCATCTTCTCTCGTGGCCATCAGAGTTTCGAGAGGCCATGCCTGCTCCCCAATTACGAGAGAAAATTCACGAATATATGGGAGGTGCAAAGACCCTTTCCCCATAGACCATCTGCGCGACAGCAGAGCATGAAGGACAGGAATGAGAGATGCCCGGATTGGAAGAAAGCTCTCCCAGTCCATGTGATGCCCCGTCCAGTCCAGATCCATGGAATTTCGGCTGGAGAGAAACTCTGTCCCCATCCTCAGAACACACAAAGGTCGTGTTGTGTCAGGCAGTTCGCGAAGCACGAGCCCAGACCGGGCAGGTGTCACTTCATAGCCGTCCTCTACCAGAACTGGTGTGACCACTTTTAGCAAGACGTCTGCAAAGGATGCTGTGCAGAGGCAGGCTTCCCTGCTGGCAAGCAGTGTTCCATGCCAGGACAGAAGATAAGAAGTCATGAAATCCAAATCCGGAAAATTGGCGGGACGATAATCTTGAACGCAACAAGCTTGGGGTAACCGTACAGTAAAAACAAAAAAAGCGGGACCAGCCTGCGCCGATCCCGCTTTCCTCTACTTACCACCCGGTAAAACCGGGTAAGCCGCCATTAGTTGGACGGTGCTGCTTCATCCGTCGTGGAGGCAGCAGCGGCAGCCTTCTTGTGCTTCTTGTGGTGGTGCTTCTTGTGATGATGCTTCTTCGTGGTGCTCGTCTTGTCAGACGTTGCGGCATCCGTGGATGCTGCTTCCGGAGCGGCGGCAGGCGCAGCCGGTTCTGCTGGCGCGGCAGGAGCCGTCGGAGCAGGCGTTGCTTCGACCGGAGCAGACACTGGATCAGCGAAAGCCGGAGCAGCTGTCAGGGCCAGAGCAGAAACGGCGGCGATTAGGGAACGATTGAAAAGGCGCATCTGAGAACGAAGCTCCAGAGAACTGAAAAACGGACCACATTTCAGAAAATTCGAAGTGGCCATGCGTTGAAATTAGCACCAGTGCGCGTCTTCGTCGTGCATTAACTTTATGAAATTTCAGGGGGATAGAGGTTCCTCTTCGTAAATACGCCTCAATTCCGCCAAAGTCCCGTCGAGGACTTCCTGATTTCTTGCCTCTCGACTCTCAGCCATAAAAAAAACGCGCACCGGAAACCCGGTGCGCGTTCTTCGAAATCTATTCCCTTATGGGAAAGATCAGCTTTCGCGGCTCTTGGAAGCGCGCTTACGCTCGTTCGGATCCAGATAACGCTTACGGATACGAATGGCGGACGGCGTCACTTCAACCAGCTCATCGTCTTCAATGTAGGCAATGGCCTGCTCAAGGCTC
This sequence comes from Gluconobacter sp. P5E10, assembly GCF_018812145.1. Taxonomy (NCBI): domain Bacteria; kingdom Pseudomonadati; phylum Pseudomonadota; class Alphaproteobacteria; order Acetobacterales; family Acetobacteraceae; genus Gluconobacter; species Gluconobacter sp. P5E10. Next base: position 51,156 of record NZ_JACRVZ010000001.1, on the reverse strand, counting down.
ATACGGCGCGGCGGCGTCAGAAGCAGGGCTTCGTCCTTGCCGGACGCACGCATGTTGGTCAGCTTCTTTTCACGGACCGCATTGATGTCCAGATCGTTCTCGCGGGAGTGCTCACCCAGGATCATACCTGTGTAAATCTTCTCGCCAGCGTCCACGAACATCGTGCCACGATCCTGAAGGGCGAACAGCGCGTACTGCGTTGTCTGACCATCTTCAGCGGAGATCAACGAGCCGTTACGACGGCCTTCGATCGTGCCGACATATGGCAGATAACCATGGAACAGACGGTTCATGAGGCCTGTGCCGCGCGTGTCGGTCAGGAACTCACCGTGGTAGCCGATCAGGCCACGGGACGGGATCAGGAACGTCAGACGAACCTTGCCACCACCGGACGGACGCATGTCCTGCATCACACCCTTACGCAGGGACATCTTCTCGACGACAACACCAGAATACGGCTCGTCAACGTCGACCAGAACTTCTTCGAACGGCTCTTCACGATCGCCGGTCTCTTCGTTTTCACGGAAGAGAACGCGCGGACGACCGATCGTCAGCTCAAAGCCTTCACGACGCATCTGTTCGATCAGAACACCAAGCTGAAGTTCACCACGACCGGCAACTTCAAAAGCTTCGCTTTCCGGGCTTTCCGTAACCTTAATGGCCACGTTGCCTTCGGTTTCCTTGAAGAGACGATCACGGATCTGACGGGACGTGACCTTCTTGCCTTCACGGCCACCCAGTGGACCATCGTTGATACGGAAGGTCATGGACAGGGTCGGCGGATCAACCGGGCGGGACGGCAGCGGCTCGCTGATGGACGGATCAGCAATCGTGTCAGGAATCGTTGCTTCGGACAGACCAGCAACGGCCACGATGTCACCAGCTTCGGCTTCATCAACCGGCACGCGGTCCAGACCACGGAAAGACAGCAGCTTGGTCAGGCGGCCGGTTTCAACAACCGTTCCGTCCGGACGCAGCACGCGAACCGGCATGTTCACCTTCGCACGGCCCTGATCGATACGACCCGTCAGGATACGGCCAAGGAAGTTGTCGCTCTCAAGGATGGTTGCAACCATGCCGAAAGGCGCATCCTTGTCGACGTTTGGCGTCGGGACGTGGCGCAGAACCAGATCGAACAGCGGGGACAGGTCCTTCTTCGGTCCGTCCAGCTCAAGATCAGCCCAGCCCTGACGGCCGGAAGCGTACAGCATCGGGAAGTCGAGCTGATGCTCGTCTGCACCCAGGGATGCGAACAGATCGAAGATTTCTTCGTGCACTTCGTCCGGACGCGCGTCGCTACGGTCGATCTTGTTCACGACCACGATCGGGCGGATGCCACGGGCCAGAGCCTTGCCCAGAACGAACTTCGTCTGCGGCAGAGCACCTTCAGCGGCGTCAACAAGGATGATCGCGCCATCCACCATGCTCAGGATACGCTCGACTTCGCCACCGAAGTCAGCATGGCCCGGCGTATCAATGATGTTGATACGCGAGTCTTTCCAGACAACGGATGTGCACTTGGCAAGAATGGTGATGCCACGCTCGCGTTCGAGATCATTGCTGTCCATCGCGCGATCAGCAACGTGCTGGTTCTCGCGGAAAGAGCCGGACTGCTTGAGGAGCGCGTCAACCAGCGTGGTTTTGCCATGATCGACGTGCGCGATGATGGCGATGTTACGGATTTCCATTTGGTCTTCCAGACGGTGCATCGAAGATGAGAATTTGCGCCGTCTTCTGCACCGAATCCCGCGAATATGCAAACTCTGTCGCAGTCTTTTCGTAAAGGGGCCGGGTTGAGTGAGGCGCAAAGCTGGTCCACATCTTTGGAAAACACAGTCTTTCCGCGAGAAGAATCCACCATGTCCGACCATCATCCAACGGGGCCTTCCGCCCCGGGAACTGACGCCCTGAGCCAGCTTGGCCGTAACACGCCCGCTGCAAACAGCCCGGAAGAAGCCGTTCTGGAGCGTGTCCCCTCCCCTCATCAGGGTCGCAAATACGTCGTGCGCTTCACGGCACCGGAGTTCACATCTCTTTGCCCCGTGACGGGCCAGCCGGACTTCGCGCACATCGTCATCGATTACATCCCGAGCAAATGGATCGTGGAGAGCAAGTCTCTCAAGCTGTACCTGACCAGCTTCCGCAACCACGGCGCTTTCCACGAGGATTGTTCCGTTGCGATTGCCGAACGCCTTGTTGAACTGCTCGATCCGGAATGGCTGCGCATCGGAGCCTACTGGTACCCCCGCGGCGGCATCCCAATCGATGTCTTCTGGCAGACAGGTGAGCCACCAGCAGGCGTCTGGATTCCCTCACAGGACGTTCCCGGCTATCGGGGCCGTGGCTGAGACATGACTGAAGCGGCTGCCATTGCCCGTGCCCGCGGGCCTGTCACCCAGGCACGGCTGGCGGTTGATTTCAGACGGATTGGCCTTGAACCCGGCATGACGGTTCTGGTCCATACGGCCATGAGCCGTATTGGCTGGATCTGTGGCGGAGCAAGAAGTGTTATTGAGGCTCTTCTTCAGGTTGTGGGGCCGGAAGGCACGATCGTCATGCCTGCGCAGTCTTCGGACCTGAGCGATCCCGCCGGATGGTGTGATCCACCCGTCCCACAGACCTGGTGGGACACGATCCGAGCCAGCATGCCTGCGTTCGATCCCCGCACAACCTCCACGCGGGGCGTTGGCACAGTTGCCGAGGCCTTCCGCACGTGGCCTGGGACGCTCCGAAGCCTGCATCCGCAGGTGTCCTTTACTGCCCGGGGTCCACGCGCTGCAGACATCCTCTCCAGCCAGCCTCTTGAGGACCCGTTTGGCGTTGTTTCGCCTCTCGCGGTTCTGAACCAGTGCGGCGCTTACGTGCTGATGATCGGCACAGGCTGGGAAACCTGTACGGCACTTCATCTGGCGGAACGGCTCTCAGATCCGCACGGCCCCACGTTTGAAGATGGAACTGCTCTGCTGGTGGATGAAGAACGTCGTTGGGTCCGGTTCCGCATGCCGCAAACGAATGTGGAGCGCTTTCCGGCCATCGGGGCAAAGCTGGATGGACAGGCCATGCTGCAACATGGCCATGTCGGAGCGGCCCCCTCGCGGCTATTTCCAGTCGCTCAGGCCGTTGATACGGCCGTGGAAATGTGGAGCTTACCGCCCCTTATGACGTAACCGGGATGCGTATTTCAGCCCCCCTGTGCGGGCTCTTCCTGAGGGCCAGCACAATGAGAACCACTCCATAAACAAGCGCCACACCATCCACACTCGCAGCCAAGGACGTAACCTCTCGCGACGTCAGAGATCGTGTCATGTCCGTCAGGGGGATCAGCAGGGTCAGCACGCCAGCCGCAGTTAGAAGGGGACGAAGACTTTTCGTTCCGCCCCAACACGCAGCGACAGTGAGGCAGATGAAAAAGACCGCGTAAAACAGGGCCTCGGCTGCCTGGTAGTGGCCGCCTTCTGGTAAAAAAGGCGCGGCAGCAAGAACTGCGGATACACCGCTGATGCAGCCAATCATGCAGCCTGTTGTCAGAGCCGAGAGGCAGCGCGTTCCAAAGCCGTCTTCCGTCAGACCAGCCGAGCGGTCACGACGCCTGCGCGATGAGATCCAGAGCTGATTGCCTGAGTAAAACAGGAATGCTCCACCAAATCCCAAAACGGCATAGCCCCATCGGATCAGCCATCCTCCGTAAGTCCCGAAATGCAGAGCGTAGATCAATGTGAGGGCCTGGAATGCCGGCTTCTGATGGTTAGGCAGAAAATCAGTTGAGATCAGGCGCCCTGTGTAAGGATTGACCTCGCCATACCCCCCATCCGGTCGCCGGCTGATCTGCGCCGCGTCCTGTACCGTCACGTGCAAAGACAGCTTCCCGCCCCGGCTGGAATAGGCCAGCGTGTCCGGCTCAAGCCCCGGAACCTGCTTTCGGAAGGCATCGACAATCGCCAGCGGCTCAAGAAGTGCCTGAGGCCGGTCACCCTGGTGCGAGTGATTTTTCTGAGGCGGATGTGCGGACACTGCTGGCAGAAACAGGGTTTTCTCCAACGCCATGATGGGCTGATGAAATGCAAACCCAGCAGCCGTTGCAGCCATCACGATGTGAAACGGCAGCGAGCAAACACCCAGCAATGTATGAAAATCGAGCCACATGCGGCGCAGATTTTCGGTCAGTCTGACGGCAAAGAGATTACGGACCAGAGAGGGCAGCAGAACAATCGTGCCCGACACGAGAGCCACAGCATACAAAAGCGCCACAATCCCCATAATGAGGCGCCCATATTCCCGGTTCAAGGGAAGGCCTATTCTTTGATGCAGGATGTTGAGGAAATACCCGACCTGCGAGGGTGTTCTCGTCTGGGTAACGAGTGTGCCATCTGCGGCCAGACCTGCATACACTGTCCGTGCAGGCCCATGGTCCCTGTCTGATGAGACAACCCACATGAGGCTCGATGGACTGGTCTCATCCGGATGCAAAACCACAGTATGGTTGGCAATCATGGACGGATCTGCCGTCTCGGCCTTCTGCACCAGCTCGGACAGGCGATCTGCCGGAACCGGCACAGGTAACGTAGCTGTGCGAGAGGCCCAATTCCCCAGCGGCAATTCAAACATCGTCATGCCGCCTGCGTAAAAGGCGATGAACAGGAACAGCCCTGCCATAATGCCCACCCAGCTATGAACATTCCGGTAAAGCCGGACGACATCCCCGCGAATCTTCATGCCATGACACCATGCAGCAGGAAAAACAGGACCCACACCCCGGCATTGACGAGAACCAGCGTCAGCCATGCCTGACGGGGTGAGCGGAACAGGAAAGAAAATGCCACCACGAGCCCCCAGACAGGCCCGGGAAACCAGCGCAAAATCTGGGATGCTGCGGTTTTAAGCTGAGCATCGGCGTGAAACACCAGCCCCAGGATGCCCATCAGACCGATCGCCAGCGTGGCGCCGAGTATCAGTCCGGCCAACACCTTCCCGATCCATCCTGTGCCATCCAATGGCTTGGGCTGCGTCGTACCACTCACAATGTGCGCCCCTGAGGCCTGAAAATCGCCAGTGTCAGAGGCAGCAGAATACACGCCAGAATCAGCACGGTTCCGACCATCAGCAGTGCGGTCAGAAAATGCATTCTCAGGCTCATCACCCCCACAGCAGCCAACAGGCTGAGCAGCCCCGGCAATAAGCTCTCACGCGACGAAAGAGAGCGGCGCAGCAGACACTGAGACGGTACAGACAGGTAAAACAGTCCAGCCGCGAGACTTGTCAGGACTACAGAAAGGAGTTCGAACACCACCGGTCGCTCACCAACGATAGGACAGAGTGACGAAGACTGCCCGCCCTGGCGCCCATGCACAAGCAACCGAGCGCGTACATGCGGCGACGTAATGGCGGTTTGCAATATTGGTGCCGTTAAACTGAATTCCGAAGCGCTGATAATCGATGTGCGCCTGCAAATCCCAGACAAGCTGGCTTGGAACCGTAAAGGTCGCAGGCAGTGCGCCTGCCGTGTTGCCCGTATAGCGCACACCAGCGCCCAGACCCGTCACCCAGTTTCGGGCCAGATGGAAATCACGCTTCAGGAACAGGGATGCCATGTGAGATGGGATGGCCACTGGACGCTGGTTTTTCTGGGCCGCGACGGTCGTCTTCGTGATGCGAGGATCCTGATAGGTGAAAGACGTCAGCATATCGATCTTGTAAGGAAGTCGACCTACGCCCTCCGCCTCGAAGCCCCGTGTTCTCTGTTCGCCCGTCTGAATGTCATAGGTCGAATCAGCCGGGTCAGTCGTCAGAACATTGCTTTCGACCAGATTGAAGAAGTCAGCCGTTAACATGAAATCTTCGCCCCAGGGCGTGCCATGTGGGGGCTTGTATTTCAGGCCAGCTTCGATCTGCCGTCCGCGTGTCGGCAGAAAAGGCGTGTTCTCACGTGTCGTTCCAACCTGAGGCTGAAAAGACGTTGCATAAGACACATACGGCGCCAGACCGATGGCGGATTTGTAAAGCAACCCAACACGCCCGGTGAAGGCATTGTTCTGCTGAGGGGTCTGCTCCCCCGTCCGATTATTGACCGTCAGGCTTTGCGTGAAATCCTCACGGCCAGAAAGCGTCAGGTAAAAGCGATGCCAGTCTGCCTGTTCCTGCGCGTAAAGGCCTGTCTGTGTTTCTGTCTCGTTTGTATTGGTGGTCGTACCATAGGTCGGCCAGGAAATCGGATTGTAAACGGGATTGTACAGATCAAGAGAAGGCGCTGTCTTTTGCCCGCGACGGAACGCCATAAAGTCACTGCGAAAATCCACACCGACCAGTAACTCGTGGTGAACAGGCCCCGTCCTGAGCTTCAGGTTTGAGCGCGTATCCAGCGTGACATTGTTGTAGTTTGAGGATTGCAGAAGAGCCTGACGCGTCAGAGTTCTCTGGTCCGCAGACAGGGCAACAGCCGTCACATATCGGTATGACGCGTCAATATGCGCGTAACGCATGTTCTGACTGATGGTCCAGTTGGGCGTCAGATGACGTGTGAAGCTGTAGCCAATGGAAACCTGGCGCTTTGAGTAAACATCATAGTCTGCATCGCTGTTCAGGAAATTGCGCGCAATATAGCCGTATGGGCTCGCATAAAGCGTTCCGTTTGCGGGAAGAAACTGGGACGTGGACCCGCCATCGACCTGCTCATAACTGGCAAGGATCGTAAAATCCGTCTTGCTGTCCGGACGCCAGCTGACGGAAGGCGCCACATAAATCTCATTGTTCTTGATGTTCTTGGCATACGTGTCGGATTTTCGGATCAATCCGTTGAAGCGCCACAGGAGTGTCTTGGAGGCGTTCAACGCTCCACCCACATCTGCCGCACCCTGAACACGACTGTAAGACCCGGTCTGGAATGTCACCTGATTCTGCTGGTTCAACCGCGGGCGCTTGCTGACAGCATTGATGATGCCGCCAAGCTGTCCCGACCCATACAGCGCGGACGAGGCACCCCGCAGCACGTCCATTTCCTCAAGGCCCCATGGCTCAATGCTGTAGGAAAAAGACGTCGTCGCGTCAGGTGTTCGTGTGCCATCAAGGTAAATATCTGGTGAAAATCCACGGATCGTTCCGAAATAGCCGCGTGGATCATCCTTTGAGCCATAATCGGAAACACCGGCCGCATAGCGAACTGCTTCGGAAATACTCCGGGCGTTCAGCATCGTCATGCGGGCCTGCGTAATGACGGTCAGGTTCTGGGGCACGTCTTCAAGTGGCGTGGATGTCTTGGTCGCAGCATTTCCGCCAGCCGCTAGCAACCCGACATGACTGCCCTTCACTTCCAGACGCTCTTCCCGTGACAGCTCAGGGGAATGACCCGCATGCCTGGAATGTTCAGCGGCTTTTTCGCGTCCAGAAGGAGGGTGCTGATAATGCCTCGGACGTTCCTTCTCCGGCTCCTGCGCAAGCACCAGACCCGAAGGCAGCCCCAGCAACACTGTTGCACAGGGAATAAGACACGACCGTACCCGCATCACAAAATCTCCGAAAAGCGAGCGCGGAGATAACACTAATGATAATTATTCTCAACAAAGAAAAATGAGGAATTTCGAAAAAAGCTTCGAAATTTCCATCACTTTTTCAGATCATGACCTACAGGTCATATCCCTGTAACCAAAGCAGGCGAATGGTTACGCTTCAATTCCCAACTGACCCTGGAAGTACAGTAATGGGGCTTCATCACGAACAGTGATGGACGTGGGCTTCGCCATAAACAACGCATGCGTGCCACCTTGGAACGTCTCGACGAGTTCGCAATGCATCTGCACCAGCGCGCCATCGATGAAGGCTGTGCCATCTTCAGCTCGCACTACAACGTCTGACCCGAATTTGTCCGCCGTTCGGCTGGCAAACAGCATAGCCACATCCTTGTGGCTGTTGTTCAGGATGCTCAGACCAAAACGCCCGGCTTCAGCAATCGCTTTATAAGTCGAGCTGCCGCGATGCAGGCAGATCAGAAGCAGGAGCGGATCAAGAGAAACCGATGTCAGGGCGCTGATGGTTGCGCCCTGTTCGCCTTCGCTTCCCTTGGCGGTCACAACTGCGACACCCGTTGCGAAATGGGACATCGCCCGGCGAAAGTCCTGCTCATTCAGTGTCGTCATGACAACTCTCCTGCCATCGTCGGAATTTTTGGTTCCGGCACCATTACAGGAGAACCCTGACCGTCACCAGAAGCGAGGGAAGCTCTGGACACTCTCTTTTTCAGAAACGGGCAGTCATCGGATGCGCGCCCATACGGCCATCTTCGCGATCAAGTTTTTCAATCGCGGCCATGTCACTCTCAGTGAGGGTGAAGTCAAAGACGTCCAGATTTTCAGCCAGTCTCTTTGGGTTCGCTGATTTCGGGATCACAATCAGACCGTTCTGAAGGTGCCAGCGGATAATGACCTGAGCGGGTGTCCGACCAACACTCCGGGCAACCTCCCCAATCGTCGCGTTCTCCAGCACCTGCCCTTTCCCGAGCGGGCGCCATGATTCCGTGCGGATATTGTGCTGCTCGTTAAAGGCACGAAGCACCTTCTGCTGGAAAAATGGATGAAGCTCGATCTGGTTGACCGCCGGAGCGACGCCAGTTGCATCCATAATACGCGACAGATGGTCTGGCTCGAAGTTGGACACCCCGATGGACTTCACGCGCCCCTCCTTTTGCAAGGTCACGAGTGCCTTCCATGTTTCCACATACTGCCCCTGCTCCGGCATCGGCCAGTGAATGAGATACATATCCAGAACTGGACGACGCAGCAGCCGGCAGCTCTCCTCATAGGCACGCAGCGTATTGTCGTAGCCCTGCTCGTCATTCCAGACCTTCGTCGTCACGAACACATCAGGATAATCCGCCAGAGCTTCACCAACGCCATCTTCGTTCCGATAAAGACGCGCTGTATCGACAGAATGATATCCTAGCTTCACAGCCTCCCGCACAACCGTTGCTGTTTCTTCAGGGGGCGTCTTCCAGACGCCCAGCCCGAGCTGCGGAATAACCCGGCCATCGTTCAGTGTAATTCTTGTCTGGTTATCCAGATATGGCACCTCATCGTTCATCAGAAATTCCTTTTCAAATCTTGTTCTTACATATCAAACGCCTGATCGGCCGACTGAGTTCAGGCTGGCACCACGAGCTGTGAAAGCTTGCGGGCCAAAGCTTCGGTGCTGAACGGTTTCACAAGCAGAGCACAGCCTGGTTCAAGCAGCCCTTCATCCAGAATATTCTGCTCCGCATAGCCCGTAATGAACAGAATTTTCAGATCGGGAAATCTGTCTCTCATGCGCGCAGCGAGTTGCCGCCCATTCATGCCACCTGGCATACCAATATCCGTAATCATCACGCTTGGCTGAACGCCATTCGAAAAACGATCTGATAATTCCAGAGCTGAAATACCGTCCTCTGCTGTCAGAACTCTTGCACCCAGATCGCCGACAACGTCACTGACAATGAGGCGTACGGCTTCCTCGTCATCCACAATCAACACCAGCTTTCCAGACAGCCGCACAGACGCCGTTTTCGTCAGAATATCACCGTTAGGAACATCTGCTGGTAACAAAGTAGCAGGCCCGTTGTAGCGAGGGAGCCAGAGGCTAACAGATGTTCCTTCTCCAGGCTGGGACCTGATCTGGGCTTGCCCACCAGACTGACGGGCAAAACCATAAATCATGCTCAACCCCAGGCCAGTCCCTTTCCCTAAAGGCTTGGTCGTAAAAAACGGATCAAACGCCCGTTGCAGGGTTTCTTCCGCCATCCCACAGCCGTTGTCCTCTACCTTCAAAAGCACGTAGTCACCAACAGGCACCCCGGCTTCGTGGCTGGCCACAGACCCCAAAGATGTATTAGCGCTCACGATCCGTATGGTCCCGCCGCTCTCTCGCATCGCATCACGTGCATTGATACAGAGATTAAGCACGGCGTTCTCAAGCTGGTTAGCATCAACCCGTGTCGTCCAGATTCCCGGCTGCAGATCAAACTGAATAGACACCAATGGGCCGACGCTTCCGCGAAGAAGGGTCTCCAGACCACTGACCAGACCATTCACATCTGTCGGCACGGGGTCCAAAGGCTGCCGACGCGAGAAGGCCAACAGACGGTGCGTAAGTGACGCCGCACGTCGCACTGCGTCCTGTGAGGCCGTGATATAGCGATCAAGACCAATGGTGCGGCCTTGCGTCAGTCGGGTCTCAAGCAGCTCGAGACTCCCGCCTATTCCCGCAAGCAGATTGTTGAAGTCATGAGCGAGACCACCCGTTAGCTGGCCAACAGCTTCCATTTTCTGGGACTGGCGCAACTGCTCTTCCAGATCATTGCGCTCGGTGACATCACGGCCAACACCGTAAATGGTGTCCCCTTCATTATTGAAGTTCCAGTTATAGAGCCGCCATGTGCCGTTCCGGTGCTTCATCCGCACGTCCAGCGCGACATCGGACCAGGGCGTGCTGTGTCGAACCCGATCGAACGCCTCACAAACCGCAGCCTGATCATCCGGGTGACACAGGGCTTCAATTCTCAGTCCGATCAGACCTTCCTGTGTGTAACCCAACGCCCGCAACCAGGAGGGACTGACAGCCATGTAGTGACCACTTCGGCTGATGATAACGAACAGGTCCTTGGCGATGGTCCAGAGGCGGTCACGTTCCCGCGTTCGCTGGCGGATTCGCTCCTCCAGCATGACGTTCATTTCACGCAATTCCTGCTGGGTCTTGGCCTGGCGCATGGCAGCATGGGTGCGATCCGCCACAGCGCGGGTGAAGACGATTTCTTCTTCCGTCCAGACATGCGGAACAGTGGAATACACGCACATCACACCCACGAGCCTGCCAAACTTGAACAGGGGCACATTCAAAAGTGCACGAATATTGAGGGTTTCAAAGCGTTCGACACGCTTAAGCGTCAAAGTGTCCAGACGCACATCTGAAATTGCGACAGTACGCCCGCGAGCCAACAGAGGGCCATAATCACCATAGTCACGGAACGCATGGAATCCACGGATAGACGCCTGACGCTGGACATGACTGCCTGACCCCAGCGTCACTGTCCGCATTGCACCAATCAGCAGACCCGTTCCCGCCTCATCGACGGTTCCGTAGGCGGCGCAGCTTACGGAAAGTTCGCGACACAGGATCTGCGCGGCGACGCCTTCCATCTCATCAGCGTTTTCCAGTGCCCTCAGGCGATCTCCAAGCTCTACCAATGCCGCCTGACGAAGGGCCTGTCTCTTGCTGTGATCAATATCCAGCACGATGCCAGGAAAACGGAGCGGTCGCCCGTCTTCAGTCAGATCGCAACGCCCATTCCCTTCAAACCATCGCGGGCCAGCTGGTGTGTGGACACGGAATTCGAAATCGCATCGCCCGCCTGTGTGAAGGGCGTTTGTGATGGCGGCCGCAACGCGCCCCTGATCTTCCTGCTCGATAGCAGCGTAGAACGCCGTAACAGGAACGCCCTGCTCCAGCGCTTTTGCATCAAGGCCCAGCGTTTCAGCCAGACGCGTATCCCCGATCACGAGAGAAGAATTGTCATCCCACATCCATGTTCCGGCAATGGCGCCTGCATCCAGTGCAAGCTGAAGCCGAAGACTGGACTGATTGACTTCCGTCAGATCACGCCCCGTCGCCAGAAGCCGCTGGACGTCTCCATCTTCCCCGAAAATCGGCGTAACGGCCACATCCCAGAAGCGGCGGTTTCCCCGCATGGTATTGGCATAACCCTGAAAGCGTCCCGCCTCTCCACCCAGTGCCGTTTTGACGGCCTGAGTGGCCATGATGCGAGCCTGCCCCCGCCACAGATCAACCCATGGAACACCATGCAGGATAATCGGGCTGTCGAGTTCCATAGCCTCGATGCCACCTGCATTGATGAACCGGATGCACCCATCCATGTCTAGAATATGAATGCAGTCTGGCGAACTGGAGAGAAGAAGGTGGGTAAAAGCTTCGCTGGATCTGAGCGCTTCAGCCACGGCAGAGGCGTTTGAAACGTCCATAACCACGCCGACAGAGCACAGATCATCGTGACCCGGCCGATCATCATCCCGCCAGCCGCGAATAAGCAGATGCCGCACCATTGTCGGACCCTGCGCATGTGAGACCACGATGCGGAAACGGAATTCGAAAGTGCCTTCTTCCCGCAATTCGTCTTCTGCAACACTTTCATATGCGGCGCGGTCATCTGGGTGGAGGCAGGCATATGCATCTTCCAGCGAAAGCCCCTGCATCAGCAGTTCGGGAGAAAGGCCCCAGATCTGGGCAAAGCGCTCATCTCCAAATAGAAGCCGACGCGTCAGATTACAGCGGAAAAAACCCATCTCCGCGGCTTCGGCCATTCTTCTGATACGCCGATCCAGCCGATGAAGCTGACTGGCCACTCCGGAGCCGTCTGCCACCGGAAATGACCTGGCAATATGGCGCGCGCAAAGGGCCTGGACATTCTCCAGACCTGGCGTTTTCTGCCTGACACACAGCCAGACTTCAGGAGAGCTTTCATAAACGGGAAGACGGCAAACAGCCTCAGGATTTTGACCCTCAAGCTCGGCAAGAAAGTGGCTGTCTCCACCAGAGACAATAACCCACTCCCGATCATGGTCACGGAGAACCAGAGCAGCAGCTCCACCACCCAGACTGACTGCCAAAGCCAGTAGATGCTCCGAGAAGTCTTCAAGGGCTGTTCTGATCTGATGCACGATCGAAGGAGGAAGAGCGTTGCCGCTGGCTTGCGCTACTTCTGAACCGGCCGTCATGCTGTCTCTCCCGGTCACGCCGCTTTTCCCGGATGGACGAGGGCCGACCTCACACTAACAGATCTTCACAGGAGCGCAGCCTCCCGCCAGAGTTCTTTTCCATAAAACCTTTGCGACCATCAAGAGCGTGCCGCGTTTCCTTCGCCATGTGCCATCCGATGAAGAAGGAAACCCGCCATGCTTGGAATTGATCTGAGTGGTCGTACAGCCCTTGTCACAGGGTCCACTGGCGGGATCGGGCTCGCCATAGCGCGGCGCCTGGCAGAAGCTGGCGCAACCGTCATCATCAACGGCCGTAAACAGGAAAGCGTAGACAAAGCGCTGGACGTTCTGCGGGAACGTATTCCTGGTGGCACTTTCCGCAGTGTGGTGGCGGATGTTGGCACTGCCGAAGGGTGTGACACGCTTGTGAACACTGAAGGCGCTGTTGATATTCTGATCAACAATGCCGGAATTTTCGGCCCCAATGACTTCTTCAAGACCACGGATGAAAGCTGGCAGAAGCTGTTCGAGGTCAACCTCTTTTCCGGTGTCAGGCTGGCCCGCGCCTACATGCCCGGCATGAAAGAGCGTAACTGGGGTCGTGTCCTTTTCATCGCGTCGGAATCGGCAATCAACATTCCTGTGGAAATGATCGATTACGGTGTCAGCAAAACAGCCATGCTAGGCCTTGCCCGCGGTCTGGCCAAGGATATGGCGGGAACGAATGTCACGGTAAATTCCGTCCTGCCAGGACCGACCCTTTCCGAGGGTGTAGAAGACATGCTCAAGGTCCAGAACCCTGACAGCACTCAGCCTGTGGAAGAGCTTGCGGCGGATTTCGTCCGGAAGCACCGCCCAAGCAATATCCTTCAGCGCATGGCAACAGTCGACGAGGTCGCGAATATCGTTGTTTACGCAGCATCGCCCCTCGCCTCTGCCACGACGGGTGCAGCTTTGCGGGTTGATGGTGGAACCGTCGATACGATCTAAAGACCCGAGTTAAGAATATAAAAAAAGCCCCGGCGCCTTTCGACGTCGGGGCTTTTTTATGAGCGTTACAGGCTCAGCCGCGACGTGCAGCGGCCAGCTTCTGATCTGTGCGATACTGGCTCAACGCATACACGGACCAGATTGCAGCTGGAATCCAGCCAATAACAGTCACCTGAAGGAACAGGCAGATAATGCCTGCAAACGGGCGACCAATGGTGAAGAACTGAAGCCACGGCAGAAGCAGGGCAAGAATGAGACGCATAAGATAGTCCTTTCCTAAAACAGGGTCCGTCATTCTTCGTCAGCTCTGACATGGATGCAATGTTTCATCCGCCATGTCCGCCCTCAGGCACACTCACCAGCTTCACGACAAATCAGTTCCAGCAGCAGCAGAGACCGACCGGTGACGGTGTATTCATGCTTCTGGTCAAAGACTTCTTTCTCGATCTCGCTACCAGCGTCTGGCTGGTTTGTGTCCAACAGAAGCTTCCACCGGCCTTCTCCTGTCTCTGGCAGTATGAATGGAACGGCGTCTTTCCATCCATTAAATACAAGCAGCACAGTCGCATCTGACCCGCGTCGCATGATGCCACTCCGCTGGCTGCGGCCGTCGATCATCAGACCAAAACACTGATCATGCCCCCAGTCTTCCGGCATCATCTGATTGCCACCAGCAGTCAGCCAGGTGAGTTCCTGAACATCCAGCTCTTTATTGTAAGCCTCCGTCAGAAAGCGCCCGCGCCGGAGAATGGGATACCGGCGCCTTAGTCCCGTTAAGCGGCGAACAAAATTCTGAAGTTGGGCGCCTTCTTTGCCGATCTCCCAGTTCTGCCACGAAATCTCACTATCCTGGCAGTAGGCATTATTGTTCCCCTGTTGCGTCCGGCCAAATTCGTCACCGGCCAGAAGCATCGGCGTTCCCTGTGACAGAAGCAGAGTGGACAGCATGTTCCTGCATTGGCGCCAGCGAGTAGCATTAATATCCGGGTCTTCTGTCGGTCCTTCCACGCCATAATTGAAGGATCGGTTATCGGGAGAGCCATCCTTACCCTCCTCCCCGTTCGCATCGTTATGGCGCTCGTTGTAGGAGACGCAGTCCATAAGTGTGAAACCGTCATGAGCAGTGACAAAATTCACACTGGCCCATGTCTGACGTCCACTGTGATTGAAACGGTCCGGGCTGGCCAGAAGCTTGGGCGCCAGCGCGCCAGACTTGGCCTCGCCACGCCAAAAATCACGAACAGTATCCCGGAACGTGTCGTTCCACTCTGCCCAGCCCGGCGGAAAATTCCCAACCTGATAACCACCCGGACCAACGTCCCAAGGCTCGGCAATCAGTTTCACATGCGACAGCACCGGATCCTGCCGGCAGACACGCAGGAACGTTGCATCATTATGGAAACCATCTTCTTCACGCGCAAGGATTGTTCCGAGGTCGAACCGAAATCCATCAACACCCATTTCCTTGACCCAATATCTCAAGCTGTCCGCAACAAAGCGGATGCAGTTCAGATGCGTCAGGCTGAATGTGTTTCCGGTTCCCGTTTCGTTTATGTAATGTCTTTTGCTGTCCGGCATGAGCCGGTAATAGGAAACATTATCCAAGCCCCGGAATGAAAGCGTAGGACCAAGCTCGTTACCCTCGGCTGTATGGTTGTAAACAACGTCGAGAATAACTTCGAGGCCCGCCTCATGGCAGGCACGCACCAAAGCCCGAAATTCCTGAGCCGCATTATCAGGCTCTGCTGCGTAATGGCTTTCGGGGGCAAAAAAACCAATCGTATTATAGCCCCAGTAATTTCTAAGGCCCTTATCCGCCAGAAATTTGCTGTTAACGAAGCTTTGAACCGGCAGGAATTCCACCGCTGTCACGCCCATATCCCGAATACTTTTCAGCAGTTTCGGGTCTGACAGTGCGGCATAGGTTCCCCGCAGTTTCTCGGGCACGGCAGAGTTCTGACGGGTATACCCCTTCACATGCATCTCGTAGATGACCGTATCCGTCCAGGGTGTATCGGGATGGTCAAAAAGCTGCGGCGTCGGGTCAATGATGATGGCTTTGGGGACAAATGCAGCACTGTCTGCCGTGCTGAAACTCAGATCCTTGTCCGGGCTGTCTAGTTCATAACCAAACAGGGAAGGATCCCATTTAAGGTCCCCATGGAATGCTCTGGCATATGGATCCAGGAGTAATTTATTCGGATTGAACCGGTGCCCTTCGTCGGGCTCATAAGGCCCATGAACACGGTAACCATATAACTGCCCCGGCTTCAGATCCGGGATCCATCCATGAAAAACATGATCAGTATATTCAGGCAGACGGATCCGATCTGTCTCGCGTGTTCCGTCTTCATCGAACAGGCAGACTTCAACAGCTTTGGCGTGGGCAGAAAAAACGGCGAAATTTACCCCGGAATCGTCATAGGTAGCTCCGAGATTATTAGGATTTCCTTCCTGTAATCCCTTCTGACGCGAACCGCTCATTTTGATTGTTCCAGCAAAAACGCAAGTCGGTTTTCCTGCCCCATGGCAGAGCCGTGCAGCTTTTGGGGCGATAACGCTGGAAGGGCTTCTGACACGACTATAAATTATTTGTGAAGGCGTTTCCAACAGCATCCATCAGGCGTTGTTTCATCGACAAAGCCAAAAAATATCCAACTCCGCAGGATAGCGAGAGGTGTGTGTGTGATGACGCAGAATACGCCCGCATCAGCTGTGAGAGAGCTGCAGCTTCTTTCCGTAGCGGCGGAGATCTATCCGCTGATCAAAACCGGGGGACTGGGAGATGTCGTCGGCTCACTGCCAGCGGCACTTGAGCCTCACGGGATCAGCACACGCACCATCGTGCCCGGCTATCCGGCAGTTCTGCATGCACTGTGCAACCGCAAAGAAACAATCCGGATCGATAATGTTCTCGGATATTCCGTTATCCTTTGGGAAGGCCGCACCGATGGAGGCACGCTGTATGCCGTGGACGTGCCAGATCTCTATAATCGTCCCGGAAATCCATATCTTTCGCCAGACGGTCAGCCCTGGAGCGACAACGGCATCCGTTATGCGGTGCTATGCCGAACGGCCGCATTAATTGCTTCCGGATTAATACCCGACTGGAAACCAGACGCAGTTCTGAGCCACGACTGGCATGCCGGGCTGGTTCCCGCCTATCTGCGCTATATGGAGGGCCCGACGCCGCCGGTCGCCCATGTCGTACATAACCTCGCGTTCCAGGGGCTCTTCCCCCGCGAAATGCTACACGCATTTGGTTTGCCGGAGTGGTCTTTTACCTTCGACCAACTCGAATATTACGGCCAGATCAGCTTCATGAAAGCCGCTCTTCAGTTTTCAGACCGTCTGATCAGTGTGTCACCAACGTATGCAGAAGAAATTCAGACCCCTGAGGAAGGAATGGGGCTGGATACCGTCCTGCGGGCGCGTTCCAATGCCCTGACCGGCATTCTGAATGGCGTGGATCTTCGGGAATGGAACCCCATGACCGATCCCTCCGTCTTCTTTCCTTATGCGGTTGGAGACATCATCGCGCGCCGTGCGAACAAGCGTGTGTTTCAGGCTGAGTTTGGCCTTCCCCAGAAATCGGATGCTCTGCTTCTCGGGATGGTCAGTCGTCTGACAACACAAAAAGGGGCTGACCTTCTCGCAAAGCTGGCCCCTCGCCTCTTTCAGGAGAATATCCAGCTCGCAGTTGTCGGTGTGGGTGATGAAGGCATCATGCAGGAGTTTGCGACCCTACGTAGCCGGTATCCGCAAAATTTCGTCTGCCATCTGCGGTACAGCGAGACACTTGGCCACAGACTGCACTCTGCGGTCGATGCATCCCTGATCCCTTCCCGTTTTGAACCCTGCGGCCTGACGCAGTTTCATGCCCTGCGTTACGGATCAATCCCGATTGCAGCCCGCGTGGGAGGGCTGAGCGACACCATTATTGATGCCAATTCAGCCGCTGTATCAGAGGGCGTCGCAAACGGAATTCTGTTCTCCCCCACAACAGAGGACATGCTCTATCTGGCAATCCGCCGCGCGCAGGCACTGTTTCGTCAAAAGGCTGTCTGGGCACGGATGCAGCGGAATGGGGCCCTACACGATGTGTCTTGGAATGGCAAAGCCGCCCAATACGCCCGCCTGCTGCAGGACATGACCGGCCATGAAACAGTCATGACAGAGCCTGGCAGTGATATCGCCCCACGCCGGGCCGATCCGGCATCTGCACGTCCACGGCTGTCACGGCAGGTTGCACGGATGCCACGCACCGCAGGCGACGCAGCCACGTCTTCACTTGTTCCATTCACGCCCCGTACGGGCACCCGCTCCTGAAGGTATTTTTGCATGATGGCTCGTCCGGTCGATCCCGTTCTTCAATCCATGACAGACGCACTTATGACCGGGCAGTGCAGTGACCCCTTCGCACTCCTGGGCCGCCACCGGGATCATCGCCAGGATATTGTGAGAGTCTTTTACCCCGATGCTGTGGAAGTCCATCTCATGGTGGAACAGGCATCAGGGCAGGTTTTGGAAAAAACCATGCGACGGATCGATGATCGCGGCCTGTATTCCGCCACGCTCCCCCGCTCTGCCCGCTATCGCCTGCGTATCCGCTGGGCCGACGCCTGGCAGGACACCCATGATCCATACAGCTTCGGACTACTTCTGGGCGACATGGATCTGTACCTTTTTTCGGAAGGGAAACATCAGCAGATCGACCGGATGATGGGCGCCATTCCCATGGCCGTTGACGGCGTAAATGGCGTCCGCTTCGCAGTGTGGGCACCGAACGCCAAACGTGTCTCCGTCGTTGGCGATTTCAATATCTGGGATGGCCGCCGGCACTGCATGCGTCTGCGTCATGGGTCTGGCGTGTGGGAGTTATTTATTCCTGGAGTGCACGCCGGAGAGCGTTACAAATACGAAATAGTCTCTCAGGATGGATACGTTCTTCCCGCCAAGGCAGATCCCTATGCCAAAGCCGCAGAACTGCCGCCTGCCAATGCCTCCGTTATCGCGGCGCCAGATGACTTTGTCTGGCACGACGCGGAATGGCTGAGCACGCGCGCGGCCAGACATGCCAGTCAGGCTCCCATTTCAATTTACGAAATTCATGCCCCCTCATGGCGTCATCCCCAACATGGCAATGACATCATGACGTGGGAGGAACTTGGTGATGCGCTCATTCCGTATCTTCAGGATCTGGGATTTACTCATCTCGAGTTGCTCCCGATCGCGGAGTATCCTTATTCCGGCTCGTGGGGATACCAACCGCTCAGCCTTTATGCGCCCACAGTACGCCATGGTTCACGCGCCCAGTTTGCCAACTTCGTTGACCGTTGCCATCAAGCCGGCCTCGGCGTTATCATCGACTGGGTTCCTGCCCATTTCCCTGCCGATCAGCATGGGCTGAGCCAGTTCGATGGCACACACCTGTATGAACATGCAGACCCGCAAGAAGGCTATCATCAGGACTGGCACACCCTGATTTATAATTATGGGCGTAACGAAGTCTGTGGTTTTCTGGCTGGGAGCGCCCTGCACTGGCTGGAACAGTTCCACGTTGACGGTCTGCGCGTCGATGCTGTCGCGTCCATGCTGTACCGGGATTACAGCCGCAAGGAAGGAGAATGGCGCCCAAACATTCATGGAGGGCGCGAAAATCTGGAAGCAGTCAATTTCCTGCGCCATCTGTCAGAAACTCTGGAAGACCTCCACCCCGACACAATGCTGATCGCGGAAGAATCAACCTCCTGGCCAGGCGTGACAGCGCCCGCCAGAACAGGCGGCCTGGGCTTTACCTACAAATGGAATATGGGCTGGATGCATGACACGCTGCGGTACATGGAGCTTGATCCGCTCTGGCGCAGTTACCACGCAAACGACATCACTTTCGGCATGATCTATGCTTATTCGGAACGTTTTATCCTGCCACTTTCCCATGATGAGGTTGTCCACGGAAAAGGGTCTCTCCTGACCAAAATGCCGGGAGATGAGTGGCAGAAACATGCCAATCTGCGCGTACTCTATGCCCTGATGTGGGCCTATCCGGGCCGAAAACTTCTCTTCATGGGCGGAGAGCTGGCTCAACCGCACGAATGGAATCATGAAAGTGAGTTGGCGTGGTATCGGCTGTGGGACGGGTATGGCCGCGGCATGCATGACACGGTTCGTTCCATCAACACGCTGTATCGCTCTCATCCTGCCCTTCATGCTTCCGATGATGAGCATGAAGGGTTTCAGTGGCTCGTTGCCGACGATATCGCCAACACGGTTTTTGCCTGGCTCAGACAGTCTCCAGATGCACGCCCTGTTCTTGTTGTAGGCAACATGACGCCTGTTCCGCGCATGAACTACCGCATCGGCGTTCCATGGCGCGGTGAATGGCGAGAGCTCCTCAATACAGACGCAGCCCATCTGGGCGGAAGTAATCTCGGCAATCATGGACACGTGTATGCCGAGGATATTCCCGCCCACGGCATGCCACACTCTGTCGAACTGATCCTCCCTCCTCTTGCCGTGCTTTATCTTTCTCCAGCTCCCTGAGACAAAGGACGCAGCGCATGTCTTCCTTCAGGTTTAAAAACCGCCTGGGTGCAGAACTCATCGCTCCCGATCGGACACGGTTCACGCTCTGGGCTCCCTCCTGTGAGAGAGTCTTCGTGGAGGTGGAGGACCTTCCGCCTATCACCATGAGGCGACACGCAGATGGAACATTCGTCGCCGAAGCACCTTGCGGTGCCGGAGCGCGATACCTCTACCGCGTCCGCGACAATGTCACGGTTCCTGATCCGGCCAGCCGCTTTCAGCCTGATGGCGTACATGGGCGAAGCGAAATTCTTGACCCCGATTTTTATGATTGGAAAACACCCGACTGGACGGGGCGCCCGTGGGAAGAAACGATCATTTACGAGACGCATCTGGGTCTTGAAGGCAATTATGAAGGCATGAAAGCCCGCCTTCAGGAACTGGCGGATCTGGGCATCACAACGGTTCAGTTCATGCCGGTCAACAGTTTCAGTGGTCACTGGAACTGGGGATATGATGGCGTTCTGGTTTATGCCCCAACGCCAGCTTATGGACGGCCTGAAGCCCTGAAGGACCTGATCGACCATGCTCATTCACTGGGTCTGATGGTCTTTCTAGATGTTGTTTACAATCACTTCGGCCCAGACGGGAATTACCTGCTGGAATATGCAAAAGGCTTCTTCGACCCGCGCTACGACACGCCCTGGGGTGATGGTATCGACTTCCATAACCCAATCGTAGCGGATTTCTTTATCGACAATGCGCTTTACTGGCTGATGGAATATCGCTTCGACGGCCTCCGCATCGATGCCGCATGGGCCATTACGGATCGACAATGGTTTTATAAACTTCGGAGCCGCATTCACAAAACCGTCGAAAAGGGCCGCCATGTTCATTTAATTCTTGAAAACGAGAATAATGACGCGGGCCTTCTCCGCGATGGTTATTCTGGACAATGGAGCGAAGACTGGCACCACACCCTGACCGTCATGCTCAGCGGAGAGGACAAAGGATTTTTCCTGCCGTTTCATCACGAAACAACCGGCCTTCTTAAACGTGTCCTGACAGAGGGGCTTGCGTGGCAGGGCGAATTTTTTCCGCCGCGCCAGAAAACGCGTGGCAGTCCGAGCAGCGATTTACCTCCAACAAAATTCGTAACGTTTTTACAAAACCACGATCAGATCGGTAATCGCCCTCTGGGGGAAAGATTGATCACCCTTTCTGACCCCGACGCCTTCAAAGCCGCCTATGCGCTGCTTCTTCTTTGCCCCATGACGCCAATGCTGTTCCTTGGGGAAGAGTGGGGCTCAAAAACGCCGTTCTATTTCTTTTCGGATTTTCACGGGGCCATTGGCGAGAAGGTCCGCCGTGGGCGCGAAGAACAGTTTGCCGAATACTGCAACCTGACGGACCCGGAAATTCTTGCGACACTTCCGAGCCCCACTGACCCGAAAACATTTCGAATTTCTCGCCCGGACCGGGCCGAACGGGACACACCGGAAGGTCAAGCGTGGCTTTCCAGAACAAAAGAACTTTTGGCCTTACGCCATTCCAAAATTACGCCGCACCTAAAAGGAGCTTACAGCGCGGGAGCTGATATTCTGGGAGAGAAAGCGGTCATTGCCTCCTGGACTCTTGGAGATGGCAGCCTGCTGACCATTGCCGTTAACCTGGGCACAGACACTGTCTCGCTCCCCGAGCCAGAAAACATCTTTTACGAAACCAGCTCTAAACGAGCATCCCAGACACTTCCGCCCGGAACGCTCGTTGCGGCACTTGGTCGCGCCTTTTAACAAGGGCGACCTACAAAATTACAGCGGACGGTCGCCCTGGCTGGACGCTGTTTTTTCGTTCAGCCAGCCGCCCTGAAATCCCGCGCGTTTCAAGCCATCACGCAGATAAGGATTCTTTTTCATCGTGTTCCACACGAAGCCACTGCGCCAGTTTTCCAGCATTAGCAGAATAGGTCCCTGATCAATGCCAAGCTGCTGCCCGTCGACCCAGTAATCATTCTTGTCTTTGAATGAGGGGTTGAAGGAGTCCAGGAAGCCATACTGATTGTAAATCCGGCTTCCGTAGCGCTTGCGCATCTCTTCCAGTGCGGGAAGAGCAATTTCAGGCGCGAAGGCAATCGATCCGCCCGCGGCTGTTGGTGCAATGGTGCCATCGTCCAGAATGTAATCCCGGCCCGCCCCGCGCGCGCTGTAGGCGAGGTAATGGCGATGCTTGCCGTCATAATCCTGCTGAATGTCCCCGGGGCCATCACAGGCGGTCAGACCCCAGATATTAGCGCCGTAGTCCTTCCAGTCTCCGGGATTCGCCTGTGCGTAAGCGCGCTGCGCGTACACGGCTTCACGCCCGTTCTGGAAATAGTCATCATCATGCTTGCGATTGAAATCGTCCTGAATGCCACGGAAATCAATCCAGGATTCGCTGTACTGGTGACCAAAGAGTGGTGCGAAATTCAGCAGCTTATGGCCCTGAAAATCTCCCCATTGCCCATCGTAGGTTGCCGTCCAGGTCTTCCATGTTTCTGCCGGAAGGGGATGCGTCGGCGATGCTATGGCCAGAAGATAAATGATCAGGCCTTCGTTATAGCCCTTCCAGTCCGTCGTGATGAACGTGTTGGGCGGCGACCATCCCATGCTCAGCCAAGGGCCATGCGCTTTCATCCACGTCCAGTCGATACGGCGATACAGGCGATCGGCAATGTCGCGGATTTCTTTTTCCTGCGCAGTATCGCGGTCATAATAAGACTGGGAAAACAGAACGCCGCCCATGAGAAGCGTTGTGTCTACACTGGAAAGTTCAGACCAGTCCGCGACGCGCAGGCCGGTATTGGGGTCCAAAAAATGGTAGAAAAAGCCTTTATACCCTGCTGCACCTGAAACCTTGTCATTCTGCGGCAGACCAATCAGAAATCTCAGGGTGGTCAGCGTGCGGTCCGCAGCCTGTTGGCGGGTTATGTATCCGCGCTCCGCTCCAATCCCATAAGCCGTCAAACCGAAGCCCACGCCCGCAATGCTCGCAGCGCCGTTCGGCAGCGGAGAGCGATCAGGGATCAACCCGTTCTTGGGGTTGGCCGTGTCCCAGAACCAGCGGAATGTCCGATGTTCCAGATCTTCCACAAACGTCTGATCGGCCGCCGTGAGGGATGGTGGTTTGTCGGCCTGCGGTATCGCCGCACCTGCTGCGATGGCAGATCCTGAAAAGAGGGCAAGGTGCACAACCCCTGCCGCTACTCCAGTCCGGAGAAAACGGGAGGATGAAGCACAGAACTTTTGTCCTGCACGTCGTGCTGTCGAGAGAAACCTGCTGCCTGGCGCAGGCTGCATCCGAAAGTCAGTGCTCATAGGCTCACCATAAGCGCAGAAGATGCATCACTTGAACGTGGTGTTACATCACAACGGCGTGATGTCTGCGAGGCTTGGAAAACTGCCAGAAATATCGAAAATTATCCACTCGGAAATCACGAATCCCGTACGATTTTGCAAGCTTCCGTTACATGGGCGAGTCCCGGATTCCTACTGCCGTCAAACCTCCAGCAAACGAGCCGCAATTTCTGCCGTCACGAAAGCTGCAATCATTTCAGGACGCTTGTCCCGTACGCCAAAATCTCCAATCGGGCAGACCAGTTTATCAATTTGCTGCTGCGGGATGTCGATTGCCCGGAATGCACTCTCAAAGCGTTTGCGTTTCGTACGAGAGCCGATCATCCCCACGTATCGCAGATCATTTCGCGCCAACGCTGCCCCCGTAATGAGGGCATCCAGAGTGTGACTTTGTGTCAGCACCAGAACGCCCGAACCAGCAGGCGCTGCATTCAATGTGCTTTCCCAGTCTGATGTGACCTGTGCTTCGACTGTTGGCGGAACAGGCCCGAACTCATCTTGCCGGGCATCAACCCAGACAAGCCTGAGGGGCAGAAGCGCCAGTGATTTCGCCAGCGCTCTACCTACGTGCCCAGCCCCGAACAGAATCAACTGAGGCAGCGTCTCCCGCTCTTTCCAGGCCTGACGCTCAATGTCATCCAGGTTTCGTATGCGCTCGATGCTCACCGTCACAGCGCCGCCACAGCACTGGTTGATGGCAGGCCCCAACGGAATATGACGTTCCAGATGATCGTCACCATTGGTGAGAAGGGCCCGGGCATCCGCCATGCAGTCCCACTCCAGACGTCCCCCACCGATGGTCCCAACCTGCTCGCGTTGTGTGAGGAGCATATAAGCCCCGGCCTCACGCGGCGTGGACCCTTTGGCGACCAGAACCGTTATTCTGGCCACCGCTTCCCCCGCATCACGCCAGCGGCGGATGGCTTCCAGCATGGTCAGTCGTTCTCGCCACGCAGGCTCATGGCAGTCCGCAGAACACGTTCTGGCGTCGCAGGCGCATCAAGCTGCGGGCAGGTCTTGTAGTCATTCAGGCTGGCAAGAGCGTCCGAAATGGCCTGAAGAACTGCCACGCCATGCACAAAAGGAGGCTCCCCAACGGCCTTGGACCGGAAAATCGTCTCTTCCTGGTTCGGGGCGTTTTCCAGCAGTTCCACATTGAAAATCCGTGGCCGATCGGAACAGGCCGGGATCTTGTAAGTGCTGGGCGCATGGGTCCGCAGACGACCAGCCGGGTCCCAGACCAGTTCTTCCATCGTCAGCCAGCCTGCTCCCTGCACGAAGCCACCTTCGATCTGCCCGACATCGATTTCTGGATTCAGGGACTGCCCGGCGTCATGGAGAATATCCACGCGGTCCATGGTGTTTTCACCCGTCAGTAGATCAACGGACACTTCCGCACAGGCCGCACCATAGGCGAAGTAAAAGAACGGACGTCCCCGCCCCGTTGCCGGATCCCAGGAGATCTTGGGGGTTTTGTAGAACCCGTTGGAAGACAGAGAGATACGGGCGAAATAGACCTGCCATGCCAGTTGCTGGAAGGTCATGACGTCTGCCCCGACATGCACGCCGTCGGGCAGGAACTGCACGTCTTCTTCCGCGACATTCCACTTCTCGGCAGCAAACGCGATCATGCGGCGCTTGATCTTGGTAATGGCATCCAGAACTGCCATGCCGTTCAGATCTGCTCCGGAAGACGCAGCCGTTGCAGACGTGTTGGGAACCTTGCCCGTTGTAGTGGCTGTGATGCGGACCCGGTCGGACGTCAGACCAAACTCACGCATGGCAATCTGCACCATTTTCGTGTGCAGACCCTGCCCCATTTCCGTCCCGCCATGGTTCACCTGCACGGAACCATCCGTGTAGACATGAACCAGCGCACCAGCCTGATTGTAGTGCGTCGCCGTGAACGAAATGCCGAATTTCACCGGCGTCAGGGCAATCCCGCGCTTGATGTATCGGCTGGTTTTATTAAAAGCGCGGATCTCTTCCTTGCGCTTTGCATAATCGCAGCGCCGTACCAGTTCCGTGACGATTTCCCGGCTGATCGAGTCTTCCACCGTCATGTGATACGGCGTGACGTTCCGATCTGTCGTTCCATAGAAATTGCGCAGTCGCACGCTCACAGGATCAAGCCCCGTCGCAAATGCGACTTCCTCGATCACGCGTTCTGCCGCGACAATACCCTGCGGACCACCAAACCCTCGATAGGCCGTGTTGGACTGCGTGTTGGTACGTAGTGGTTCGGAACGGAACCGCACATCCGGGTAGAAATACGCGTTGTCTGCATGAAACAGCGCACGATCCACCACAGGCCCAGACAGATCGGCGGACCAGCCACAGCGGGCGGCCAGAACCATATCGACTGCCAGAATGTCGCCGTCATCCGTGAAGCCGACATCATAATCCACGACGAAATCATGCCGCTTGCCGGTCATCATCATGTCGTCGTCACGGTCCAGACGCATCTTGGCAGCCTGTCCGGTCAGATCAGCCGCAATGGCCGCCAGACAGGCCGCAGCATTGGCCTGCGTTTCCTTGCCACCAAAGCCCCCGCCCATCCGGCGCACTTCAGTCGTGACCAGATGATGCGGCCGCCCCAGAACGCAGGCCACCAGATGCTGCGTTTCAGACGGATGCTGGGTGGAAGACCAGACACGCATCTCCCCTGCCTCACCTGGCTGAGCCAGAGCGGCCTGCCCTTCAAGGTAGAAATGCTCCTGCCCGCCCATCGTGATACTGCCAGACAGACGACGCGGCGCGGCAGCCAGTCCGGCCTCCACATCACCGCGCTTCATGACCAGCGGACGCCAGACCAGATCGCCGCCAGCTTCCCGCGCCTGAGCGACGTTCAGGATAGCGGGTTTTTCTTCGTACTCGATCTTTGCAAGCCGGACGGCCTGACGGGCAGCCTGCCGGGACGTCGCCACCACGGCAAACATCGGCTGGCCCCAGTAGTAAACATGATCCGTGGCCAGCAGTGGCTCATCATGCGCATGAACCGGGCTGATCTCGTTCTCGCCCGGAACATCCTCTGCCGTCAGAACCCGCACCACACCGGGCGCAGACCGCACCGCGCTCAAATCCATGGAAACGATCCGCGCATGAGCCTTGGTGCTCAGCCCCGGGACGACATGCAACATGCCTTTCGGCTCCGGCATATCGTCGATGTAGTTCGCACGCCCTGTCACATGCAGGATCGCGCTTTCATGCTTCATGCTGGTGGAAGCCGCGCCCTGAACCATCGGGATCTTGCGAGCTTCAGACATGGGCCAGCCCTCCCGTACGGGCCAGACGGGCCTGTGGGCCGCCCGTTGTTTCCTCAAAGAAGCGCGTCAGCAGATTCGCGGCGACTGTCCGGCGATACCAGTCTGTGGCGCGCATATCCGTCAGAGGCGTGAAGTCCTGTGCAATCGCGGCTCTTGCGGCGTCCAGCGTTGCTTCTTCCCACGGGCGGCCGAGCAGCGCGGCTTCAGCATTCGCTGCACGCTTCGGTGTTGCTGCCATCCCACCATAGGCCAGCCGGATAGACGTAATGATTCCGTCTGCATTCCGACGCATGAAAAAAGCCCCCAGAACCGCTGAGATATCCTGATCGAACCGCTTGGAAATCTTGTAAGCGCGGAACTGAACGTCCTTTCCAGGAACCGGAAGAGTAACGGCTTCCACAAACTCCCCGGGCCGCCGATCCTGCTTTCCATAAGCAATGAAATAGGCTTCCAGAGGCATGGAGCGGCGTTCATTGCCCAGTCGCAAATGCAGGGTTGCACCAGCGGCAATAAACATCGGTGGCCCGTCACCAATTGGCGAACCGTTGGCGATATTTCCACAGACTGTCGCGCTGTTCCTCACCTGCGTTGAACCCAGACGACGGATCATCTCTGCTGCATCGGGAAGGAGGTCTGCGATAAACGGCTTGGCTTCCTGATAAGTCACGGCAGCGCCGATCGTCAGGCCTTCATCCGTGAGCTCAATCTTCCGTAACTCAGGGACACGGCCGATCGAGACGACATGCCGCAGTTGCTTCATGCCTTTGGTCACCCACAGACCCACATCCGTTGCCCCGGCGACAATCGTAGCCTCGGGATGCCGCACCAATGTGTCAGCCAGAACATCTACACTCGCCGGAATTGTAAGGGTGCCTTCTGCGCCAGACACCTGAACGGTTTCACCGTCATTCAGGGCTGTGAGACGCTCCGTGATCGTCGCAACCTGCGCATCGAAACGGTCCGGGCCAGCCGACATGGACTGTTTCATGGCGCGCACAATCGGCGCGTATCCGGTGCAGCGACAAAGATTTCCAGCCAGAGCATCGTCAATCTGGGCATCATCAACAGTTGCACCAGGCGTCTTGCGATACGCGGCCATGGACATGACAAAACCTGGCGTACAGAAACCGCACTGCGAACCGTGCTGTTCCACCATAGCAGCCTGCACGGGATGCGGTGCATCAGGCGTACCGAGGTCTTCAATCGTATAAACCTGCGCACCATCCAGCATGCTGACAAACTGAATACATGCATTCACAGCGCGCCAAACGAGCCGATCCTGATCCAATCGTACGACCAGCACGGTGCAGGCGCCACAGTCGCCTTCGTTACAGCCCTCTTTCGTTCCGGTTTTGCAACGATCTCGTAGCCAGTCCAGAAGAGTCAGGGTCGGGTTCAGGCCATTCAGAGTGCAGTGCTCATCGCCCAGATAAAATTGTACAGCCTGTCTCATGATTCTTGCCCTCCATGAGGCAACACGCGCAAAGCAAAACGGAAGAAGGCTGGCTGGACTGTCAAAGTTCGACCCTGGTGAAGATGGGGAAACCCCGAATATGAAAATGGGAGACTAGCAGAGTCCTGCACCGAAGAGGGCGTTGCCGTCCATATCCAAGATACGCATAACGCGTTGCTTTTTCGAGAGCACAAATAACACGCACTGACACACAAGACCGAGCTCACTTTTCGCTTCGCTATGCAGCATCTTTAAGCAAGCCATTATGGCTGTTGCAGCGCGCCGCCTCAGAGAAGACCTTTCAGAACCGACCAGAGTTCGGGCTGCTCCACAGCACTAACGGTAAACCTCAACATGCTCGACGGTGCCTGCGTCGGAGAAAATAATGTTCCAGGCGCCAGAAGCATCCCTTTTGCAGATGCCGCCCGCGCAACGGCCTCAGAATCCTGCCCACAATCCACCCAGACGAAAATACCCGCAGGCGGAAGATACGGCAGCGTAAGACCACATCCGATAAGCGCATCAGCACATTTCTGGCGCGCCTGATTCACCCTCTGCCGGAGCCGGGAAAGATGCCGACCGTAGTGTCCATCTTTCAGAAGACGCGCCATGACGTTTTCTCCCAGCTGCGGCGTACATAAACCGGCCAGAAGTTTTAGGTCCGTCAGCCGCGCCACAATATCCGGACGCGCCGCCAGCACACCCACTCTCAGACCGGCCGCCATCGTCTTGGCATAGCCTGTAACGAGAATAACCCTTTGCAGGCGGTCCATGGATGCAAGACGAATAGCAGCTCCGTCATGGAAATCCGCGTAGGTATCGTCTTCCAGAACCATGAAGTCATATTTCTCGGCCAAACGCAGGATATCATGCGCCGCTGCAGCCCCGAGAGTATATCCCGTGGGGTTGTGAACAACGCTGTTAATTAGGAAAAGCTTCGGTTTATGCTCCGCAGCCAGACGCTCCAGAACCTCCAGATCCGGCCCTTCCCGTCCCCGCGGCACACTGATGATTCTTGCCTCGTAGGCAGCCAGGCGACCAAAAATCAAAGGCCAGCCCGGCTCCTCCACCAGTACGGTATCTCCACGCTGGACCATCAATCTCAGCACAAGATCAATTCCATGCGTGACACCCGCCGTCATCAGCAGATGATGATCCGGATGCGCAGCGATTCCCTGACCACCCAGCATGGCCGCAATATGTCGGCGTAACTGCGGGCTCCCCTGGGGATGGCCGTACTGCAGTAACCCCGCAGAATCTTCCCGTGCGGCCGCCCGAATGGCGCTGGCGATCAGATCCGCATCCAGCCAGTGCGATGGAAGAACACCAGAGGCCGCAGTCAGGCGATTAGACTGTCCGGTGCCGAACATTTCGCGCAAAAGCCATGTCACATCGAGCTTTGACTGTTCCGGGGGCGCCTGCGTTATGGCTTCCGCAAAGACCGGCGGCTCGACGGGTGAGCGCACGAAATATCCCGCGCCTGGCCGTGACAAAACCAGCCCGCGCGCCAGAAGACGCTCATACGCTTCCATCACCGTATAGCGACTGAGCCCTGCGCTTTCGGCCATCTTGCGAACTGACGGCAGGCGGCTGCCGGGCCTGAGCCTGTGTGTCTCTATACGCTCGGCGAATTCAGTTTCGAGTTGCTCAACGAGCGTTGTGTCACCACCACGGACGGGCTTCCAGAGGGGAAATGTCCCATGCTGAGCTGGCATTACTGTCATGGTCAAACCTCCGGAACAGTCTGAAAGAATCCTGTTCAACTGTACCGGTACTGTTCCGGTAATCCTTGTCATAGTGATCAGGATAATCCCGTCTGCAACAGGAAATTCCGTCATGCCGACTTACTGGCAGGCTTTTGCGCCTCTCGTTCTTTTCACGTTTGTCGCATCCGTTACGCCCGGCCCCAACAATATGATGCTGGCGTCCTCCGGGCTGACACACGGATTCCGCCGGACGATCCCACATATGCTTGGGGTTGCGCTGGGGTTTGTCCTAATGGTGGTTATTCTCGGCCTTGGGTTGGGAAGCCTGTTTGAGCATGCACCCTGGTTTTACGTTGGCCTGAAATATGCCAGCGCGGCTTATCTGCTCTGGCTGGCTTGGAAAATTGCCACATCCTCAGCAACGCCTGAAGCCAATGGGAAAGGAAAGCCCATCAGCTTCCTGCAGGCTGCTGGTTTCCAGTGGGTCAACCCGAAAGCCTGGGTCATGGCCGTCGGTATTGTTGCAGCCTATGTTCCGAAGGAAGGTTTCTTCTTCAACCTTGCCATCGCCGGCGTCATCTGTGGGTTGGTGAATTGCCCTTCCGTCGCGCTCTGGGCCGGCTTTGGCGCAGGCATGAGACGGTGGCTTCATCGGCCGCTTCTGTTACGGAGCTTCAACTATGCGATGGCTCTGTTACTGGTTGCGTCCCTTTACCCACTGGCTTTTGAAACGGCCTCTCGCTGAATTTCAACTTCACAGAGGGTAATGGCAGGCGACCTGCCGTCCCTCACCGGACGGCTGAAGTACAGGACGTTCTGTTGCACAACGCGGCTGGGCAATCGGACAGCGGGTATGGAAACGACACCCTGATGGCGGATTGATCGGGCTAGGCACGTCGCCTTGCAAAGGCGGCGGCAAGGCCCGATCCGGGCGCGGAACCGCATCCAGTAATGCTTTGGTATAGGGGTGTGCCGGCCGGTCCAGCACATCGAGGCCGTTTCCCTCTTCCACAATACTGCCCAGATACATGACAGCAATCCGATCTGCCATTTGCCGGACAACGGACAGATCATGAGAGATAAAGATGCATGCCACGCCGAGAGAAGCCCGCAGATCCCCAAACAGATTGACGATCTGAGCCTGAACAGAAACGTCCAGTGCGGAAACGGGCTCGTCTGCGACAAGAAGCTCCCGCCCTAGCGCCAAAGCGCGGGCAATGTTCAACCTCTGTCTCTGCCCCCCGGAGAACTCATGCGGAAAACGCCCCGCGACTGACTGGGAAAGACCCACCTGATCAAGCAGTTCCGCAACACGCTCCCTAACCCCGTGCCGACGATGAATGCGGAGGGGCTCGGCCAGAGACTCCCCCACGGTTCGGCGTGGATTGAAGGCAGCAGAAGAATCCTGAAAGACCATCTGCATTCGCGCGCGCCAAGGGCGCATTGCGCGATCGGACAGTCCGGAAATTTCCTGCCCGTCGAACAGAACCTTGCCAGATGTCGGCTGTGTCAGACCAATCAGAGTACGTCCCAGGGTCGACTTTCCGCATCCGGATTCCCCGACGAGCGCCAGAGCTTCTCCTTTCCGCACCTGCAGGGAAACACCCGAGACAGCATGCAACACACGTCCCCGGCCAAGACGGTAAGATTTCTCCAGATTGCGCGCTTCCAGCAGAACACTCATGCCGCATACAGGACACACGCCACGCGTCGTCCCTCCTCGATTTCAGTCAGGGGCGGACGTACGGCACATTCTGGCCGAACGACGCTGCATCTGGGAGCAAACACACACCCGGTTGGACGATCATCAGGTGTCGGCGGCTGACCTGGAATGGTTGGAAGCCGTTCGGGTCTGGGACCGTCCAGGGGTGGAATGGCCGCTAGCAACGCCTGAGTGTAGGGATGCAAGGGACGATCCAGCACATCCCGAACCGGGCCATTTTCAACCACCAGTCCCGAATACATGACTGCCACATGTGTGCAAGCCTGCGCGACAACACCCATATCGTGCGTAATCAGCATGACCCCGGCGCCTTCTTCCCGGATTTCGCGCAGCAATGTCAGGATCTGAGCCTGCACGGTAACGTCAAGCGCTGTCGTGGGCTCATCGGCAATCAGCAGGGCCGGTGTGCAGGAGAGTGCCATCGCAATCATGGCGCGCTGGCGCAGACCGCCTGACAGTTGATGAGGGTACCGCTTTGCGGCCATAGCCGGATCGGGCACGCCCATCCGCTCCAGAAGCTGCACCGTCCTTGCACGGGCCTCGCTTCTGCTGACGCAATGATGCAAACGGATCTGCTCGTCAATCTGCGCCCCGATAGACCTTACTGGCAAAAAAGCCGTCATCGGGTCCTGAAAGATCATTGCAATCTGCGCACCCCGGAGCTTACGCATCACCTTGTCCGGGAGGTTGACCAGTTTCTGTCCAGAAAAGAGGATGCTCCCTGATGCTTTCAGGCCGGGAAGAAGCCCCATGACGCTCATGGCCGTGAGGCTCTTGCCCGACCCGGATTCCCCCACGACCCCCAAAGCCTCGCCAGCTTTCAGACGCAATGAAACACCTTCAAGGAGCCGCGTACCACCGGGCAGGTTCAGCTTCAGGCCCTGAATATCGAGCAATTGTTCAGCGTCCATGCTGACCATCCCTGATACGCGGGTCTAGGAGCGCATACAGTCCATCCACCAGAGCATTCGCAATGACAACGAATACGGCTGCATACATGACCGTCGCTATGATCAGAGGCAGGTCCAGGGTGGCCAGAGCCTGATAGGTCAGACGTCCCACGCCCGGCAAAGCAAACACGACCTCTGTCAGCAACGCTCCGCCGCCTAGCAACTGGGCAAAATCCAGACCGAAGAGCGAGACATAGCTCAACCATGACAGTCGCAATCCATGCCAGAGCCAGACACGAGCCGGCCCTGCGCCTTTCGCTCTTGCCGTGCGGATAGAGTCTTCTCCCATCGCACTCAGAAGCTCTGATCGCAGGATGCGGGCATATAGTCCCATGAAGGAGACCGAGAGCGTCAGCGATGGAAGAAGCAGTGATTTTGCCCAGCCGGTCGGACTTTGAGAGAGCGGCACATATCCCAACGGAGGCACCCATCGAAACAGCCACGTATCGTGCCAGCGACTCTGGGTGAACAAATTGATCACCTCCCCGAGCCAGAAAACCGGCATGGACAGCCCGATCAGACCCAGCACCATCAGGACCCGATCCACCCAGCTATCCCTCAGCACCGCGGACGCAACGCCAATTCCCAGAGATCCTACAACCCAGAAGAAGGCAGCCCACACAACGAGGGACAGCGTTACCGGTGCCGCAGACACCACTTCGGGCACGACTTTCTGACCATGATTAACGAAAGACGTGAGATCTCTGCTGACGAACAGTTTCTCCATCATGCGCACGTACTGAACAGGCAACGGGCGGTCGAACCCATATTCGGCGCGGATCCGCGCCATGACCTGCGGGCTGGCGCCCCTGCCTGCGATACGCGCAGTCGGGTCTGCTCCGGGAGTGGCGAAGAAAATGCAGAATACCAGAACGGAAATGCCGAAAATCACCAGCGCCATCTGCCCGGCTCGCGACAGGAAACTGCGTATCATCGACCGGCTCCCTTCGGATCCAGATGATCCCGAAGGGCATTCCCCAGAACATTCAAGGCCAGCACTGTCACGACAATTGCTATGCCCGGCGCTATGGCGACAATTGGCCTCGTATAGAGAAGGCCTTCTCCATCCTGAATGAGCGTTCCCCATGACGCTGCGGGGGCCTGCACACCAAGAGACAGAAAGGACAACGCCGATTCCGCCAGAAGGCACAGAGCCATGACGAGAGGCCCGAGAACAACCATCGAGGGCGCAAGACTGGGCAGAATTTCACGTCGGAGAATACGAAAATCCGAGGCCCCCATTCCCCGGGCCGCCATGACGAATTCTGCTCGTGACAGACTCAGAACACGGGCTCGCAATGGGCGGGCGGCATACGGCACATAAACCAGCGCAATAATGCCTATGGGAATCAGAAAGCTATCGGCAGCAAGCGTTATAAACCCCAGATGAAGGCCATGCCCTACAGTTACAACCGACAGTGAAATGGCAAACAGGTAAACCGGGATAGCCCACAGGATATCGAGCAAGCGGGACAGAACGACATCCACCCAACCCCCGAAATATCCGGCACAAATACCGATGCTTCCCGAGAGGCACAGACACAGCAGTGCGGCCGATGCCGCGATCAAGAGGGAGCTTCGACCGCCATACAACAGACGAGACGCAACATCCCGTCCCTGGGAATCAGAACCCAGCATATAGGCACCCGGTGACCAGTCAGGCCCCAAGGGCGTCAAACCCAGATGCAGAGGATTATCGTTCGGCTGCATCAGGTCCAGTGACTGGCCGTGACGTGTGGTGGTTCCAGCAATGTTGGAAGAAAACGGGTCCACTCCCACCATTTGGGCGTAGAGCGGAGCACATAAGCTCGCCAGAATGACGAGCCCCAATGCCGCGACTGCAAGAGCAACGCCTTTCTTGACGGAAAGCGCGCGGATCATTCGCAGAAAACCGTTTCCTCCCACACACACTCCCATCTGCCGATCTGTTCAGCCTACCGTTCTAGCGGACCGACAGGGGAAGAGAAGAGGTGTAAAGGAAGAAACGTAAATCGTTTATTCAGATCGGCCTCAGAACGGACCGTGCATGCTGCGAGACCAGACGGCGCAGGGCGGATAAATCTGTCAGGGTCTGGTTATGCAGCCCGCGAACGCTGTCATGGGCGGCATAGAAGCGGCGCGCACCCGTTGCGCTGACCAGAATGGCAACGCCGAGAAAAATACCATTGATTTCGATAACTGTGGAACCAAGCATGACGTCGAACCTTAAAAGCGCCCGACATCTGTGTGCTGTCGGGAAATTACGAATGAAAAGAGAAAGAATTCCGGCTCGCGGAAAGTCGGCAACACGGGGGTTGCCAGCAGCACATTCGACACATCATCAGGATGCCCTTCCGGTGGATCAATTCATGCTCTCATAACGGATGAAACGTCAGATCGTCAATATATTACGATAAACAATAAGTGGTTCGTAAAATTATATATTATATTACTTTTATATTTAGTTTTTTAAGATCAAATTCCGTCCTGCCCTTTTCCACGTCCTGTGATACAGAAACGATATGAACAAAAAGGCCTTGTCTTCCCCCGCTCCCTTCGAAGGTTATGCCGCTCCGCGCGGTAAGGTTTACAACTCATTCCTGGAGACAGTCGGGGGCACGCCGCTCGTTGCACTGCCCCGCCTGACGGAACAGGAAAAGCTGCAGGGGCGCCTCCTGCTGAAGCTCGAGTTCTTCAACCCGCTAGGCTCCGTCAAGGACCGTATTGGCGTTGCCATGCTCCGCGATGCCGAGGCCCGCGGGCTGATCACGCCGGGACGGACAGCCCTCATTGAGCCGACATCCGGCAATACAGGCATTTCGCTTGCATTTGCAGCTGTTGCGCTAGGCTATCGCCTGATCGTCACCATGCCGGAAAGTGCCTCCATTGAGCGGCGCAAGATGCTGCGTCTCATGGGCGCGACAACCGAGCTGACACCTGCAAATGATGGAATGGCCGGTGCCATCCGCCGGGCAGAAGAACTGATGGAAACGCTGCCTGACGCTTGGATGCCAAGTCAGTTTGAAAATGACGCCAATCCGGCAGTTCATGAGCAGACAACCGCGTTGGAAATCTGGAACGACACTGCCGGGCAAGTGGATATGGTTGTAGCCGGACTGGGCACTGGCGGCACGGCTTCCGGAATTGCGCACGGCCTCAAGAAACACAACAAGGCGATCAAGGTCTTTGGTGTAGAACCACGGGAAAGCGCCGTTCTACATGGTGATGAACCTGGCCCCCACGGTATTCAGGGTATTGGCCCCGGATTCCAGCCGGATACGCTGGATCTGCGGGCACTGGATAGCGTGATTGAGGTTTCAGAGCAGGAATCGCTGACAACAGCCCGTCTTTGCGCCGCCGTCGAAGGCATTCCCATCGGAATTTCCT
The DNA here is from genome assembly GCF_018812145.1 of Gluconobacter sp. P5E10. Taxonomy (NCBI): domain Bacteria; kingdom Pseudomonadati; phylum Pseudomonadota; class Alphaproteobacteria; order Acetobacterales; family Acetobacteraceae; genus Gluconobacter; species Gluconobacter sp. P5E10. Next base: position 15,054 of record NZ_JACRVZ010000001.1, on the reverse strand, counting down.
CTGGCGCCGCACTCTATGCTGGCATGACTTTGGCCAAGAAAACCGCCAATCGGGGCAAGACGATCGTTGTTATTGCCCCGTCTTTTGCGGAGCGTTATCTCTCCACACAGCTTTTCGACGGACTGGCCTAAAAAAGTTCAATAAAATAACTTTATGATATAGTTATTTTATTGAACTCTGATTTATGTTCGTTATTAATCCAGATCACAAATCCTGATCGGGAATTGTCTCCCGGTCAGGTTTCTGGAGGCTTTGGGCATGAACCTTTTCTCTGGCCGCGCAACTGCTCTGGACCTAGCAGCGAGTGCTCGAGCGCTTTCCTTTCAGCACTCGTCTGAAGAGACGGTTCTTGCCGCCGAATTTCATCACATCAAAACACAGTTCACGCCCTTACTCGTACCTGGGCTTTTCGGTTCCGGACAGCACCACTGGCAGACCCGATGGGAAACTGCTTTTGGCCTGCCTCGCCTGCATCAGGCAGACTGGGAAAATCCAACACCGGAAGAGTGGGACGCTGCGCTGACACAGGCCATTCAGCATGCTGAAAAACCTGTCCTTCTTATCGCCCATAGCCTCGGTGCTGTCCTGACCATGCGGTGGCTCGCACAGCATGAGTCATCCAATGTCGCTGGTGCGTTCCTCGTTGCGCCAGCGGATATTGAGCATACGACGCACCCGGAAGCATCTCGCATCAACGCGTTTGCTCCACTTTCAGAGGCTCCCTCTCCGGTTCCCGTCGCCATGATGGCCAGCCGGAACGATCAGTGGCTTTCCAACGATCGTGCCCGGCTACTGGCACAACGGTGGCAAGCTGAATTTACGGATGCCGGTCTGACAGGACATGTGGGGAGTAATGATTTTCTGGGGCTCTGGAGCCATGGCGCCAGAACCCTTATCTCCTTTGTTCAACGCCGCCTCACGACACCAGCTCAGTGAGAGTGTGGTTTCCAGCGGTTCAGAAGCAGAGAATTACTTACGACCGAGACTGAGCTCATGGCCATGGCTGCACCCGCGACAATCGGGTTCAGCATGCCCAATGCGGCCAGTGGCAGACCCAGAACGTTATAGATAAAGGCAAAGAACAAATTCTGCCGGATCTTCGAAAGCGTAGCCTTAGATAGGGAAATGGCATCCAGAACGGCCGCCAATTCACTCTTCATAAGCACGACATCTGCCGTGTCTAACGCAACGGCAGAACCGGCCCCGACAGCAAAACCCACGTCCGCTGCTGCCAGGGCCGGTGCATCATTGATGCCATCCCCGACCATCCCCACAACGGCACCTTGAGCACGATATTTCGTCACGCTTTCAGCCTTGTGCTGCGGTAAAACGCCAGCGAGGTAATCATCCACGCCAACCTGCCGCGCAACAACAGCTGCGGCACGCTCATTATCGCCCGTCAGCATGACAACCTTGATTCCACGCGCCTTCAGTGCGGTGACCGTTGAAATGGCATCCGGGCGAAGACCATCCCCCAACGCGACGATGCCAAGCAGGTGTCCTCCCGTGGCGACCGCAATTACGGTCTGCCCTTCATTTTCGAGCGCCGCCACCGGAAGAGCTTCCAGGCTGTAGCCGGCCTGCGTGAGATAGCGCGGAGATCCGAGCAAAGCTGCCTCTCCGTCAATCTGTGCCTCAACGCCCAGACCTGGGATGGCCTTGAACCCATCCACACTCAAAATCGTCGCACGGTGAGCTGAGGCATAGTCCACGATAGCCCGAGCCAGAGGATGCTCGGAATTCTGCTCCAGCGATGTGGCCACGGCCAGCAGGCGGTCAGCCGAAACGCCCTCAGCAGGATGCAAACGGGTGACAGTCGGACGACCTTGCGTCAGGGTTCCAGTCTTATCGAGAATGATTGTCGTAAGTTTCTCGGCTTGCTCCAGCGCATCTGCATTCCGGAACAGAATACCATTCTGGGCCCCTCGCCCTGTCCCGACCATGATGGCCGTCGGTGTAGCCAGACCAAGCGAGCAGGGACAGGCAATGACGAGAACAGAAACCGCTGAAATCAGGCTCCATGTCATGGAACCTGTGACCAGCCATCCGATCAGGAAAGTCGCGACAGCGAATGCGACAACGGCGGGAACGAAGATACCGGAAACACGGTCTGCCAGTCTCTGGACATTTGCTTTCGATCCCTGCGCCTGCTCGACCATGCGAACAATCCGCGCGAGAGCTGTATCCGAGCCAACACCTGTTGCCTTCACCCGAAGCATACCGTTCGCGTTGATCGTCCCGCCGAAAACTTCACTCCCGGCCTGCTTCAGAACCGGTACGCTTTCGCCCGTCAGCATGGCTTCGTTCACATCTGAAGCACCATCCAGCACTTCGCCATCCACCGGGACACTCTCGCCCGGCCGGACGATAAAGATGTCTCCGGTGTGCATATCAGCTACCGCACGATCAACCAGAACACCGTCCCGCTCGACATGTGCGGTTTGCGGCTGAAGCTGCAACAGGCTTTCAATCCCTGCACTGGTACGTACTTTGGCACGCGTTTCCATCAGCTTGCCGAGTGAAATCAGCGTGATGATTGCACCGCTGGCTTCAAAATAAACTGGCTGGGGCAAGTGCAGGATCGCCACCAGGGCACTGAACAGATACGCAATGCTCGTTCCCAGAACGACCAGCACATCCATGTTCGCCGATCCGCCCCGAACTGCATTCCAGGCTCGGCGATAAAGATGAGCGCCACAGACGAACTGAACCAGCGTCGCACTTACAAACTGAACAGCAAGCGGGACTGTCTCCATACGCCCCAGCAACATGCCGAACATCTCAATGAAAAGCGGTAGTGCAAGTACGAATGTCAGCAAAAAGCGGTTTCGCTCCCGACGCCATACAGCTTCACGCTTTGCCTTCGGATCTTCGCGCGTCCCTTCATCCAGACGAGATGCCCCAAACCCAGCCTTGGTGATTTTGGTTGCAAGATCGTCAGGCGTCACAATGCCTGGAACATAAGTGACATGCGCACGCTCGGCAGCGTAATTTACGCTTCCCTGCACGGACGGCATCCGGTTCAGAACCTTTTCAATCCGCGCAGCGCAGGCAGCGCAGGTCATGCCCGTAATTGCGAAGTCCACACTCTGCTCATCCACCGAGAAACCGGCTTTGCGCACTGCGGCAATAACGTCCCCGACTGTGGTGCCCGAGCCTTCCAGTTCGACCTGCGCACGCTCAGACGCAAAATTGACGGCTGCCTGAACACCGTCCTTGCGGTTCAGAACTTTCTCGATCCGCGCAGCGCAGGCCGCACAGGTCATTCCACCAACTGGAAAACTGACCGTTTGTGACATCTGGGACTCTCCTGAGCGGACGGAATTCGCGAAGCCACAGGCTCCAAAACAAAGGGGAATAATATACCCCCATATGGTATTATAAAAGACGCTGAACAGTTACGCTTTTTTCGCGAAGAATCATTTCCTGGCCATGAAATGCTTTAAGGGCTGCGTGATGCGCAACACTGATGAGGGTGATGTGAGGCAGGCGTTCAAGGAGGCGCGCATAAAGATCAGCCTCGTTCTTCTCATCCAGAGCAGACGTTGCTTCATCGAGGAACAACGTGGACGGTCGAGCAAGAAAAACCCGGGCAAATGCCAGTCGTTGCTGCTCTCCCGGAGATAACACGTCTCCCCAGGCCGCTTCATTTTCCATATCTGGCGTAAGAAACTCCAGATTTGCCGCGAGAAGCGCCTCTTCACAGGCTTTACGGGCATAGCGATCCGGGGTTGCTGGATAGCTAAGGGCCTGAAGCAAAGAGCCAGCCGGAACATAACTGCGCTGAGGAAGGAACATGGCATCGCGTATGTTGAAAGAAATATGCCCCTTCCCCTGCGTCCATAGTCCGGCGAGGGCCCGTAGCATGGTGCTCTTCCCTGCCCCGGATGGCCCGCTAATAAACCATCGCTCTCCCGCAGGAATATGGAGGCTTCCTATATCCGCGATGCGAGAGCCATCAGAGCGATCCAGAGACAGAGCTTTAATTTCAATCCCGTCTGCATCCGTCGGCTCCCGCACGATACCACCAGCCGGAAGGCTCACAACAACACGCTCAAACTCCCCCAGACGCTGAAGGATGGAGCGAAGCGTTGCCAGATCCGTGTAATTTTCGATGAACCATTGCAGGCTTCGGCGCACATTCATGAATGCTGAATTGATTCGCGAATACAGACCAAACGTCAGAGCATGGGCCAGCAGCTTCGGCACAAGCAGCGCCCACAAAACGATATTAACGCCACCCGTGTAGAGTTCGACCACAGTATTGGCGCGCCACGTGTAGGTCATGACGCTGCGCCAGTTTTTGGCAATACGGTTCAGGCATTCGGACAAACGGAAGTGCTCCGCAGCCTCTCCACCATAGAACGCGATCTGTTCAGCGTTGCGGCGAACATCCAGCAAGGTCGCGCGTAAATCAGCATCGTAATGCTGCTGACGATAATTAGCGCTGACAAGGAGGCCACCTGCTTTTTCAAGCACGAACGAGACCAGAAGAATGGAAATCGTCGTTCCAAAGAACATGTATCCGGGGATGACGATGTGCCAACCATGCCAGACAAATGAGAGTGTTCCACCGATCGTCCAAAGCACGACCGCAAAGGACAAAAAGGTTGTGACAGCCTGAATGGCTTCCAGCCCAAGGCGGAGCGTCCAAACGGTCATCTGGGCCAGATCATCGGCAATACGCTGATCCGGGTTATCCGCCCGGTTCTGACCATGTTCCAAATGATAATACGCGTCATCAGAAAGGTATTTGCGCAGATAGACCCGTGTATTCCACAGGCGCCAGCGCATGGAGAGCACCTGTGTCATATATTGCTGGATGACTCTCATTCCTGCGCTAAGCGACGTCATCAGAATATAAATGGGCAGTAACGCAATGCAGGCTGCAACACGGTACGCGAACATCGTGTCAAAAAAGGTCTGGTCCCATTTCCCAAACCACACCGCGACCTGAACATCCAGGAAGGATAAGCCGATAATACTGCCCAGAAGGCCCAGCGCCTTCCAGCGATCTTCCGACCGCCAGTAGGGGAGCAGAACCTTCCAGTCAGAAAGAGAATGTGGGGGTGTCGGGGGTTCAGTATGTGCCACGAAGCGTTGCCATGAAACTGCGGGGAGCGGCCGGGAAGTTAAATTGCCAGACGCCGCTGGCACGCTCGTAATAATAGCGGTCTGTCAGGTTATAAGCGTTCAACTGAAGTTTGAGATGCTTGTTGAACCGGTATCCAATGACGCTGTCGAGCGTCATGTAACCGCCCTGAACTGTCGTGGCATAACTGCCCCGAAGATTACTGTATGCGTCCAGCCCGACACCAAAATTCAGTCCCTTCAGACGACCTTGCTGCACATTGTAATGCACCCAGGACTTGAACATGTGATGCGGTGAGAAAACACCCCCGAAGTCTGAAACTTTCGGGTTGGAAACCTTGGTATCCAGATATGTGTATCCGATGGAGACATCCAGTCCCGGCAGGATCTGGCCATCCACCTGCGCTTCCCAGCCTTGCCGACGGATTGGGCCGGTCGTGATATAAAAGCTGGTGTGATCCAGGTCCTGTACAGGCTGGTTCACACTCTCCATACGAAACAGGGCTGTCGAGATGTTGAGGCGCCCATGGAAGTACTCGCCCTTAAACCCCGTTTCGACCTGATTGCCCTGCTGCGGCGTCAAACCTTCTCCGTTGAAAGTCAGCCGCCCCACAGAAGGTGTGAAGATGCTGGCATAACTGGCGTACCAGGAGAGGTTGGGCGTGATCTGATACACCGTGCCGAGATAAGGCGTCAGTTGGCCATGAATATTCGCCGTGGTTTTCCATGGGCTTTCCGGAGACGGACTGCCATCCCGCGTCTTTTCGGAAAAGCGTGACACCCGGCCGCCAAGAATCAGCGAAAGATGATGGATCAGCTCAAGGCGTAGCTGACCATAGAACCCCCACTGATAAGCATTGTCGTCTGTGCCTTCAGCCCCTTCCGCCGGGTTATAGGTAATACTGCCTGCAGCCGGTTTCTTTACGACCGCCGTATTGTTGATGCTGACATCAGAGTAGAGCGCGTCTGAATTTACAGCTCCGTAGGCAACGTGTGTGTTGTAGGCGTTATAATTAAAACCCAGCAGCAAATGATGCGTCCGGTGCAGAAGGCGGAAGCTGCCTGTTGCATAGATGTCCGCAGATCTGGAGGTGTTCGTACCTCGGTATGGAAAGTTTCCAGCGTCCTTGTAGGTCAGGCGCCCTGTCTGGGTATCAATGTTGGTCCACGGCTCATTATAAAGCGTGTTGTAGCTTTGGTCGTAGAATGTCCCACGTGCTGTGACGCTCCAGTCGCCCCAGAGCTTCTGCGTCAACGAGGCGATCGTCTGCTGGGTCATATAATTGCTGTAGCCCCACGGTGGCGTGGGGTTCGCATCCCGGCCGCCATACCAGAGCGTCCGCGTGGTCGTGACGGGGAGCCCGTAATAGGGTGCATCAATATTCTGCTTCTGGGCTGCATGAGAGACAAGGAATGTGGTGGACGGTGTAATGTCCCATTCCAAAGCGCCATAAGCCTGCCACATCCGATTATGGGCATACTTGTAGAAGTAATCGTTATCCTGAAAGACGTCGGCCGTACGGAACCGTAGCGTTTTGGAGCGATTGAGCGGAATGGTCAGATCAATATCGGCGCGATAATTATTGAAGCTACCAACCGAGGCACTTCCGCTTGCAGCAAAATCCTTGCCAGGCTTTTTTGTCACCTGATTGACAACGCCACCAGCTCCGCCAGCGCCCTGCAATAATCCGGCCGATCCGCGCATAACCTCGATCCTGTCAAACATGGACAGGTCAAAACTCGCATTATTCAGCGTTCCAGCAGCGTTCGGCGTATTATCGATGGACGTCGTGAGCTGATAGCCGCGTGAATAGAAATTACTGTTGGCGGTGGAACCGGGAAGAACGCGGATACCGTTAATCTGCCGCATGGCGTCCGTCATCGTCAGCATGTTGGAATCTTCCATGCGCTGCTGTGTGATGACAGAAATGGAGTGCGGAATATCCTTCAATGCGACAAGCGTTTTACCCCATGCCTCTACGGCGGGTGCGGTATAGGAGCGTGGCGTTCCATAAACACGCAGGTTTTCTGTTCCGCCATCCACGGTCGAGGCCAGATCGGGGCTTTGGGCCACGGGTGCTTCAGCAATAGCGGCTGTAGTTTCCGGAGAAACCATCGGCTTCCCGCAGACCTGCCGTCCCCCCGCATCTTTGTGCTGAATGCGGCAATGAGACATTTTCTGGCGTGTTTTCTCTCCGCGTTCCGCAGCCTGAGCATCAGGAGCGGAGCCCATCAGGACAGTCCCGCAAAGAAGGGCAGACCCGGAGACCGAGAACTTCAGGAAACGTCTGGATGCGTCAATGCCGTGATGTGTCATAAAACCTGCCCAGAAAAAATAATTCTGCCGCACAATTTGTTTCGATTTGACAATATAACGCTGCAGCATGACACCCGGACTGGTTTCACAGATTGAACCGGGTGTTGTGTACCGTGCGCCTCTCTGAATGAGAAGGCGACGCGCGTTAGGAAACCAGGTCGAACCCTGTTTCTTCAACAGTTTCGGCCAGCCCCGCAGGAGTTGCCACGTCGGGATCGTACACCACCGTAACCTGTCCGCCAGCCAGTACGACTGTAACCGACGAGACGCCGCTCACGTGTTCCAGCGCCTCGCGCAGACGCTTTGCACATCCTTCGCAGGACATTCCTTCCACTTTGAGATGTGCTGTCTGCGTCATGGTCATTTTCCTTCTGGCTTACTCAGTATCCTTGGAATACTGCGATTCTTTCATACCCCTGTTGGGTATATGTTTTTCTCCTATGCGGTTTCCGGGCGGTTTTGAAATTAAAATCGTTAATATAACGTATTAAATAATGTGTACGGATGGGGGGTATCCAAGAGAAATCCTGTCTTCCTGCTTTTTGTGTGTGCTCTGTGGGTGAAATCTCTCTTCCATTCATTCCCTGCCTGGGTATAGGGTCATTGCAGGAGGCAGGCGAAAGGACATCCAGACGCCTGTGGAAGACAGGGATCTGTGATGCTCAAAACGCATACCCGGACATGGCTTGGCATCATTGCCTGCCTGCTGATGCAGGTGGGACTGATGGCTGGTGCCTTTCCGGCGCATGCAGCATCACGGGCACACGCCATGGCCATGACGCACTGCGTATCCATGACTCACAAGACGACTGATGCCTGCGACAAGCACAGTATGCCGGGCCTCGGAACTCCCACTCTCCATGATCATCACCACGCGGGGCATGGACAGGGCTGCTGCCACATCCATTCTGTGTCGGCTGAGCCTCTCTTGACGCTTGCGAACACACCCTCGTTGTCGGCGCATCCTGCGATTGCCAGACGCTTTGCCAAAACAGGCCACACATCGCTGTCTGGAACAGACTGGATTCCGACGCCCCCTCCCCCCAAACAGCTGATTTCCTGAAACGACCCGATCCGCAGCTTTGCTGCGGCTGGAGTGTGCATCCGTGCGCTCCGGTTTTCCTGCACCGTTTCCCGGTTTTCAGCTGATGCCTAATTCATTCGACCCCATACGCCCCCTGACGCGGCGGCGTTTTGTTACGAGCCTCGGTGCGGGAGCCTGCCTAAGCGCCCTGCCTCACAAAGCACAAGCGAGCACTCGCACGTCTACAGGCCTTCTGCCTTCAACCCCTTCCAATATCTGGGATCTAAAGGTCAGCCGAACGCATATTTCTCTCGATGGAAAATCCATGCACGCCCCCAATATTGGTGGAACAGTGCCTGGCCCCATCCTGCGCTGGAAACAGGGCGAAACCGTTACACTGAACGTCTCAAATGCGTTGGATGAAACAACGTCGATCCATTGGCACGGGATCCGCGTCCCGTCCAATATGGATGGCGTGCCGGGCCTGAGCTTTGCGGGCATCCCACCGGGCGAGACTTTCAGCTATCGCTTTCGCCTGCATCAGAGCGGCACATACTGGTATCACAGCCATTCCAACATGCAGGAAGCGATGGGACTGTATGGCGCCATCGTCATTGACCCCATTCGTCCTGATCCGAATGCCTGCGACCGGGATTATGTCATCTTTCTGGGAGAATGGACGGATGTCATGCCCCATGACATCGTCAGCAATCTCAAAATGCAGGATGACTATTACGTCTTCCGTCAACGAACAGCCGCATCCTTTCCCAAAGAAGCCCGTGATGCGGGGAGCGCCATGGCCGCTCTGAAGGACCGGCTTGCCTGGTCCCGGATGAACATGGCCGCAACCGATATCGCGGATGTTTCAGGTGCTATCTACACCTATACATTGAACGGCAACGCGCCAGACATGAACTGGAACGGCCTGTTCCGCCCAGGCGAGCGTGTGCGTCTGCGCTTCATCAATGGCGCCACCATGACGCTGTTTGACGTGCGGATTCCGGGTCTCGAAATGCTCGTCGTTCAGGCGGATGGCAACGACGTGGAGCCAGTTCCGGTTGATGAATTCCGCATCGGTGTGGCGGAGACATATGACGTCATCGTTCAGCCCAAGGAAGACCGGGCCTATACGATCTTTGCTCAAAGCGAAGACCGAACAGGCTTTGCCCGCGGCACACTGGCGCCTCGCTCGGGCATGAGTGCACTGATTCCGCCCATGGATCCACGCCCCGTCCGCACCATGGTCGACATGGGTATGGGCAACATGAAGCCGGGAGAGAGCATGGACCACATGGCGATGCCCGGAATGGACCACGGCACGGACATGAAGAACATGCCTGGAATGGATATGTCTCACATGGACATGAGCCATATGGGTCATATGTCCATGCAAAAGATGGAAATCGACGATCCTGGGCCGCCGCCGATTAATGTCGAAAACCAGAACGTCGCAATGATGCCGATTGATCGGACAAACAGCCCAGGGGATGGGCTGGAAAACAATGGCCGACGCGTCCTGAATTATGGGCAGCTTCGCGCGACACGACCGGGCGCAGACCGCAGGCCTCCATCACGTGAGATTATCCTGCATCTAACGGGAAACATGGATCGTTATATCTGGGGCTTTAATGGCCGAAAATTCTCAGAGTCCGGACCAATCCGCCTCAAAAAAGGAGAGCGGGTCCGCTTCACACTGATCAATGACACCATGATGGAACACCCGATCCATCTGCATGGCCTGTGGAGTGAACTGGAGAATGGCCAAGGCAATTATCGCCCTTACAAGCATACCATCATTTCACAACCGGGATCTCGCATGAGCTATCTCGTGACGGCAGATATTCCCGGCATGTGGGCCTATCACTGTCATCTGCTCTATCACATGGATCTGGGCATGTTCCGCACCGTGGTGGTGTCATGAAAGCCGCCTGGGCAGCAACCATGCTTCTGGCTGGAGCCGGTATGGCTCATGCCGAAGACACCACGCAGTATCACGCCGCGGATGCTCCGATTCCGGGCGCGGTCACGCATCTTGGCAACATCATGCCCGTGATGATGGACCAGAGCAGCTGGTTCCATGGCATTTTGGAGCAGGCAGAAGGGCGCTATGCCCCCGCCGGAACTGATTTCCGCTGGGACGGTGAAGTCTGGTACGGCACGGATTATGACCGACTCTGGATCAAGTCTGAAGGCACGCTTGAGAAAGGGCGCCTGAGCGATGGCCAGCAGGATATTCTCTACAGCCGTGCCATTTCCACATACTGGAACCTTCAGGGCGGCGTACGTGTTGACTTGGATGATGGCCCGACCCGGACGTGGGGGGCCTTCGGTATTCAAGGGCTGGCCTTATACCAGTTCGAGTTTCAAGCCACGGGGTATGTCAGTGACCGTGGGCGCTTTGGTGCCCGCGTCGAGGGATCATACGACTTCCTGCTGACCAATCGTCTTATTCTCCAGCCTCAGGCGGAGTTCAATCTCTATACGAAGTCTGATCCAGCCCGGCAGGCAGGCGCAGGCCTGTCAGACGTCGATGCCGGGCTCAGGCTTCGTTACGAGCTATGGCGAAAATTCGCGCCTTATGTGGGCATCACATATTCCGGCCATCTGACACAGGCTCGCAGGATCGTACGGGATCAGGGCGAAAAGCCCGGCTCGGTACGCTTCAGCCTAGGCATCAGAAGCTGGTTCTGATCTTCATTTTTCAGGAGTTCTCATAATGAAAAAAGCTCTTCTCACCGCCTCTGCCCTTCTGTTCGCCACAGTGGCATCTGCTGCCCCCAGCCAGACAACCGAACCAAAGGCGCCTGTAGCCGTAAAGGCAGATCCTCTGGCAGGCCTGACCATGGATCAGCAGATGGAAATCTGCGAGCGCCTTGAAACTCTCAAGACGCAAAGCAAACCCTTAACTCCGAAGATGCAGCAGCAGCTCAAGGCCTGTCAGGCGATGAGCATGGACGCTCCTTCTGACACAGCCCCGGACGCGACACAGGACCGCTAAATCCACCGATGGAAAAGAGGAGGCGTCAGCGCATCATCCGGCGCACGACCTGCAAAAGCTCGTCAATCGCCTCTTCACCGCCGTCCGTCTGCACGGCTTTCCTGACACAACCATTAGCGTGCGTGGACAGGATCTGGATGGAAACACCATCAAGCGCGGATTTGATGGCAGAGATCTGTGTGAGAATATCAACGCAGTAACGGTCATCCTGTACCATGTTCAGGATACCACCAACCTGACCTTCGATCCGACGGATGCGGTTCAGCAGTGCCTTCTTCTGAGGCTGCTCAACGCGCTTCTCACCGGGGGTCTCACTGGTGGCACAATGCACACAGCCGTCTGCCGGAATCTCGTCTTCTCTCGTCATACTCTTCATAGGTCACGGCTCCTCTGCGGTCATGCGAAGGCGTTCATAGCATCTCCACGCTCATTCCGACCATTCGGCCCTATCAGACGGGCTCTTTCTGGCGTTCTTGAGGCGGCCCACATGATATCACGCAAGAAAAATCCTGAGGCACACAGTCAATAAGTAAACTGTGGATGCAAATAATTCTCATCTCTCTCTTTTCGCTCCCGCCGGATGAGCCTATCTAGGGAAACGGCCAGCACGCCCAAGGGAGAGCTGGGAGGCACTGGGATAAGAAACTGATGTGGTATCTGAATACACTCTCCAAAGGAGATCATGCCATTATTGATCGGGTCGAAGAGCTGACACTGGCAGACCCCATTTCTGCCCGCCTCGGTGAACTTGGCTTTGTTCCGGGCGAGAGAGTGGAAATTGTGGCGACCGGTCCAATCGGCGCAGACCCTATTGCTGTTAGTCTTGGCACATCCCGTTTTGCGCTCCGCAAAGGAGAAGCAGCGCGTATTGTTCTGCGCCGCCCAGTCTGACCATCATAATGACGTCTCCCGCCTCGCCGTCTCCTATGACTCATGTGTTACAGACTGCCCTTGTTGGAAACCCGAACTGCGGCAAGACTTCGCTTTTCAACCAGCTGACCGGAAGCCGTCAGAAAGTAGCGAACTACGCTGGCGTCACGGTCGAGCGAAAAGAAGGCTTTTTCTCCACGCCGCAAGGTCGCCCGATCCGCGTGCTAGATCTTCCTGGGGCTTACAGTCTAGCATCTACGAGCCCGGATGAGGACGTCACGCGAGATGTCTGCCTGGGACAGCACCGCACTGAGAAACGTCCCGAACTTCTGATCAGCGTTATTTCTGCAACCAATCTTCGGCTGCATCTGCGCTTTCTGCTGGAACTTCGTCAGCTTGAAGTCCCCGTCATCGTTGCGCTCAACATGATGGATGAGGCCAAGCGCAATGGCATGACCATTGATATTGCCGGGCTTGAGCAAGAACTTGGCATGCCGATTGTGCCTGTCATCAGCCTGAACAGGCAGGGTGTTAAGCCTTTACTGGAAGCTTTGGACCGCCCTCTTCCACCCCCGCCAAAAGCGCTTTCCCCGGACGCGGACCTTCATGCCGAAGTCCGACGTCTGCTTCAGGCATATGTTACGGATCGCTCTGCTGGCCATGCCCGATTAGTTGATCGACTGGATCGCTGGTTCCTGCATCCTGTCTGGGGCCCAGTCATTCTGCTGGTCGTGCTGTTCGTGATGTTCCAGACAGTTTTTGCGTGGGCACAACCTCTCATGGATGCTCTGGGAAGTGGCATTACCATGCTTGGGGAGTTCATTCTCAGGCCGCTGCCTGACGGTGTCTTGCGGAGCTTACTGGCTGATGGCGTTATCGCGGGCGCAGGAACAGTCATTGTTTTCCTCCCGCAAATCCTAATTCTCTTCCTGTGGATTCTGGCCTTGGAAGAGTCGGGATATCTGCCGCGTGCGGCATTCCTTCTGGACCGTGTCATGGCTTTGGCCGGTCTGAGTGGCCGGTCTTTCATCCCGCTTCTCTCCAGCTTTGCCTGCGCCATTCCCGGCATTATGGCCGCACGTACTATCCAGAACCCAAGGGATCGACTGGTCACGATCCTGATCGCTCCCCTCATGACGTGCTCCGCCCGTCTGCCAGTTTACACACTGCTGATTGGCGCATTCATCCCGCACAAAACAGTTCTCGGAATTTTTGGAATTCAGGGGCTGGTTCTGTTTGGGCTCTATGCTCTGGCGATCGTCAGCGGCATCATCGCCGCTCGCATAATGACGCGTGGCGTCAAATCAGAAGAACATCCACTCCTTCTGGAGCTCCCCCCGTATCGGCGCCCTAATCTTAAGAGCCTAGCGCTCGGTCTGTGGCAGCGTGCGGTGATGTTCCTGTCACGAGTTGGTACGATTATTGTATCGCTAAATGTCCTGCTCTGGGGCCTGTCCAGTTTCCCACTTCCCCCCGCCGGTGCGACCGGTGCTGCTATTGACTACAGCCTTGCGGGCCGGATTGGCCACCTGATGCTCCCGATTTTTGCTCCCATCGGTTTCAACTGGCAAATCTGCGTTTCCCTGATTCCCGGCCTCGCTGCACGTGAAGTCGCCGTCAGCGCGCTGGCGACAGTCTATGCACTCGGGGTGAGTGAAGACGCTGCATCCGCAAAGCTTCTGCCACTTCTTTCCAGCCAATGGAGCATTGCTACCGCTCTCTCGCTGCTGGCGTGGTATGTTTATGCCCCGCAATGCATCTCGACTCTGGCTGTCATGCGACGGGAAACCCGGTCCATGAAAGTCGTTCTGGGAGCAACAGCGTATCTTTTTGGTTTGGCCTATGTCGCAGCCTTCATCGTCTATCACGTCGCCAGGGCTGTCACAGGAGACGCATGATGATTGAAACAATCGTTGCCATTCTACTGGTCAGTATCGCAGCACTCTACTGGTATGCACGTCTCTTTCCAGTGAGCTGGGGACGCCTGAAAAATGCTTGCGGGTTACAATCTCGCCCCCCTGTTGCTATCCCGTCAAAAGGATGCAGCAGTTGTAAGGCTTGCAGTGGGAAAGCAGGGGGATGCCACTGAGCTGTCTATGTCTAGGCGCTCAGGTTCCTACACTGATCGGCAACTTACGAATCATAAGCTTTGTCTTCAGTTCCAACTGACTGCTGGGCATCTCCAACGCGGAGATGAACGCGCTGGAAGCCTGCAAGACCGAGTTAGCGTCCCTGCTGTCCGACGTTCATGACGCTGTGGTGGATCTAGCGGCAGAGGTCAGGCCGTTTGACCGACGCTCTTAACCGCCTCGAGGAACGGCTGGAAGCCGCCGAAGCGCTGCGAGCGCTGATCGAGAAGGTCGTGCTCACTCCCGGCCCGAACCGGGGCGAGATCGACGCGATGCTGTATGGAGAACTGGGGACGATCCTGAACAGGACCGAACGGCAAGCCATTGGAAATGGCTGAAAAAAGAAACACTCCCGAAGCGATGCTCACGGGAGTGTCTGAATCACTGGTTGCGGGGGTAGGATTTGAACCTACGGCCTTCAGGTTATGAGCCTGACGAGCTACCGGGCTGCTCCACCCCGCGGTGGTATTGGTGATGTTGGTGTTGTGGGAGTGATGAGTGGGCTAGGGGACCTGGCGGCGACCGACTTTTCCGCACCTTGAGGTGCAGTATCATAGGCGCTGAGGGATTTCACGGCCGAGTTCGGGAAGGGATCGGGTGTAGGGCCCTCGCAATGGCCACCAGG